>NZ_JBSRXO010000002.1:0-1019615 GCF_054055695.1 Burkholderia sp. PvR073
GGCAAGCGCATGGGCCACGCCGGCGCGCTGATCTCGGGCGGTGCGGATACGGCCGAAGCGAAGCTGGAAATCATGGAAGCGTGCGGCATCACCGTGACGCGCAACCCGTCGGAAATGGGCCGTCTGCTGAAGAAGGCGCTGTAATATTTCCACCTGGGTTCGTCCTGCAAAAAACGCCGGCTCCGCCGGCGTGAGACTGCGAAAAAAAGCTGACACTTGACGTCAGGGTTTGCGGCGGTCGAGTGCTGCCAAACTAAATAGTGCGATCGCTAGCTTGAGAATCTCGTGGCGCGGCGCACATCCTTGACCTCATCGCTTAACGCCTTGGTGTGCTCGCATGTCACTGGGGTCGCGTCGTCGCATCTTCAATTTCCTGAAACTTGACCCAGCCGAACGGCGATTGCCTCGTACAACCCGGTTGGGGTGCGGTGAATTCTGCTGCTGCCGAGACGGCGAGCAATCGTCGCTAACTGAACGCGCTGATGCCTGCTAGCGGTGGGACTTCGTCGGTCCATTCCCGCGTGTCCGGAGAGATCTTCAACCGGCTGCCCTCGAGCTTGATGAGCCGGGTCAGTTTGCCGATTCCGGCCTGCCCGACGATCGTCCGGTGGCGCACGCAAGCAGCCAGGATTGAATCGATGATTCGCGACAAGCCGCACGCGTCCGTGCATGCCGAGCTTGCAGACACCGTTGTCCCGGTGCGACCGTTCGGCCGGTTCGGCTGGCCGTCTCGATGACTCGAGGCGCGCGGCGCCGCGGACAATGCGAACGCCATCCATCGATGCTGCCCCGCGAAGCATCGTCATGTGATGCGCGGGTGTCGCTGCCCGACAAGCAAAGCTTTTCCGCGCTGTGAGCAAAGGTGGACAGTCCGCGAACGCCTATTGTTCGAGTAACGGAAATGCGCGCGACGCTCACACCAACGGCCCGCATACCGCAATAAGAGCCGATGCTTCGCCATGGGCAACTATCTAGGAGACGCAAGTGCCTGATACCACCGTGCAAGGCTATCCTGCTTCTGCGCTGTTCGACGAAGAGGCGGGGGCGATCGATCCCCCGGTCAACTCCTACCAAGGTATCTACGAGCAGGAACTGGACCGCATCTTCGGGCGGTCGTGGTTTTTCATCGCTCACAAGAAACATATTCCCACGACCTACTGGCGGCTCGCGCGGCCTCAGTTTGCAGTTCGCCGAGTCGCTCGGCGAACTGGGTGCGCGCGTTGTGCTCTCGGCTCGAGAAATCGGCGAATTGCAAGAGGCACAGGCGCATTTGAATTCGCTGGGCATCGAAGCGGATTTCATCGCAGCGGACGGTGCGGTCAAGATAGATATTCATCGCTTGGCCAACGAGACGCTCGCTAGATTGGGACACGTCGATATCCTCGTAAGCAATGCGGGTGCAGTGTGGAGTGCGCCGGCGGAGGATCATCCCTTCGACGCATCGGACAAGGTGATGGATCTCAGCATCCGGGGCCTCTTTCTACTTACCCAGCAAATCGGCAAGTGATCGATGATCCCGCGCGGGTACGGCCGAATTGTCGACATCGCATCGATCGCTGGGCTCAGAGGTAATTCGCCCGACCCCATGAGCACGATTGCCTATAACGCGAGCAAGGGGGGGCGTCGTCAATTTCACTCGGGCGCTGGCGGGCGAGTGGGAACGGCGCGGGATTACTGTCAATGCGATCGCCCCGGGCTTTCTCCCTTCGAACATGACGCGCGGGTTGCTCAATAAGTTGGGCGCCGATAGCGTCGCCGCGGAAGTGTCGTTGCGCCGTATCGGCGACAGCGAAGATCTGAAGGGGGCGGTCGCATTGTTCGCATCGGATGCCGGCAAGCACATCACGGGGCAAATCCTTGCAGTAGATGGCGGCGCGACTGCCGTGCTCTAGTTTGACGAGAGGAGATACAGATAATGAAGGCAATACAAATCGCACGTACCGGTGGACCGGAGGTGCTCACGCTGGTCGACATCGAGGCGCCCAAGCCTCGTGTTGGAGAACTACTGGTCAAGGTGGACGCCGCCGGCGTCAATTTTGCCGATACAGTCCGTCGCCGAGGTGCATTTTATCCCGCCCCAACACCCCTTCCGATCGTACTGGGAAGCGAGATATGTGGAACCGTCGTGTCCGTTGGCGATGGAGTGACCGGCTGGCAGCCGGGTTCGAGGCTTATCGGCCTGTTCGATCACGGCGGCTATGCCGAGTACGTCATTGTCGAAGCGCGTAGTGCGATTCCGATTCCGGAAGATGCCGACTCATCCATTGCGGCGGCCATTTTCGTGCAAGGCATGACCGCGCTGCTGGTGCTTGACGACGTCGGCGGTCCCGTGACGGGCCGTAACGTGCTCGTCGAAGGCGCGGCCGGCGGCGTAGGTGGATTGGCGGTGCAAATTGCGCGATTGCTCGGTGCCCGTCATGTCATCGGCGCGGTGAGTTCCCCGGACAAGGGCGAACTCGCCCGTGAGCTAGGCGCGACTGGCACGGTCAACTATACGGAGCCGGGCTGGGAAGAGGCGGCGCGTGCCCTCACGAACAACGAAGGCTTCGATCTCATCCTCCATGTCCAGGGCGGCGAGGCACTCGCTCGCGAGCTGGCTCTTCTCAGGCCTTCCGGGCGCATCGTCGCGTACGGCGCGGCTTCCAACGAGCCGATGCTCGTGGATGCGGCCCACCTGCTTGGGGGCAACCTCGGTGTCTGCGGCTTCTATCTTGGGGTGCACCTCGCTGACGCCGAGCGAATGAAACGACAGTTCTCCCGCCTGATGGGATGGGTCGAGTCCGGGCAGATCACGGTGCCGATCGGCGGGTGTTTCCCTCTTTCCGAGGCGGCTCACGCACATGCGTTACTTGAATCTCGCCGATCAACGGGCAAGCTGATCTTGAAACCGTGATGCCCGGTGTGGCAGCAAACTTGAGCTAAGTCGAGCAAATGCCCACGCACATTGCGCTGAACAAACTGCATCGGAGGTTCGTGAAGCGTCCTCCGCTCAACAACCGAAGAGGAGATGTACATGAGTCATTCATACAGTGGAGGGTGCGCCTGCAAGGCGATTCGCTACGAGTGCTCGGCCGAGCCGATTTTCTCATTGAACTGCCATTGCCGTGACTGTCAACGTGCAACCGGCAGTGCTTACGCCTCGGTGCGGATCGTGCCGGCTCCCGCGTTTCGGATCGTATCGGGCGAGCCACGATATCACGGGGTGAAGAGTGATCTCGGCCACGACGTGGAGCGTGGCTTTTGCCCCGATTGCGGATCGCCCATCCTTGGAAAGATCGCGGAGAAGCCCGAGATTGTGCTGATTTTCTGCGGCAGTCTCGATGATCCTAGCCAGTACTCGCCCTCGATGGACTTCTACACCACCAGTGCTCAGCCGTGGGACTTCATGGATCCGGCGCTGGCGAAATATGCCAAAGGCCTGCCCAACGCATGACGCGTTGCTTAAATCCAAAGGAGACGAACGTGCTGCGACTGAAAACTGAACTGACCTTGCCGGACGTTTGCCTGACCGGTTTCGAAACGCCGCTGTCCGAGGAGGAGCGCGCCGTTCAGGAAACGCTTCATCGGTTTGCTAAGGAAGTCCTCCGCCCAACGGGCACGGAGCTGGACAAGATGACCGCGGAGCAGGCCATTGCGCCAGGATCGCCCTTTTACTCGGTCTTTACAGAGTTCGCGAAGCTCGGCGTAGATCCCGCGCTGTTCGCTTCGCTGCCCGCCGAGACGGCGTTGCGCATGGAATCGATGATCGCCGAGGAGCTCGGATGGGGCGACAGCGGGCTTGCCCTGTCGCTGGGGATCGCCAACTTCCCCATGCAACTGGCTGTTACGGCCGGCAAGCAGGAACTGGTCGAGCTGTGTGCCGGCCGCATCGGGTGCTGGATTGGAACGCAGCCCGACCGGGGCAGTGACTTCCAGGTGTTCGACATCGAACGCGATTGGCCGCAAGGCACGCCGGGTAATCAAGGCAACCTGTGGGCGAAGGTGGGCGACGACGAGATCGTGATCAACGGACAAAGCTCGGCCTGGGTATCCAACGGCGCCGTTGCGCAAGTGGCGATCGCCTATATGGGCGCGGACTATGGCGATGGACGGCTTGACAAGAACGGCCTGCCGTACGGTGTCGGGGTGATCATCCCTCTCGACCTTCCCGGGGTCTCGCGCGGCAAGCCGCTTGAAAAAATCGGCCTTCGCGCGCTTCCTCAAGGGGAAATCTATTTCGACAACGTTCGTGTTCCGAAACGTTTCGCCGTCGCGTTGAAAGACGAGTACTACGGCAATTTTGCTTCCGTGTGGTCTTACGCCGGAGCACACACGTCGCCGATATTCGTGGGCGTTGCCCGCGCGGCGTTCGAGATGGCGCTGCAGTACTGCCATGAACGCAAACAGGGCGGAAGGCTGCTGATCGATCATCAGCTGACCCGTTATCGTCTCGGCGACATGCTGCGCCGGATTGAACTGGCCCGCGCGACGGCTCGGCGCTCACTCGCGTTTGCACGCCTTTCGGAGCGGGTCCACCCCTATGTCACTGCAGCGAACAAGGTGACGGTAACCGAAGAGGCGATGAAAGTGGTCCACGAGGCGCTTCAGCTTTTCGGCGCGGTGGGCACGACACGCGAATATCCCATCGAGAAGCTGTTCCGCGACACCCGTCCCTCCCTTATCGGGGATGGCGAGAGCTACACGGTGACCATGCGCCTTGGGCTTCTTTGTCAGCAGCTCTATGCGGAGGGTTGGAGCAATCCCTGATCCGTCGAAATGTCGCGTACAACTTCGCGAATTCCCCGATTCGCGGGGATGAAAACGAACGCGCCTATTTCTTCCTGCGCGCTTTCCTGCCCCGCCGCGACGCGAAAGCCGCCCGAAGGTCAGGTAGGCGACGGGCGTGGCGGACAGGTGCGCCAGGGCAAACTACCCGAACTGTTGGAGTGAGTGTGATGGATCAGCCGATTCTTGATTTAAATGGCAAGGTGGCGTTGGTAACTGGTTCCGCACAAGGTCTTGGTGCGGAGATCGCGACTACTCTGGCGCGCCAAGGCGCAAGAGTAATCGTGTCGGATGTCCTGGAGGACTTGGGCCGAACGACTGCACGAGCTATTCAAGGGGCGCAATTCGTCAAACATGATGTAGTGAGCGAGCCTGACTGGCAGCGAGTTGTCCAATTCGCCGTTGAGACGCACGGTCGTCTGGACCTCGTAGTGAACAACGCCGGGATAGAAGCTTTTTCGCTTCTCGAGAATCTCACCGTTGAGCAATTCCAGCGCGTTCAGAAGGTGAATCTGGAAGGAACGTTCCTCGGCACAAAGTGGGCGATTCGAGTGATGAAACCAGGCGGTAGTAGCGGGCACGGCGGCAGCATCATAAATATCTCGTCACTGGCCGGTATCGTCGGTACGTTTGGTTTGAGTGCGTATTGTGCCGCTAAGGGCGGCGTTCGCCTCTTGACCAAAGCCGCCGCCATTGAATGTGCGCACCTTGGTTATGGTATTCGAGTTAATTCGATTCACCCGGCTGTCGTCGAAGGGGGGATGGGAAAATCCGTTGTCAAAAGCCTTGTGGACTCGGGATTGGCTCCGGACGAGCACGTAGCGGAATCCCTCCTGGCAAGCACTCATCCTATGGGATTCGGAAAGCCAAAGGATGTCGCGGATGCAGTTTGTTTCGTGGCTTCAAGCCGCTGGATGAATGGGGCCGAGTTGGTTCTGGATGGCGGATCCAGCGCTCAGTAAAGGGCAGCGCAGGTGGCGCGTACAGCGCGCGCGGCACGGGCAGCGACGCATCGGCCGTCAGCCACGCTTCGGCCGCGCGCACGTCCGCGTGGGCGGGTGTGCGCAGCGGCGTCGCGGCGAAGTTCGTCGGTTGACCGGGTGCGCGGCCGACCTCCGCCGGCCGCCATGACGCGCCCGGCGTTCCGCACGGCACGCCGGGCGCGTTACGCGACACACACGGGATTCGTTATCTGCGCGCGGCAGCGAAGCATCACAGCAATCGGTATTTTGCGCGCGGTCGAGGTTGACTAAGATCAAACCCTCGGGCGGACGCCAATATCGTCAACCGGTCCGCCCGCGCCCGCGCCCGGACCATGGACAACCGCACAGATTCCCCTCCGCTCATCTCGTTGCCGGAAAGCGAGCATCGCCCCCTTTCGGTGCGCGCGAAGGCGCTCGTGTTCGCCGATCAACGCGTCGAGCGCAGCGGCCGCACGGTCGAGCAGCGCTTCGGTCGCGAGCAGACGAATCTGCACGTCCCCCACGTCGGGGGCATCAATTGATGCTCGAGCGGCCCGATGGCGTCAGCGCCGCATTGCGTGCGCTGCTCGAGCGCGCTGTTCAGCCGGCGCCGTCGGCGTGAGCATCGATGTGTGCGTCGGCGGATCGACCATGAAAAAACGGCCCGAACTGGGGCAACGGTGGGTGAGGAGGCGTTTTGATGTCTGAAGTCGAATCTTCGTTGGATCGGCAGGACCGGTTCGTCTATGTGTCGGCCAGGGACCCGCTCACGCGGCCGCTGTTCGACGAGCTGGCGTACGAGTACAGCAGCCGCTACGCGGCCTATATTTCCGAGGAGGAACTCGACGAGGAGCTCATGCGCTACCCGGTCGAAGCTTTCGCGCGGCCTCATGGCGCGTTTCTGCTGCTGTTGCGAGAGGGCCGGGCCATCGCGGGCGGTGCGTTCATGCGTCATCACACCCCGGCCACGGCGGAGTTCAAGCGGATCTGGGTGAGTCGCGCGCATCGCCGTCAGGGGTTGGCACGGCGCGTGCTGGCCGAACTCGAGGCGCAGGCTGTCCGGCAAGGCTATACGCGCGTGCATCTGGGAACCGGGCCGCGACAACCCGAGGCGGTTGGCCTTTACCGATCCTCCGGCTATACGCTGCTGTCATCGCACGATTTCGGTGAAGATGCGCCTCCCGGCGTGCTGTTCGAGAAATATCTGCTGCCGGTGCAAGTGGCGCACGCAAGCCGTGCGGATTGAGTCGATGACCCGCGACGAGCGGCACGCATCCGTGCAGGCCGAGGTTGCAGACGCCGTTGCCCAGACGCAGCCGTCCGGCCGATTCGGCTGGCCGTCCCGATGGCTCGATGCGCGCGCTGCTTCGCACGATGCGAGCGCCCGTGCCGACATCGTGCTGGGCATCTGCGTCGCCATGGGCTTCACCACGCTTCTCGATCAGGCGATTTTCACGCTTGCGGTGCCGGCTCTCAGGAGCGGACTGCGCGCGTCGACAGCGGAAATACAGCTGATCACGTCGGTTTATTCCATCGCGTTCGGCATCGCTCTCGTCCCGGCCGGCCGGCTTGGCGACGTGATCGGGCGCCGTCTGCTGTTTCTGGTCGGGCTGGCGATGTTTACCGGCTTCAGCGTTCTAGGCGGATTGGCGGCCGATGCGCGAACGGTGATCGTTGCACGTGTGCTGCAAGGGCTCGGCGCGGGGATGATCAATACGCAGATATTCGGCCTGATCCAGGATCTGTTCACCGGCACGGCGCAAGCCAGGGCACTCGGACGATACGCGATGGCAGGCGGTTTGTCGGGGCTCGTCGGACCGATTCTCGGCGGACTGATTCTGGCATCGGTTCCCCCGGATGCGGGCTGGCGGTTGCTGTTCCTCGCCAATGCTCCATTCGGGATCGTCGTGTTCTGTCTGGCGCTTCGGTATTTGCCGCGCCACCGACTATCGAGTCGCCGGTTTTCGATCGACCTGATCGGGTTGATTCTTCTCTCCGCGATCACGCTCGCGCTCATGCTCGCCACGCTGGTCGGGAGCGCGGCAATGCCGCCGCGGCGTGTCTGCGTCGCGGTCGCGGTTGCCGGGCTGCCATTGTTTCTTGCATGGGAGGCGGCGTATCAGCGTCACGGCGGCACGCCGATTCTGTCTCGCAGCCTGATCGGTTCGAGCGGCTACGTGTTCGGAACGCTCGTCGCAATGTGTCAGTTTGCAGCGGGCGTCACCCTCGGAATGGTCAGCGCGTTGTTCTTTCTCGACGGCGCGCATCTCGATCCGCTGGTGTATGCCGCGCTGTCGATTCCGGCCGCGCTGGCATCGATTGCATCGGCGATGTGGAGCTGGCGTTTCGCCGCGCGCTTTGGCCGTGGCGGGACGGTATTCGCGATAGGGTGTTATGCGCTTGCGGTCGCGATGCAAGGGTTGGCCACCGAATATTTCGAGGTTCGCTGGCTTGTGCTTTCGTATCCCGCGATCGTCATGCTGCAGGGCGTCGCCAGCGGCCTGATCCATGCACCGAATCAGGCGATGACGCTCGCCGAGATCGGCCAGGCGGAAGGGCGCGGGCTGGCTGCAGGGTTTCTGCAGTTATCGCAGCGCCTTGCTTGCTCGATCGGCATGTCTTGGGGAACCGGTGTCTTCCTGATGCAGGCATCGTCTTCAACTGGCCTGGCGGCGTACCGGGATGCGTTCGTCGAAGTGTTGATGCCGATATTGCTTCTGGTAGCCGGTGCGATCGCGGCGGCATGCGCGGACTGGGCAAGCAGACGAGCGCGGCATCCGACGGCGTGACCGGCAGGGCGAACGGGATTTGCGGCGCATTCCGGTCTTTACGATATGTAATCCTGATTATGTGTATCTGTGTGCATAACGATTTCGAAAATGCTTGGTTTGCGCGTGAATGGTTAACGCGCACTATTGGGCCACGCGACACAGGAAATTAACCGTGTCGAACAAATCGATCCAATCCGGAAAATCAGAGGCAGATGACGCGATGCATCTGGCGTATCAGTGACAGACGAAGTAATCGACACCTCCCCGCTTGACCCGCTTGCGCTGCCGATGTTCGACGAGTTGTCGATCGAGTATTCCACGCGCTATCAGGACTTTCGCTCCGTGCCCGCGGAAGTCGTGCGCGATGAACTCCTGACGTATCCGGCCGCACTGTTTGCGCCCCCCGACGGCGCCTTCGTGCTGATTCGCCGAGGCGACGAAGTCGTGGGCGGCGGCGCATTTCAGCGCTACGACGAAACGACTGCCGAGCTCAAGCGCATCTGGGCGCATTCCGGCGTGCGTCGCCAGGGCGTCGCGCGCCGCGTGGTGGCCGAGCTCGAATCCCGCGCGTTGAAGCAGGGATACCGGCGCGTTTATCTCACGACCGGATTCCGTCAACCGGAGGCCTCGGCGCTCTATGCCGGCACCGGCTACGCACCGCTATACGATCCGGCGATCGCACTGGAAGTGCACTGGCGACTGCCTTTTGCGAAGGATCTGCTCGAACCGGGCCGTACCGATCGCTTGCAGGATTTGAAGCCGGACAGGCCGTTGGGTCGGCCGTTCGGCGCATGAAGAATGAATACTTCTACGGGATATCGAAAAATGAATCGTCGTCGCGGAATCGGCATGGCATTGTCCGGTGTGTTTGCCCTCGTGGTCGTGGCTGGCATCGCGGAGTCGGCGCCATCGTTGAATCTGAGCGCCGATCAACATGATCGCCCGCGCGTCACGCCGGATGCCGCGGCCATCAAGCTGATTCCGGAGAACTTCCGCTTCGTCGAAAAGGGCGTCCTGACTGTCGGGATCTCAGTGGGCGTTCCGCCGATCAGTGTGTACGCAACGGATGCGAAAACGATCGTCGGGGCCGATCCGGATCTCGCGCAACTGGTGGCGGACGAACTCGGCCTCAAGCTCAAGCTCGTGCCGCTCGCATGGGCGGACTGGCCGCTCGCCGTAGCGTCTGGCAAAGTCGACGCGGTGCTGTCGAACGTGACCGTGACCGAGGCGCGGAAGCAGAAGTTCGACTTCTCGACCTATCGCCGCGACGTGCTGGGTTTCTACGTCGAGCAGAACAGCGCCATCAAGCAGATCCGTGAGCCGAAGGATATCGCCGGATTGCGGGTGATCGGCGACTCGGGCACCAACCAGGAAAAAATCCTGCTGGCATGGGACAAGGAAAATGTCGCACACGGGCTGAAGCCGATTCACGTGCTGTATTACGAGGATCCGTCGGTGCGGACGCTGGCGCTGGCATCGGGACGTGCCGACGCGATTTTCAGCGTCAATGCGGTGTTGGCTTACCAGGTGAGTCAGGGTGCGAAGATCAGGCAGGTCGGCACGGTAAGTGGCGGATGGCCTCACACGGCCGAGGTGGCCGTCACGACTCGCAAGGACGGCGGGCTCGCAGCGCCCATTACCTATGCGATCAACGACCTGATTCAGAACGGCCGGTATCGCCAGGTACTGAGCCGCTGGAATCTCGACAGCGAGGCGATCACGAAGGCCTCGACCAATCCTCCGGGGCTTCCCGATCTCTGATCTGGTTTTGAGCGGCTGAAGATGAGATGCCGCCCGGAATGTCGTTTCAACAAATATATGTAGTACTACGAAAATGCACCGAGTAGCGTGCCTTCAATCGACAAAGAGCGGAGAAATCATGCGGCACACACGAGGCGAAGGGGTTTCGCCGAAGACGCGCAGGACAGTGATATCGGTCGCGGTGGCGGCTGGCGTTTTTCATGGCGCGGCCTGGGCGCAGGACGCGGGAGCGGGGGCCGCAGCGGCTGCGGCCGCGACGCCGGCCAGTAGCGCGGCCGCACCGGCATCGTCGGCTTCGGCCGCACCGGACGGCAAGGTGCAGGTTCAGGACCGCGTCGTGATCACGGGTTCGCGCACCGAGACGCGGGCGAGCAAGAGCCTGACGCCGATCGACGTGATCGGCGGCGATCAGTTGCGTGCGACGGGGCAGACCAACCTGCGCGATGCGTTGGTGAAACTGTCGCCGTCGATCACGCGGACCTCGAACTCGGGTGATACCGGCGTGCTGACCGACACGCTGTCGCTGCATGGCCTGACGCCCGACCACGTGCTCGTGCTGGTGAATGGCAAGCGCCGCCATACGACCGCGAACATCACGCTCGACCCGGGCCTGAACCAGGGCTCGACCGGCGTGGATATCGATACCATCCCGGTGGGCCTGATCGACCATGTCGAAGTGCTGCGTGACGGTGCATCCGCACAGTACGGTTCCGATGCGATCGCGGGCGTGATCAACATCATCCTGAAGCGCAACACGCGCGGCGGCGAACTCTCGACGACCAACGGACAGACGTACTCGGGCGACGGCTTCAAGACGAGCGAATCCGCGACGATCGGCCTGAACATCGCCGACAAGGGTTTCCTCGATCTGAGCGCCGGATTCGACCGGCAGAACCATACGATCCGCACCGGGCCCGACGACTATTTCGGGCGGTTTCTGCAGGGGCAGGGCTATTACAACCCGATCCTCGGCGACCCGTCGAGCTCGCGCGAAACGGTCGGCTTCAACGCCGGCTACTACCTCGACGACGACGTCGAGCTCTACGGGTTCGGCACCTATGCGCACCGGAACGGCGACGCGTACCAGAACTTTCGTCCGCCGTCGGTCCTGCCGCAGGTCTACCCGAACGGGTTCGTGCCGGTCGAAACGATCAACGAGAACGATTACTCGGTGACGGCCGGTGTCAAGGGCAAGAACCTGTTCGGCTGGGCATGGGATCTGAGCACGACCTATGGCGGCGACTACAGCGTGTTCGGGATGCGCAATTCCGCCAACACGGGGTTGTACGCAGCAACGGGGTTTACGCCGTCTACCTTTCATCTGTCGACCGTCAGTAACACCCAGCTGACGAACAACCTCGATTTGTCGCGGGCATTCAATGTCCCGCTGCTGCCCGCACCGCTGAATGTCGCCGTAGGCGTCGAGCAGCGTCGCGAAACCTATACGATCCGCAATGGCGAGCAGGCATCGTGGATCGACGGCGGCTCGGCTGCGTTGCCGGGCCTGGCGCCGGTCAGCGCGAGCGACATCTCGCGCAACGTGATCGGCACGTACGTCGATCTGTCGACCTACCTGACGCCGAAATGGCAAGTGAATCTGGCGGGCCGTTACGAGCACTACAACGACGTCGGCGACACGACCAACGGCAAGATCTCGACCCGTTACCAGTTCTCGCCGGCCATTGCGGTTCGCGGCAGCGTGAGTTCGGGCTTTCGTGCGCCCTCGCTGGCCCAGGAGTCCTATACCAGCGTGACCACGTCGCCGGCGTCCGTGGGCGGCATCCTGGCAACGACATCGCCCGGCGCGCGCCTGATCGGCGCGCAGGCGCTGAAGCCCGAGCAGTCGACCAGCTACAACTTCGGATTGGTGCTCAATCCCGTTCGCAACCTGCAGCTGACGATCGATGCGTACCAGATCAATATCCGCAACCGGATCGTTCTTGGCGGAACCGCGTCGGGCGCCGCGGCCATCGCCGCGCTCGAAGGTGCAGGCCTGAGCGTGCCGGGATCGGTGCCGGCATCGGCGGTCAGCGCAAGTTACTTCACCAATGGCGCCAACACGCGCACGCGCGGGATCGACCTGGCAGGCACCTATCACACCGGCTTCGGTCGCTATGGCCAGGTGGACTGGGATTTCGGCGTGAACCTGAATACGACCTCGGTCACGCACGTGGCGAACGGATCGAACGGGAAACCGTCGTTGAACGGGCAACAGATCGCGTCGCTGTCCACCACGACACCGAAGAACAAGATCATCATCGGCGGCACCTGGCGTCTCGACAAGTGGGCGGTCACGCTGCACGAAACGCGTTACGGGAAGACCTCGGGCGAGGGGACGTACTTCGTCGGCCCGAACGCATTCTCGACGTCGCAGTTCGTTCACTACGAGGAAGCCGCGCGGTACGTGACCGACCTGGAAGTGCGCTATGACGTGACCAAGCAGTTCCAGATCGCGGCGGGCGCGCAAAACCTGTTCGACGCTCGCCCGAGCAAGCTGCCTTTCGAGACACAACTGGAAGGTATTCAGTACAGCGGCGGCAGCACGATCGGCGTCAACGGCGGATTTTATTATCTGCGCGCACGCTATCTGTTTTGATCGAACGACCATATCCATAGCAGAAATGACCGTAACGGGAAGATGATCCGTTATCCATAATGAATGACCTGTCCGGCATGTTCCGCTGTATCGGCACTCGCCGGACGCCGCTTCGTTTCGGCGGGTCAGCGGTTCTACAAGGTTGAGCCCATGTCTTATTCCCTTTCGATTCTCGACAAAAGCCCGATTGCAGAAGGGGCGAGCGCGCATGACGCACTTAGTTTCACGATCGCACTCGCGAAGCGCGCCGAAGCGCTCGGCTACAAGCGCTACTGGATCGCGGAACACCACGGCGCGCCGGGTCTCGCGAGTTCGGCGCCTGAAATCGTTGTGTCGCATTTGCTTGCGCATACGTCACGGATTCGCGTCGGGTCGGGCGGCGTGATGCTTCAGCATTACAGCCCTTACAAAGTCGCCGAATCGTTTCGCGTGCTGGCTTCCATCGCACCCGGCCGCGTCGACCTCGGCGTGGGCAAGGCGCCCGGCGGGCTGCCGCTCGCCACGCGCGCATTGCAATGGTTTCACGACAAGTCGAAGAAGCCGGATTTCGCCGGACAACTCGCCGAGCTCGATGCGTTTCTCGGCGAAGGCGTCGCGCCCGATCATCCGCTGGCCGGTGCAATCGCACTGCCCGCACCGGCGGAGCCGCCGCAGCGAATCCTGCTGGGCGGCAGCCCGGAAAGCGCCGAACTGGCTGCGCGGCATGGCTGGCAGTTCTGCTACGCAGGCCACTTCAACGGCGACGTTGCCAATATCGAGCGGTCGATCGACGTCTATCGCAACGCGACGGGCCGCGTGCCGCTGCTCGCGCTGTTCGCGGTCGCCGCGCAATCGTCCGAGGACGCGAAGCGCCAGGTCGGCGCACTGAGGATCTTCAAGCTGCGCTTCGGGAACGGGCAGAGCGTCAACCTGCCAAGCGCGGAGGCGGCGGCCGATTTTGCGCACCAGACCGGCGTGACCGATTACCGGATCGACGAGCTGCATCCGCAAGTGCTGGTCGGTACGGCGGAAGAGGTGCGCCGGGAGCTGGATGCGCTGCATGAGCGCTTCGGGATCGACGAGTTCGTGATCGACAACCCGGTGACGGACCCCGCGAAACGTCTCGCATCGCTCGAAGCGCTGGCAAGCGTCGAGCAGCCGATCGGCGTTTGATGGCAATCGCCCCCTTTCCTTCTTCCGTGTGCGAATTTTGACCATGACCCAACGTAACCTGACATTCGGACTGATCCTTCACGGCGCCGGCGGCCACATGAATTCGTGGAAGCATCCGGCCGGTCCCGCCGACGCGAGCGTCAATATCGATTTCGTGACTGGCATCGCGCAGAAGGCCGAAGCCAACGGCGTGGCATTCGTGTTCGTCGCGGACGGCCTCTACATCAACGAGAAATCGATCCCGCATTTCCTGAACCGCTTCGAGCCGATCTCGGTCCTGTCCGCGCTTGCGACGGCGACATCGAAGATCGGGCTGGCCGGCACGCTGTCCACGTCTTACAGCCATCCGTTCACGGTGGCGCGACAGTTCGCATCGCTCGACCTAATCAGCGGAGGCCGCGCCGGCTGGAACGTCGTGACTTCGCCGCTCGAAGGGTCCGCGAAGAACTACGGCGGCGAACATCCGGACCACGCGCTGCGTTACGAGATCGCCGACGAATATCTGGAAACGGTGCAAGGCCTGTGGGACAGCTGGGACGATGACGCGTTCGTGCGCGACCGCGTGAGCGGCCGCTTCTTCGACCGCGACAAGCTGCACACGCTGAATCACAAGGGCCGCTTTTTCAACGTGGCCGGACCGCTGAACATCCAGCGCTCGCCGCAAGGGCAGCCGGTGATTTTCCAGGCGGGATCGTCGGATGCCGGCATCGCGCTGGCCGGCAAGTATGCCGATGCGGTGTTTACCCATGCGCCGTCGCTCGACGAGACGCGCGAATTTGCCGAACGCATGCGCGACAGCGCGGTGGCGCAGGGTCGTGCACGAACCGACGTGAAGATATTCCCCGGCATCGGACCGATCGTCGGCGCGACACGCGAAGAGGCCGACGAGAAGTACCGCGCGATTCGCGACCTGCTCACGATCGACGAAGCGTTGGCCTACCTCGGCCGCTTCTTCGAGCATCACGATTTTTCGCAGTACCCGCTCGACGCACCGTTTCCGGAGCTGGGTGAGCTCGGCAGGAACAGTTTCCGGTCCACTACCGATCGCATCAAGGAAGATGCGAGGAAAAACGGTTCGACGCTCAGGGAAGTGGCGCTCGAGGTCGCAACGCCGAAACCCGGGTTCATCGGCACCGGCGAGCAGGTCGCGGACGAACTGATCCGCTGGTTCGATGCAGGCGCGGCCGACGGCTTCATCCTCGGTTTCCAGGTGCAGGCGGAAGGGCTCGAGGATTTCGTCCGTTACGTGATTCCCGCACTCGAAGCGCGGGGTCGCTACCACCGCGCGTTACCGGGCGCGACGCTGCGCGACCATCTCGGCTTGCCGCGTCGCGCGAGCCGCTACGCACCCGTTGAGACAGCGTGATGAACGATTTCTCCCGGATTGCCGGCCATGCACCGTTCGTGCCCGATGCCGCGGCGCCGGCGGTACCCGACTACGCGGATTACCAGGTCGTTCCCGCACGCTATCTGGCGAGAACGGCCGGCACGGTCGTGGCGATCGGGCTGATCGCTTCCGTTCTCTATTCGGTGCTCGGCAACCCGCGCTGGGGCTGGAACGTCTTTGCTCATTGGTTTTTCTCGGAGGCCGTGCTCGCGGGCCTCGGGCAGACGCTGCTGTTGACGGCGCTCGGTGCGGTGCTCGGCTTCGCGCTGGCCATTCCACTCGCGCTCGCGCGGCTCTCACGTTCGCCGCTGCTGTCATCGTGCTCATGGGCGTACATCTGGTTGTTCCGCTCGATTCCGACCATCGTTCTGCTGCTGTTGCTGAACAATCTCGGCTATCTGTACGACACGGTCAGGCTGGGAATCCCGTTCACGGACATCGTATTCCTGCGCGGCCCCACCACGGATCTGATCACGCCCTTCATGGCGGCCATTCTCGGCCTCACGCTGACCCAGGCCGCGTTTGCGGCAGAGGCGATCCGCGGCGGCATCCTGTCGGTCGAACACGGGCAACGCGAGGCCGCGGCCGCGCTCGGCCTGCCGCGCGCGCGCCAGACCTGGCGCATCGTATTGCCCCAGGCGATGCGCGCGATCCTGCCCGCCGCGTTCAATGACGTGATCGGACTCGCGAAGGGCACGGCGGTCGTCTATATCCTCGCGATGCCGGATCTGTTCTACACGGTGCAGATCATTTACCACCGCAACCTCGAAGTCATTCCGATGCTGATGGTTGCGACCGTCTGGTATTTGGTCATCCTGACCGTGCTGTCGGCGATCCAGGTGCATATCGAGCGCCACTATGCGCGCGGCGCGACGCGCGACCAGGTCGCTGTATCGGGCCTCTTCGCAGTTCTGCGCAGATGTCGTCTCGCGGCTGAGGCGTTCCTGAGCCGGGGTCAGGCGGCTGGCGCCCGGCCGGACGCTGCCGCTGCGCCGGGTGCAGAGACGGGCGGCTGGGCGAAGCAGCGTGTCGGCGCGGCCGTCGGCATTCACCGCGTATCGAAGAGCTTCGGGTCGCTGAAGGTGCTCGACAACGTGTCGCTGGCGATTCCGTCCGGGAGCGTGACGGTCGTGCTCGGGCAGTCGGGATCGGGCAAGTCGACGCTGTTGCGCACCATCAACCATCTGGAGCGCGTGGACGAGGGGTTCATCGACATCGATGGCGAGCTGGTCGGCTATCGCCGCGACGGGCGCACGCTTTACGAGCTCAAGGAAAAGGACATCCTGCGCCGCCGTGCCGAAGTCGGCATGGTGTTTCAGAGCTTCAACCTGTTCCCGCATTTGACCGTGCTCGAGAACCTCGTCGAGGCGCCGGTCGCGGCCGGCCTGTCGCGTGCACAGGCGGAAGCGGAAGCACGGACGCTGCTCGCCCGGGTGGGCCTGGCCGGCAAGGCCGATGCGTGGCCGCGTCAGTTGTCCGGCGGGCAGCAGCAGCGCGTCGCCATCGCGCGCGCGCTTGCGCTGAAGCCCAAGGTGTTGTTGTTCGACGAGCCGACCTCCGCGCTCGACCCGGAACTCGTGAACGAAGTGCTCGACGTGATTCGGCAGCTCGCCCGTTCCGGGACCACGCTGATCATCGTGACGCACGAAATCGGTTTTGCGCGGGAAGTGGCGGACACGATCGTTTTCATGGACGGCGGGCGTGTCGTGGAATCGGGGCCGCCGTCAGCGGTACTGAGGGCTCCGGCGCATCCGCGTACGCGCGAGTTCCTGTCCAAGGTGCTGTCGTAGTGGTGCTGTCATGGCGGCCGGTTCGGCAGGCGTATCGCGTGGGCGACATGCATCGGCGCCACGGCAAATGACGAAGGATGAAAAAGGTGAGCAACGTACGCATTGATCATATTGCCTTCCTGACGCCGGGAAATTATCCCGACGAAGACGCGAGCGCGGGATTCGAGCGGACGCTCGAACTGTTCCGCGTGGGCGAGGCGCTCGGTTACGACAGCGCGTGGGTTCGGCAGCGCCATCTCGAGCGCGCCGTATCGTCGGCCGCCACGTTTCTCGCGGCGGCGAGCCAGCGGACGACCCGGATCGGGCTCGGGGCGGCGGTGATCCAGATGGGCTACGAGAATCCGTTCCGGCTGGCAGAAGATCTTGCGACCGTGGACGTGCTGTCGCGCGGGCGGCTCAATGTCGGACTCAGCGCGGGCGCACCGAATCACGGCGCACTGCTGGGCGAGCGGCTGTTCGATACCGATCCGGAGCTGGTCGATTTCTCGCACGCGCGTGTGGCGCGCCTGCGTCGCAATCTCGCCGGCGACTGGCTCGGAGACGACGACACGTTCGTGGAGTCGGCCGCGGGCCGGGTGCGGCCGCGCGTGGGTCCGTATGCGCCCGGACTGACGGGCCGGCTCTGGTACGGAGGCGGGTCAAGGCGCTCGATCGAGTGGGCTGCCAGAAACGGCTTCAACCTGCTGATCGGCAATCTGACGACGGGTGAGGGAACCGACAGTTACGTCGATGCTCAGCTCCGGCAGATCGAGCTGTATCGCGCGCATTGGAGCGAGTCCGCCGCTCCGCGTATTGCGCTGGGGCGCGTGATCGTGCCGACCGACAGTGCGAATGCACGGGAGCGCGAACGCTATCGCGCGTTTGCCGACGCGCGTCATGCGCGCACGCTCGCGCCGCAGGGTGAGCGGCGCACGCTGTTCGCTCCGGATCTTGTCGGCACTTCGGACGAGATCGTGAAGCGGTTGCTGGCCGATCCGGTGGTCGGACAGGTGCGGGAGTTGCGCCTCGAATTGCCTTACGACCTGCCATTCGAGAATTACCGGCAAATTCTCGAGGACTTCATTACGCATATCGCCCCGGCACTCGGCTGGCAGCCGGTTGGCCGGCGAGAGCCTGCCGCGGCCTGACGCGATCGACATGAAATTTCATCGAATGGAGCACGTGATCGAAGTCGACGAGAGACACGATGCAACCGGGCATGCCGGACGTGCGCGGCGCGTGCGAACGGCTCGCGGTGTGTTGCGAGCTCGCGGCGACGCACTTTCGACCTCGGTGCCACTGGACCGAACATGACAACCGCCACTCAATCCCGGCTCGCGGCAATGGGCCGCCCGCGCCGCTTCGGCAACAAGCAGACTCATCCGGTTCGTCGCTTCGGCGGCATCGCGATCGCCATCGGCCTGCATCTCGTCCTGATCTGGGCGCTTGTGAACGGTCTCGCGACCCGCGTCGTCCAGATCGTCCAGCAGCCGATCGAGACCCGGATCATCGTACCGGTGAAACCACCGCCGCCGCCTCCGCTGCCGAAGCCGGTCGAGAAGGTCGTGTCGAAGCCGCGGGCGGCACCGCCGCCGCCGTTCGTGCCGCCGCCCGAGGTGCGCGTGCAGGCGCCGCCGCAGCCGACGATCACGCACCAGGACGCGCCGGCGCCGAGCGCCCCCGTGCACGAGGCGCCGCCCGCGCCGGCGCCGGTGCCGGTCGCGAAGCCGGTGAACCACGAGATCGGCGTGGTCTGCCCGAATTCGGACGAAGTCAGATCGTCGATCGTCTATCCGCCGGAAGCGCAGGACAACAACATCACGGGCGATGTCACGGTCGAATTTACGGTGGACCCGGACGGGCACGTGACGAACCTGCGGCTCGCGCAGCCGGCCGACCCGGTGCTCAATCGTGCGGCGCTCAACGCGGTCAAGCGGTTTCACTGCATTGCGCAGGGCCAGCCCGTACGCGTGCGGGTACCGTTTTCCTTCAACCTGAATTGACGCAGGCCACGGCAAGTCATTCGGCCGGGCCGGTTTTTCGAATCGACACATGACGCATACGGAGTCCTTATGAACAACCGTTTTCGCGCCGCGATCGCGGCAACTGTAATGATCACGGCCGGCCTCGGCGGCACGCTGGTCGCTCCGCAAGCCGTGCTTGCACAGCAAGCGGCGGCGTCCACGCCGAGCCAGGCGGCCTCCGGCGTGGCGCAGACCTCGGCGGCGCCGGCCGCCGCAAGTGCGGCCGATCGTGCGGTGCCGCCGCCCGAGCCCGCGACGTCGGCAGCCGTCGAGAATCCGTACGGGCTGGGCGCGCTGTGGGCGAACGGCGACTTTGTCGCCCGCTTCGTGCTCGGGCTGCTCGTGGTCATGTCGCTCGGCAGCTGGTACATCATGATCACCAAGTTCGTCGAGCAGGCGCGGGCGAACGGCCGCGCGAAATCGGCCGACGAGCAGGTCTGGAATGCGCCGACGCTGGCCGAGGGCGCCGCCCAGCTCGACGATGCGTCGCCGTTCCGCTTCATCGCCGAGAATGCGATCGAAGCGGGCGAACACCACGACACCGCGTTGCTCGACTCGGTCGACCGCAATACCTGGATCGACCTGAACATCGAGCGTTCGATCACCAGCGTATCGAACCGACTTCAGGACGGCTTGGCCTTTCTGGGCACGGTGGGTTCCACCGCGCCGTTCGTTGGCCTGTTCGGCACCGTGTGGGGCATCTACCACGCACTGACCGCCATCGGTATCGCCGGCCAGGCGTCGATCGACAAGGTCGCCGGGCCGGTGGGCGAGGCGCTGATCATGACCGCGATCGGCCTCGCGGTGGCCGTGCCGGCCGTGCTCGGCTACAACTTCCTCGTGCGCCGCAACAAGTCCGTGATGGAGCGCGTGCGGGATTTCGGCGCGCAGCTGCACACGGTATTGCTCGCGGGCGGCCGGCGCGCGGCAGGCAGCATCGCGACGCCGGCGGCACGGTCGCCGCAGGCGCTGGCGACTCAGTCATAAGCGGGGCGCGTCATGGCAATCAGTGTCGGCGGTGACGACAACGACGAGGTCATCTCGGCGATCAACACCACGCCGCTCGTGGACGTGATGCTGGTGTTGCTGATCATCTTCCTCATCACGATCCCGGTGGTGACCCATACGATCCAGGTGCAATTGCCGGCGGAGCGCGTCCAGCCGCTGCAGACGCAGCCGAAAAGCATCGAGATCGCGGTGAACCGGCAGGGCGACGTTTTCTGGGGCACGGAACACGTGGACCTCCTGACGCTGTTGGCCCGGCTGAAAGACGTTTCGGCGCAGGCGCCGCAGCCCGACGTGCACGTGCGCGGCGACCAGGCCACCCCGTATCAGTACATCGGCAACGTAGTGACTGCGTGCGAGCGAGCCGGGATCGGCAAGATCGCCTTCATAACGCAACCGCCCGCACGCGGCGGCTAGGGAGTTCGAACGATGGGTATGAAAGCAGGCGCCGGTGCAGGCCGGGACGACCCCGAAGTGATGGTCGACATCAACACCACGCCGCTGATCGACGTGATGCTGGTGCTGCTGATCATGTTGATCATCACGATCCCGATCCAGATGCATTCGGTGAAGATGAACCTTCCGGTCGGGAATCCGCCGGTGCCGCCGCATCCGCCCCAGGTCGTACAGATCGACATCGGCGCGGACGGCTCGGTCAACTGGAACGGTGTGGCCGTGCGCGGCGCGGCGGCGCTTGACGCGAAGTTCCGCGAGGTGGCGACCGAGGCCGATCAGGACGAGATCCGGCTGCGCCCGGACAAGGCGGCACCTTACCGAGCGGTGGCCGAGGTGCTGGCCTCCGCCCAGCGCGAAGGTGCGACGAAGATCGGGTTGATCGGCAACGAGCAGTTCTTGCAATGAGTCGTTCGAACACGCAGATGATTGCTAGAGCCTCAGAGCTCGACGACTGATCGCCGTACCTCGGGCAGTCGCTATTTCTCCCATCCCGGCACCGATCAAGTCGAGGTGGAGAAGGAAGCGTCTTTACATTCAATCTCGGTAGAACAAACTGATACTGATCATGAGCGAAACGCAGGCAGTGCGGCAAAACGGGCGTTCCAGGCAGATTCATCTTGGCGCGACGATCCACGGTCCCGGCGGACATTACGCCGGGTGGCGCCATCCCGACGCGGTAATCGATGCGAGCATCAATCCGGATTTCGCGAAGAACGTGGCCCGCCAGGCCGAGGCGGCCAAATTCGATTTCGTGTTCGTCGCGGACGGCCTGCATATCAACGCCAAGTCGATCCCGCACTTCCTGAATCGTTTCGAGCCGCTCACGCTGCTGTCGGCACTGTCGGCCGTCACCGAGCGGGTCGGGCTGGTGGGAACGTTGTCGACGTCGTACAGCGAGCCGTTCACGGTTGCCCGCCAGTTCGCGAGCCTGGATCACCTGAGCCGGGGGCGGGCAGGCTGGAACGTCGTGACGTCGCCGCTTGAAGGCTCCGCACGAAATTTTTCTCGCACCGAGCATCCCGAACATGATGAACGTTACCGGATTGCAGATGAATATCTCGAGGTGACGAAGGGGCTCTGGGATTCATGGGAGGAAGACGCGTTCGTGCGCGACCGGACGAGCGGGGTGTTCTTCGATCCGGCCAAGCTCCATACGCTCGATCACAAGGGCAAGTATTTCTCGGTCGAGGGACCGCTGAACGTGGGGCGCACGCCCCAGGCTCGCCCGATCCTGTTTCAGGCCGGCGCGTCCGAGGCCGGCAAGCAGCTCGCGGCCGCGCATGCGGACGCGGTTTTCACCCATCACGATACGCTCGCTCAAGCGCGCGAGTTCTATGCGGATCTCAAGCAGCAGGTGATCGAGCAGGAGCGTCAACACGCCGATCTGAAGATCTTTCAGGGGATCGGCGTGATCGTCGGGCGGACAGCCAAGGACGCGGAGCAGCAATACCAGGAGAGCCTGAAACTGATCACGATCGGGAGCGCGCTCGACCATCTGGGGCGATTTTTCGAACATCACGATTTCGGCCAGTATCCGCTGGACGAGCCGTTTCCCGAGTTGGGCGAACTCGGCAGCAACAGTTTTCGCAGTGGGACTGACGAGATCAAGCGCAATGCGCGCGCGCGCGGACTGACGTTGCGCCAAGTCGCGCTCGAAGCGGCTGCACCGCGGCCGCGTTTCATCGGTACGCCCGAGCATATCGCGGACGGCTTGCAGGAATGGTTCGAAGCCGCCGCCGCGGACGGTTTCATCGTCGGCGGCGGTACGCCAAAGGCGTTCACCGATTTCGTCGAGCAGGTGGTACCGATCCTTCGGGAGCGAGGCCTGTTTCGTAGCGAATACGAAGGCACGACCTTGCGTGACCATCTGGGCGTGCGCTATCCGAGTAATCGCTATTCCGCTGCATAATTCGGCGCAAACGCGATTCGGGGGCGGACATGCTCCCGTCAATGCTAGTCCCGCCGAGTAGAGTGGTGAGCGGAGGTGGCGTGGGAGGCCACTGCCACTATAGTGCTCGGCCAATCTTGACGAAAATCGATCGATAGACCGCCACATCTTGGGAAGAACCAAGCCTATTAGCGAGTGCTCGTATTTCTTGTCAATTCAGCGGCTTTTGCTCAACTTGTATGGAAAAATGAAGCGAGCAATCATGGCGAAATGATTTGCAAGCCATTGATTTTATTCATGTATGCCGCTCAACTTAACTGACAAACGATAGCCGGTGTCGTTGGTCGTTAAAACCGAGCGGATTGACATCTAAGACGAGCGAGGGGGCCCCTGCGCGGTAGTGGTTGATGTACTGCACATTTGCCACGCTGTTCATTGCGCACGCGTATGGCGTTCATCTATCGTTCGTGCAGCAGTTGTCGATGCTTGCCATCCTGATGCTGACCAGCAAAGGCATGGCCGGGGTGCCGCGCGCCTCCTTGGTCGTCATCGCCGCAACACTGGGTCAGTTCAATATCCCCGAGGCCGGGCTGCTCCTTATCATCGGCGTTGATCATTTCCTGGACATGGGGCGCACGGCGACCAATGTGCTGGGTAATGCGGTCGCCTCGGCCGCGGTCGCGAAATGGGAAAACGTGCTCGTGCCGTCGTCCGCGGATGTTTCGGTCGACGATGCCGGCGGACATCACAAGGACGGGATTCGCTCGGACGAAGAGGGGCCTATCCCTGTCGCCAGAAACTGTCGAAGTGGATTCGCGACCGCTATCCGGAAGCCAGGAAATGCGTGATTAGCTCGGCCGGCCGACCAACTGCTTCATTGGTGTCCGAGCAGGCTGCGACGACGAACTGTGCACACGGGAAGCAAGTGGACAGGCGGTGGCGCGAAAGCTGGACGACGGCAGGGTGCCTCTGTGCAAGTGGAGGAACTGGGTTACTCGGCCGAGAGGCTCTGCATCCATGAAACGCGACACCGGTGTTGATGTCCACGCGGAAAGGACCCGTCAGGCAGCTTTGGACCTGCGCCTTGTTGAGGCGCCTTCTTCGATTCTCGCCAGTACACGCTTGCCCGAATCCACCACTGTCGAATCATGTGTCACCTGATAGCGCACAATCATGCCTTCTACGCAGAGCATCGCATCTGCGGCGACGGTAGCAGGCGACTGGAGCCCGAGGCGGCCAGCAAGTTCAGAAATGTACTGCTCAAGTGCGTGCTTGTGGGATACGGCCTGCTGAAGGTGCCCCGGGTCTCCCGTCGATCCGGCTTCGGCGACCACATTGATAAAGGCGCAACCACGGAAGTCTTCCTGCGCAAACCATTCACCTAAGGCTTCCGCGATGACGGACAGCTCGGCACGCTGAGCAAAACGAGCCTCCACCTCTTCGACAAACCAGTGCATCCAGAACTCATGACGACGGTCCAGGAACGCTGCAATAAGTTCGCTCTTGGAGGCGAAGTGCCGGTAAAGCGACATTTTTGCGACGCCTGACTCGGCGATGATCTTGTCGATGCCCGTGGCACGGAACCCGTCCTGATAGAACAGGCGCGCCGCGGTTTCCAATATCCGGTCGCGTGCGGAGGGTTGTGACATTTCGGCCCCTTTTTTGCCAAATCATGCCTCCATTATGGCAGACAGACCTGTCTCTGCACAGGCGCCGAGAGGCACAGAAATTTCTTGACAGACAGACCTGTCTACACCAATATTGAGACAGACCTGTCTCAATCATTCAAGGTCGGTACGTCAAGGAGACTGTCATGTGCCCCTCAGATTGCGAAGTCACTGCCCTTCATCAGGCTCTGCAGGCCGATAAGTCGAATCCGGCCACATGGCGCTGGTACAGCGACCTGGTCGACAACCAACGACTCGCGCTTCGCCTCAAAGAAGACCAGTGGGTCGTCGCGATTGACGGCAGCGACTTTGCATGCGCCGAGGGGCTGTACGCGGCCGTGCGTTGGGCGCACATCATGACGCACTCGGGCGGTTACATCACCTTCGCGGTGTAAGCGAGCGAAGTCCGCCCTGCACACGGGCTAATCGCCAGACTAAGCGATCGAGAACACGCAGCACTGCTCTTATCCACCCTTCGGCCCGGTATCGGGTCTTCATCCACCAGCCACTGAGGTAACACCATGTCGACCAACACTGAACTCCGTCCGCCGCTTCCTCCTTTCACACGCGAATCCGCCATCGAGAAAGTCCGTCTCGCGGAAGACGGCTGGAATTCGCGCGACGCCGCCAAGGTCGCGCTCGCCTATTCGCTCGACACGAAATGGCGCAATCGCGCCGAGTTCGCGAACAATCGAGCGGAAGCGCAGGCGTTCCTCGAGCGCAAATGGAAGAAGGAGCACGAGTATCGTCTGATCAAGGAACTGTGGGCATTCGGCGGCAATCGCATTGCCGTGCGCTACGCCTACGAATGGCACGACGACTCGGGCAACTGGTTCCGCTCCTACGGCAACGAGAACTGGGAGTTCGGCGAGGATGGCCTCATGCAACACCGCTATGCGTGCATCAACGATATGCCGATCAAGGAATCCGAGCGCAAGTATCACTGGCCCCTGGGCCGTCGGCCGGATGATCATCCCGGCTTGTCGGAGCTCGGCCTCTAATAGCTGGGCTGATCGTGTCGCTTCGATTGGAAGTACGCGGGGAAACGAAGGCAACGGTGAGGCAGTCTCTGCGACGACGGCCTCCCGAAGTTTGGTATGACGGAGCATCCCCACCCAGCTTGGGAACTCCAGGGTGTCTCGCCGTCCTTCTCACCTAGTCTGCCCTCTAGCGATTACTGCCCACTCCATGTGGGCAGTAAGCCTTGCAGCCCTTGCTTCTGGAATCCACTGCGTCTTCTCTGGTGGATAACATACGGACTGAATGGCATCCTGTTTGCATTCGGAACGGAGAACCTTGGTGGGAAGGAGTTTCCGCAAACACTAGGCTTCGGCAGCGGGATGGCTCGTGGTGCAGGCCGTGCGAGTGGCAAGGCACCGGATGCGGGATACAGGTGAATGCACGCCCATAGACCCCACTCGCTCTCTCACTCGAATCCAAGGGTGGACCAAAAAGGGCCAACGGGGCTTTTCGCACGTCTCCACAACAGCCGCTCAATGTCGCGCGTAGCTTTTGCAGACATCGCAAAAAAGCAGGATAACGAAATAACGCCGCACAGCGACATTATGGTTGGTGCGCCCAAACTCGTGCAATACGGGTCGCGCCTTGCTTGCGCGGCGCGCTCCACTTCCGAGTCGGTAGAGTTGGTGCCGATCGACTCAATTATGTCAAACGAAAATATTGAATCACCGCTCGACCACTTCCTTGGCTGGTACTCCTCACTGCCGACGGAACAGCAAGAAGTCATCGCCTTGAGTGCGCATTTCATTCCAGGTTTCAACATTGACGTCGCAGAAGCGATCGAAAAGAACAACGCAGCAGTTCTCTTTGCTGATCGTGTTGTGTCATATAGAGACCGTTCATCGAGCGAACGCTGTGCGGCAACGGTCCTTCATATGTGCCTCGAACATATCGCGTTTGCTAACCAAGGTACCGGCAATTGGCGTGAGCGACAGGCAGCCCTTCGCGAGTATGCCGACGACTTTGGATATCCGGCGCTTCACGATGCAGCAAACGCTGCACAATTTAAGCACGCGCAGTGGGTGCAAACTCGCAAGAAGTGGAATCAGCTGAAAGCTGGTCCGTTCTCCATTGATGCCATCTCCAACTTTCGGGTCTTCGGTCCAAGTGGAGCAGCCTCCTGAAACGCCGGACACGGTCACCCACCTACGATAACGGGCAGGCATACGACTGTGGTTTTGACCAACACTGTTGTAAGACTCGGGCAACACATCGCCCGGCGTTTCGCCGCCGAGCAAACGAACGGTCGAAAGTGCGCGCGACCGCACGACACAGAGCGGGAGGTCGATGGCAAGCAGAAAAGGCGGACACGATGATCGCTCGAACGAAGATCATTAGGAAAGTCTACGAACCAAAATAATTTCCCTCAGCGCGAGCGTACTAACGGCCCGGTTCAGCGTATCCGCAACCCATCGACGACCTCCCTCACGATCGGCTTGGATGCGTGCGTTGATTCGATGGATGAAGGATGGATGCGAATTCCAATAGCGTCCAAGACTGGTTTGCGATAGATTCGATAGGAATAGCCAATAGGTGAGGGAATTCCCGTGCTGCTACGTCATATCCGTTACTTCCTTGCAGTAGCAGAACAGAAGAACTTCACGCGCGCTGCCGAGGCGCTTCATGTATCGCAGCCCACCTTGTCGCAGCAGATCCGGCAGCTCGAGGACACCCTGGGAACACAGCTGTTCGACCGTTCAGGCAGAACCGTTCAACTGACCGACGCGGGAGAGGCGTGGATGCGTTACGCCAAGCTCGCGCTACAGGACCTTGATGCAGGTGTGAGGGCGATACACGACGTGGCGGAACTGAGCCGGGGCAGCCTGCGTTTCGCAGTAACGCCGACCTATACGGCTTCCTTGGTCGGGCCGGTCGTAGATGGCTTTCACCAGCTGCATCCTGGCATCAGGATCGATATCCGCGAACTCACACAGGATCAGATGGAGGCGCAGCTTGCGGACGACAGGCTTGATATCGGTGTCGCATTCCATCCGGCCTTTTCGGTCGACATCGAAAGCCAACCCCTCTTCGCGGAAACGCTGAGCCTGGTGGTAGGCCGCAACCACCCGCGTGCCGCACGCCGCAAGGCACTCGCGGGGCCTGACTTTGGCAAGGAGCCGCTGGTCTTGCTGAACGACACATTCGCGACGCGCCGGTTCATCGATGAGCATTTTGCGCGTCACGCTATTCGACCGCTTGTCGCAATCGAAGTGGATACGATCGGTGCAATCGTCGAGATCGTGCGTCGCGGGCAGCTGGCGACGGTTCTCCCTGATCACATCGCACGCGTGCAAGAGGGCCTACATCCCGTGCCGATCGATCCCCCTCTGCCAACGCGTACGGCTGCCATCTTGGAGCGCAAGGGTGCGTATCGCACTGCGGCAAGCAGGGCGTTCTTACAACTGCTGACTGAGCGGTTTGGAAAGCCGACGTGACCACCACCGACATCGACGGCGTTGCGTAGTTGAGTGACTTGCTTCGAAGCTGATGCAGCGCGAGCGGATTGGCCCGCAACAGCGCGTTTTGCCGAGATCATCGACAGGAAGCCCGCTTTTGCTGACTCGTCGCCGCCTCGGTAACGATCCGACATTTGGGTGGCGACCGGCCTTGGCGTAGTTGCGTTAGCATGCGCGCCGACCGCGACACCTTCCACTGCTGGGCGCTTAGTCAAACCGTCAGCCGAGTGTTTGCTGGCCGTAGATTCGGCGGTATCGACAATGCCGATGTGGGCTGCGATCGAGGCAGCGTTCACGATCGAATTCGGTGTGATCCTTGCCGCATTGGATGCTGCAACTGACGATCCGCCGGACATAAACACATCGAGGCGACTCGCCCTTTGTGAGGCGGCGTACGACTCGCTTCGTCGTAGCCGCTTGGTCTGGCGTCACGAGCCGTGGAAAACCGTATCGTTCAGGCGTTGCAGCGTACCGTCCTGCTCGGCCTGGATCAGCTCGTTGATCACGGCGCGGCGGGTCAGTGCGCGCTGGGCTTCCGGCGCTGCGTTCCGCTGGATCAACGGTGCAGCGGAGTGGTAACCCGGTGAAGCCGCTTCTGCGGAAGAGGCAGCAAACGCGGTCGTGGTGGAAGCAGCCAGCGTGAGTGCCGACAGGACGTAAGAAATGTAGCGGATGCTCTTGTTCATGATGTTTCCCTTTCCTTGTTTCGATATAGATTAAGCAGTGCTAACGGTAATGGTGTTGCGGTTCGAAGTTTCTGCTAGCCGAATCACCGGACGAGATTTGCGCACCACCCGACAAAACTAGCAGTACCAGTGAACGTCAATACACGCTCAACAATCCGTCGTTCTTCGCAACCGGATTGTTGGGCGCGAACCACTCATCGCGGCTGTAACGATCCGGGCTTCAAAGCCCCAACTCGCTCAGTCCCGGATGATCATCTGGCCGACGGCCCAAGGGCCAGTGATACTTGCGCTCGGATTCCTTGATCGGCATGTCGTTGATGCACGCATAGCGGCGCTGCATGAGGCCATCCTCGCCGAACTCCCAGTTCTCGTTGCCGTAGGAGCGGAACCAGTTGCCCGAGTCGTCGTGCCATTCGTAGGCGTAGCGTACGGCAATGCGATTGCCGCCGAATGCCCACAGTTCCTTGATCAGACGATACTCGTGCTCCTTCTTCCATTTGCGCTCGAGGAACGCCTGCGCTTCCGCTCGATTGTTCGCGAACTCGGCGCGATTGCGCCATTTCGTGTCGAGCGAATAGGCGAGCGCGACCTTGGCGGCGTCGCGCGAATTCCAGCCGTCTTCCGCGAGACGGACTTTCTCGATGGCAGTTTCCAGCGTGAACGGCGGAAGCGGCGGGCGAACTGCTGCGGGTGAAGTCATTTCGGATCTCCTTGTGGGGGACAGCGCACTGTTGGTGCTCGACGTGGAGCGCGGCCCCGTCATCGTGCAACCCGAGAGCGCAAGGCCGCCCGAAGCAAGCGCGGCACCGGTGCTCAGTAAGAATTTTCGTCTTTGCATCATGGGTTCAGAACGGCTTGGTCGGCAGATACTTGCCGTTGAGCGTGATGACGGCACGCTCGCCACCTTCCGGGTCCGGAACCTTCTGGATATCGAGTTTGAAGTTGATCGCGCTGATGATGCCGTCGCCGAATTTCTCGTGAACCAGCGCCTTCAACGTCGAACCGTACACCTGCACCATTTCGTAGAAGCGGTAGACGGTCGGATCGGTCGGCACGCCACCCGGAATGCTGCCGCGCACGGGAATGGTTTGCAGCAGGCGCACGGCGTCGTCGTCGAGCCCGAGGCGTTCGGCGACGAGCTTCGCCGCATTCTCCGGCAGCGCATGCTGACCGAGCAGCGCGGCTGTCGTGTATGCGAGGCTCAGGCCAGTGCCTTCGTTGATGGCTTCGAACGTGAGGTTCTTGCGCACCTTCGCGTCGACGATCTTTTCCGTCAGAGCTTCGCGTGCGTTCGGTGTGACTTGCGATTGGGTCATGATGTTGCTCCTTGAGTAAATCAACCTGGTGAGATCGGCAGTCGGTGTGACGAGCCGGGAATCAGAGCGCAGCCACGCACTCGGCGGGCGTCGCGGTGACATCGGGATGCGCGGCGAGCGGCACGAACTGGCGAGTCGCGGCGTCGAGCGCGTCGATCGAGCCGGATTCGATGTCGTAGACCCATCCGTGCAAATTGAGGCGGCCTTGCGCAAGTCCCAGTGCAACGGAGGGATGGGTCTTGAGATTGTCGAGCTGTGCGATGACGTTCTCGCGCACCATCGAGTCGACGCGCTCGCGCTCGCCTGCATGTTCACGCGCCTCGTTGACGAGCTTCGCCGAGTCGGCGTAGCGCAGCCAGTTCGCGACGGCGGGCATATGGTCGAGGCACTTGCACGTTGCGACGGCCGTCATCGCGCCGCAGTCCGAGTGGCCGCAGATCACCACATCCGTCACGCCGAGCGCGGCCACTGCATATTCGACGGTAGCCGACACACCGCCCGGCTCGGGACCGAACGAAGGCACGATGTTGCCGGCGTTGCGGATCACAAACAGATCGCCCGGTTCGCGCTGCGTGACCAGTTCGGGAACCATGCGGCTATCGGAACAGGAAATGAACAGGGTGCGCGGCGTCTGGCTGGTGGCCAGCTTGCGGAACAACTCCCTGCGTGCGGGCATGATGTCCCGTTGAAACTTCAGAAAACCGTCGATGATCTCTTGCATGGTCAGCTCCATTCAGTCTGGCGTTCGTCGCCGCGTCGGTCAGTGCGATGCGTTGAATGGAGAATGGACCTGTTCCGTCATAGCGTCCAAGACGGGTTTGTGATGATAACCATAGGAAATACCAATTGTTATCGCGGACGAGGAAATTCGCCGTGCTGTTGTGTGATGTCCATTACTTCCTGGCCGTCCCGGAACACCGCAATTTCACGTGCGCCGCCGAGGCACTGCACGTTTCGCAGGGGGCCCCTGCGCGGTACGGAGTGGCGTGCCCTGACGTTCAGTAAGCCCGCGGCGCATACGCACAAGACCCCCCCTAGATTTCCGGTGACGTGGCGAAATGGTCACGGAGTCAACAAGGCGAACCTATGTGATCGAATAGGGGGGGGCTCCGTGTTCTCGCTGGATCATGAGATGAACCCATTACGAGTGCCGGGAAGCCGGACAAGTGGCGGAAGCCGTGACGCATTTGATGATGGCTCCCGTCAATGCTAGTCCCGCCGAGTAGAGTGGTGAGCGGAGGTGGCGTGGGAGGCCACTGCCGCTATAGTGCTCGGCCAATCTTGACGAAAATCGATCGATAGACCGCCACATCTTGGGAAGAACCAAGCCTATTAGCGAGTGCTCGTATTTCTTGTCAATTCAGCGGCTTTTGCTCAACTTGTATGGAAAAATGAAGCGAGAAATCATGGCGGAATGATTTGCAAGCTATTGATTTTATTCATGTATGCCGCTCAACTTAATTGACAAACGATATGTCGGGCGCTGTGCTCAGGCCTGCGTGTCGACCCAGAGGCGTCCCCAGCGGGACGCATACGCGAGCGCGTGTTCCTCTTCGAAGAAGAAATCGATCGCGTCGAACGACACGGCGCGCGGCGACGGGCCGCCGCTTGCCTTCTCGATCGTCAGGTTGGCGGCGAACAGCCCGTTCGGCAGCCGGGCGGCGGCGGGGGCGACTTCGTAGCCCTTGTAGCGGATCGTGCGGTTCATGGCGTACGCATGGAGGATTCGGGCTTTCAGCGTACGAAAACCCGCCGCCCGCGTGAACCAATCTTTCGGCCAATGCAAATCACATGGCAGGCCTGATCGTTATCGGGACGGGGAGCCGGCATGAAGCAGGGGCGTCGGCGCGGTGCGTGCCGGCGCTTCGGACACGCGCCGCCCGCGCGCGGCGAACGTCGTCGGCTGGGCGCGGGCGGCGGGAAGACTGCGGTCAGTGGTTGGCGATCTTCAGCACGGGGGCGAGCACGTCGACCGATGCGGCATGCGAGGCCGCGCGATGCGACGCGAACGCGAGCGCGAATTCCGCTGCTTGCGAGCCGACGGTCTCGAGTTGTGCGACGACCTTCGGATCCGAGCAGCTGTCGGCGCTGTCGAAGCGCGTTTCGAGCGTGTTCACGGTGGCGCCGAACGGGGTCGGCCAGCCGCGCAGCGCGTGGACGATCGAACGCAGCGACGTCAGCACGGTGCCGGCGGCCTGCCAGCCGTAGGCGGTGACGATCAGGCCGACCGCGCGGCCGTCGAGATACGGGCGCTCGTCGGCGCGCAGTTCCTCGAGCGTGTCGAGCGCGTTCTTGACGAGGCCGGACACGCCGCCGTGATAGCCGGGCGTCGCGATGACGATCGCATCGGCTTCGCGCACGGTGTCGATCAGCTCTCGCTGCGCGTCGGTCAGCGTCTTGTGTTCGGGGGCGTAGTGCGGCAGCGTATGCAGGAACGGGCCGTCGAACAGGCGCGTGCGTGCGCCGGCGGCTTGCGCGCCGCGCAGCGCGAACGACAGCGCGCGCTCGGTCGACGACGCGGCCCGGGTGGTGCCGCCGATGCCGACCACGAACGGGCGGCGGTGTTGATCGAATGCAGTCAAGGGGCGCTCCTTGGGATGGCTTGCCCGGCTAAGCACAGGCTTAAAACCAGATGGTAACGACCCCGCCGCCACTCTGAAAACGACTTTTCGTTCTATCGATATGCCGTACACACAGGGCGAGCGTGCGCGCGGCGACGCAGATGGATAGCAGAAATGCTTGGTTGGGACGGCGTGCGGCCCTCGATAAGATGGGCCCGTCTCCTCCATGATGTCTCTACTGACATGGGTTGGCCCCGCCGCGCGGATGCTGGCGGGGCTTTTTTTCGTCCGCCGCCGGAAACGGGGCGCGATGCACGGCGATTACTCGAACACCGGCCGGAAGAAGCTGCGCTCGTAGCTGACGATGCAGCGTGTTTCCTCCGCGTAGCGGAACGCGGCCTGGCAGGCGGGATCGTCCTTCGAGCGTTCGCGGTAGCGCTCGTACTCGGCGAGGCTCGGGAACGAGAACATCGCGAGCGCGATGTTGTTGGCGCCTTCGGATGGCAGGAAGTAGCCGTGATGCGTGCCGCCGAATTGCTCGACGAGCGGAATCCACATCTTGCCGTAGGTTTCGAACTGGTCGAGCTTGTACGGATCGATGACGTAGCGAAGGAAGCAGGTGACCATGAGCGCGCTCGGTACGGTGGGGGAGCAGCGAGTCTGGATGGAGTCGTCGCACGTGTCAACGACGCACGCGACATTGCTTGCACGAACAACGATCGGCGCTCTTTCATGCGTACTCGACGACGCACCCGAAAGCCGCGGCACGCACCGTTGCAACCGTCTCGCCCGCGCGCATTTCCCCAAACTTTTACGACATTTTTTCTTGCGACGGCGGCCGGCGCGCTCATAGACTTCGGGCATCCCAACCACGGAGTATTGCAATGTCGATACCCTGGAACGCGATCGCCGAACGGTCCTCTACCGCGCTGCCTTCCGTGTGCGCCGATCGGGTGATCGTCCGGCGTTTCGATCCGGCAGTAGACAGCTATGCGCAACTCACGCCGATGCTGCATCGCGCATTCGCGCGGCTCGGCGCGATGGGGCTCAACTGCACGTGCGTCGACCAGGACGAAGACGTCACACGCCGCCGCGCGCAAGCGGGCGAGTGCTACGTCGCCGTGTGCGGCGGACGTGTGATCGGCACGGCCACGTTGTATGCGACCGATCCGTCGTCGGCCTGTTCGCTGTACCGGTGCGAAGGCGTCGCGAGTGTGCGGCAGGTGGCCGTCGATCCCGACTGCCAGAGCCGCGGGATCGGCGCGTTGCTGTTGTCGTTCGCCGAGCAATGGGCCGCGTTGCGCGGCTATACGCTGCTCGCGCTCGATACGCCGCATCCCGCTTCGCACCTGCTGGCGTTCTACGGCGCGCAGGGTTTCGAGGTCGTCGACACGATGCGCTTCGCCGGCAAGCGCTACGACAGCGCGATCCTCTGCAAGCGGCCTGTCGCGCGCTTCGCGCGCCGCATGTCGCCGGCGTCGCGGCTGGCTGCGCGCGTGGCGGCCGTGCGGCGTCTCGCATATGCGTTGCCATCGCGCGTGGCCGCGGTGGCCCGGCGCGACCTGCACGTGCGCCGTGTCACCGGATGGGCGGCACGACGTGCGGCCGGCGCTGCGAGCTGCCGCTCGTCGCCGTGGCGGCCGCGTCAGCATGGTCGCATCGTGGCCCGGTAACGGCGTGCCTGATTGCGTGGCGCGCATGCCGATACCGAGAGGGACCCGGTCGACGAATTCGCGCGACGATCGTACGCGATCGCGCGTTGCGATTGTCGAAAAAATCAGGCACGCGCGGTAAACGGCGCATCAAGAAGGACACGAATGCGTGTCGAGGTTACGCGTCGCCGCCGCCTTTCGCGAGGCGCCACGCAATCGTGCCGAGCACGCCGACCGCAACGACCAGCGCGCTCCACAGCACGTAGCGGCGCATCGCGTCCGTATCGGCCGCCGCCACCGGCGCGACCGTCGATACCGGCAGCGCCGCGCCGACGCGCGCGGGCCGCACTTCGGGCGCCATGCCGACCAGCAGCGCGTCGCGGCTCACGGCCGACGACACGAGCGCCGCGTCGCCGACGCCAAGCGTGAACGGTGGCGCGCCGCGCGCGACGAAAGTCAGCGCGGCGGGATGCCAGCCGATCGCGACGGCCGGCTGGCCGCCGCCGAGCCCGCCGTTGCGCATGTCGACGACGATCCGCCACGCGCGATCCGGATTCGGCGCGAACGCCAGCGGCGGGTTGCGCTGTTCGGCGCCTTTGCCCTGCAGCCGGAACAGCACGGCGCCAGCGACGTCGCGCCACGGCGCCTGCGCGTCCGGGCGACTCTGCAGTGTTGCGCGCGCAACCGTATTCGGCTGCGGCAGGTCGATGCGCACGCGGTCGACCGGATACGCGCCGTCGGTGTCGAACCGATACTCGCCGGGTGTGCTACCGGCCCGCACGTGCACGGCGTCGCGCCATTGGCGCGGCACGGCCGCGGTATCCGCCGTGCGCGCATCGTGCGGTTGCGTTTCGATCTCGATCGACGCGATCGCGGGCGCGCCGTCGAGCCAGTCCAGCCGCAGGTAGCGCGGTGCCGCGCCTTCGAGCGCGATGCGTTCCTGCACCAGCATGTCGTCACCGTGGCCGACCTTCAGCAACTGCGTGCTGCCGAGCGGCCGCCAGTTGCGCAGGTCGTCGCTCTCGTCGACGGCGACACGCCCCTGGTAGCTGTCGTCGCCCACGTGCACGAGCAACGCGTCGATGTCGCCGTTCGCATGCGACAGGTCGACGAGATCCGCGCCGCGCTTCGCACGCGACGGCGCGGCGACGGCTGCGCGTAGCGCCCCGTCCGGGCCGACCGTCACGCCGAGCGATGCGTTGCCGTTGTCGGCGCGCGCAGGCGGCAGCGGGAACCAGTGCACCGGCGTGCGCGACGGCGGTACAGCGGGCGCGGCGGGCGCGTCGAGCGAATACGGCACCGGCTCGCCGGCGCCGTTGAAGATGCGCACGTCGCCGAGATCGTCGCGCCGGCTCGCCGCATACACGGGCTGCGGCACGGTGAGCTGGTAATACGCGGCGCTGCCGTCGAGGTCGAGCGAGAAGCGTTGCGCAACGCGTCCGGCGCCCGGCGTGCCGTCGGCCGCCGCGAACGACGCGAGCAGGCTCAGTCCGAGCAGGGCTGCGAGTCGCTTCATCGTGCGTCGTCCGGTTGGGCCGCGGCTTTCGGCGGCAGCGGCGAGAAATAGCCGATCAACAGCAGCAGGACGCCGATGCCGATGAACGACACGATGCGCTCGATGCCGGTCACGTGCGACAGGTCGAACAGGAACAGCTTGACGACCGTGAGCGCGAGCAGCGCGGCGCCGACGAACCACAGCGGACGCAGCCCGCGGCGCGTGGCCCAGATCGTGATCGCGAGCGCGCAGAGCGTCCAGTACACGGACACCGAGGCCTGCACGAGCGTCGATTCGGCCATTGCGCCGAATTCGTACGGGACGCCGGCCCAGTGATGCAAGGAGCGCAGCAGGATCGCGTTCAGCCACAGGAATGCGGTCGCGCCCGCCGCGCTCAGCAGTTCGACGCGATAGTTGCCGAACGACCAGCCGAGCTTGCGCGTGCGCACGAACCACGACGCGGCGAGCGCATAGACCACCGCGAGCACGAGATCGAGCGGATTGAGCAGCGGGATGCGCGCCCAGCTTCCGCCGTCCTGCGTGAAGTTCGCGTAGAAGGTCCACACCCACATCACGACGATCAGCGGCAGCGACGCGAGCGCGCACACGCGGGCGATGCCGTCGCGGCGCGTCAGCCACATCCCGGCGAACGCGAACAGGCTCCAGCCGACCATGAACACCTGCTGGATGCCGAACGACGACAGCACGGTGTCGATGTCGTAGGCCTGATGGAAGCGGTGATGCAGCGTGCGCAGCATCAGCGCGTTGAACCACAGGAACATGGTCGCGATCGCCGCATAGTCGACGACGCGCGGGTGCCATGCGATGCCGAGTGCCTTCAGGCGGCGCAGCCATGCGACGAACGCGACGAAGACCAGGCACTGCGCGATGTCGAGCGGATTGAGCAGCGGCAGCCAGAAGAGCGGCGCTGCGTTGCCGTCGCTCGTCACGCTGGCGATGCTCCACAGCCACAGCAGCGCGGCGAGCGGCGCCGCGCCCCACACCTGGTAGGCGCGCGGGAACGCCGCGATGGGCCAGCGCAGGCGCGAGCCGGGGCCCGATACCAGCAGGAGCAGCGCGCCGAAGCCGTAGGCCCACGCGCTCCAGCTCCATGCGCCTTCGGGCACGAACGCGCGCAGGCGCCAGAAGCCTTCGAGCGATAGCAGTCCGCACACAGTCCAGAACGTCAGCGTATGCAGCGGCGCGATGATGCCTGCGGCGACGGCTTGCCCGTTGCCGGGCGCCGCGCCCTTCGCGGCTTCGGCGCCTGCCGCGCCGCGCGACTGGCGCCACAGCAGCGCGAGGCATGCGCCGATGGCGACGGGCCACGCAAACGCGCCCATGCCCGACAGCGGCGCTTCGTGCGCGTCGAACGCGCGCAGCGCGAGCAGCGCCAGCACCGGCGTCAGCGCGAGCGCGGGCCATTCGGCAAGCGGCCAGGCAAGCCGGCGGCGCGCGACGTGCGCGAGCCATGCGGTGCCGGCCGCGAACAGCGCGGTCGCGTCGACGACGAAGCGGTCCGCATGCAGATCGACGTGACGGCTCGCATAGACGAGGATTTCGTGCAACCCGCCGCTGACCCACCACAGCAGCCCCCACGCCGCGGCCGCGGCGCCGATCTCGGGCATCCACGCGTGCCACGCGCGCGCTTCGTCGCGTCCGTGCAGCCACCAGCCGGTGAACAGCCCGGCGAGCGCGATCAGCAGCATCGCGATGGTCGAGCCGTTGAGCACGGGCAGCGCGGTGGTGTCGGCCGGCCCGAGCAGGCTCGTGAAGAATGCGCCGGCCGCGGCCACCTGCATCAGCAGCCCGAAGCCGAACCGCAGCAGGCGTTTCTCGCGCACGCCGAGCCAGACGACGGCCGCGCCCTCGATCGCCCACGCGGCACTGGTCGTCGGGCCGGAGAACGCGAGCGGCACCGCGAGCGTCGCGAAGATCACCGCGAGCGCGAGCGTGGCTTCGAACAGCAGCGCGAGGCGCTCGCGGCGCCGTGCGAGCCCGGCGGCGAGCGCGACGTAGAACGCCGACAGCGCGACGGCGCTCCACGCGAGCCCGAACGGCATGTCCTTCACGAGCGCGGCCTGCAGCGCGGTCGCGACGATCGGCGTGCCGAACACGAGCGTGCCGTCCACGTAGTGCCGCAACGCCAGTTCGCGTTTCACCGCATACAGCAGCGCGATGCCGACATACATCAGGAAGAACAGGATGAGGAACGGCTCGGTGCTCGCGAACAGCGCGGGGCGGTAGGCCGTCACGCCCCACGCCGAGCCGATCGTGAACGTGAACACGAAGCCGAGCAGGTTCAGCGGACGCCAGGCCTTGAACCACGCGATCGCGAAGATGCCCGCATTCAGCAGTGCGTAGTAGCTGAACAGCGCGACATGGTTGCCCTGGCCGGTCGACAGCAGCACCGGCGCGAGAAAGCCGCCCGCGCTGCCCATGAACGCGAGTGGCAGCGCGTTCTGCCGCACCGCGAGGAACGCGCTCAGCGCGCAGACCGCGACCATCAGCGGGAACGCCGCGCCGACGGGCAGCAGTGCGTAGAGCTTGGTCGCGGCGAATATCGTCAGGTACAGGATGCCGATGCCGCCCCCCTGCAGCACGAGGCCGTACGCGGCGCGGCGCGCACGCACGCGCCAGCCGATCGCGAGCAGCGCGGCCGCGGCGAGCGCCGTGCCCGCGAGGCGGAATTCGATCGGCAGCATGCTGTTGTCGGCCGCGTACTTGAGCAGGAACGCGACGCCGAAGAACAGCACGATGATCCCGACGCGCACGACCGTGTTGCCGCCGAGCAGCCAGTCGCGCGCGGCGCGGAATGCGCGCTCGGCAATGCCGGGTTCGCTGGGCGCGGGCGGGGCGGGGCGAGCGGGAGTTGCGGGCGTTGCGGGAGCGTTTGACGTGGGATGGCCGGCGGCGGGCGCTGCGGTTGCCGGTGCGGGCACCGCGGCAGGAACCGGCACCGAGGTGGATGCCGGCGTGGCAGCCCGGGCGGCCGCGGGTTGCGCGGGCGGTGTCGGTGTCAGTGCCGGTGGCGTTGCCGAGGCCGCAGGCGGCGGTGTGGCGCCGGCCGCGCTGGACGAAGGCGTTTGCGTCGCGCTACCGGCCGAGCCCGCGCCGGCTTTCGCGCCGGCCAGCTGGCTGCGCAGCGACGCGACTTCGCGCGTCAGCGTCTCGACCGTCGCTTCGAGGCGCGCGACACGATCGGCGAGCAGTACGGGCGTGGGGGGCGGCGTCGCGGGCATCGCGAACGCGTTGGGTGCGTCGGGCTTGTTCCCGAGCTTCTGTTGCCGCAGCGCGTGCCCGATGCAGAACCCGACGGCGGCCCCGAGCAGCGCGCCGTTCGCGGCTGAGAAATCCCCGATCAAGGCGGCGATGCCGCCCACGACGAAACCGATTACGGCGAATGCCCAGTTCAACGCCTTGCTCCCTCTCTCTATCGTTATCGTCCTTCGATCCGGAATGCACCGGATCGAGGCGGTTTCAGCACGCCCGGCAGGCGAACCGGCATGCGCGCGCCATCGGCGTACCATCGAGTGAAAGGCCCGCGGCAACGTCGCGATCAGCGTGTTTGCGGGCAATGTATCACAGCGGTCGTCGCGGATTTTTCGGGTTGGCGCGGTATCGCGGCGTGCGCCGTTCGGTGTCGCCGCGCGGCCTTTTGCACGGTCATGCTTTTTACGGGTGAATGCGGTGTTTTCTTTCGTCTGAGCAGAGCGGCGCCGGAACGGACGTGAAATTGTCGTAAAGCGACGCGCACCCGAGGCGAATTGGCGCAAAAAGCCATGCGATGCGCGCCGCGCTGCTGCGCACAAGTCCGGCGTGTGATGCCCGCCGTTGCTGGCTGTGCGCGTATTGCGTTGCCGCAAACGGGTGCCGCCGCCCGCCGCGGCCCGCCAGGCGGGGCTGGAGGCCGTGTCGTATTTGCGCAAGCGTTTGTCGTAATTCGTCGGCAGGTCGGGGTTTTTTCTGGCAACTATGTAGGCACGCTATGCGACGCGTGAGTCCCCGCTACACGAGGAGAAGGTTTCAATGGATGCCCCCAAGGTCGTGGTCGAAGGTCTGTGCAAGGTATTTGGAAGTAACCCGCAGCAGGCGCTCGACATGCTCGCCGCCGGTGCGACGAAAGACGATGTGCTCAAGCGTACCGGTCAGGTCGTCGGCGTGCACAACGTATCGTTCGACGTGCAGGAAGGCGAAATATTCGTGCTGATGGGCCTGTCCGGCTCCGGCAAATCCACCCTGATCCGCCTCGTGAACCGGCTGGTCGATCCAAGCGCCGGCAAGGTGTTGATCGACGGGCTCGACGTTGCGTCGGCACGCCGCTCGGCGCTGACCGCGCTACGCCGCAAGGACATGAGCATGGTGTTCCAGTCGTTCGCGCTGATGCCGCATCGCTCCGTCGTGTCGAATGCCGCGTTCGGCCTCGAGGTCGGGGGCGTCGGCAAGAAGGAGCGCGAACGCCGGGCAATGGAAGTGCTCGAGCAGGTCGGTCTCGCACCGTTCGCGCACAAGCTGCCGTCCGAGCTGTCGGGCGGGATGCAGCAGCGCGTCGGCCTGGCCCGCGCGCTCGCCGTGAACCCGTCGCTGATGATCATGGACGAGGCGTTCTCCGCGCTCGATCCGCTCAAGCGCCGCGAAATGCAGGACGTGCTGCTGCAACTGCAGAAGGAACAGCGCCGCACGATCATGTTCGTGTCGCACGATCTGGAGGAGGCACTGCGCATCGGCAACCGCATCGCGATCATGGAAGGCGGTCGGCTCGTGCAGGTCGGCACGCCGCAGGACATCATCGCGAACCCGGCCGACGACTACGTGCGCGCGTTCTTCGACGGCATCGACACCAGCCGCTACCTCACTGCCGGCGACCTGATGCAGACGGGCGCCGTGCCGACCATGTCGAAGTTCGATGCCGCGAACGTCGCGGCGACGCTGAACGGCAGTGCCGAATACGCGTTCGTGCTCGACGCCGCACGCAAGATTCGCGGCTTCGTCACGCGCGATGCGCTGGGTCAGGCCACGCCGTCCGTGCGGCCGATCGAAAGCATCCGGCGCGACGCGACGCTCGATCATGTCGTCGCGCGCGTGGTCGCCAGCCCGAATGCACTGCCCGTCGTCGACGACGACGGCTGCTACTGCGGTTCGGTCGACCGCGCACTCATCCTGAAAGCCATCACGCGTTCGCGAGGTTCCCATGTCTGAAATGATTCCGCTCGGTACCTGGGTCGACCGGTCCGTTCACTACCTGCTCGACCATGACGCGGCAACGTTCGATGCGATCGGCCGCGCGATCGAGGGCCTCGCCGCGTTCGTCGAGCACGGACTGCAGGCGATCCCGATGTGGCTGATGATGGCGATCTTCATCGGCGTTGGACTGTGGCGCGTGGGCTGGCGCTTCGCGCTGTTCACCACCTTATCGCTGCTGCTGATCTTCGCGACGGGCTTCTGGGACCAGACGGTCATCACGCTCGGCCTTACGCTGTCGTCGACGATCATCAGCCTCGTGCTCGGCATTCCGCTCGGCATCTGGGCCGCGAAGAGCAAGCTGGTCGCCGCGATCGTGCGTCCGATCCTCGACCTGATGCAGACGATGCCCGCATTCGTCTACCTGATTCCGGCCGCGATGCTGTTCGGTCTCGGCCGCGTGCCGGGGATCCTGTCGACGGTGATCTTCGCGATGCCGCCGGCCGTGCGCCTGACGAGCCTCGGCATCCGTCACGTGAACCGCGAGATCGTCGAAGCCGGCCAGGCATTCGGCTGCACGCCGTGGCAGCTGCTGTACAAGGTGCAGTTCCCGAATGCGCTGCCGTCGATCATGCAGGGCGTGAACCAGACGATCATGATGGCGCTGTCGATGGTGATCATCGCATCGATGGTCGGCGCGGGCGGCCTCGGCAACGACGTGCTCGCGAGTATCCAGCGCCTCGACATCGGCCTCGGTTTCGAAAGCGGTCTGTCGGTCGTGCTGCTCGCGATCATTCTCGACCGCATCACCGAAAGCTTCGGCCGCGCGCCGGGCACCGTGAAAGCACCGCTGTTCTCGGGCCTGAAGCAGGTGTTCCGCGCGAAGGGCGCGCCCGCTCAAGCCTGAGCCACCGGCGGCCGGTTCGTCTTCCGGCCGCCTTCTCCGATCCGATACCGGTTTCCGCGGCGTGCGCCGCGGGACTGGCGTCCTGCAACCTGCTCAACCGTTCGCCAGGAGCCCGATGTGACGTCCGCCGCTGCCGCCGTGCCCGCCGCTCGCGTTTCACCGGTTTCGTCCCTCGCCCATTTCGGCTTCCTTACGCTGCCGAATTTTTCGATGATCGCGTTCTCGAGCGCGGTTGAAGTGCTTCGGATGGCGAACTACGTCGGGCGCGCCGACCATTACCAGTGGTCGATCTATTCGCTCGACGGCGCCCCCGTGCATGCCAGCAACGGCATCGCGGTGCGGCCGACCCAGGCGCTCGACTACACGAACCTGCCCGACGTGATGATCGTGTGCGGCGGGATTCGTATCCGCGACGTGGTCGACGACGGCGCGCGCGACACGCTCGCGGCGCTCGCCGAACGCGGGCTGCCGCTGGGCGGCATCTGCACCGGCGCGTATGCATTGATGGCCGGCGGGCTGCTCGACGGCTATCGCTGCACCGTGCACTGGGAGAACCTGTCCGCGCTGCATGCGGAGTTTCCGCAGGTGGGGTTCGCCGACGAGCTGTTCGTCGTCGATCGCGACCGGCTCACCTGTACCGGCGGCACCGCGCCGCTCGACCTGATGCTGAACCTCGTCGGCATGCGCTTCGGCCAGCAGCTCGCCGCGCAGGTGTCCGAGCAGTTCATCCTCGAGCGCATCCGCAGCTCGACCGACACGCAGCCGATTCCGGTCGACGCGCGCGTCGGCTTCTCGCGCGCGGAGCTGATCGAGGTCGTGCGCCTGATGGAGGCGAACATCGAGGAGCCGCTGTCGCTCGAGGAACTCGCGCGGCTCGTGCGGCTGTCGCAGCGGCACCTGCAGCGGATGTTCAAGGTGTACCTGAACGTATCGCCGACCCACTATTACCTGACGCTGCGGCTCAAACGCGCGCGCGACCTGCTGCGCACGACCGACGCGTCGATCGCGCGCGTGACGACGACGTGCGGATTCCATTCGCCGTGTCACTTCAGCAAGGCGTATCGCGCGCAATTCGGTCATGCGCCGAGCTACGAACGGCGGCTGCCGGGGCGCTGACACGGCCCGCGCGAACCGTTCGGTCCGCGACGCCGCCGGGATCGCGGCGCGCGGCTTCAACAATCGATCCCGCAACCATGAAAAACGACGTCACCTTGAGGAGAAGACAGATGAAGCGCCTATTGATCGCAACGGTATGCGGGATCGGGATCGCCGCGCCGATGTCGGCCGTTTATGCGGCCGACCCGCCCGTGTGCAAGAACGTGCGCTTCGCGGACGTCGGCTGGTCCGACATCGCGGCCACCACCGGCCTCGCGTCGACGATGCTGCAGGGGCTCGGCTACGCGCCGACCAAGACGATCGCGTCGGTGCCGATCACGTTCGCCGGCATCAAGAGCAAGCAGATCGACGTGTTCCTCGGCTACTGGTCGCCGACGATGGATCCGATCATCCAGCCGTTCACGAAGGCCGGCACGATCAAGGTGCTCGCCACGCCGAACCTGACCGGTGCGAAATACACGCTCGCGGTGCCTGACTACGTGTACCAGGGCGGCCTGAAGTCGTTCGCCGACATCCAGAAGTACGCGGACAAGCTCAACGGCAAGATCTACGGGATCGAGCCGGGCAACGACGGCAATGCGCTCATCAAGAAGATGATCGACACCAATCAGTTCGGCCTCGGCAAGTTCAAGCTGGTCGAGTCGAGCGAGGCCGGGATGCTGATCGAGGTGAACCGCGCGGCCCGCGACAAACAGTGGATCGTGTTTCTGGGCTGGGAACCGCATCCGATGAACGTGCAGATGAAGATCGATTATCTGACCGGCGGCGACGACGTGTTTGGCCCGAACTACGGCGAAGCGAAGGTGCTGACGGCCACGCCGCCCGACTACGCGCAGCGCTGCCCGAACGTCGCGAAGTTCGTGTCGAACCTGCAGTTCACGACGGCGATCGAGAACCACGTGATGGTGCCGATCATGAACAAGGAAGACCCGAACAAGGCCGCCGCCGCGTGGCTGAAGGCGAACCCGCAATCGCTCGAGAAGTGGCTGGCCGGCGTGACGACGCTCGACGGCAAGCCGGGCCTGCCCGCGGTCAAGGCGTATCTCGGCGTGCATTGAGCGGCAGGGCATCGACGTCCCGCGCCGGCATCGAGGCAGTGTCGTCTCGATGCCGGCCGCGAGATGAGCGATTCCGCGGCTCGGCCGGTTCAGCCGCGTCGCTATCCGAAGCGCACGCAATACACCGGCGGCAAATGCGCGGATATCTGCCGCCAGTTCTCGCCGCCGTCACCGGAGGTCCATAACCCGCCCGTCGTCGACGCCATCGCGAGGCGCGTGCCGGAATCGTCCACCGCGAGCCCGTGCCGATACACGAGGTCGTAGGCCGGTGCAGGCGGCAACCCGTTCGACAGGCTTTCGAAACTGCGGCCGCCGTCGCGCGTGCGCGTGACGACGAACCGGCCGTTCACCGGAATCCGGCACGCATCCTTCACGGCCGGGACGAACCACGCGGTGTCAGGATCCGCCGGATGCACGGCGACCGCGAAGCCGAAGCTCGACGGCTGCGCTTCGATGCGCTGCCAGTGCGCGGCGCCGTCGGTCGAGCGGAAGATCGCGCAATGATGCTGGGTCCACAGCACATCGGGACTGGCCGCGCACTGGACGACGCGATGCGGGTCCTGCACGTTGGGCTCGCCGCGCCGCTCGGGCGGCATGTAATCGGCTTCCATGCCGTCGGCGCTGACGCGCCAGCTCGCGCCGCCATCGAAGGTCTGCCACACGCCGCCGCACGAGATGCCGATCGTCACGTGCCGGCTGTCGCGCGGATCGACCATCACAGAATGGATACCCGGCGCGTCATAGCCGCCGCCGAACCATTCGGGGCGCTCCGGGCAGTCCCACAGTGCGCGGTTGAGCACCCACGAATCGCCGCCGTCGCCGGAGCGGAACAGTCCGCCCGGTATCGTGCCGGCCCACAGTACGCCCGGCTCGTCGGCGCCGCCGGCTTCGAGCGACCAGATCTGCTGAAGCGTCCACGGCGGCCGGGGCGGGGCGGGCGCTTCGTCGTCCGCATTGCCGGCGCCGGTTTGTGCGCCGACGTTGGCGCGCGGCGCGTCGGCGGGCTGCGGCGGATACACGGGAACCGCGCATTCTTCCCATTCGGCCGCACCGGCGCGCCGGCGATGCAGCTTGACGCCGAAATGGCCGAGGTTGAGCGCCGCATACAGCGTGCCGTCGCGCGGATCGGCTAGCGCCATGCTGACCGGTTCGCCGATGAAGTGCGGCTCGCCGAGCGACCAGCCGCCGTTGCCGTCGGCTTGCAGCACGAACAGGCCCTTGCGGGTCGCGACGAGCAGTCGATCGTTCATGTCGGATGTCTCCTGTGGGCGCGCTCGGGCGCTTGCTTGGATGACGATGCGTCCCTTTACCCGCCGGACAACGCCTGCACGACATAGACGCGGCTCGCGTCGCCGAGCGCGTCGGACAGGTGTTGCCGGTCGCGCACCGGCTGGCCGTCGATGAATACCGACAGATGCTTTCTCAGCGCACCCTGGTCGTCGACGATGTAGCCGCGCAGCCGCGGCTGTTCGCCGAAGACGGTTTCAAGCGCTTCGCCGAGCGTCCGTGCGTCGATGTCGCGCTCGGGCGTGTCGATATGCCGCTGGATCGACGCCGCGAAGAAGAGGTGGGCCATGGCAGGGGCTGGCAGGAGCCGCGCAGGGGGGACGGTCTGTAGTTTAGGCGATCGATCGGGCCGGCAGTGACCTCGCTGTGCGGCCGGCGGCGATGTCGCCGTTGCTGCGCCGCGCCATGGTCGGTGCGCGCGCTTGCCCGGTTACGCGTACTTGTCGCCGACCGTGCTTCGGATCGGATGCGTGTCGTAGACGATGATCATGCGCTCGATGCTCGCATCGTCGTCGAATTCGAATACGTCGACGCATTCGAACTGCACCGCGGAGCCGTCTTTCAGTCCCCAGTCGTAGGTGAAATAGCCGGTGGCCCGACGCGCGCCCGTCGCGCTGACGCAGATGTCGATCGGCGTGATCCGGCTTTGACCAGATGCCGCCGCGACTTTTTCGAAGAAGGGCTGCGGCGCCATCCAGCCGAGAAACGGCGAGAATATCCGCGCGTCGGGCGTGAACAATGCACAGATCGCGGCGACGTCGCCGCGCTCGAGTGTCTTCAGGTAGGTATCGACCTGTCGCGTGTAAAGTGCGTCGGACGACGAAACCATGATATTTCTCCGCTGATTGTTGACGAGCCTTCCGCGACAGCCGTCGCGATCCGGTGCAACCACGATAGCGATGCCGCGATGACCGAACAAACGAAAAATCCGCAACCCGGGCATGCCGCCCGCGCATACCCGCTGGCGGATCTGACGCGCGCGCTGCCGCCGCTGACGGCGTTCCAGGCGTTTGTCGCCGCCGCCGAACTGGGCAGCTTCAACCGGGCCGCCGAGCATCTGTGCCGGACCCAGGGCGCGGTGAGCCGGCAGGTGCAGCAACTGGAAGCGCACTACCGATGTGCGTTGTTCGTCCGTCATCCGTCGGGATTGACGTTGACCACGGAAGGCGGCGCGTTGCTGGCGGTGGCCGTCGACGTCCTCGCGCAACTGGCGCGACACGCTCACGCCCATGCGCATGCCGGGTCGGCACTGACGTTGCGGCTGCCTTCCACGTTCGCGATTCGCTGGCTGCTGCCGCGGCTGTCGGCGCTCAATCACGCGCTGCCGCGGACCGAATTGCGCATTCACACGTCGGCGGACGACACACCGGATTTCACCGACGCCGATTTCGATGTGATCGTCGTGCGCGGCATCGGCAGCTGGGCAGGCATGGTGGCGGTCCCGCTATTCGACGAATACCTGACGCCGATGTGTACGCGCGATGTCGGCGCGTCGCTGCGGTCGATCGCCGATCTCGCGCATGTGACGCTGCTGCATCCCGCGCGCAATCGCGACGAATGGCGATGCTGGCTCGCCGCCGTGGGCGCCACGCAGATCGACCCGGGCAGCGGGCTGGTATTCGATACGCTCGAACTGACACTGACGGCCGCGGCCCAGGCGCACGGCGTCGCGATCGGCGATCCGCGCATGGCGGCGGATCGGCTGGCGGCCGGAACGCTGGTCGCACCGTTTTCGGAGGTGGTGCGCAACGGTCTGGGCTACTACCTTGTCTACCCGGTGCAACGCGCCGCGCAACCCGCGATTCAGGCGCTCACGGAGGTCCTGACGCGTCTTGCGCGCGAGGATTGATCGCAACGGGCGTGCGCCGGGTGTCTTGCTAAACCGGAATCGACTGCCCGCGTATCCGGATCCCGAGCCGCACGATGCCGATCACCGCATTCGACAGCCACGTCAGCAAGCGCGGCATGCCGCGCCGGCGGATATCGAGCAGCAGCACGATCCGGACTTCGTCGCTGTCGTTCCACACTTCATGCACGAACGTGTCGTCCCACAGCAGGAAGCGGCCTTCGTCGAGCCGGTATTCATGGCCGTCGACCTTCAGCACGGCGGCCGGCGTGCCGTCCGCGCGCTTCGGCATCGACAGCACCAGATAGCCGCGCAGGATGCCGCGGAACGGCCCGCGGTGCGGCGGGATGTGCTTGGCCGGCGCGAGGAACGACAGCGACGCGGACAGCACGTCCGGCGACGCCGCGAGGATCGATTCGACGGTCGGGCAGCGCGACAGGTTGCGCGGGAATGGCTGGCCGTAAGCCTGCATGATGAACATCCGCCAGTCGCGTGCATCGTTGGCCGAGATGTCGTGCTGCTCGCGCATGATCTCGTGAAAGCGCGGGATGCGCGGCAGGTCGCGCGCGACGTCGAGCGCTTCCGCGCGGATGGCCGGCCACGCGCGGATGAAGCGCTCGGCATCGGGGAACGCGGCCGTGTCGAGCACCGCGCCACTATCGATATGGCGGTCGTACAGCGTGCGAAGCAGGCCGGCTGCATAGTCGTAAGCAACGGACATGATCGAGGACCGATCCACAAGGTGTCGACAGTCTGCCCCACGTTGCGGTGGGGCTGCATTACGTCAGGTTACGCCGGCTGACGAAAGAATGACAGTTCGGTGAACGTCCGGCGCAAGCGGTTCGGGATTCCGGGAATAAACGCGCACCGGGCGTCGTCATACGGGATGTAGCACGTCGTCTCGTTGACTTCCGAAGGAGTGGAGCATGAACACGCATTGGCTGGTGGCCGCCACGGTGGCGGCGATTTCCGTCGCGAGTGTCGCGACGCCCGCGTCGGCCCAGGAACTGACGCGCGCGCAGGTCAGGCAGGAGCTGATCGACGCCGAAAACAACGGGTTGCGATTCGTGACCGACACGTCGTATCCGGCGGTGAGCCCGCTGTTCCAGCAGCAGGCCGAACAGATGCCGCAACATCGGGCCGAGACCGCGGTCGGTAGCGATCCGGCGGCGGCTTCCGATGCGGGAAGGCCGGCGGCCCTGCCGTCCCGTCCGCGTCCGGCCGCGTGCGTGGGGCCCGAGAGCTTCTGCACGCCGTATTTCGGCAGCTGACCTGAAGGCCCGCTGCGCCGGGTTCGACTTTCACCACGCTTGATCGGCACGAAACATCGAAGGAGTTCATGATGAAAACTTGTATCGCACTACTGATGATGATCGGCGCACTTTCCGGTCAGTCCGCATTCGCGCAATCGAATGCGCCACTCACGCGCGCACAGGTTCGCGAGGAGCTGATGCGTCTGGAAGCGGCGGGTTACGACCCGTCGAAGGGCGACGACGGCGAATATCCCGCGGACATTCAGGCCGCGCAGGCGAAGCTTGCCGAGCAGGATCACGCGAGGATGGCGGCTTCGGCCGCCGCGGATGCGCCAGCCTCCGTCATGCCGGCGCAGATCGACAACTAGGAGTCGACATGTACATGTGTATCTCCAGGCCGTCGTGTTCGCGTGATGGCAATACGCATGCCGTTCGCGGCACGCGACCTGATCGAACTGCACGCACGGCCATGCCGTCGATTGCGCGCCGCTTCGCGCGGCGCCGCGATCATCTCGTCACCCGCTTCCGATGGGCGCGCGGGTCGATCGCGGAATGAGCCAGGACGTGAGTGACGAGATTACCAGGGCATCATCCGTTGCATGACCCGGTCGCGCAGGATGAAACGATGCGCGATCGCGGCTGCGACGTGAAGGCAAACGCCACCGAACAGCACCCACGCGAGGATGCCGTGCACGTCGCCCATCGCGTGCCCGAATCCCGACCCGGCTGCCGACAGTGCCGGCAACGGCACGATGCCGAACAGCGTCACGGCCCACGCGCGCGATGACGCATTGATCCAGCCGAGCAACGGCACCGCGATCAGCAGCGCATAGAGCGCGACATGCGTTGCGCCGGACAACGCACGCATCGTGGGCGACAGTTCGTCGGCGGGCGGACGATGCGTCGCGCGCCAGAGCACGCGACAAGCCATCGCGGCGAGCAGCGCGGTGCCCACGATCAGGTGCGCGGCGATCAGCCCGATCGGGCGTGTGTCGCGATGCACGTCGGGCATCGTCCAGCCGATCGCGTACTGCGCGACGAGAAGCGCGACGATGAGCCAGTGAAGAACGCGGGCGACTGCGTCATATCGGGCGGGCGTGGGCATGAAGGCTCCTGGCAAGCGGGGTGGCGGTATCTTCCGGCGGATTCTACGGCCGAATCCTTAACGAAACTTTAAGCACGCGGCCGCACATCGAATATGTCCGGTCGATCGAGCGATGGCGCGCCCGTTTGCCGATCGCCGCGCGGGCCCCGATGTTGTACCCGAAGCATTTTTCACCACGATGACGTTTCCTACGTGGGGCATCGTCGCGACTGCGATCCTGTCGGATCGTAAGGTTGCCGCCGCTGTATTTGCCGAATGGTAGTCGTGTCATCTGATTGCGCGTACCTTCTGTTGGTCATCCTTCACATCCGGCTCGATCGCAACCGATCCGGCTGCGTGCGTGGATGAAAATCGTGCGCGCGGGGCCAATACCGGCACTGCGGTCGCACGGAAAACCTCGGGAGAGAGGCATGGAGTTGTTGCAGGTGGTGCACGCGCTGGCCCGGGCGATATCGCTCGTTTGCGGGTTGGGCGTGCTGCTGGGCATTGCCTACACGATCGCGGCCAGCGTGCTGGTCGGCCGGTTCTTCTCCCGCGCGGCGGCGGTGCCGCGCGATTTTCCGGGTGTCACCGTCGCGAAGCCGTTGCACGGCGACGAATGGCATCTTGGTCAGCATCTCGAAAGCTTCTTCGTCCAGAATTATCCGGGGCCGGTTCAGCACCTGTTCGGCGTGCATGACGCGGGCGACGCCGCGCTCGAAGCCGTCGAGGCGCTGCGCGCGCGCTATCCGGATGCCAACATCACGGTCGTCGCCGATGCGCGGCTGTACGGGCCCAACCGCAAGGTCGCCAATCTCGTGAACATGCTCGAACACGCGGAGCATTCGGTGCTCTGCCTTGCCGACAGCGACGTGGTGGTCGAGCGCGACTATTTGCGCGCCATCGTCGGCGCGCTACAGGAGCCGGACGTCGGCATCGTGACGAGCGTGTATCGCGGCGTCGCGTCGCCGGGTTTCTGGCCCGGTGTTGCCGTCGCGATGACGAACTACCATTTCCTGCCAGGGGTGATCACCGGGCTCTTCATCGGTCGCGCGCGTCCGTGCTTCGGCCAGACGATCGCGATCACGCGCGCGACGCTCGAACGCATCGGCGGCCTCACGCGTTTCGCGCATCACCTCGCCGAGGATCACGCGCTGGGCGAAGCGGTGCGGCAGATCGGGGCGCGAGTCGTGGTTCCGCCGTTCGTCGTCGGGCATGCGTGTGTCGACGACACGTTCGCCAACCTGTACGCGCACGAATTGCGCTGGAGTTGCACGATCCGCGCGGCGGACCGGGTCGGTCATGCCGGTTCGGTGCTGATGCATCCGGTGCCGCTCGCACTGCTGGCGCTGCTGCTGTCCGGCGGCACGGCGGTCGCCTGCGCGCTGACGGTGGCCGCGCTGGCCGCGCGGGCGTTGCTGATGGTGAGAACGGCGCGCGCGATCGGCGCGAGCCTGCGCGGCGCGCTCTGGTTGCCGTTCGTCGATCTGGTGCAGTTCCTGATCTTCGTGTCGAGCTTCTTCTCGTCGCATGTCATCTGGCGTGGCACGCGCTTTCGCGTCGACCGCGAGGGTTTGCTGTCGCCGGCGGGGAAACCATGACGCACGACACGCATTCCGACGATGAAGGCGCGGGGCGGCTGCCCACCTATCGCGACGCGCGGCTTCGGCATGCGGGACGCCTCGCTGCACTGGCCGGGCTGGCCATTGCCGTATGGCTGATCTGGCGCGAGCATCCAATGACGGTCCTGCACCGGCTGCAGGCCGCCGGCGCCGGGTTGCTGCTTGCCGCCCTGGTTCACGTGCTGCCGATGCTCGCGAATGCATGGGATTGGCGGATGCTGATCCGCGGCCGGCGCCGACCCTCCTTCGCGACGATGCTGAAGCTCGTCTGGATTCGCGAATCGATCAACGGGCTGTTGCCGGTCGCGCGGATCGGCGGCGAGCTTGTGTCGTTCAGCTTGCTGCGGCAGGCGGGTGTGCGGCCGGCGACCATCGTGGCGAGCCTCGTCGCCGACATGCAGTTGACGCTGATCAGCCAGCTGGTGTTCGCGCTGGTCGCGATCGGCTACGTGCTCGACCAGGGCTCGTCCGATGCCGCGCGGGTGGCCGCGCAACTCGCCATCGGGATGGCGGCGATGGTGCCGGTGCTGCTGCTGTTCGCACTGGTGCAGCATGCGCGGCCGTTCGAGCGGGCGATGCGCGCGCTCAACCGCATCACGAGCGGGAAGGTGGTGGCGCTGGTCGGCGAATCGGCGCGCACCGATCAGTCCATCCGGATGATCTGGCGCAGGACCGGCATCGTCGTGCGCTATCTCACGATCTGGCAGACGCTGCAGTTTGCGGGGCATGCGCTGGAAATCTGGGTCGCGCTGCGCTTCCTCGGCGCCGATCCGACGTTCGCGCAAGCGCTCGCGATCGAGGCGCTGATTCAGCTGCTGAGCAGCATCGCGTTCATGATGCCGGCCGGGCTGGGCGTGCAGGAAGGCGGGTTCGTGCTGATCGGCGGGCTGCTCGGCTTCGACGCGCCGACCTGCCTGGCGCTGGCCGGCGCGCGGCGCGTGCGCGATCTGCTGTTCTATCTGCCGGGTTTGCTGGCGTGGCAGCACGCGGCCGGCGCGGCGCGCCCGCCGGAGGGGGCGAAGCGCGCATCGATGCGCGTCGGGGAATCCGCCAGGCCGCGCTGATGAGGCCCGACGGTGCCTGCCGCGCGGGCGTCGGCGGCGCTTGTGTGGCCGCTTGCCCGCTCGGCGGCGTGGCCGTCAACGCCGTTCGTCGGCGATATGGCTGCGGATCACGTCCGCGAACGACGTGTCACCCTTCAGCCCGAGCGCTTCCGCGCGCGTCGTGTCCCAGCGGCCCGGCCAGCTGCCGACGATCTTCTCGACGCGTTCGTCCGGCGCATGGCGGATCAGCTTCACGACGTCGTCGCCCGCGACTTCGCGCAGCGCCGCGATCATCTCGTCGACCGACACCGACAGGCCGGGCAGGTTGATCACGCGCTTGTTGCCGAGCTTCTCGCTGTCGATTTCACAACCGGCGACGAGCGCTTCGATAGCGCCGCGCGGCGACAGCAGCCACAAGCGCGTCGAACCCGGCACCGGGCACACGCTTTCCTCGCCGTTCAGCGGCTCGCGGATGATGCCGCTCGCGAACGACGACGCGGCCGCGTTCGGGCGGCCCGGCCGCACGCTGATGGTCGGCAGCCGCAGCACGCGGCCGTCGACGAAGCCGCGCCGCGCGTAGTCGCACAGCAGCAGCTCGGCGATCGCCTTCTCCGCACCGTATGACGATTGCGGATTCAGCGCGGTGTCGTCCTGCACGATGTCGGGCAGCACACCGCCGTAGACGGCCACCGAGCTCGTGAAAACGACGCGCGGACGATGGCCGCGCGCGCGACACACCTCGAGCAGCGTGCGCGACGCGTCGAGGTTGATCCGCATGCCGAGATCGAAATCGGCTTCGGCCTGCCCGCTGACGATCGCCGCGAGGTGGAAGATTGTGCCCGTGCGCGTGTCGATCGCGCTTTCGAGCACCGTGCGATCGGCGATGTCGCCGACGATCGACGTCACGCGCGCGTCGCCGAAATCGCTGCCTTCGACGACGTCGAGCAGCACCAGCTCGTCGATCTTGCTGGTCCGGCCGTCGGGGCCGGTCAGCTCGCCGCGCTCGAGCAGCTTGCGCGCGAGACGCTGGCCGAGAAAGCCGGCGCCGCCGGTGATCAGTACTTTCATGTTCGTTACCCTCTTAGGAATGCTTGAATCACAGGTACGGCTTGAGCCAGCCGAGGCCTTCGGACGTGCCGGCCTTCGGGCGATACTCGCAGCCGATCCAGCCGTCGTAGCCGAGCGCGTCGATCAGCGCGAACAGATACGGGTAGTTGAGCTCGCCGATATCCGGCTCGTGGCGCTCGGGTACGCCGGCGATCTGGATGTGGCCGATGCCCGCGAAATCGCGCTTGAGCTTCATCGCGAGGTCGCCCTCGACGATCTGGCAGTGATAGCAGTCGAACTGCACCTTCAGGTTCGGCGCGCCGACTTCCGCGCAGATCTCGTGCGCATCGTCCTGGCGGCTCAGGAAATAGCCGGGCATGTCGCGCTGGTTGATCGGCTCGATCAGGATCGTGATGCCGCGCGCGAAGGCGGCCTGCGCCGCATGCCGCAGGTTCGCCAGGTAGGTGTCGCGATGGCGCGCGCGATCGGCACCCGGCGCGACCATCCCGGCCATCACGTGCAGCCTCTTGTTGCCGAGCACGCGCGCATAGTCGAGCGCCTGGTCGATGCCGCGCCGGAACTCGTCCTCGCGGCCCGGCAGCGACGCGATCCCGCGCTCGCCGGCGGCCCAGTCGCCGGGCGGCGCGTTGAACAGCGCCTGCTCGAGGTTGTGCGCGTCGAGCCGCGCGCGGATGTCCTCGGCGGCGAAGTCGTACGGGAACAGGTACTCGACGGCCTTGAAGCCGTCGTACGAGGCAGCGGCGAAGCGTTCGAGGAACGCGTGCTCGGTATACATCATCGAGAGGTTGGCGGCGAAGCGTGGCATGGCAGCGGTTCCTGTGAATGAATGGGGCGGGGCGCACGGCGCCCCGCATCGAATGGCGGCAGGCTCAGCGGTTCACGAGTTTCGCGGGCGTGAGCCACACGGCGATCGCACCGATCACGAGCATCGACGCGAGCACGTACATGCCGGACGACGTGCTGTGCGTGGCGTCCTTCAGGTAGCCGATCACGTATGGGCTCGCGAACCCGGCGAGGTTGCCGACCGAGTTGATGATCGCGATCCCGGCGGCAGCGGCGGAGCCGGCGAGGAACGCGGTCGGCAGCGACCAGAACAGCGGTGCGCAGGTCAGCACGCCGCCCGCCGCGAGCGACAGGAACACGATCGACACCGCCGTATTGTGCGAGTACGACGCGGCGACCGCAAACCCGACGGCGCCCATCAGCGCCGGCACGATCAGGTGCCAGCGGCGCTCGCGGTGCTTGTCCGCGCTGTGGCCGAACAGGTTCATCACGACGATCGCGACGACGAACGGAATCGCCGACAGCAGGCCGATCTGCAACGTATCGGTGATGCCGGTCGACTTGACGAGCGTCGGCATCCAGAACGTGAGGCCGTACTGGCCGGTGACGAACGCGAAGTAGATCAGCGACATCCACCACATGCGCGGGTCGGAGAACACGGCCTTCAGCGAATGGCCGTGCTGCTGCTGTTCCTGCGGCTGCGCGGCGATTTCATCCTCGAGCAGCTGCTTCTCGCGCTCGTCGAGCCACTTCGCGCCGCGGATGCTGTTGTCGAGATACAGGATCGTCGCGATGCCGACGAGCACGGCCGGCACGGCCTCGATCATGAACATCCACTGCCAGCCGTGAAAGCCGGAGCCGCCGTGAAAGCGTTCCATGATCCAGCCCGACAGCGGGTTGCCGAAGATGCCCGACACCGGAATCGCCGACATGAACACCGCGATGATCTTCGCGCGGCGATGCGACGGGAACCAGTACGTGAGGTACAGGATCACGCCCGGATAGAAGCCGGCTTCCGCCAGACCGAGGAGAAAGCGCAGCACGTAGAACTGCGTCGGCGTCTTCACGAACGCGAACACGGCCGACAGCAGGCCCCACGTGATCATGATCCGCGCGATCCAGATGCGCGCGCCGATGCGGTGCATCAGCAGGTTGCTCGGCAGCTCGAACAGGAAGTAGCCGAGGAAGAAGATGCCGGCGCCGAGGCCGAACACGGTTTCGCTGAACGCGAGGTCCTGCGACATCTGCAGCTTCGCGAAGCCGACGTTCACGCGGTCGAGATACGCGACCACGTAGCAGAGCATCAGGAACGGCACGATGCGCCAGAACACTTTCTTGTAGGTGCGGTCGAGCTCGGCCGATTGGGCGGGCGCGGCGGGCGAGCGGCTTGCGGCCGCGTCGAGAGCAGTCATCGTCGTCTCCATCGATATCGTGTGCCGGCGGCGCGTACGCCGCCGGATTCTGTGTGTGCTGAGGCAAGGGCCCGCGCACACGGCGGGCAGGGGAATCGGTACGTGGTTCGCGCGTGGTCCGTGCGCGACGCGTCGCGCTACCAGCGCGCGCCGAAGGCCTGGCGCAGTTCGTCGAGTGCGGCGTCGGACAGCGGCTCGGGCTTCGGATGCGTCATCAGCCACAGCCGCGCGGTTTCCTCGAGTTCCTCGAGCGCATACGACGCGTGCGACACCGACTGCCCCCACATCACCGGGCCGAGGCGCTCGAGCAGCACGCCGCGCACCTGGTCGGCGAGCGCCGCGACTTCGGCCGCGACGGCCGGGTCGCCGGGGCGGCGATAGCGGATCAGCGGAATGTGGCCGACCTTCATCACGTAGTACGGCGTGATCGGCGGCAGCACGTCGGTGTCGCGCCATACTCCCGCGAGCGTCAGCGCGACGAGGTGCGTCGAATGCGTGTGGACGATGCCGTTGGCTTCCGTGTTGCGCGCGTAGATCCCGCGATGCAGCGTGAGCGTCTTCGACGGCTTGCCGCCCGATAGCGGCTGGCCGTCGAGGCCGACCTTCGCGATGTCGTTCGGGTCGAGCCGGCCGAGGCACGCATCGGTCGGCGTGATCAGCCAGCCGTCGGCAAGCCGCGCGCTGATGTTGCCGGCGCTGCCGACCGCATGGCCGCGCGCATACAGGCTCGCGCCGACGACGCAGATCTCTTCGCGCAGTTTCGCTTCGTCGCGCATCATGCGGCTCCGTCGAGGGCGCGCAGCGCCTTGTCGAAAAAGTCCACCGTGCCGAAGTTGCCGGACTTCAGCGCGAGGCCGAGCGACTGCGCGTCGATGGTGGCGGTGGCCGGCACGCCGGGGTCGATCTGTGCGCCGATCTGCAGCGACTTCACGTCGAGCGCCTGCACGACCGCGCCGGACGTCTCGCCGCCGGCGACGACGAACTTGCGCACGCGGAGCTCGCGCAGGCCGCGGGCGATCGCCGCAAGCGTGCTTTCGACGAGATGGCCGGCCGCTTCGACGCCGAGTGCCTGCTGGACGGCCTTCACTTCGTCGGGCGTCGTGGTCGCATAAATCAGCACCGGTTGCGGCAGGTGCGAGCGTGCGAATGCGAGTGCGTCGTCGACGACGGGTTCGCCGCGCGATGCCGCGAGCGGATCGATCCGGAAGCTCGGACGGCTTTCGCGCCACGCGGCGACCTGCGCGTTGGTCGCCTTCGACGCGCTGCCGGCGAGCACGGCCGACAACCCGTCGATGCGCGGCAGCGAGGCCGCGTTGTCGCGCTCGGGCAGCAGCCCCGCGCGGCGGAAATTCTCCGGCAGACCGAGCGCGACGCCCGAGCCGCCCGTGACGAGCGGCAGGTTCGCGCACGCTTCGCCGAGCACGTGGAGGTCGTGGTCCGACAGTGCGTCGGCGATCGCGAAGCGCGTGCCGTCCGCGCGCAGCGCGTCGATGCGCGCACGCACGGCGGCCGCGCCCTGCGCGATCGTGTCGTAGCGGATCAGGCCGACCTTCGACGTCGTCTGCCGCTGCAGCACGCGCACGAGGTTCGCGTCCTTCATCGGCGTGAGCGGGTGGTGCTCCATGCCCGATTCGTTCAGCGGCACGTCGCCGACGAACAGGTGGCCGCGGAAGATCGTGCGGCCGTTCTCGGGGAACGCCGGGCACGCGATCGCGAAGCCGCCGCCGGCCGCATCGAGCAGCGCGTCGGCGACGGGCCCGATGTTGCCCGCGTCGGTCGAGTCGAACGTCGAGCAGTACTTGAAGAAGAATTGTCGGCAGCCCTGCGCGTGCAGCCATTCGTAAGCAGCGAGCGATTGCGCGACGGCGTCGGCGGCGGGAATCGTGCGCGACTTCAGCGCGACGACGATCGCATCGGCGTCGACCATGGTGTCGACTGCGGCGCCGTCGGCGGGCACGCCGATCGTCTGCACGGTACGCATGCCGCTCTTGACGAGCATGTTCGCGAGATCGGTCGCGCCGGTGAAATCGTCGGCGATGCAGCCGAGCAGGGGACGGGAAGCGGAAGCGGTCATGGCAGGAGCGTCGTTCGAATCAGCGGGCGGGCGGCAGCGTGATGCCGGGGAAAGTCTTGATCACGGCGGAATCGTCCTCGCCGCCGTGGCCGGCACTCGACGCGCTCATGAACATCTGGTGCGCGGTGGCCGACAGCGGCAGCGGGAACTTGCTGCGGCGCGCGGTATCGAGCACGAGGCCGAGATCCTTCACGAAGATGTCGACGGCCGACAGCGGCGTGTAGTCGCCGTTCAGGATGTGCGGCACGCGGTTCTCGAACATCCACGAATTGCCGGCGCTGTGCGTGATCACGTCGTACAGCGCATCGGCGTCGACGCCTTCGCGCAGGCCGAGCGCCATCGCCTCGGCGGCCGCCGCGATATGCACGCCGGCCAGCAGCTGGTTGATGATCTTCACCTTCGAGCCGATGCCGTGCGCGTCGCCGAGGCGATACACCTTGCCGGCCATCGCGGCGAGCACGTCGTCGCAGCCCGCATACGCCGCGGCGGGGCCCGACGTCATCATCGTCATCTCGCCCGACGCCGCGCGCGCGGCGCCGCCGGACACCGGGGCGTCGAGCATCTGCAGGCCCGCGGCCTCGATGCGCGCGCCGAGCGCCACCGCGAAGTCGGGCGCGACGGTCGCGCTCGCGATCACGACGCCGCCCGGCTTCATCGCCGCGACCGCGCCGTGCTCGCCGAACAGCACCGTTTCAGTCTGCGCGGCATTGACGACGAGCGTGACGACCACGTCGCACTGCGCGCCGAGTTGGGCTGGGCTCGCGCAGGCCACGCCGCCTTCGGCTGCGAACGCCTGCAACACGGTGTCGCGCACGTCGCAGGCGTGCACGCGGAACCCCGCGCGCAGCAGCGAGCGGGCGACGCCGAGGCCCATCGCGCCGAGGCCGATGACTCCAATATTTCGTGACATGGTCAACCTTGATCGATTCGGGAAGAGGTTCGGGACGGTGGCGGCGCCCGGTCGGGCACCGCCGCCGGCTTCAGCAGATGCCGGCTTCCGCGAGACGGCGGGCGGCGTTGTACATGTGCGTGCGCGCCGCATTGCGCGCCGCCATCGGGTCGCGCGCGCGGATCGCGTCGGCGATCGCCGCGTGTTCCTCGCGCACCTGCCGCGAGAAATCCTCGCGCGTCGCTTCGTTGCGCCGCGTGACCTTCACGCCAGCCTCGAGGTACTGGTTCAGGAACTGCAGCGTCTTCAGGAAATACGGGTTGCCGGTGACGGCCGCGATCGTGCGGTGGAACGCGACGTCTTCCGCGACGCCGTCGCGCCCTTCGGCCGCCGCATCGTCGATCTTGCGCAGCGCGTCGTCGATGTCGGCCATGTCGTCGGCGGTGTGGTGCAGCGCGGCTTCGGCCGCGACTTCAGCCTCGATCGCGCGGCGCACCGCGAGCAGGTGCGGCAGCGAGCTGGCCTCGACGGCTTCCGCGTAGTCGATCCGCAGCGGCCGGATCGCGCCGTGCTGGTTCACGTACACGCCGCTGCCCTGGCGCGGCTCGACCACGCCTTCGTTCTTCAGCCGCGAAATCGCCTCGCGGATCACAGTGCGGCTCACGCCGAATTCCTGCGCAAGCACGGCTTCCGTCGGCAACTTGCCGGTGGCCGAGAAACTGCCGGCTTCGATCTGCTTGAGCAGCTGCTGCGCGACGTGGTCGCTCATCGCACGGGCGGGAATTTTCTCGAACATGGCGCTCTAGCTTGTAAGGTGATGTGGTCATCATACAAATTTGGAAGAGCGTCAGCATCCGGAATAACCCCAATCAACGCGGCAGAACGTCGGTCAAGTTGATTGGAACCGGTTCCAATTTGGCGGGAACGTGCGGCGATCGTGCGTGGTTCGACGCGCGGTCGGAGGAGGAAAGGGAGCGCGCCGGGGACGGCACGCGATCGTCAGTCGGCGATGTCTTCGACAGGATCGGCCGCGGCCGGCACGGCGACTTCCGCGACCTCTCCGCCGCGCTCGCGATAGGTTGCCGGCGGCACGCCGAACTGCTTGCGGAACTCACGCCCGAGGTGCGACGCGTCGGCGAACCCGCAGCTCGACGCGATATCGGCGACGGTGCGGTCGGAGCTGGTCAGCAGCCACGCGGCCGTGCGCAGCCGCACCTGCTTCGCGAACGCCTGCGGGCTCCTGCCCGTCTCGGCCTTGAACAGCCGCTCGAGCTGGCGCGTCGACATGTCGAGCTTGCACGCGAGTTCCTCGAGCGGCAGCGAGCGCCCGACATGCTGTTCCATCAGAAGAATCGCGCGCTTGACCTTCGGGTGCGTGGCCGGCTCGAGGCCCGGCGGATGCGGCTGCGGCGCATTGCCTTTCTGCATCTCGCCGACGAGCAGGATGCGCAGCGCCTTCTGCACGGTCGCGTGATCGAAATGGCGCAGGAGGATCGCGGCGGCGACGTCGATCGACGCGCGGCCGCCCGAGCAGGTGATGCGGCGCTGGTCGATCACGAACAGGCGGTCGGCGATCAGCAGGTCGGGATCGGCGCTCGGGAAGCGCTCGATGAAATCCCAGTAGTGGAACCAGCTCACGCAGGTGCGATAGCCGTCGAGCACCTTCGCGCGCATCAGCGTAAATACGCCCGTGCAGATCCCGACGACCGTCGCGCCGCCCGCTGCCGAGCGGCGGATGAACTCGAGCGTTTCGGGGCCGGCTTGCGGCCCCGAGTGCAGCAGCCCGCCGACCACGACCACGTAGTCGAATGGTTCGGCCCCATCGAAGGTTTCCCACGGCGTGATCTGGATCCCGCAACTCGCGCGCACCGGCGCCAGCGTTTCGCCGATCACGCTCCACGCGCAGCGCACGGGCTTGCTGTAGTCGCCGTCGTCGGCCGACAGCCGCAGCATGTCGACGAAACCCGAGAAGGCCGTGAGCGTGAAGTTCGGCAGCAGCACGATGCCGAAGCGGATGCGCTGCGGCGCCGGTTCGGCGAAGGGGGAAGCGGGTACGTCGGGTGTCATCGCGGTCAATCTCGTCACGCCGGAAAGGCAGGTCTCACTCGTTTCACTCGGTTTGCGGGGTACGTCTGCCGGGCGGGGCAGGCGCCGGCCGACTTGTGCTTTTGCGTCGCGAACCATCGCCAAAACGCACTTTCCGGCCGTCCTGCGCGGGGCTTGGCGGCGCTATCCCACGCCGATGCCGTTTTTGTTCTATCGGCCAATTTTACGCTTTGATGTACTGATGCCAACGACATTTCACGTACGCCCACCCAGAGGAAGCCAGATGAACGTCAGCGCGTTCGACCTGTTCAAGATCGGCATCGGCCCGTCCAGTTCGCATACGGTCGGCCCGATGATCGCCGCGTGCCGCTTCGCATCGCACATCGAGGACGCGAACCTGCTCGGCTTCGTGCGCCGCGTGCGGGTCGAACTATACGGCTCGCTCGGTGCAACGGGCAAGGGCCACGGCACCGACAAGGCGGTGCTGCTCGGTCTCGAGGGCCATCTGCCTGACACGATCGATCCGGACCTGATCGAGCCGCGGCTCGCCGGGATCCGCGCGGAGAAGTCGCTGACGCTGCTCGGCAAGCAGACGATCCGCTTCGACGAGAAGGAGAACATCGGCTTCTATCGCAAGCTGATGAGCGGCACGAGCATCGTGCACCCGAACGGGATGCGCTTCCAGGCGTTCGACGAGCACGGCCAGTTGCTCGTCGAGAAAGAGTATTACTCGGTCGGCGGCGGCTTCGTCGTCAATCGCGACGGCGATCGCGTGAACGGCGTGCGCGCGGCGGTCGAAGTGCCGTATCCGTTCCGTACCGGCGACGACCTGATGCGCCAGTGCCGCGAACACGGGCTGTCGATCGCCGAGGTGATGCTGCGCAACGAATGCGCGCTGCGCCCCGAGGACGAAGTGCGCGCCGGGCTGCTCGCGATCTGGCGCACGATGGCTGCATGCGTCGAGCGTGGCTGCAAGGTCGAGGGCGAACTGCCGGGCCCGATGCGCGTGAAGCGCCGTGCGGCCGAACTGAACGGGAACCTGCGGGCGCGTTCGGAGGAGTCGCTGCGCGACCCGCTGTCGATGCTCGACTGGGTCAACCTGTATGCGATGGCCGTCAACGAGGAGAACGCGGCGGGCGGCCGAGTCGTCACCGCGCCCACCAACGGCGCGGCCGGTGTGATTCCCGCGGTGCTGCACTACTACGTGAAATTCGTGCCGGGCTCGAACGAAGCCGGCATCGTCGAATTCCTGCTGACGGCCGCGGCGATCGGGATCATCTACAAGGAAACGGCGTCGATTTCCGGCGCGGAAGTCGGTTGCCAGGGCGAAGTGGGCGTCGCGTGCTCGATGGCCGCGGCCGCGCTTGCCGCGGTGATGGGCGGCACGCCCGACCAGGTCGAGAACGCGGCCGAGATCGGCATGGAACACAACCTCGGCATGACCTGCGACCCGGTCGGCGGGCTCGTGCAGATCCCGTGCATCGAACGCAACGCGATGGGCGCGATCAAGGCGCTGAACGCATCGCGGATGGCGCTCAAGGGTAACGGCCAGCACTACGTCTCGCTTGATTCGGTGATCAAGACGATGCGCGAGACGGGTGCCGACATGAAGACGAAATACAAGGAAACGTCGCGCGGCGGTCTTGCCGTGAACGTCATCGAATGCTAACGAAGGATCACTAACATGAGCCGCTACTCGATATTCAGCCTGTTCCGCAACGGCCTCTCGTATCACGAGAACTGGGAAAAGCAGTGGAAGAGCCCGGAACCGAAGAAGGAATACGACGTCGTGATCGTCGGCGGCGGCGGCCACGGCCTCGCGACCGCCTACTACCTCGCGAAGGAGCACGGCATCACGAACGTCGCGATCCTCGAGAAGGGCTGGATCGGCGGCGGCAACACCGCGCGCAACACGACGATCGTGCGCTCGAACTACCTGTGGGACGAATCGGCCGCGCTGTACGAGAAGGCGATGAAGCTGTGGGAAGGGCTGTCGCAGGACCTGAACTACAACGTGATGTTCAGCCAGCGCGGCGTGATGAACCTCGCGCACACGCTGCAGGACGTACGTGACACCGAGCGCCGCGTGAATGCGAACCGGCTGAACGGCGTCGACGCCGAATTCCTGACGCCCGCGCAGATCAAGGAAATCGAGCCGACGATCAACCTGAACAGCCGCTACCCGGTGCTCGGCGCATCGATCCAGCGCCGTGCGGGCGTCGCGCGCCACGACGCGGTGGCCTGGGGCTTCGCGCGCGGCGCGGACCGCGCCGGTGTCGACATCATCCAGAACTGCCAGGTGACGGGCATTCGCCGCGAAGGCGGCGCGGTGGTCGGCGTCGATACGGTGAAGGGCTTCATCAAGGCGAAGAAAGTCGCGGTGGTGGCGGCCGGCAACACGACGACGCTCGCCGACATGGCCGGCGTGCGCCTGCCGATCGAAAGCCACCCGCTGCAGGCGCTGGTGTCCGAACCGATCAAGCCGGTGGTCAACTCGGTGATCATGTCGAACGCGGTGCACGCGTACATCAGCCAGTCCGACAAGGGCGACCTCGTGATCGGCGCGGGTATCGACCAGTACACGGGCTTCGGCCAGCGCGGCAGCTTCCACATCATCGAAAGCACGCTGCAGGCGATCGTCGAGATGTTCCCGGTGTTCTCGCGCGTGCGGATGAACCGCCAGTGGGGCGGCATCGTCGACGTGTCGCCGGACGCGTGCCCGATCATCACCAAGACCGACGTGAAGGGCCTGTATTTCAACTGCGGCTGGGGTACCGGCGGCTTCAAGGCGACGCCGGGCTCGGGCTGGGTGTTCGCGCACACGATCGCCCGCGACGAACCGCATCCGCTGAATGCACCGTTTGCACTCGACCGCTTCTACACGGGTCACCTGATCGACGAGCACGGCGCTGCCGCCGTCGCGCACTAATCCCCGCACTGAAGGAGAAAGAAACATGTTGCTGATCGAATGTCCGTGGTGCGGGCCGCGCGCCGAATCCGAGTTCACGTGCGGCGGTGAAGCCGACATCGTGCGCCCGGTTGCGAACGAGAACATGACCGACCGCGAATGGGGCGAATACGTGTTCATGCGCGAGAACAAGCGCGGGCTGCACCGCGAGCAGTGGCTGCACACGCAGGGCTGCCGCCGCTGGTTCAAGGTCACGCGCGACACGGTGACCTACGATATCAAGGGCTACGAAAAGTTCGGCGGGGCTGCCATCAGTGGCGCGGCTGCCGGCAACGCACACGAAGAGGGCACGAGCAAATGAGCCAGAAAGACCGCCTCGGCACCGGGGGCCGCATCAATCGCGCGATTCCGCTGACGTTCACGTTCAACGGCCGCACGTATCAGGGCTTCCAGGGCGACACGCTCGCGTCCGCGCTGCTCGCGAACGGCGTGCACTTCGTCGCGCGCAGCTTCAAGTACCACCGTCCGCGCGGGATCGTGACGGCGGACGTCGCGGAACCGAATGCCGTCGTGCAGCTCGAGTCCGGCCCGTACACGGTGCCGAACGCGCGCGCGACCGAAATCGAGCTGTACCAGGGCCTCGTCGCGACGAGCGTGAACGCCGAGCCGTCGCTCGAGAACGACAAGTACGCGATCAACCAGAAGTTCTCGCGCTTCATGCCGGCCGGGTTCTACTACAAGACCTTCATGTGGCCGCGCAACATGTGGCCGAAGTACGAAGAGAAGATCCGCGAGGCCGCCGGCCTCGGCAAGGCGCCCGAGGTGCTCGACGCCGATCGCTACGACAAATGCTACGCGCACTGCGACGTGCTCGTGGTCGGCGGTGGCCCGTCGGGCCTCGCCGCCGCGCATGCGGCCGCGACGGCCGGCGCGCGCGTGATCCTCGTCGACGACCAGCGCGAGCTCGGCGGCAGCCTGCTGTCGTGCCGCGCGGAAATCGACGCGAAGCCGGCGCAGCAGTGGGTCGAGAAGATCGAGGCCGAACTGCGCAAGCTGCCCGACGTGACGATCCTGTCGCGCAGCACCGCGTTCGGTTACCAGGACCACAACCTCGTCACGATCACGCAGCGCCTGACCGATCACCAGCCGGTGTCGATGCGCAAGGGCACCCGCGAGTTGCTGTGGAAGGTCCGCGCGAAGCGCGTGATCCTCGCGACCGGCGCGCACGAGCGTCCGATCGTGTTCGGCAACAACGATCTGCCGGGCGTGATGCTCGCCGGCGCGGTGTCCACCTACGTGCATCGCTACGGCGTGATGCCGGGCCGCAACGTGGTCGTGTTCACGAACAACGACCGTGCGTACCAGGCCGCGCTCGACCTGAAGGCGTGCGGTGCGAAGGTGACGGTCGTCGATTCGCGTGCGTCGTCGAACGGCGCGCTGCCTGCCGCCGCGAAGCGGCAGGGCGTGACGGTAATGAGCGGTGCCGTGGTGACGGCCGCTTCGGGCAAGTGGCGCGTATCGTCGGTCGACGTCGCGTCCTACACGAACGGCCAGACCGGCAGCAAGCTGCAGTCGCTGCCGTGCGACCTCGTCGCGATGTCGGGCGGCTTCAGCCCGGTGCTGCACCTGTTCGCGCAGTCCGGCGGCAAGGCGTGCTGGAACGACGAGAAGGCGTGCTTCCTGCCGGGCAAGCCCGTGCAGGCCGAGACGAGCGTCGGTGCGGCCGCGGGCGAGTTCGGTCTCGCACGTGCGCTGCGGCTCGCACTCGACGCGGGCGTCGAAGCGGCGAAGGCCGCGGGCTTCGCGGCCCCGCAGCGCGTGGTCGCGCCGCAGGTCGCCGAAACCGTCGAAGGCGCGCTGCAGCCGTTGTGGCTCGTCGGCAGCCGCGAGGACGCCGCACGCGGGCCGAAGCAGTTCGTCGACTTCCAGAACGACGTGGCGGCCGCCGACATCCTGCTGGCCGCACGCGAAGGCTTCGAGTCGGTCGAGCACGTGAAGCGCTACACCGCGATGGGCTTCGGCACCGACCAGGGCAAGCTCGGCAACATCAACGGGATGGCGATCCTTGCGCAGGCGCTCGGCAAGACGATTCCCGAAACGGGCACGACGACGTTCCGCCCGAACTACACGCCCGTGTCGTTCGGTACGTTCGCGGGCCGCGAGACCGGCGATTTCCTCGACCCGATCCGCAAGACGGCCGTGCATGAATGGCACGTCGAGCACGGCGCGCTGTTCGAGGACGTCGGCAACTGGAAGCGGCCGTGGTATTTCCCGAAGAACGGCGAGGATTTGCATGCGGCCGTGAAGCGCGAATGCCTCGCGGTGCGCAACAGTGTCGGCATCCTCGACGCTTCGACGCTCGGCAAGATCGACATCCAGGGTCCGGACGCGGTGAAGCTGCTGAACTGGATGTACACGAACCCGTGGAACAAGCTCGAAATCGGCAAGTGCCGCTACGGGCTGATGCTCGACGAAAACGGGATGGTGTTCGACGACGGCGTGACGGTGCGCCTCGCCGACCAGCATTTCATGATGACGACGACCACCGGCGGCGCGGCGCGCGTGCTCACGTGGCTCGAGCGCTGGCTGCAGACCGAATGGCCCGACATGAAGGTGCGGCTCGCGTCCGTCACCGATCACTGGGCGACGTTCGCGGTGGTCGGCCCGAAGAGCCGCAAGGTCGTGCAGAAGGTGTGCCAGGACATCGACTTCGGCAACGAGGCGTTCCCGTTCATGAGCTACCGGAACGGCACCGTCGCGGGCGCGAAGGCGCGCGTGATGCGGATCAGCTTCTCCGGCGAACTCGCGTATGAAGTGAACGTGCCGGCCAATGCAGGCCGCGCGGTGTGGGAAGCGCTGATGGCGGCCGGTGCCGAGTTCGACATCACGCCGTACGGCACCGAGACGATGCACGTGCTGCGCGCGGAGAAGGGCTACATCATCGTCGGCCAGGATACCGACGGCTCGGTCACGCCGTACGACCTCGGGATGGGCGGGCTCGTCGCGAAGTCGAAGGACTTCCTCGGCAAGCGTTCGCTGACGCGCTCGGATACGTCGAAGGAAGGCCGCAAGCAGTTCGTCGGCCTGCTGACCGAGGACGAACAGTTCGTGCTGCCGGAAGGCGCGCAGATCATCGCGAAGGACACGCAGGTGTCGGCGGTCGATCCGACGCCGATGATCGGCCACGTGACGTCCAGTTATTACAGCCCGATCCTGAAGCGCTCGATTGCGCTGGCGGTGGTGAAGGGCGGCCTGAACAAGATGGGCGAGAGCGTCGTGATTCCGCTGGCCAACGGCAAGCGCGTCACCGCGAAGATCTCGAGCCCGGTTTTCTACGATACCGAAGGGGTGCGCCAGCATGTGGAATGAAACGAGAAACCAGACGCCGGTGGCAGGCGCGGGCGTGACGCTTGAATCGCCGCTCGTCGGCTCGGCCGATGTGCTGAAGCCGCACCAGGCGCGCGCATCGAAGAAGTTCACGCTGCGCGAGCGGCCGTTCCTCGATCTCGTGAACGTGCGCGGCGAGCTGAGCGACCCGGCATTCGTCAGCGCGTTCGAGCGCGTGGTCGGCTGCCGGCCGCCGTCGGCGCCGAACACGGTGGCGCGCGCCGCGGAGTACGACGTGCTGTGGCTCGGTCCCGACGAGTGGCTCGTGCGCTCGAACGGGCCCGTCCAGGCGGGCGTGCTGGAGGCGCAGCTCGCGGAGGCCGTGCAGGGTTCGCATGCGGCGGCCGTCGACGTCGGCAGCGGCTACACGGTCGTCGAGGTCAGCGGCGAACGCGTGCGCGACGTGATCGCGCGCGGCTGCCCGCTCGATCTGCATCCGCGCGTGCTCAAGCCGGGCCAGTGCGCGCAGTCGCACTACTTCAAGTCGCCGATCACGCTGATCCCGACCGGCGACGATACGTTCGAGATCGTCCTGCGTCGCAGCTTCGCCGACTATTTCGTGCGCATCATGCTCGACGCCGCGGCGCCGCTCGCATCATGAAGCCGTTCGACGAACCGTTCGTGGCGATCGATGCGCCGCGCCTGCGCGGGCGTGGCTGGAGCGTGTTCGTCGACGAACTGAAGGTGCCCGCGCGAATCGGCATCCACGCGCACGAGCACGAGGCGCCGCAACCGATCGTGATCGACGCGCGGCTCGGGTATCGCTGCGAGCCGAGCGAGCAGGGCGAGTGGATCGACTACGACGGCTACTGCGCGCGTGTTGCGTCGTTCCTGTCGCACAAGCCGCATACGCGGCTGCTCGAAACACTCGTCGCCGATCTCGCTGTGCTGTCGTTTCGCGAATGGCCCGCGCTGGAGTCGCTGACGCTGTCGATGTACAAGCCGAAGATCCGGCCGGGCACGAAGCGCGTCGGCGTGTCGCTCGACTGGACGCGTGGGGATTACCTGCGGTGGACGGGGGCGGCGGGGCAGTTGTGAGTGGGTGGTGCCGGGTTGCGGGCGATCCGGTCGACTCGGGCGGCGGCGCGCAAGCGTCGCCGCGCTTGTTTTAATTCCTGAAATATCGGAACAAAGGGCGATGAGCCGCTGCCTTCACCATTGTTCCTGAAATATCGGAATAATTGGTCTGCCGTCTGGGACGATCAGGTGCGCCTGTCGATCGCCGGTCATCAGGACAAGGTCAACGTGGAACTGCTCTGATCTCGCGCGGTTCGCCTGCAATCGCCGCGACACCGATCCTGCGTGTCGCGGCGGTCGCGCAAAAACGACTTCGTTACGCCGCGGCCGCGCCGCTCAACGCCGGATAGTCGACATACCCGCGCGCATCGCCGCCGAAGTACGTCTCGCGCTGCGCGTCGTTCAGCGGCGCGCCGGTCTTCACCCGCGTCACGAAATCCGGATTGGCGAGCACCATCTGGCCGTACGCCTCGAGATCGGCGAGCCCCGATGCCACATCGACACCGATCGCGTCGCGCGTGCGGCCCGGGCGGTTCAGGATCAGCGTGCCGCGCCAGCGCGCACGCAGCTCCGCGAGCAGCGATTCGTCGCCTTGATGCATGACGTGCAGGTACGCGAGGCCGAGCGCGTCGAGCTGCGTCGCGAGGTAGCGATACAGGTCGACACCTTCAGGGCCTTCGTCGATTCCCCACAGCGTGGTGCCGGGCGACAGGCGGATCGCCGTGCGATCCGCGCCGATCTCGTCGGCGATTGCCGCAGCGACTTCGATCGCGAAACGTGCGCGATTCTCGATCGACCCGCCGTATTCGTCGGTGCGCGTATTGGCGTTCGGCGCAAAGAACTGCTGGACCAGATACCCGTTCGCACCGTGGATCTCGACGCCGTCGGCGCCGGCCTCGATCGCGCGTCGTGCGGCGAAGCGGAAGTCGTTCACGGTGTCGCGCACCTCGGCCGTCGTCAGCGCGCGCGGCGCCGGAATCTCCTGCATGCCCGTCGCGGTGAACATCGGCACGCCCGGCGCGATCGCCGACGGCGCGACGCCCTGCCGGTGATGCGGCGTGTTGTCGGGGTGCGACATGCGGCCCACATGCATCAACTGGATGAACAGCCGGCCGCCGCGCGCGTGCACGTCGTCGCTGATCGTTTTCCAGCCGGCGACGTGCGCGTCGGTATAGATGCCCGGCGTCGTCAGGTAGCCTTGGCCGTCGTCCGACGGCTGCGTGCCCTCGGTGACGATCAGCCCGACGCCCGCGCGTTGCGCGTAGTACTCGGCGGCCCATGCGCCGGGCGTGCCGTCGAACGCGGCGCGGCTGCGCGTCATCGGTGCCATCACGAGGCGGTTGGCGAGCGTGTACCGGCCAACGCGGACCGGGGCGAACAGTTGCGGCGTGTCTTCGTCGACACCGGCCGGAACGAACAGTTGTTTCATCGGGTTTTCCTCATCGAAGTTCGGGATGCGCCATCGGGCGATGCCGCATCGGGCAGCAGCCGCGCGCGTCGCGCCGGCCTCGCCTCCACCCCTGCATCATCCATTGCTTCTTTTTCGAGATAAACCGGGTATTCTGGAGAACATTGATCCATTGATGGAGCAGTCGGCATGGAACTGCTGAACGACATGGCGCTGTTCGTGGAGGTCGTGAAGGCGCGCGGCTTTCGCAGTGCCGCCCAGACGCTGGGCATGCCGAATTCGACGCTGTCGCGGCGCATCGGTGCGCTGGAAAAGGCGATCGGCCTGCGGTTGCTGCATCGCACGACGCGCCGGATCGAGCTCACGGAGGCCGGGCAGCTGTACTTCGAGCGCTGCAAGCGCATCGTCGATGAGGCGCGGCTCGCGCACGAGCAACTCGGCGGGCTGCTGGCCGAGCCGGTGGGCGTGCTGCGCGCGTCGTTTCCGGTCGATTTCGCGGTGACGCATCTCGCGCCGCTGATCGTCGAATTCGCGAACCGCTACCCGAAGCTGACCTTCGATTTCGAACTGACATCCCGGCGCGTCGATCTGGTGAGTGAACCGTTCGACGTGGCGATCCGTATCGGGCCGTCCGAGGATTCGCAACTGGTCGCGCGGCGGCTCGCCACGCTCCGGAACTACCTGTATGCGTCGCCCGGCTATCTGGCGCGCGCCGGCGAGCCGCGCGAACCGGAAGATCTCGCGCGGCACGCGTGCCTCGGCCTCCAGAAGAGCGGGTCATGGACATTGCATGACGGCACGCGCTCCGTTGCGGTGGCGGTGAGCAGCCGTTTTGCGGTGAACAGCGTCGGCATGCTGCGGCGCCTGGCCACGCTCGACGCGGGAATCATCGTGCTGTCGGAAGAGATTCTCGCGGACGACGTGGCCGCCGGGCGGTTGCGTCGCGTGATGCCCGAATGGGAAGGTGAGCCGATTCCCGTCTATGCGATGACGGAAACACGCCTGCTGCCCGCGAAGACGCAGCATTTCATCGAGTTTCTGCGCGCGCATTTAGCGCAGGCATGACGGGCGGCATGCACGGGCGTCCGACCGTCGATCACTTCTGCGCCGGTTGCGGCGGGTTCTCCAGCGCTTCCCATTTCTTCAGGATGCGCACGCGTGCCTGGCTGAAGTCGACCCAGCAGTTCATCCACGCGTCGTTCGGGATCATCTGCTGCGGATTGGCGGCTTTCACATAGTTGCAGGTGTCGCCGGCGAAGCGGGTCCAGCTGGCCTGTGACTTCGCGAGTTCGCCGGCGGCGTCGGGGTTGCGCTGTTTGAGCATGTGCTCGAGCGACCGGTACGCGCTGTCGACTTCCTGCTGGTTGCGGTCGACCACGCAGGCCCGCACGTTGTCCATTGTCGGGCCTTGATGCTCGCAATCGACAGCGGCGAAGGCGCAGGCGGGGCCGATCGCCAGCGCGGCGATGGCAAGGAAGCGGATGGCGTGGCGCATGGCAGGCCCGTCGGGCGAAGGGGCGCGGTGCGCTTATTGGCGGTTGCGGGCCGACGCCGGGTTCGACGTCTCGCTGACCGGCACCATGCGGCCCTTCGTATCGTTCGGGGCTGTCGGGTTTTTGTCGGCTTTCGCATCGTCTTCAGGTTCGAGCACGAAGCGGAACGCGTCGACCCGCTGCATCACCTTCGCCGCATACGCATTCGATCCGCCGTAGCTCTTGAGCCCGGCCTGCACATTGCCGCCGGCTGCCCGCACATAGCCCGACAGGATCTTGGAGCCGGCCTCGACGTTCGCATTCGGCTCGGTCAGGTCCTTCACGTTGCGCAGCATGCCGCGGTGGGCGGCCGGCACGACCTGCATCAGCCCGGTCGCGCCATGCTGGCCGCGCGCCTTTTCCTGGAAGCGCGATTCGATCGAGATAATCGCGTAAACGAGTGCGGGAGGCAGCGAATATTTCGTCGCAGTTACGCTCACGATATCGGCGAGCCTCGCGGCGCGCTCCTTCGCGAGACCGAACTTCTTCGTCAGGTACGACGTGATACGGCGGTTTGCTTCGTTCGGCTGATCGTTCGCGAGCGGGCCGGAGGCCTCGGTGGGCGCGGATGCGGCCGCTTCGGGCGCGGAGGCAGGCAGCGCGGGCGCTTGCTGCGCCGAAGCCTGTTGCGCAATGCCGAGCGAAAGCACGATCAGCCAGAAAAACCGTCGTCGCATGGTCGAGTGCGGGGAAATGGGAGGCGCATAGTATATCGGCCAATCGTCTTGTGCGTTCGAGCATGGGCTCGAATGAAAGCACGATGTAGGCTTGTATCGACGCGCGCCGTGCGCAACCGGGATCGTTGCACGAACACGCATCGGAGTCCGGATCAAGCACGGCCCGATTTTTTGTCGCGCCGTCTTTCTCGCAGGTAAAGCCGCGACGCCAGGTGCGTGTTACGGCCGCCGCGCACTCGCCACCCGTGCCAGCGCGCCTATCGCATCGCTGACCAGCACGGCGAGCAGCCCGACGATCACGCCGCCCTGCAGCACGAACGCCGTGTTCGAGGTCTGCAGGCCCGCGATGATGACATCGCCGAGCCCGCGCGCGGCAACCGTCGACCCGATCGTCGCGGTACCGAGATTGATCACGACCGCGAGTCGGATGCCGTTCACGATCACCGGAAACGCGAGCGGCAGCTCGACCGACACCAGTTGTTGCCAGCCGCTCATTCCCATCCCGCGCGCGGCGTCGACGACGTCGCGCGGCACGTCCTCGAGCCCCGCGATCGTGCTCTCGAAAATCGGCAGGAGCCCGTACAGAACGAGCGCGATCAGCACGGGTTTCAACCCGAAGCCGACGGCCGGCACCGCGAGCGCGAGCACGGCGACCGGCGGAAAGGTCTGGCCGATGTCGACGACGCTGCGCGCGACCGGCAGGAAATCCGCGCCGGCGGGCCGCGTGACCGCGATGCCGGCCGCGATCGCGACCAGCATGCCGATCAGGCTCGACAGCGCGACGGTGCCGAGGTGCGCGAGCGTCAGGTCGAGCAGGCTCGCACGATCGTAGATGACCGGCGCGCCGTTGTCCGCGAACGGCGCGAACACGCCCTGCAGCCACGCGGGGCGCAACAGCAGCACGAGCAACAGCACGAGCGCGGCCGCGCGCGCGACGTACGCGGGCAGCCGCCGCGGCACGGGTGAACGCGCGGGCCGCGTCGTCATGCGGGCTTCCTCGCGTGCGCGCGGATCGCGCCGAGCGTGATGCGACGCGCATCGTGCCCGTTGCCGTCGTCGACCGGCAATGCGTCGACGCCGCGCCACAGCAGCTCGGACACCGCGTCGCGCAGCGTGCGCGTCGCGGCGATCGGTTCGCCGTCGGCGTGACCGGATTCGGCCACCGCATCGATCGGCGTCAGCGCGAGCAGGCGCAGCGGCCGGTCGACGCCTGCGACGAGCCGTTCGACCACGCCTGCCGCCGGCTTGCCGAGAATCTCGGCCGGCGACGCGACCTGCAGCAGCCGGCCACCGTCCATCACCGCGATCGTGTCGCCGAGCTTCAGCGCTTCCTCGATATCGTGCGTGACGATCACGACCGTGATGCCGAGGCGGCGCTGCAGCGCGTACAGGTCGTCCTGCGCCTTGTTGCGGATGATCGGATCGAGCGCGCCGAACGGCTCGTCCATCAGCAGCATCGCCGGCTCGGCCGCGAGCGCGCGCGCGACGCCGACACGCTGCTGCTGGCCGCCCGACAGTTCGTGCGGCAGCTTGTCCGCGAATTCGGACGGCGCGAGGTGAAACAGTTCGAGCAGTTCGCGCACGCGTGCGTCGATGCGCGCGGCCGGCCAGCCGAGCAGGCGCGGCACGGTCGCGATATTGCGCGCGACGCTCCAGTGCGGGAACAGGCCGTGCCCCTGGATCACGTAGCCGATGCGCCGCCGCAGTTGCTCGGGCGGAACGCCCGCGGTGTCGACGCCGTCGATGCGGATCGTGCCGCTGGTCGGCGCGATCAGCCGGTTGATCATCCGCAGCAGCGTCGACTTGCCGCTGCCCGATGCGCCGACGAGCGCGGTGATCGTGCCTTGCTTCATCGTCAGCGACACGTCGTCGACGGCGGCGACGTCGCCGAAGCGTTTGCCGATGCGTTCGATCTCGATCATGCAGTACGTCCCTTCGCGAGCGTGGTCGCGGCTTCGAACACGACGGCGGCTGCCAGCGCGAGTGCAATCGTCGGGATCGCGCCGAGCAGCACGAGATCGGCGGCCGATTGCCCGATCCCCTGGAAGATGAAGGTGCCGAATCCGCCGCCGCCGATCAGCGCGGCGACCGCGGTCAGGCCGATGTTCTGCACGAGCACGATGCGCACGCCGCTCAGGATCACGGGCAGCGCGAGCACGAGGTCGACGCCCAGCAGCCGCTGCGCGCGCGTCATGCCCATCGCGCGTGCCGCTTCGGTCACATGCGGCGGCACCTGCTCGAGTCCGACCACGACGCTCGACGCGATCGGCAGCAGCGAGTAGAGAAACAGCGCGAGCACCGCCGGCGCGACGCCGATCCCGCGGATGCCGAGCGCGGCCGCGAGCGGCACGTGCGCGGCGAGCAGGCCGAGCGGCGCCATCATCAGCCCGTACATCGCGATGCTCGGGACCGTCTGCACGATATTGAGCACCGGCATCACGACGGTGCGTACCGGCGCGATCCGCGCGCACGCGATGCCGAGCGGCAGGCCGGCGACGAGCGCGGCCGCGACCGAGCCGCCCGCGAGCGAGACGTGCCGGATGGCCTCGCGCCAGAAGTCGTCGTTGCGCACCGCGTATTCGCGCATCACGGAAAGGCCGTCCCACCAGCCGCTCGCGAGCGGCACCGATATCGCCGCGATCGCGACGGCGAGCGCGACGAGGCGCCGCCACGGGCCGAAAGCGAGCCGCGCGAGCGCGTCCGCGACGAGCACGGCCCACGCGAACAGCAGCAGCCAGACACCTGCCGCGGGCGACACGCGCGCGAGCATGTCGTCGGGCGCGACGACGTGCGCCGCGGCCGCGCCGACCGCATAAGCGAGCGTCGCGAGCCACGTGCAGCCGGCCGCGAGCCGCCAGGCGGGACGGCTCGCCGTCATCGCCCACAGCGCGCCGACGATCCACAGCGCGGCGAGCGCGGCACCTTGCGCGGCCGGCAGTGCGGCGAATACCGACAGCCCCGTGCCGGCCGCGATGCGGTTCGGCCGCAGTACCATGAACGGCATGCCGACCACCGCGACGATCGTCAGGATACCGATCAGGATGCCGACCTTGTCGAGCGTGATGCGCCGCGCGGACGCCACGGCGCGACCCGTCACTTGACGAAGCCCTTCGACTTCAAGTAGCTCTTGGCCACGCCGGCCGCCGGTTCGCCATTGATCTGGATGCGCGCGTTCAGCGTCTGCAGCGTCTTCAGGTCGAGGCTCGCGAACACGGGCTTCAGGTAGTCGGCGATCTGCGGATGCGCCTTCAGCACGGCTTCGCGAATCACCGGCGTCGGCGCATAGACGGGCTGCACGTGCTTGTCGTCGTCGAGCACGGCGAGGCCGCTCGATGCGATGCCGCCGTCGGTGCCGTACACCATTGCAGCGTTCACGCCGTCGGTCTGGTTCGCGGCTGCCTTGATCGTCGCGGCAGTATCGCCGCCGGACAGCACGACGAGCTGGTCGGGTTTCAGCTTGAAGCCGTATGCTTTCTCGAACGACGGCAGCGCGGATGCGCTGTTCACGAATTCGGCCGATGCAGCAAGCTTCACCTTGCCGCCGCCCGCGATCCATTTGCCGAAATCGGAGAAGGTCTTCAGGTGCTGCGATTGCGCGACGGGCGCGAGCACGGCGACGCCCCACGTATTGTTCGCGGGCGCCGGTGTGAGCCAGACGAGATGGTTGGCCGCGTAGTCGAGCTTCTTCGCGGTGTCGTAACCCTGGCTTGCGTTCTTCCACGCGGGATCGTCGGCCTTGTTGAAGAAGAACGCGGCGTTGCCCGTGTATTCGGGGTAGATGTCGATCTCGCCGCTCGTCAGCGCCTTGCGCACGATCGGCGTCGTGCCGAGTGCGATCTTTTCGGTGACGGGAATGCCGTGGGCCTTCAGCACCTGCGCGATGACGTTGCCGAGCAGGTTGCCTTCGGTATCGATCTTCGACGACACCACGACGGGCGTGTCGGCATGTGCAGCGGGCGCGACGACGGCGGCGGCGAGCGTGAGGCCCAGGATCCGGGCGGGCAGGGCGAGTTTCATCGAGGCCAATCTCCAGGACGGGGGCGTACGCCGAAAGTTACTTGACTGAGCCGGCTTTGGCAAACCGCGTGCGGCGGCGTGCCCACAGCCCGTGTGGGGATTACCCGCATCCGTCATGCGGGCTTGTTACACTGAAATCCGTTCCCGCCTGCGGACACTTGCTGACATGAAGCCAGAACTGCTGGTCCTCATCGCATTGCGCGGCGATGCGCATCGCGAGATCGCCGCGTCGTTCGACGTGCGCTATGCCCCGACCGCCGAAGAACGCGAACGCGCGATCGCCGAATACGGCGGCACGATTCGCGCGGTGCTGACCAACGGCAGCACGGGTCTCGCCGCTGCCGAGATCGACCGGCTTCCGCAGCTCACGTTCGTCAGCGCGCTCGGTGCGGGTTACGAGCATATCGACGTCGCGCATGCGAAGGCGCGCGGCATCACGGTCGTCACGGGCGCCGGCACCAACGACGATTGCGTCGCCGACCACGCGTTCGCGCTGTTGCTCGCGGCGGTGCGCGATGTCGTGAGGCTCGATGCGAAAACGCGCGCGGGCGTGTGGCGTGACGGGCTGCCGATGCCGCCGAACGTATCGGGCAAGAAGCTTGGCATCGTCGGGCTCGGCAAGATCGGCGAGAAGTGCGCGCGCCGTGCGGCCGGCTTCGACATCGAGGTCGGCTATCACAGCCGTTCGCCGAAGGACGCTGCGCCATACCGCTATTTCGACCGGCTCGACGCGCTCGCGCAGTGGGCCGATTTCCTGATCGTCGCGACGCCGGGCGGCGCGGGCACCCGGCACCTGGTCGATCGCGCGGTGCTCGACGCGCTCGGCCCGGGCGGCTTTCTCGTCAACGTGTCGCGTGGCAGCGTTGTCGATACCGCTGCTCTGGCGGACGCGCTGCGCGAAAAACGCATCGCGGGCGCGGGGCTCGACGTGTACGAAGGTGAGCCGGAGCCGCCGCGCGCGTTGACCGATCTCGACAACATCGTGCTGACGCCGCATATGGGCGGCTGGTCGCCCGAGGCGCTCGACCGGTCGGTCCAGCAGTTTCTCGACAATGCCGCGCGACATTTTGCCGGGCAGGCGGTGCTGACACCGTTGTGAGCGTGCCGTGCTCCGGTCAGGCCGCAGTCGATCGGAGCTGTGCAGAACGGCGGCAAGCGGCCATGTGAATCTGCTGTCGACGCGCATCGGCGTCGCGTATTCGGACATGCACTACCGGCTCGGGCGCGAGTTTGCGGATCTCGACCACCACGGCAGCATGTTCGTCGCGCAGCCGCTCGTGCGCGGCCGGCATCTCGACCTCACCGCGCGGGTTCAGTACGAAAACAGGAATCATGTTCGCCGGTCTGGAACGGCACGCCGTCGCGGCGGCGGAGCAACAACGCGTTGCTCGGCTGAACCAATGAACCGCGCACCGCCGGGCAACGCGCAAGCGAAGCACGGGGTGCGCGGCCACATTCCAGCGTCAGGACGACACCAGCGGCACCGTGACCGACGTACCTGCCGGATCGAGCGCCAGACCCGTGCCCGGGGTCGGCCGCAGCGTCGCCTCGTTGTCGCTCGACAGCACGACGAGGCCGAGCTTGTGACCCGCTTCGAGCTTGTAGTCGCGCGGCATGAACGTCAGCTTCAGGTCATACGGCATCCCCGGCAGCACGGGCTCCGAGAACCAGTCCGACAAGCGATTGCGCGGATCGGTCCATGCCCGCGTGACGATCGTCGCCGTGCCGTCCGGCGCGCGGTCGACCAGCAACGCCGTCACGTTCGCGACGCCGGTGAAGGTCAGCCGCACGCGGGCGGTCGCGGTGCCGGACACGCGCGTCGCGGCCGTGAACGGCGCCGTCTCGAAGCGGCCGCGATGCTCGCCGGTCGTGGCGTTCGCCAGCGTGAGCGCGGGGATCGACGCATCGTCGGTGAAGCGCGTGAGCGGGCCGCCGCTCGGCATCCGCAGCAGCGTGCCGGTGCCGGTGCCGTCGCCGCCCGCGAAATACGCGACCGGCGTGGCGTGCCGCGCGGCCCAGTCCGCTTCTTTCAGCAGCGTGCCGTCGGCCTGCTCGACCACCGCGCGCGGATCGCGGTCGACACCGTTGTCGACGCCGATCAGGTAGCGCGTGAACCAGCGGTTCACCTCCGCGGTCCACGCTTCGGCCATCGCCGGCACGCGGGTCGGGTCGGTATGCTTCAGCCGATGCAGCCAGAGCTGCGTCGGCACGCCCTGACGCCGCATCGCGAGATACCACGACGTCGACTGGTCGGTACGCACGTTGTCGTCGGTCAGCCCTTGCGCGACGAGTGCCGGTGCGACCGCGTGCGCGGTCGGGATGTCGCGCGCGGCCCAGAACGGCGAGTAGTTGCCGGTCTTGCGGTCTTCCTGCTGCAGCGCCTCGTCGATCAGGTGCGTGCAGCGCTCCGGATGCGCATTCGTCAGCAGCGCCTTGATATAGACGTCGACGTCCTCGCCCTGATAGCCCTCCGGCGCGCGCACGAGGCCGCCCGAGCGGTAGTAGCCGTACATGTTCGACAGCCCGGCGACCGGCACGATCGCATCGAGCCCGCGCGTGCGCAGGCTCGCGACCATCTTCGGCAGCGTGCCGTCGTACGACACGCCGTACATGCCGACGTGGCCTGTCGACCAGTTCGCAACGACCGGCTTGCCGTTCACATCCTTCGCGGTCGCATCGCGGCCGAGCCAGCGGATCACCGACGCCATCGCGACGGATTCGTCGCGCGTGAGGATGGTGGGGCAGCCGTCGGAACCGGCGGTGCCGAGCGAATCCGCATAGACGATCGTGAAGCCGCGCTGCACGAAATAGCCTTCGATCCATGAACGGCCGGCCGCGGCCGCTTCGAGCTGCTGCAGCATCCGGACTTGCGGCGCGGCGGCCATGATCCGCGCGGACGCGCCGCCGGGGGCGGCTGCCGCCGCGGCGGGATGCGGCGTGCCGTCGAGTTCGACGTCGACGTCGTGGTTGGGGCTGTCGGCGAGCCCGGCGTAGTACGGGCTCGCGAGCACGATCACCGGCGTGCGCGCGCCGTTGGCGGTTTCGGACGGACGCACGATGCGCACGTGAATGCGGTCGCGCGTACCGTCGCCGTCGGAATCGACCGGCGTGTCGACCCACGCGTTCTCCTCGATCGTGCCGCCGGACAGCGACGGCTGTACCTGCCCGTTGCTGATCACCGGCCGGTAGCGTCCGCCGCTGGCCGGATTCGCATACGGGACGCCGGAAGGCGACACGCGCCCGGATGCGTTGTCCGCCGATGCGGCGCTGTCGCCCTGTTGATCCTGACCTTGACCCTGCGCGAGTGCGGACACGCCCGCCACGCTGCCGCCGTCGTCACCGCCGCACGCGGCGAGCGTCGCCGCTGCGACGAGCGCGGGGAGCCATGCGCGACGCGATCCTCTGAAATGAAATTGCATTGCCGACCTCGTTCTTGTGATTGTGTGTGGACGACCAGTCCGCGATACACCCCCTGCGGGCCGGGCCGATTACTGCCTGCAACGAAGAGGAAACTGCACCATCGGAAGAGCGGCAGCGCCACGCATGCGCATAACGCAGGACTACGAATCAAATGCACGGTACATGCCGCGCGTCCTTCCAGCTGAAACGGAACGACATCATTCGATGAAACGGGGATGTTGCGAGCTGCGGTGCTGCGCTGCGGAAACACGACGCGACGCGCGTGCGGCGACGGAATGAAACGGATCGGCGGTTTCGGCCGCGCCGCGCATCGTGATGGCTTGCCGGTTCGCGTTTGCTTTCCGGAAGCTTGCGCAAAACTTATCTCAGTGAAATCGTCGTGTCAAACTTTTTTAACCGTGGGTAAATAAAGTTTCGACGCGTTGCCGACGCGGGGCGTGTGGTGCGATGGCGAGGCGCATGTTCGGCGACGTGCGTGCGGTTGTTCCGTGTCGCATCGCTCGATGCAAAACGGGCGATGACGAATCGTATTCGCCATCGCCCGCTCGTTACGTGCTGTCAGCCTTCCTTCCAGTCACGCAGTCATGCCGTCATGAACGCATGCGCGCCGTCACCTGTCGTCGGCTTTCGCCTGCAGATCCTTCAATCCCTGAATCACGACCAACAACGCGCGCCCGTGCTCGTCGGAGCCGTCCCAGGCGTCGACGATCGCGTCGCGCAGCAGATCGTTGTAACGGCGGCGCGCCGGGCCGGTATCGACGCCGTAGAAACTGCATAGCTTGTTGAATGGCGCACTGCGCCGCAGCCGATGTCCGTTCGACAGCCGCAGGCGCGAGACGGTCGGCTGGCTGACCCCGGAAAGTCGCGCGATTTCGCTGGACGAGCGCGTGTCCGCCATCAGACGGCGTAACAGGTCTTGTACAGGAAAATCGTGGTCCGGGGCTTCCATGCGATGCATTATACCTATACAGTTACGGTTGTTGAATGGGCTTGCTGTCACCAGCGAGGCTGTATCCCGAGAAAGTCGATGACACTGAAACATCTCCCTCCCACGTTCTGCTGGACGAAGATCGGTACCGAGTCCGGCGAGGAACTGCCGACCGTCGTGCTCCGCAAGGAATGGGAGCGCCGGCTCGGGGGCGGGCGTTTTCTGTGGGGCATCAACCAGCCGCTCGGCAGCAGCGCGCAAGTCGCCGCGCATCGCACGGGCTCGCTGCTCGCGCTGTTTTCGCCGGTCGCGTCGCGCCCGCGTTCGGGCGAGCGCAGGCGCGAGGACGCGCTGCTGTGGAATGCATGGGTCGACGCGAGCGGCCAGGTGCGGCCGCTGCCGCCGCACACGTTCATCGCGAGCCGCTCGACGCTGCCGTCGGGTCGCCGCCGCGAACAGCACTACGCGCTCGTCTGCGTATCGTCCACCGCGCTGACGGTCGGCACGCAATTGCGCGTGTTCCCCGACCACCTGCGCAGCGTGAGCACCGGCAAGCCGCTCGGCGTCGCGCAGGGCGCGGCCGTGGTCGACTGCATCGGGCGTGCGAAGGAGCAAACCGGCAAGAGCTATCCGCTCGCGCTGTCGGTCGAACTCGAAGCACCGTATTTCGTGCGGCTCGCGCAGCCGTGCGTGCTGAAGGCGCGCGATCTCGCCGACGTGAACAAGGCGACGCGAGCCGGCGATTTCGATCGCTTCGTCGAACTGGTCGCGCGCTTGCGCGGCCGGTCGCCGACGGATGCCGTGCGCGGCGTCACGCGCGACCTGTTCGACGTGCCGCCGATCGAAACGGCGGCCGCCTATGTCGCGCCCACGCATGCCACGCGGCTGCGCAGCCGGCCGGCGGTCGAGCATCCGCGCGAGCTCACTGGTGATCTGTTCGATCTGTCGTCCGGTGAAGCGGCCGCGTTCGGCGGTCTCGCGCATCCGCGCATCGGGCGCGCGTGACGTTCGCGCCGCTCATGGGCGGCGCGTGATGCGGGCAGGAAAACTGATGCACGCGCAACGACACGTGCCGGTGTGGCCGCCATCTCGGCGCGCGCAAGAATTTGTTGCAATCTCGCCGTAGCGGATCGGCGAGCGTCGCGCGACAATCGCCAGGGAAGCACGCCGCACGGCGGGTGTGCGTCGCAGGCTGCCTGCCGTCGTTCACGCCGCCGACATGCGCAACTCGCACACTGAGCGTCGGCTTGCTTCACACAGCAACCCTGAGGGAGAAGTGTCGATGTCGACCCACATCTGTTCGCGGGAAGCACGGGCTGCACAACGCTTCGTCGAAGCGACGCGCAACGTCGATCAGGCGTTTCGCGCCGTGCGCGGCGAAAGCGACGACGACATCTCGTCCGGCGAATATGCACGCGCGATGTCGCGTCTCGATCGTGCGCTGGACGAGCTGGCGCGTGCGCAGGAATTCTTCGATCGCGTGGTGAACGCCGACGCGGCGCACGGCAACTGAAGCCGCGGCTTCTGCTTTCGCCTTTCGCTTCCGCCGCCGTCGTTTTCCGTTTTTCGTTTTCGTTTTTTTTGCCGCGTCGCGCTACGCCCGGCGTGCCGACGCGTCACCGCGTCGGCAGACGAACCTCACACCTTTCGCCCTTCGACCGGATAGCCGGGATCCGTATAACCGTGCGTCGACGCATGTCCCGGCGGCACCAGCGAATCGACGAAGCGTTCGTCGTCGGGGCCGAGCTCGAGCGTCAGCGCATCGATGTAGCTGTCCCAGTGCGCCTCGGTGCGCGGCCCGGCGATCGTCGAGCTGACGATCCGGTTCTTCATTACCCACGCGAGCGCGAACGCGACGGACGTCGTGCCGCGCGCCGCCGCATGCGCGGCCACCTGCTGCGCGATGTGCAGCGACTCGGGCCGCCATTCCGTCTGCTGGATGCGCCGGTCGCCGCGGCCCGCACGCGAATCGGCGGGCGGTTGCGTGTCCGGCGCGTATTTGCCGGTCAGCACGCCGCGCGCGAGCGGGCTGTACGGAACGACGCCGATGCCGTAATGCGCGGCCGCCGGCAACTGTTCGACTTCGGCCGTGCGATCGACCAGGTTGTACAGCGGTTCGCTCGCCACCGGACGATCGATGCCGAGCTGGTCGGCGACGCGCACGATTTCGGCGATGCGCCAGCCCTTGAAGTTCGACAGCCCGACGTAGCGCACCTTGCCTTGCCGGATCAGGTCGGCCACCGCGCGCATCCCTTCCTCGAGCGGCGCATCGGTCAGCGTGCGATGGAAATACAGGATGTCGATGTAATCGGTGCCGAGCCGCTTCAGGCTCGCGTCGACCGATTCGTAGATCCATTTGCGCGACTGGCCCTGACGGTTCGGCCCGGCATCCGGTCCGGCCGGATAGCCGAACTTCGTCGCGACGACCCAGCTGTCGCGATGCCGTGCGATCGCACGGCCGACGATTTCTTCCGAGCGTCCGGCGTGATAGACGTCGGCCGTGTCGATGAAGTTGACGCCCTGGTCGAACGCCTTGTCGATGATGCGCGCCGACGTCGCTTCATCGGTTTCGCCGCCGAACATCATCGCGCCGAGACACAGCGGCGACACCTTCAGCGCGCTGCGCCCGAGATAGCGGTAATCCATGCAAGAGGCTCCATGCGGGCGAGCGCCCGCGTTGGTTCAGGTTGGTTGAATCAGTGCGCGCGTCACGCCGGCACGCCCGCTTCGTCGAACACGCGCTTCGCGATCGGCAACGCCGAGCTGGCGGTCGGCCAGCCCGAATAGAACGCGAGGTGCGTGATCGCTTCGATCAGCTCGTCGCGCGTGATGCCGTTGTCGAGCGCTTTCTTCAGATGGAACGGCAGCTCGTTCACGCGATATAGCGCGACGAGGCTCGCGACCGTGATCAGGCTGCGATCGCGGGGCGACAGGCCGGGGCGTTGCCACACGTCGCCGAACAGCACGTTGTCGGTGTAGTCGGCGAGCGCCGGTGCGATTGCGCCGAAGGCCTGGCGCGCGGGGGAAGTCGGTTCGGACATCGATGGCTCCGGGGGGACGTTGAAGACATCGACGATGGTAGCCACCAACATGCTTATCGATAATCCCCAGGAATGCGCATGTACTTATCGAACCGGTTCATGAATGGCCGGGATGGCGCAGCGCGTCGACGATCAGCGCGAATGCGCGAGACGATTGCCGCCGGCTCGCGTAGTACAGGTGATGGCCTGGAAACGTCGGACACCAGTCGTCGAGCACACTGACGAGCCGGCCGGCCGCGACGTGCGGCGCGGCGAGTTCGGCCGGCACGTAGGCGAGGCCGTAACCGGCGAGCGCCGCGTCGAGCATTTCATAGGTGCCGTTGAACGTGACCTGGCCGTCGACGCGCACCTGCAGCGTGTCGTCGCCGCGCGCGAGTTCCCACGCGTACAGCGCGCCGTGCGTCGGCAGGCGCAGGTTGATGCAGTCGTGCGCGACGAGATCCTGCGGCGTCGCGGGCGGCTCGCGTTCCGCGAAATACGCGGGCGCGCCGACGATCGCCATTTTGAGGTCGGGCGAGATGCGTACCGCGATCATGTCCTTTGCGACCTGGTCGCCGAGCCGCACGCCGATGTCGAAGCGTTGCGCGACGATGTCGGACAGCCCGTAGTCGGTCACGAACTCGACCTTCAGCTCGCGGTAGTCGCGCAGGATCGGCGACAGCCTCGGCCACAGCAGCGTGCGGATCACGTAGTCGGTCGCGTTGATGCGCACGGTGCCGGCCGGCTTGTCGCGCAGCTCGGCGAGCGCCGACAGTTCGGCCTCGATTTCGTCGAAGCGCGGCGCGAGATTCTGCAGCAGGCGCTCGCCGGCTTCGGTCGGCGCCACGCTGCGTGTCGTGCGCGTGAGCAGCCGCACGCCGAGACGCGTCTCGAGCGAGCGGATCGTATGGCTGAGTGCGGATTGCGACACGCCGAGCCCGGCGGCCGCGCGCGTGAAGCTGCGCTCGCGCGCGACGGCGATGAAGGCCAGCAGGTCCGCAAAGTTGTCGCGCGGCATGGAGGAAGTCGGGTGGTCGATGCTTGCGCATCCTACCATCGGGCTTGCCGAGCGATGCGCCGGCGCGCGTCAGCCGGCCTGCATCATGCGCGCCGGATGGCCCGCGAAGCGGGTGTGCGGATCGTACGCATAGCCGCCGTGCTGGAACGACGTCGCGAAGAACCGCATCTGGTAGCCGATCGCGTGCGCCCAGTAGTCCCACGTATGGCCGCCCGGACGCTCCGCATAATCGTGCGGCACGCCGAGCGCGACGAGCCGTTCGTGCAGCGTGCGGTTCGAGCTGACGAACGCGTCGTCGCGGCCGCAGTCGATCGTCAGGTCCAGATGCGCGCGGACGAACGCGCGCGCGCTTTCGACGATCGCGTTGCGGTTCCAGAACGACGCGTGGCGGCCGGGGTCGCCGAATACGTGGTCGATGCCGGGTTCGTCCTCGCAGCAGCGCGGATCGACCGCGCCGCTGATGCTGCCGACCGCGCCGAACGTGTCGGGCCGGTCGAGCGCGATGCGCAGCGCGCCGAAGCCGCCCATGCTGAGCCCGGTGATCGCGCGCGCGCCCTTGGTCGCGATCGTTCGGAAGTGCATGTCGACATAGGACACGACTTCGTCGCCGACGAAGGTTTCGTAGCGGCTGCCCGAGTCGAACGGGCTGTCGATGTACCAGCTTTCGTGGCCGCCGTCGGGCATCACGAGGATCACGCGATAGCGATCGGCCAGCGCGGCGATGCGGGTGTTCGCGGTCCAGTCGGTGTGGTCGCCGCCGGAGCCGTGGAGCAGGTAGACGACCGGAAAGCGTTCGACGCCGCGTTCCGGGCCGTGGCGCAGGCGTGCGTAGTCGTCGGGCAGCACGACGGTCGCCTTCAGCGTTTCGTTCATCGCGGCACTCGGAATCGCGACGACCCGCGCCTGGAAGGCGGTGGCCGGGCCCGCGACGCCGAGCAGCAGCACTAGCCACAACGCGCGTATCAGGTTCATCGTGCCTCGCATCGGGAAAACCCTGTACGGCGACTCTAGCAACCGCGCCTTTCAACCATATTTCGGCGAAACCTACGGGTTGTCAGGTGGGTGGGGGGGCCGGGCGGCGGGGGGCCGGCCCGTCGCGTCAGCGGAAACAGCGCGCGAGCGTCTCCTGCAATGCGGCGGGCCGCTCGGCCGGTATCAGGTGCCCGCAGTTGGCGCACCCGCACCCCTACCGCACCGGCGCCCGGCCCGGCTCACGCGTCGTGCTTGCGGTCCATCTCCGCGCGCAGCCGCGCTTCCTGTTCCTGAAGCTCCGGCGTGAATGCTTCGCCGAAATCCTCGGGCGAGAAAATCTGGCGGATCTCGATGTCCGACTCGGTCGGCATCGGATTCGGGCAGCGCTTGACCCATTCGACGGCTTCTTCCATCGAATTCACCTGCCACAGCCAGTAGCCGGCGATCAGTTCCTTGGTCTCGGCAAACGGGCCGTCGACGACGGTCCGGTCCTTGCCGGAGAAGTGCACGCGCTTGCCGCGCGAACTCGGATGGAGGCCTTCGCCGGCAAGCATCACGCCGGCTTTCACGAGTTCCTCGTTGTACCGGCCCATCGCGGCCAGCAGTTCGGTATTGGGCATCGCGCCCGATTCGGAAGAGGCCGTTGCCTTGACGATCACCATGACGCGCATTGTTGTTGCTCCTTGAACGGGAAAGGGGGGAATCCGTTATCGGCCGGCCGTGGGGCCGGCAAATCGATCGGTTACGACACTACGACGCTCGACGATCGCGCGAATCGACATCGCGCACAAAAAAATTCCGATGACCGGTGAAGCGCTGCGGCGTATTCGACGTCGTCCGTGCGGCAGGGGTGGTGCCGGAAAGATTCGCGGGCTGGACGACCGGCTCCGTGGCCGGCACAGGCGCACGCATGCCCGCACGTCGGCCGCTCACGCCGCCTTTGTGTGCGCGTCGAGCATGTCGCGGATCCGGGTCGCGAGTTCGTCGCGGCGGTACGGCTTGCTGAGCAGCATGACACCGGGGTCGAGCCGCCCGGAGTGGAAGATCTCGTCGCGCGTGTAGCCGGACGTGAACAGCACGGGCAACGGCGGCGTGCGCTGCGCGGCGCGGCGCGCGAGTTCGCCGCCCTTGATGTGGCCCGGCATGATCACGTCGGTAAACAGCAAGTCGATCGCCGTGTCGCAGTCGAGTATCTGCAGCGCGGCTTCGCCGTCGGATGCGGTGAGCACCTTGTAGCCGAGCTGCGTGAGCATGTCGACCACGGTCAGCCGGACCTCCGGGTCATCCTCGACGACCAGGATGGTTTCGCGGCCGCGCGCGGCGTCGTGCTGCGGCGCGCGGGCAGGCTCTTCGGTGCAGTCATCGTGACAGCGCGGAAACGTGAGCCGCACGGTGGTGCCCTGGCCCGGCGTGCTTTCGATCGACGTATGGCCGCCGCTTTGCTTGACGAAACCGAACACCATGCTGAGCCCGAGCCCGGTGCCTTCACCGTCCGGCTTGGTCGTGAAGAACGGTTCGAACACGCGCTCGAGCACGTCAGCCGTCATGCCGGTCCCCGTATCGCTGATCTCGAACGTCACGTATTCGCCGGCCGGCAATGGCGAGCGCCGTGCGCCGCCGGCCGGCGCGGGGTGCGCGTCGTTGTACGCGGCAATCGTCAGCGTGCCGTCGCCGCCCATCGCATCGCGCGCATTGATCGCAAGATTGAGCAGCGCGTTTTCGAGCTGGTGCCGGTCGGCGAGCACGTTGCCGACGTCGGGCGCCAGCGCGGGGACGATCCGCACGGTTTCGCCGAGCGCGCGGCGCAGCATCTCGCTCATCCCGTCGATCAGCTGGTGCGGATTGAGCACCGTCGCCGACAACGGCTGGCGGCGCGCGAAGGCCAGCAGGTGCGACGCCAGTTGCGCGCCGCGCCGCACCGCGTTGTTCGCGCTTTCGATTCGCGGCTGCGCACTCGCGCGCTCGCCGAGTTCGACGGCCAGAATCTGCAGGTTGCCGCTGATCACCTGCAGCACGTTGTTGAAGTCGTGGGCGATGCCGCCGGTCAGGCTGCCGATCGCTTCCATCTTCTGCGAGTGGCGCAACTGCTCCTCGACCGCCGCGCGTTCGGCGATCGCATCGGCCACGCGTTGCTCGAGCGTTTCGGTCAGGCGGCGCAGCGCATCGTTGGATGACTGCAGCGCCGCTTCCGCCTGTTCGCGATGACGCGTGGCGAGCACGCGTTCGGTCGTCTCGATCACGACGGCGAGCACGCCGCCCGGTGCGCCATCGTCGTCGGGCAGCGGGCTGTAATGCAGATCCATCCACACGTCTTCGGGGCGTCCGCTGCGCAGCAGCACGAGCTCCTTGTCGCGATACGACAGCGTGCCGCCCGCGAGGCAGGTGTTCATCACGTTGCGGTTGAACTCGGCGACCTCGGGCCAGCCGAGCTCGACCGGCTGGCCGAGCAGATAGGGGTGGCGTCCGCCGGCGAACCCGGCATACGCGTCGTTGTAGATCATGTAGCCGGGCCGGCCCCACAGCATCACCAGCGGCAGCGGCGACGCGAGCACGGTGCGCACGGCCGCGACGAGGCTCGCCGACCACCTGTCGAGCGGGCCGAGGCCGGTCGACGACCAGTCGAAGGCGGCGACGCGCCGCGCCATTTCACCTTCCCAGCCCGGGCAATCATGATGCTGCGCGAACAATTCGGCATGCATGGAAGTGCTCCGTTAATGACATGGCGGCCGCGGCCTGGCGCGGCGAGTCGCGTAAGCCGATTCATTCTAGTGCAGATCGATCGCGCGGCGGGGCTCCGGAATCGCCTGTCAAAACTGGTATGCTGACCAGCATTACGTTCACGTGGAGGGCGCCATGGCAACGAAGGAAGTCTCGAAGAAAAAGTACCTCAAGATCCTGAACAAACGCCTGCGGGCCGAGCCCGATGCGCCGGCCGGCGCGTCGTTCGTGTTCTTTCCGCTCGGCGCGAAGGCCCGGCATGCGACGGGCGTCGTGTCCGGCGAGCCGCACAGCAAACGTGAACTCGCGGTGATGGCCGCGATCCAGAGCAAGGCGGCCGCCGAATTCGTCGTGACCGGCGTCTGACCGGCCACGGCCGGCCGCACGCCGCAGCGCGTGCGCGCTACGACGCCGCAGCTGCCTCGCAGTGGGCGATGACACCGGCGATCACGCGCGGAATGTCGTGCGTGATCGCCGGGCCGTGCATCGGCAGGATGATGTCGAGATCGAGCGCCTGGATGCGGCGCAGCGCGCTCGCCAGGTGTGCGAGCGACGGCAGGTAGTCGGAGCGCGTGATCGCATCGAGGATCGCGGGCAAGGGATCGTCGGTGTCCTCCCGGCCGAAACGCATCAGGATGTCCGACGACAGCAGCGCCTTGTACGCCGGCAGATACACGACGAGCGCGTCCCACTGATGCACGTGCTTCGTGAAGACCGGCACGACGCCGGTGCCCGACAGTGTCACCGGCTCGCCATCCTTCAGCGGAATCGCGCGTACGCCGAACACGTCGGCGAGCCCCCATGTACACATCGGATGTCCGTACGCGACGAGCGCCGGGTTGGCCGCGAGGAAATCGGGCAGCGCGCCCATTTCGTCGGCCTCGAAGTGTGGGACGATCACGCTGCTGACCAGCGACGGCGCGATGCCGACGGTGTCGAGCGCCGCGCTCAGCTGCGTGAAATTGGACCGGGTGCCCGTTTCGACGCACAGCACGTCGCCGTGTGACGATCGTACGAAGAACTGGCTGAAGCACAGGTTCAGCGTGTCGACGTAGGTCGTGGCGCGAAACAGGCCGTCGCGGACGGCGTCGATTCGGCAGGCGCTCATCGGGGATCCTCGCGCAGGGAATGGGGCGGGCGCTGCGCCGCCCGTGCCCCGCAGGTTGCGGTGCGGCAGGCGGCAGCAGTCGATCTTCCGATTCAGTCTAGCAGCGTCGCTCCGGATGCGCGAACCAGGCGATCGCAGCGGCCGTGCCGGGTACACGGCGCACGCTGCGTCAGTTCTTCAGCTTGTAGCCGGTGCGGAACATCCACGCGACGATCGCGAGCAGGATCGCGAGGAACAGCGTGGTCGCCGCGAGGCTGATCCACACGTGCACGTCGGCCAGCCCGTAGAACGACCAGCGGAAGCCGCTGATCAGGTAGACGATCGGGTTGAACAGCGTGACGATGCGCCACGCGGGCGGCAGCATGTCGACCGAATAGAAGCTGCCGCCGAGGAACGTGAGCGGCGTGATGATCAGGAGCGGCACGAGCTGCAGCTTCTCGAAGCTGTCGGCCCAGATGCCGATCACGAAGCCGAACAGGCTGAAGGTGATCGACGTCAGCACGAGGAACAGCACCATCCAGAACGGATGCAGGATGTGCAGCGGCACGAACAGCCCGGCCGTCGCGAGGATGATCAGCCCGAGCAGCAGCGACTTCGACGCGGCCGCGCCCACATACGCGATCACGATCTCCCAGTACGACACGGGCGCGGACAATATCTCGTAGATCGTGCCCGTGAAGCGCGGGAAGTAGATGCCGAACGACGCGTTCGAGATGCTCTGCGACAGCAGCGACAGCATCACGAGGCCCGGCACGATGAACGACCCGTAGCCGATCCCGTTCACGTCGCTGATGCGCGAGCCGATCGCCGAACCGAACACGACGAAGTACAGAGACGTCGAGATCACCGGCGCGATGATGCTCTGCATCAGCGTGCGGCGCGTGCGGGCCATTTCGGCGCGATAGATCGCGCGGATGCCGTGGAAATTCCAGTTCGCCATGTGCGTTACGCCCCTTGTGCGCCGTTGCGGCGGTTGTCGATCAGGCTGACGAAAATATCCTCGAGCGAGCTCTGCGTCGTATGCAAGTCGCGAAAGCTGATGCCGGCCGAGCCGAGCGCGTTGATCAGCTTCGCGATGCTCGCGTCGTCGCGCTGCGAGTCGTACGTATAGACGAGCGCGGCGCCGTCGTCCGCGCGTTCGAGCCCGAACGTGGCGAGTTCGGCCGGCACGGCCGCGAGCGGGTGTTCGAGCTGTACGGTCAGTTGCTTCTTCCCGAGCTTGCGCATCAGCTCGCGTTTCTCTTCGACGAGCACGAGTTCGCCGCCGAGGATGATGCCGATCCGGTCGGCCATTTCCTCGGCTTCCTCGATGTAGTGCGTGGTCAGCAGGATCGTCACGCCGCTTTCGCGCAGCGAATCGACGAGCTTCCACATGTCGCGGCGCAGCTCGACGTCGACGCCGGCCGTCGGCTCGTCGAGGAACAGGATGCGCGGCTCGTGCGCGAGCGCCTTCGCGATCATCACGCGGCGCTTCATGCCGCCCGACAGCGTCATCAGCTTGTTGTCGCGCTTGTCCCACAGCGACAGCGCCTTCAGCGTCTTCTCGATGTGCGCGGGATCGGGTGCCTTGCCGAACAGGCCGCGGCTGAATGACACGGTCGCCCACACGGATTCGAACGCGTCGGTGGTCAGCTCCTGTGGCACGAGGCCGATCATTTCGCGCGCCGCGCGATACGCGTCGCGGATGTCGTGGCCGCCGACCGTCACGCGGCCCTGGGTGGGCGTGACGATGCCGCAGATCGAGCCGATCAGCGTGGTCTTGCCCGCGCCGTTCGGCCCGAGCAGCGCGAAGATCTCGCCCGGGCGGATGTCGAGGGTCACGTGCTTCAACGCCTGGAAGCCGGACGCGTAGGTCTTGGAAAGATCGGAGACGGAAAGGATCGGTTGCATGCTCACGGATGGCACGGCCGGTCGGTCCGACGCCGCGCGCCGCGCGTGCCCGGCGCCGCCGCCGCGAAGCGGGCGGTGGCGGGGGCGGCATGGCGAACGGGCGTCATGTCGAACGGCGTTGTGGTGCGGGATCGCAGGACCGCCATATTAGCAATCGGAAGATGGAAATGCATTTCCACGGAAACGACATGCGATGCCGGTGCGGGATTTGCGGGAAATGCACGTGGGTCATTCAATAAAACGATGCTTTATTTGAATCGAGCGAACAATGCGCGTCGTTTTCGCTCGACCGGTGCGGGTCGACCACCGTCGTTCCCATGCGCGTTGCACCGGGCGGGTATTTGTCTGAGCAAATAAATTGAAGGCTGTTTGAAAAACTGTCAAGCACCCCGCACACACTGGGATTGCGCGGTTCGGGCACGTTTGGAACTCTGCATCCATTTACTTGTGCGGATCGTCCCCTCATAGTCTCGACCAACGACGCATCACGATAACGAATCAAGCGTACGTACGGAGACCAATACATGAGACGCCTATCCGAGGGCCCGGCCGGACTGTCATGTCCGCGCTTTTCGCTGGATGCGGGCACGACGCGAGTCGCGTGCCCGCGTCATCGCATCGCGTTGTCGCTGTAGCGACGCACCCCATTCCGTATCGATTGTCCCGCTGGCGCCGTGCCGCATGACGGCGCCGCCGGATAGCGCTTGCCTGCCGCGGCGGTCCCGATCGCATCTGCCGATCCGGCCGCGCGGCGCGCATTGCGCGCATCGTCATGCGCCGCGCACGCTCGCGGCGCAATACCAACCGGCGGGCCACGCAGCCCGTCCGCACGAGACCTGTCGTATCTGAAAAGGAGGGGTTGATGCTTTGCATTCCTGAATGGCGGAAGGCGATCCTGTCATGCGCCGTGCTGGCGCTGCCGTTCGTCGCCGGTTGCGGCGGCGGCGACGATCCGGGCCCGATCAACGTGCCGCAGTGCTCGGGCAGCGCATGCGGGCCGAGCGGCGCCGAAACGACGCCGCCCGTCGTGACGAAGCTGTGTCCGGATTCGCTCGACTACACGACGACCTACACGGGCGGCGCCGGCAGCGGCGAATACGTGAAGGTGAAGTTCGACACGACCAAGCTCACCTATCAGATGCAGTTCCTCGAATCGTCGGTGCCGACGTCGGCGGGGCAGGTCAACGACACGCGCGCGGGCCTGACGATCAACGGCGCCTTCCATCATCCGACCAACCTGCCGACGGCCGAGCAGAACCGCTGCGCGTTCGTGCTCGACAGCGGCGCGACGAGCGATGGCGCGTATTCGGTGACGATCAAGCGCACCGATCCGCCGATGCTGTTCGTCGGGAACGGGGTGGTCGGCGGCGGGATTCCGGGCGCGACGATTCAATTCGACGGCATTCCGCTCGCGCCGGGTCTCTATATCGGCACCGTGCCGTCGCGCACGTTCGATTTCTATCCGTTCATCGGCTTTACCGACACCGAGACGGATTTCACCAAGGTGGCCGGCGTATACAACGAAGTCGGCATTCATCTGTCGCCGACCGGCAGCAGCTATCAGACCGCCACCCCGCAGGGCTGGCAGCCGGATGTCGTGAACTGGAGCCAGACACTCGGCGCGGACGGCACGTGCACGATCACGCCGGGCAGCGACTACTCGTGCCAGACGACCGGTACGCCGTGGACGCTGCGCAAGAACGCGGACGGCAGTGCCGACAACGTGTTCGTCAGCAGCGCGAAACCGGGCTTGCCGTATCCGTCGGCCGGCCAGGAGCAGCCGCTCGTGCTGCTGTCGCCGACCGAGGCGCATGGTGTGATGATCGTCGGCAAGCTGAACGGCGCGCTGATACCGATCGTGATTCGCGTCGGCTACTCGCACGCCGATGCGAGCAACCTGCTGGCGTCGGTCGCCGACGCGGAAGTCGGCATCTCGATGCTGTCTCCCGCGCGGTCCGTCGCGGCCAATGTGCTGAAGGGCGGCTTCATCGGTGCGACGAGCGCGTCCGCGTGCGGCGTCGTGACGTCCAACGGCGTGTATGGCGCACCGGGGATTTCGGGGCCGAGCTTCGACAGCCTCGTGCCGCATCCGGACCTGCCCGGCACGTTCAACGGCACGTTCTTCATGCCCGAGGCCGGAAACTGCACGGACGGCAGCGCCGTGTCGACGATCGCCGCCAACTACACGTCCACGCTGTTCCAGGGCAATACCGCGGCATTCATCGACCCGCAGACGTCGTCCGTGAGTTCGCAGTTCGCGCTCGACTACACGCAGGCCACGCCCGGCAAGATCAAGGTCACGGCCTCGCAGGACTTCAACGCGAAGGGTGCGAACGGCAACGTGGCGATCTTCAGCAAGGGCGACACGGGTTGGCTGGTGACGGCCGGGAACGTCTACGCGATGGTCGTCAACAACAACAAGATCAACCCGTTCTTCACGGTCGGCGCGTTCGTCCAGTAACGGCGGACTGAACACGGCACACCGGCGGCGCATGCGTCGCCGCCGGCGAATCGAAATTCAAGAGGATTCCTATGAATGTGAAGAATTGGATGGCCGCGGCGTCGCTCGCGCCCGTGCTGGCCGCCTGCGGCGGCGACGGCGACCCGCCGCCCGCGCCGGTGGTGCGGTTGTGCCCGCAGTCCATCGACTACAACACGGTGTTCATCGGCGGGTCCGGTTCGGGCGAACTCGTGAAGGTGCAGCTCGACACCACGAAGATGACGTACCGGATGACCTACCTCGCGTCGCCCGTGCCGACCACCACCGGCACCGTGCAGCCGACGCGCGACACGGCGCCGGCCAACGTCGTCGACGGCACGCTGGCCGACGAGACCGGCCTGCCGACCGTGAAGCTGAACCAGTGCACGTTCCGGATGCAGAACGCGAGCCTCGACCCGAGCCGGCCGGCCCGCCTGTTCCTCGGCGAGGGCGTGCTGGGCGGCGCGATTCCCGGCGCGACGATCCAGTTCGACGGCGTGATCGGCGTCGGCAAGATTCCGAAAACGACGTTCCCGTACTACCCGTTCATCAGCTTCTCGTCGCTCGAAACCGATCTGTCGAAGATCGCCGGTACGTACAACCAGCTCGGCTATCACCAGGTGCCGTCGCAGAACTTCCAGCCGGTGGCGCTCGACCAGCAGGTGACGATCAACGCGGACGGCAGCTACGTCGAAACCGACAACTTCGGCAAGAAGAACGGCGGCCAGCCGCTCGCGTCGAGCGCGACCGTGAACCAGCCGTTCACGCGGCGCCCCGATGCGCCGGCATTCCAGTCGCTGAACTACCAGCCGCAGGTTCCGGCGACGCTCGCCGCGCTCGATCCGGCGAAGGCCGGCAAGGGGATCCTGATCGTCGGCAAGCTGCGCAACCAGCTCGTGCCGGTCTTCATCCGTACCGGCGCCGCGAACGCGGACCTCACGCAGGGCCCGCCGAGCGCGGACGACGAATCGGGCATCTCGTTCCTGAGCCCGCAGGCGGCGGTCGCGCCGGGCTCGCAGAACGGCGAGTACACGGGTGTCGACAGTGCGTTCAACTACCGCGCGACCGCGCTCGTCGGCGCGCAGGCGACGCTGCTCGATCCGTTCAACGCGTCGCAGGCGGCGCTCACGCGCGCGCTGAACCTCGACTACACGCAGAAGGTGCCGGGCGTCGTGACGACGGTGCATGCGGACGCGGCGTCGGGGCCGGCGACCGGCAAGTTCGTGTTCACCGGCGGCGTGTTCGGGTTCCTCGACATGGCCGATACGAACAACCCGTACTTCACGGTCGGCGCGTTCGTCCAGTGACCAAGCGCGGATGGAGACACGGCGGCGTCGCGCGCGGATGCGCGGCGCCCGGACAGAACGAGGGGAGAGGTTTCATGAAGAAGCTGATTGTCGCGGGTGTCGTCGCAGGCGTGTCGACGCTCGCATCGGCCCAGCAGGCGGGCGACAACGTCGCGACGCTGGGCTGGCTGCACATCATGCCGCAGGATTCGACCAACGGGCTGACGACGAATCTCGCGAACATGCCGATCAACGGGCCGCTGCGGCTGCCCGGTTCGTTCACGTCGCCGGGCACGAGCCTGACGGTCAACAACGCCGATACGGTCGGCCTCACGCTCACGCACTTCTTCACCGATCACATCGCGGTGACGTCGGTGCTCGGCGTGCCGCCCGAGTTCACGCTGACCGGGCACGGCGTGATCCGGCCGCCGGGCCCGGCCGGCTCGCTCGGCACCGTCGACATGGACAAGGCCGCGAACCAGCCGGCCGTGAAGAATGCGCGGCAGTGGAGCCCGACGATCATTCTGCAGTACTACTTCAATGCACCGACCGCGAAGTTCCGTCCGTTCGTCGGGATCGGCGTGGCCTACAGCTGGTTCAGCAACATCGAACTGAACGGCAACTTCGCGAAGGACATCAACGAGAACCTCGGCAGCGTGCTCGCGGCCGGCGCCGGCAAGCCGGGGCCGACGTCGGTGGAGGGCAAGGCGTCGTCGTCGTTCACGCCGGTCTACAACGTCGGCGCGAGCTATGCGATCGACAAGCACTGGGGGCTCACGGCCACGCTGACCTACATGCCGCTAAAGACCTACTCGTCGCTCGTGATCAAGGCGGCCGACGGATCGACGCTCGCGACCACGCGCACGCGGCTGAAGGCCGATCCGCTGATCACCTTCGTCGGCATTTCCTACAAGTTCTGAGCCGTGCGGCACGCGTCACGCGTGCCGGCGGCTTCCTGCGACCGAGCGGCCGGAGCGATCCGGCCGGGACGTCGCGTTCCTGGCGGCATGCCGCCATTTGTGAAGAGAGAGGGGGCAGTTCAAATGAGCATTCGCAAAATCGTATCGCTTGTTGCTGCAGTGGCATTCACCGCGGTTTCGGCCGCGCCTGCTTTCGCCGTGACCGTTTCGCGCGCCGACGGGCAGGCGATGAACCCCAATGGAGAGCCGTTCTCCGCGACGGGCCTCACGGCCCTGGCCAAGGGGGCGATCAACGCGACTTGCAACGCGACGTTCAACGGCACGATCTCGTCGACGGGCATCGTCAACATCACGTCGACGACGTTCACGGGCGGCGCGACGTGCGGCCTGATCAGCGGCAGCGCGACCAGCGCGTCGCCGTGGACCGGGCAGGCCGACAGTACGACGCAGCTGTCGATCAACAACGTGAAGGTGAACGTCACGCTGCTCGGCACGTGCGGGCCGAGCAAGGTCGTGACGACGTGGAACGATCCGAACTCGTCACTCACGTTCAATAATGCCGTGCTGACACCGGACTGTACGGTCGGCGGCACGGTCGTCACGTCGCCGAAGTTCCACGTGCAGTAAGCGTCGCGTGATCGAGGCCGGGCGCCCGCCATCGACGAGGGCCGTGCAAGGATGCGCGGCGGGCGCTCCGGTTTCGAGCTGCGTTCGCGTCCTCGCGCGTATCGGCGCGGCGACCGGCTGGCCGCCTGCCTCGCGATCCGAGGTGGGTGGCCATACCAGGGGCCGGTGCGACGCACCGTGCCGCCTGCTTCGACCGAACCCGAAACGAGACAACCATTCCGATTCGCCACATGCTCACCGACCCAGCGAAGTATGGCGCTGCCCGCGGTGCGACGCCTGACCGGCTGCGCACGGCCGCGTGGCTGCAGTACCTGATCGAACATCTGTACGACGCGGCTTGCGTGGCGGCGGCCGACGACGGCGACGACGCAACGGACGTTCCGCCATCGTCGCGCGCGGCACGCGTGCGAGCGGGCTTGAACCTGTCGCACGAAGCGATCGCCGTCCTGCATGAACTCGCGCCGTGGATTGCAACGGACGGCGGCGGTTGCGCATGCGAGGCGAGCGATCCGCCCGGCGCATGCACGCACGTGCCCGACGCGCGGCAGCTTGCGCACGCGGAGCGATGCTGCCCGGGATCGCGCGCGGTATTCGAAGCCGCGCATGGCTTCGTCGATGCGTGGACCTTCGACGATCCCGACGACGGCTGGGCCGCGCTCGAGCGGATTGCCCGTGGCGTCGAGCGAGGCAGCGACGATGCCGACGAGCATGACGCACCGCTCGCGAAGAACCTGAGAGAACGACGCGCGGCCATCGCGGCGGCGTGCGTGGAGCCGTCGGCACGGCCGGGGGACGTCATCGATGCGATCGTGCTGCGCGTCTGCGGGCCGCGCGACGATGCCGCCCGCATCGACGAGATGGCTGCGCTCGCGATGTTCTGCGCGGAGCTGGCCGCCGGCAAAGGGATTTCCTTTGCCGCGTACGGCGGTCAGCATAATCTCGTCGCGCGCGCGATTCGCGAACGCCGCACCGATCTTGCGTCGGTGGACGGTCTGCTCGCGGCGGTGTCCGCGTGCCGGCTCGACCGGCTCGTCGGCGCGGGCAGCTTCTGGGCGTATTACCTGTTGGCGGGCATCGTGATCGCGGCGCCGGACACGGTGCGCGAATTCGCGCGCCGCTTCCACGGCGACGCGTGGCAGGCGTGGCTCGATGAAACGCTGGCGTGGCCGGCGCTCGGCCGCTTCGGGCGGAAGGAGGAGGTCGCGTTCGAGCATCTGCGCGGCGCGATGAGCCTGACGTCGCGCGCGAATCCGATCGTGCGCGCGAAACGCGTGCGGCCGAGGCGGGCGGCCATCACGCGGTTCAGTACGGGCGCCGGGCGCGCCCAATGAAAAACGGCTCGCGGCGAAAACGCCGCGAGCCGTGCATGTTGCCGCCGCCACCGCTGTGCGCGGGGCGGGGGTGCGATTACACCGTCTCCGGCTGCCGCACCGCCTTCGCGACATTGCGCGCCATCGCCCCGTTCGCGACGAAGTAAGGCACGTCGACACGCGCGAGCGGCTGGCGGCCGCGGATCTTGTCGGCGATCTTCTCCGCGATCATGATCGTCGGCGCGTTCAGGTTGCCGGTTGTGATGATCGGCATGATCGACGCATCGACGACGCGCAGCCCTTCCAGCCCGTGCACGCGACCTTCTTCGTCGACCACGGCCATGTCGTCGTAGCCCATCTTGCACGAGCACGACGGATGGAACGCGGTTTCCGCGCGGGACCGCACGAACGTGTCGAGCTCCTTGTCGGACTTGCAGTCGGCGCCCGGGTTCAGCTCGCGGCCGCGATAGCGGTCGAGCGCGGGCTGCCGCATGATCTCGCGCGTCGCGCGGATCGCATCGCGGAACTCGCGCCAGTCGAGCGCTTCGGCCATGTAGTTGAACAGGATGCTCGGGTGCGCGTTCGGATCGCGCGAGCGCAGCTTCACGCGGCCGCGGCTCGGCGAACGCATCGATCCGACGTGCGCCTGGAAGCCGTGCATCTCGATCGCGTTCGAGCCGTTGTAGTTGATCGCAACGGGCAGGAAGTGATACTGGATGTTCGGCCACGGATCGTCGTCGCGCGTGCGGATGAAGCCGCCCGCCTCGAAGTGGTTGCTCGCGCCGAGGCCCGTGCCGTTGAGCATCCATTCGAGGCCGATCTTCGGCTGGTTCCACCACTTGAGCGCCGGATACAGCGACACCGGCTCCTTGCACTCGTACTGGATGTACATCTCCAGGTGATCCTGCAGGTTCTGGCCGACGCCGGGCAGGTCGAGCACGATCGGGATGTCGAGTTCCTTCAGCCACGCGCCGGGGCCGACGCCCGAGCGCTGCAGCAGCTGCGGCGAGGCGATCGCGCCGCTGCACACGAGTACCTCGCGGCGCGCGTGCGCACTCGCGCGCTCGCTGCCGCGCAGGTACGTGACGCCCGACGCGCGCTTGCCGTCGAACAGGATGCGGTCGGCGAGCGCGTGCGTGACGATCTCGAGGTTCGGCCGCCCCTTGGCCTGGTCGAGGTAGCCGCGCGCGGTGCTGGCGCGGCGGCCCTTCGGCGTGACGGTGCGGTCCATCGGACCGAAGCCTTCCTGCTGATAGCCGTTCAGGTCGTCGGTGCGCGGATAGCCGGCCTGCACGCCCGCATCGACCATCGCCTCGAACAGCGGGTTCACGCCCGGCTTGCTGGTCGTGACCGACACGGGGCCGTCGCCGCCGTGATAGTCGTTCGGGCCGACGTCGCGCGTCTCGGCCTTCTTGAAGTACGGCAGGCAGTCGAGATACGTCCAGTTCTCGAGCCCCTTGTGCGTCGACCAGTTGTCGTAGTCGAGCGCGTTGCCGCGGATGTAGCACATCCCGTTGATCAGCGACGAGCCGCCGAGCCCCTTGCCACGGCCGCATTCCATCCGGCGGTTGTCCATGTGCGGCTCGGGGTCGGTCTCGTAGGCCCAGTTGTAGCGACGGCCCTGCAGCGGATAGGCGAGCGCCGCCGGCATCTGCGTGCGGAAGTCGAAGCGGTAGTCGGGGCCGCCCGCTTCGAGCAGCAGCACCGTGACGTTCGGATCTTCCGTCAGGCGCGTCGCGAGCACGTTGCCCGCGGAACCGGCGCCGCAGATGATGTAGTCGTATTCGCGTGTCGTCATGACGGGGTATCTCCTATCGTTCTCAAAACACCGGGTTGTAGCGGCCGAGCTCGACCTGTACGGACTTGATTCGAGTGTAGTGTTCGAGCGTCGTGATGCCGTTCTCGCGTCCGACACCGGATTGCTTGTATCCGCCAACCGGCATCTCGGCCGGCGATTCGCCCCACGTGTTGATCCAGCAGATGCCGGCTTCGAGGCGATGGATCGTGCGGTGCGCGCGCGACAGGTTCTCGGTCACGACGCCGGCCGCGAGGCCGTAGTGCGTGTCGTTCGCGCGGGCGATCACTTCGTCCTCCGATTCGAAATCCAGGATGCTCATCACCGGCCCGAAAATCTCTTCGCGCACGATCTTCATGTCGTCGCGGCAGTCGCCGAACACGGTCGGCGCGACGTACTGGCCGCTGCCGAAGTGGCCGTCAGTCAGGCGCGTGCCGCCCGCGAGCAGCTTCGCGCCTTCGGCCTTGCCGCTGTCGATGAAGCCGAGCACCTTGTCGAGCTGGGCGGCCGACACGAGCGGGCCGAAGTTGGTATCTGCATCGGTCGGCTTGCCGACGCGAATCCGCTTCACGCGTTCGAGCACGCGCTGCGTGAACGCGTCCTTGACCGAGCGGTGCACGAACACGCGCGTGCCGTTGGTGCAGACCTGGCCCGAGCTGAAGAAGTTGGCGGTCACCGCGATGTCGGCCGCGCGGTCGAGATCGGCATCCTCGAACACGATCAGCGGCGACTTGCCGCCGAGCTCCATCGTCACTTCCTTCAGCGACGACGCGCCGGCCAGCGACATCACCTTCTTGCCGGTCTCGACGCCGCCGGTGAACGACACCTTCGCGATGTCCGGGTGACCGGTGAGCAGCGCGCCGACCGAGCCGTCGCCCTGCACGACGTTGAACACGCCGGCCGGCACGCCGGCTTCCGTATAGATTTCCGCGAGCTTCAGCGCGGTGAGCGGCGTGACCTCGCTCGGCTTGAACACCATCGCGTTGCCGGCCGCGAGCGCGGGCGCCGTCTTCCAGCATGCGATCTGGATCGGGTAGTTCCATGCGCCGATGCCCGCGCACACGCCGAGCGGCTCGCGGCGCGTATAGACGAACGACTCGGCGCGCAGCGGCACCTGCAGCCCTTCGATCGCGGTCGCGAGGCCCGCGTAGTACTCGATCACGTCCGCGCCGGTGACGATGTCGACCGCGAGCGTCTCGCCGATCGGCTTGCCGGTGTCGCGCGTCTCGATGGCTGCGAGCTCGTCATTGCGTTCGCGCAGCAGATCGACCGCGCGGCGCAGGATCCGCGAGCGCTGCATCGCGGTCATCGCGGCCCATTCGCGCTGGCCTTCCCGGGCCGACGCGACCGCGCGGTCGACGTCGGCGGCGCTCGCCTGCTGCACCTGCGCGAGCAGTTCGCCGGTGGCGGGATCGAAGGTATCGAAAGTCTTGCCGCTGGTGGCGTCGACGTAACCGCCGCCGATGTAGAGGCGCTGCAAACCGTATACGGACATGAGGATCTCCTTGAGGGCGACTGCCTGCGCGTCAGTCGGACGCGAGCAGCAGGTCGATGTAATCGTGGGCGAGCTTCAATGCAGCCCGGGTGTCGATCGGGCCGCCGGCGAGGGCGCCGCGCAGCCACAGGCCGTCGATCAGCGCGGCGAGGCCGCTGGCGGCTTCCCGTGCTTTCGCGCGCGGCAGCGCCTTCGCGAATTCCGCGCACAGGTTCGAATGGAGGCGCCGCGTGTTGACGTGCTGCAGGCGCTTGAGCATCGCGTCGTGCATGCTCTGCGACCAGAACGCGAGCCAGGTCTTCATCACGGGCGCGCTGACCTGCGTGTCGTCGAAGTTCGCGGCGACGATCGCGCGCAGCCGCGAACGCGGGTCCTTGCGTGCGGCGACGCGACGTTGCGTGGTGGCCGCCCACAGATCGCGCAGCACATGCCGCATCGTGGCTTCGAGCAGGCCGTCCTTGTCGCCGAAGTAGTGGCTGACGATGCCCGTCGAGATGTTCGCGCGCTGCGCGACCGATGCGAGCGTCGTGCCGGGCAGGCCGGCTTCGTCGATCGAGCGCAGCGTGGCGTCGATCAACTGTGCGCGGCGAATCTCCCGCATTCCGACTTTCGGCATCGCGCACTCCTTTCGCCCGGACGGGCCCGTTCCTGGAAGTCGAGAGCTTAGCGGTTTTTTATTGATCGTTCAATCAATAAAAAACCGGGGTCTGACGGTGGATCGGGATGTCGGCGGACGGAAACCGATGGCGCCGCCGCGATTGTGCGGATGCGGAAAAACGAATTGAAAGGAGGTTAAATAATTTTAAGTTTGTTTAAAACAGATCGGGAAAAGCCGGTGCAATAGTCACGACAGTTTCCGGATTCGATTTATTACATGTCGAAAGAATGTCGAGCTATGTGAGAAATGCTTGAATCCGGAAATCCGAATTGCCGATGACGAGGCCGATAATTTCTGGAAATTCGTTTCAATCAAGCGATTGAATTGGTTTAGATGATTGAATATAAAGGGTATTTTTCGCCATGCGGCCTATTTCGTGATGCACTCGCAAACGATTGCGATCTACTTTAGTCAGATTCCTCCTACCATAAAAAATGCTGAAAAAATTTGAATCGTATGTATTCCCGGGTGGAGTAGAGGGAATCGTTGAAGTGACTTGAGTAAGTAATATTGCCCGTATTAGTATGGCGCCGCACCACAAGGAATGAATCGGCGCCGCGGGTATTTTCCGCGGTGCGTCGGCAATGGGCGCGGTCAACGACCGGAACACGGTCGGCGCCCGCCATTGCGCACCTGCAGCATGCCGCGACGCCGAGACGCCGCATCCACCGGAGAACGACGATGCCGACCGAAAAACACGTGGTCCCGCTACCGAATGGTCTGAAGGTCTACGTCGAACGGAACGTGTTCGATCCGTCATTCGACACGGCGATGCTCGTCAACGGCGCGCTCGCGACGACCGCGTCGTTCGGCCAGACCGTCCAGTATCTCGGCGAGCGGATGAACACGATCTGCTTCGACCTGCCGTATGCCGGGCAGTCGCGCCAGCACAACCCCGGCTGCTTCATCCTGACGAAGGACGACGAGGCCGCGATCCTCCAGCATCTGGTCGAGCGCTTCGCGCCCGCGTTCCTCGTGTCGGTGTCGTGGGGCGGCGTCGCGTCGCTGTTCGCGCTCGCGCGCGGCTGCCCGAGCGTGCGGCGCGCGGCGATCTGTTCGTTCTCGCCGTTCCTGAACGACGCGATGGTCGACTACGTGACGCGCGCCCGCGACCACATCGCGGCCGGCGAGAACCTGAAGGCCGCGCAGTTGCTGAACGACACGGTCGGCCGCTACCTGCCGCGCATCATGAAGCTGTACAACTACCGCTACCTGACGCGCCTGCCGCGCGACGAGCAGGATCAGGTCGCGTTCCACGTCGACCAGATCCTGTCGCTGCAGCCGGAGCGCTACCTGAGCGAGTTCTCGAACATCGGCGCCGAGCTGCTGTTCGTGAACGGCGAGCGCGATGAATACACGACGCCGGCCGACGTCCGCCAGCTCGCCGCGCACGTGCCGCGTGCGCGCTTCGGGACGATTCCCGACGCCGGCCATTTTCTCGACATCGAAGGCCGCGCGCAGCGCGAGGCCACGCGTGCCGCGCTGCTCGGCTTCTTCTGCGACGCGCCGCCCGTTGCCGCGGGCATCGGGCTCGGCGCCGCACACGCGTGCGTGTCCGCGCCGATGCCGGCCATGTCGTCGTGACGCGGCACGTCGCGCACCGCGCACGCCGCGCGCATCCGAATTCTCATCCACACGAGGCAGGCCAGCCGTGAATATCGTTCAGACCATCGCCATCGTCGTTCCGTGGGCCGCGTGGCTCGCCTACTGGATCATGACGTCGCAGGCCGTGAAGACGACCGTGCGCAAGGAGGCGTCGCGCTCGCGCACGCTGCAGTCGATTCCGCTGATCGTCGGCGGCGCGCTGATCATCCTGCCCGACCTGACCCTGCGCGCGTGGGTGCCGGACTGGCAGCGCTTCGGCCTGCAGGCCCAGTGCGGGCTCGCGGTGCTGGTCGCGGGCCTGCTGTTCTCGGTGTGGGCGCGGCTGCATCTCGGCACGAACTGGAGCGTGTCCGTCACGCTGAAGGAGAACCACGAACTCGTCCGCACCGGCCCGTATGGCCTCGTGCGTCATCCGATCTACACCGGCTGCCTGATCGCGCTGGTGGGCGCCGCGCTGATCGGCGGCGAGTGGCGCGGCGCGTTTGGCGTCGCGCTCGTGTTCGCGTCGCTCGCGTACAAGGTGCGCGTCGAGGAGAGCTGGCTGACCGGCCATTTCGGGCCGGCGTACGCGCAGTACCGTCGCGAAGTCGCGGCGCTGATCCCCGGTTTCTACTGATCTTTCCGCGAGGCGCGCGATGGCGAAGATGATCGTGACCGCGATCGGCTCGGCGGGCGACGTGCATCCGCTGCTCGGCGTCGCGCGCGCGCTCGCGATGCGCGGCCACGATGTCGTGTTCTGCACGCATCCGCCGTTCGAGGCGACCGTGCGCCGCTGCGGTTTCGCATTCGTGCCGGTCGGCACCGCGGCCGAGTACGAGGCCGCGATGGCGAACCCGGCGCTGTGGGATCCGCGCACGTCGTTTCGCACGCTGTGGCAGGTGATCGCCCCCGTGCTGCGCCCGCATTACGACGCGCTGTGCGCACTGACCGATCGCGACACCGTGCTGGTCGGCACGCTGTGGGCGTTTTCCGCGCGCTTCATGCAGGAACGGCACGGCACGCCGTACGTGTCGGTGCAGGTGTCGCCGTCGACGCTGCTGTCCGCGCACGTGCCGCCGACGCATCCGCGCCTGACGATTCCCGCGCGCTGGCCGCTGCCGGTGAAGGCGGCGCTGATGACGCTGATCGAGCGGCAGGTGCTCGACCGCGTGTGCGGGCCGGCGCTCAATGCGGTGCGCCGCGACCTCGGGCTCGCGCCCGCGCGGCGTGTGCTGGGCCGCTGGCTGCATTCGACCGATGGCGTGCTGTGCCTGTTTCCCGACTGGTTCGCGCCGGCGCAGCGCGACTGGCCGGCCCGTCTTCTGCAAAGTGGCTTTCCGTTGTTCAACGACGTCGCGGCGCCCGACGACGATCCCGCGCTCGATGCGTTTCTCGCGGCCGGCGAGCCGCCCGTGGTGTTCACGGCCGGGTCGACGCGCGTCGATCACGCCGCGTATGCGCGTGCGGTCGCCGACGCGATGCGCGCGACCGGCACGCGCGGCATCCTGCTGAGCCCGCACGATGCGGCACCGGACGGCGACCGGCTGCTGGTGCGCCGCTTCGTGCCGATGCGCACGCTGCTGCCGCGTTGCCGCGCACTCGTGCATCACGGCGGGATCGGCACCGCGGCGCTCGCGTTCGAAGCCGGCATCCCGCAGGTCGTGACACCGTTCGCGCACGACCAGTTCGACAATGCGCAGCGTGTCGCGACGAGCGGTGCCGGCGTACGCCTCGACGCGCCGGTCGACGGCGCGCGGCTCGGTGCGGCGCTCATGCGCGTACTGAACGAGCCCGAATTCGCCGTGTATGCGGAGCGCGCGCGGGCGCTGATCAACGCCGCGCCGGACGGCTGCGCGACGGCCGCCGATTTCATCGAGCGCCTTGCACCGAAACGCGGCCGCGCGATCTCGCCGGCCGCGGTCGCGATGGCGGGCGCATGAGCACGGCATCGCCGCTTCAGGACGCACCGGCGGCCGTCGCTTTCGACGCGGCGCCTGCCGCGGCACCGGTGCGCGGCGCCCGGCTCGCGCTCCTGACGTTCGCGCTGTCGCTCGCGACCTTCATCGAAGTGCTCGACTCGACCGTGACGAACGTCGCCGTGCCGGCGATCTCCGGCAGTCTCGGCGTGTCGAACAGCCAGGGCACGTGGGTGATCAGCTCGTATTCGGTCGCGGCCGCGATCGCGGTGCCGCTGACCGGCTGGCTCGCGCGCCGCGTCGGCGAGCGGCGGCTGTTCGTCGGCGCGGTGCTGCTGTTCACGCTGACGTCGCTGCTGTGCGGGCTCGCACGCGACCTGCACGTGCTGGTGGTCTGCCGCGCATTGCAGGGGCTGTGCTCGGGGCCGATGGTGCCGCTGTCGCAGACGATCCTGCTGCGCACGTTCCCGCCGGACAAGCGCACCGTCGCGCTCGCGCTGTGGGCGATGACGGTGCTGCTCGCGCCGATCTTCGGGCCGGTGGTCGGCGGCTGGATCGTCGACAGCTTCTCGTGGCCGTGGATCTTCCTGATCAATCTGCCGATCGGGCTGTTCGCGTTCGCCGTGTGCACCGCGATGCTGCGCCCCGATACGCAGCGCGGCGCGGCCGGACCGATCGACGTGCCGGGCATCGTGCTGCTCGTGATCGGCGTCGGCTCGCTGCAGGCGATGCTCGATCTCGGTCACGACAAGGGCTGGTTCGATTCGCCGCTGATCGTCACGCTCGCGGTGGTCGCCGGGCTCGCGATCGTGTCGCTGCTGATCTGGGAGGCGGGCGAAGCGCATCCGGTCGTCGACCTGAGCCTGTTTCGCGACCGCACGTTTTCGTTCTGCGTGCTGATCATCTCGCTCGGGATGATGAGCTTCTCGGTGGTGGGCGTCGTGTTTCCGCTGTGGATGCAGGCGGTGATGGGCTACAACGCGTTTCATGCGGGCCTCGCTACCGCCTCGCTCGGCGTGCTCGCGCTCGTGTTCTCGATTCTCGTCGGCCTGCATGCGCACCGCTTCGATGCACGCGTGCTCGCGACGTTCGGCTTCCTCGTGTTCGCGGCCGTGCTCGCCTGGGACGCGCATTTCACGCTGAAGATGACGTTCGCGCAGATCGCCGCGCCCGGGCTGATCCAGGGGATCGGACTGCCGTGCTTCTTCATTCCGCTGACGGCCGCGACGCTGTCGCGCATTCCGGACGACCGGCTCGCGGCCGCGTCGAGCCTGTCGAACTTCCTGCGCACGCTGTCCGCCGCGTTCGGCACCGCGATGAGCGTGACGCTGTGGGACAACCGCGCGACCTATCACTACGACGTCGTGTCGCAATCGGTCACGCACGCATCGACGAACACGCAGCGCTTCGTGCACGCGCTGAACGCGATGGGCGTGGATGGCGTGCGCGAGCTGTCGACGCTGCACCAGGTCGTGATGCAGCATGCGTACATGATGGCGACCGGCGACATGTTCTGGATGGCGAGCGTGACCTGCGTCGTGCTCGCCGCGATGATGTGGCTGACGCGGCCGAAGCGCGGCGCCGCGGTTTCGCTCGGACATTGAGGAGAGGGGCATGACGACACTCGGCGCACTCGTGATCCTGTATCACCCGACCGACGCGCAGCTCGCGGCGCTCGGCGCGTGGCGGCACGCGTGCGACGCGCTGCTCGTCGTCGACAACACGCCGCAGCCCGATGCACGTGCCCGCGCGCTGTGTGCGCGCGACGGCATCGCGCTGCTGCATCACGGCAACCACGGCGGGATCGCCGGCGCGTACAACGCCGGGCTCGCGGCGCTGTTTCAGCGGAACATCGATGCCGTTGCGTTGTTCGATCAGGATTCGTCGGTGCCGGCCGGTTACTTCGCGACGATGCGCGACGCGTGCGCGCGGCTCGCGGGGCGTGCATTCCTCGCCGGCCCGCGCATCTTCGACGAGAACGCACGCAGCTTCCTGCCCGAACTCGCGACGAACGGGATCTCGCTGCGCCGGCTACGCCTCGCGCCGGACGCCCCGCTGCAGCGCTGCGCGTTCCTGATCTCGTCGGGCTGCGTCGTGTCGCACGCCGCGTTCGACCTGCTCGGCCGCTTCGACGAGACGCTGTTCATCGATCACGTCGATACCGAGTACAGCTTCCGCGCGCTCGCGCGCAACGTGCCGCTCTATGTCGTGCCGTCGCTGGTGCTGCCGCACCGGATCGGCGCGAAGCAGCGGCATGCATTCGGCCCTTTTGAAATGACGTCGATGAATCACTCGTGGCAACGGCGCTACTACAGCGCGCGCAATGCGGTGCAGCTCGGGATGCAGTACGGGCTGCGCTTTCCGGTGGCGATCGTGCCGAACCTGCTGACCGTGTGGCAGGTCGTGCAGATCGCGCTCGTCGAGCGCGACAAGCGCGACAAGCTCGCCGGCATCCTGTACGGCATCGCGGACGGCCTGCTCGGCCGGCTCGGTCCGCTCGAGCGCGCGCGGCCGCGTCTGGCCGCACGCGCGCAGCGCGTCCAGCAGGGGTGAGGGAAGCGATGGAACGCATCACGAAAGCGGCGCGACCGGCGCGCGGCGGGCAGGGCGGCTGGGCGATACTCGCGGCGGCCGCGCTGCTGGCGCTGGGCGGTTGCGTGCCGTCGGGATTCCTGCCGTCGCAGTCGCTGCGCGCACCGGCCGGCGACGCGCTCGCGCACACCGCGGGCCCCGGCGTGGACGGCGCGTGGCCCGCACCCGACTGGGTGAAGCAACTGCAGGATCCGCAGCTCGACGAACTGGTGACGGAGGCGTCGCGGAACAATCCCGACCTGCAGGTCGCGCAGGCGCGGCTGCGGATCGCGCAGGCGCAGCTTCGGCAATTCGATTCGCTGACCGGGCTGACCGGCACGGCCGGCGCGACGGTCAGCCGCGCGCGGATGCCGAAGCCGGGCGACGTCGCCGACGTGTCCGTCGGCGGCTATCGCGTGCCGGTCGAGATCTTCGGCGATCCGGTCGTGTCGCCGTCGTCGATATTCGTCGGGCTGAACTACCAGCTCGACCTGTGGGGCAAGAACCGCGCGGCGACGAAGAGCCTGATGTCGCTGCGCGACGCGACCGGCGTCGAGGCCGAGCAGGTTCGGCTCACGCTCGCGGTCGCGATCGTCACCGTGTATTGCCAGCTCGACCAGGCGTACGCGGTGCGCGACCTGCTGCAGCAGAAGCTGAAGATCAGCCAGCGCGTGACGGCCGTGCTGCGCGAGCGCACCGCGCGCGGCCTCGACAACGCGTACGACGCGAGCGACGCGTCGATCAAGCGCAGCCGCCTGCTCGAACAGATGGCGCTGAACGACGAGCAGATCAAGCTCGCGCAATTGCAGCTCGGCGTGCTGTCCGGTCGCGGGCCCGAGCGTGGGCTCTCGCTGCAGCGGCCGCGCGTCGGCGCCTTCCCCGGCGGCGCGCTGCCCGCGCGGCTGCCGGCCGACCTGCTCGGCCGCCGGCCCGACATCGTCGCCGCGCGCCTGAGGGTCGAAGCCGCGTTCGCGAATGCCGATTCCACGCGCGCGCAGTTCTATCCGGACGTGAACCTCGTCGCGCTCGGCGGCGTGTTCGCGCTGACGCCCGCGTCGCTGTTCTCGCGCGACGCGATCGCCGGCTCCGTCGGTCCGGCGATCTCGCTGCCGGTGTTCGATCGCGGCCGGCTGAAGGCGAAGCTCGGCGCGGACGTCGCGCAGGCGGACGTCGCGATCGGGCTGTACAACAAGACCGTCGACGACGCGCTCGGGCAGGTCGCGCAGATCGTCACGTCGCTGCAGACCGCGCAGACGCTCGTCGCGCAGCAGCAGGACGCCGTCGCCGCCGCGCAGAAGATCGTGCAGATCGCGGCCGACCGCCATCGCCGCGGCGTGCTGATGCAGAAGGACGTCGATGTCGCGGACCTCACGCTGATCGACGAGCGCGCGCAGCTGATCGCATTGCTCGGGCGGCAGCGGACGCTGCGCGTCGGGCTGGTCGGCGCGCTCGGCGGCGGGTTCGATGCGAACGCGGCGATGGCGTCGGCATCGACGTCGCCGGTCGCGACACGTACCGCGCAAGGCGCGCGGCCGAAGCGCGGCGCGATGGCGAACGCGGCGGCGCGCAACGCGACGAACGCCGGCACGGAAGCACGTCGCGCGGCCACGTCCGTCAATGGCGCCGCGCCAATCGACCCGCCGGCGGCGATCGTGACGCCGCGCGGTGCGACGGCCGATAGCGCCAGCGTGAGCACCGGCACGCGCAGCGCCGTACCCATCGTCTCGGCCGACCCGCGCGTAAGCGCGATCCCGCTGTTCCAGCATGACCGCCTGATCGTTACGCAAAGCGACTGATGCACCACGACAACCTACATACCGCCGCACAGCCGGCCGCACTGAACGATCCGGCACTCGACGCGCGCCGGGCGACCCGCCGCAAGCGCTTCACGCTGTTCTTCGCGGTCGTGCTGCTGGCCGCGATCGTGTGGATCGCGTTCTGGCTGCTGCACGACCGCTATGACGAGGACACCGACGACGCGTACGTCGCGGGCAGCATCGTGCAGGTCGCCGCGCAGATCCCGGGCGCCGTGACCGACGTGCTGGTCGCCGATACGCAGGCCGTGCGCGCCGGGCAGACGCTCGTGCGGCTCGACGACACCGAAGCGTCCGTCGCATTCGCGCAGGCGAAGGCGCAGCTCGTGCAGGCCGTGCGGCAGGTCGCGAACGCGAAGATCTCGAACACGATGTATGTGGAAGCCGTGAACGCGCGCCAGGCCGACCTGTCGCTCGCGCAGCGCGCGCTCGCCGCGCGTTCGGGCGCATCGGTCGAGATCGTCGCGCCGGAGGAACTGGCGCGCGCCCGCGCAGCGGTCGCCGGCGCGCAGGCGAACCTCGCGGCCGCGCAGGCGCAGCTCGAAGCGGCGCGGGCGCTCGGCAGCAAGCTGCCGGTCGACGAAAGCCCGGCCGTCGTGCAGGCGGCCGCGCAGTTCAGGCTCGCGTACCGGAACCTGAAGCGCACGACGATCGTCGCGCCGGTCGATGGCACGGTCGGCCAGCGTTCGGTGCAGGTCGGCCAGCAGGTCGGGCCGGGCGTGCCGCTGATGTCGATCGTGCAGCTGAACCGGCTGTGGATCGAAGCGAACTTCAAGGAAGGGCAGATCCGCCACATGCGCATCGGCCAGCCGGTCGACGTGGTGTCGGACCTGTACGGCTCGCGGGTCGTCTATCGCGGCCGCGTGCAGGGCTTCTCGGCCGGCACCGGCAGTGCGTTCTCGATGCTGCCGTCGCAGAACGCGGCCGGCAACTGGATCAAGGTCGTGCAGCGGGTGCCGGTCGTGATCGCGATCGATCCCCGCGACCTGGCCGCGCATCCGCTCAGGGTCGGGTTGTCGATGCGCGCGACCGTCGATACGCGCAATCGCGACGGCCATGCGCTCGACAGCGAGCCGCCGACGCCGGCCGTCAGCACGCGCATGCACGACGGCGTCGCGAGCGACGCGCAAGCGGCTGCCGCCGCGATCATCCGCGAGAATCAGGGCGGATAACGCGCGCCCGGCCGGCGGGGCGGGCCGCCCCGATTACTTGAACCGGCCGACCTTTGCGGCCCGCGCGCTCCGCGTCTTCCATGGCACTGCCTTCCGGCCCGACTTTCGCGTTTGCGCCGTCGATGTCGGCACCGATCAAACGCATGTCGGGTTTGAGACATCGGCGCCCCCGCCTCCGGGACTACTCTCGAACAGCACGTTGCGTAAGCGCCGCACCCGCCGGCGCACCGCGGCGCCATCCAACGAGACATGGAGACAATACGATGAGCAGCAATCGAGGTGTCGTCTATCTTGGGCCGGGCAAGGTCGAAGTACAGAAGATCGATTATCCGAAAATGGTCGATCCGACCGGCCGCGCGATCGGCCACGGTGTGATCCTGAAAGTGGTGAGCACGAACATCTGCGGTTCCGACCAGCACATGGTGCGCGGCCGCACGACCGCCCCGGTCGGCCTCGTGCTCGGTCACGAGATCACCGGCGAAGTGGTCGAGGTGGGCCGCGACGTCGAGACGCTGAAGCTCGGCGATCTCGTGTCGGTGCCGTTCAACGTCGCGTGCGGACGCTGCGCGATGTGCAAGGACACGCATACGGGCGTGTGCCTGAACGTGAACCCGTCGCGTGCCGGCGGCGCATACGGCTACGTCGACATGGGCGGCTGGATCGGCGGCCAGGCCGAGTACGTGCTCGTGCCGTACGCGGACTTCAACCTGCTGAAATTCCCGGACCGCGATCAGGCGATGGCGAAGATTCGCGACCTGACCTGCCTGTCCGACATTCTGCCGACCGGTTATCACGGCGCGGTGAGCGCGGGCGTGAAACCGGGCTCGACGGTCTATATCGCGGGCGCGGGCCCGGTCGGGATGGCGGCGGCCGCCTCGGCGCGCCTGCTGGGCGCGGCGGTGACCATCGTCGGCGACATGAACGAGGAACGCCTCGCGCACGCGCGGGCGATGGGCTTCGAGACGGTCGACCTGTCGAAGGACGCGTCGCTCGGCGAGCAGATCGAGCAGATCCTCGGCGTGCCGGAAATCGACTGCGCGGTCGACTGCGTCGGCTTCGAGGCGCACGGCCACGGTTCGTCGGGCCATTCCGAGGAAGCGCCCGCGACGGTGCTGAACTCGCTGATGGAAATCACGCGTCCGGCCGGCGCGATCGGTATCCCCGGCCTGTACGTGACGGACGATCCGGGTGCGAAGGACAAGGCCGCGCAGCACGGCAGCCTGAGCATCCGCTTCGGCCTCGGCTGGGCGAAGTCGCACTCGTTCTTCACGGGCCAGACGCCGGTGCTGAAGTACAACCGCAACCTGATGCAGGCAATCCTGTTCGACCGTCTGCCGATCGCGAAGATCGTCAACGTCGAGGTGATCTCGCTCGACCAGGCGCCGGAAGGCTACAAGAAGTTCGACGGCGGCGCGCCGCGCAAATTCGTGATCGATCCGCACGGTTTGCTGGCGGCCTGACGCACGAACCAGGAACAGCATGAAGCGGGCGGCACCGGAGACGGTGCCGCCCGTTGTCGCTGTGGGCGTGCGGCGCGCTCAGTGTCCGCGATAGACCCCGGCCAATTGGATTTCGGTCGCCGCGGCGCGGCGCCCGTGGCGTGTATGCACACTCACGCGATGGATCGCATGCGTGCGTCGGGCCGGGACGCCTTTCCAGTCGGCGACGCGGACGCCGTTGCGCGCGTGTTGTGGCTCGCGAACCGGTGGCGTGTGCCGCGCGAGTGTCGTGGTCGCGCGTGCGGTGGAGCGCGCGGCCGCGCGCGGCGGGTCGGCCGCGATCTGCGTGTCGTCGGCCGCGACCAGCGTCTCGTTGGCCGCAACCCGCGTCTCGGCCGCGGCCGGCGTATCGTCTGGCCGATGAAACGCATAGACGGGCGCGGGCAGGACCGGCAACGTCGGGGCATCGGCCCCATGCGCGCTGGCGTCGATCGTTGCCGCATCCGGCGTACTCGGGCCGCGACAGACGGGATCCGCCCGGCACGTCCGGTCGAACGTCACATAGCCGCCGACCATCAGCACGACGGTCAGGATGCTCATCAGCGGCGCGCTCGACGCGCGCGGCCGCCGGATCGCGGCGCTGCGCACCGCGGCCGCGACGCGCGACGACCACGCGGGGACAGGCGGCGGCGTGTCGTGCGGAGGCGTGGCCTGCCCGGCCTGCGCATCGCCGCGCCGGTCGCGCAGCGGCGTGAACGGCCAGTCCCCTACACCGCAGACGGGGCACTGCTCGCTGGCGCGAAACGCCAGGAAGCCGCATTCCCGGCAGCGCTGGCTGACGGCACCGTGCGGCTCGGCACGCAGGTTCAGTGCGCCGCGCAGCGTGTCGCGAGTACGCACTTTCCGGTTGGGCAGGACTTGCATGGTGTTGCTACCTCGTCTGTCGTTGCCGTCCGGCGAGCGTCCCGATGGTTCGCATCGCGTCCTCGACGGCAGGGGTCCAAGGCCGGCCATAGTTCAGCCGGACATAACGGTGAAATGCGCCCGTCACGGAAAAGATCGGCCCGGGCGCGAGGCTGACGCCGTTCTCCATCGCTTCGTCGAACAACTGCATCGCGTCCACGTGAGGCGGCAATTCGATCCACAGGAAATACCCGCCGCGCGGTGCGTACACCTCCGTGTCGGGCGGAAAGTACGCGCGAACGGCGGCCAGCATCTGCGCCTGGTGCGCGGCCAGGTTGCGCCGGAGCCGGCGCAGGAAGCGGTCGTACGCGCCGTTGCGCAGGTAGCTCGATACGGCCATCTGCGCGGGCACGTCGGCGGCCGGCGCGCTCGCGTTCTTCACGTGCCTGATCTGTTCCACATAGCGTCCGGCCGCGACCCAGCCGACCCGGAACCCGGGGGCGAGGCACTTCGAGAACGACCCGCAATGCAGCACCAGCCCGCTATCGTCGTACAGCTTCGCCGGGCGCGTGGGCGCCGGGCCGAAATGCAGTTCGCCGAACACGTCGTCCTCGATCAGCGGCACCTGGTGCGACGCGAGCAGGTCGATCAGTGCGCGCTTGCGCTCGTCCGACAGCGTCGCGCCGGTCGGGTTGTGGAACGAGGTCATGAACCAGCACGCGCGCACCGGATGCGTGTCCAGCGCATCGGCGAGTGCGTCGAGATCGAGGCCGGTGCGCGGGTCGACCGGGATTTCGATGGCCTTCAGATGCAGCCGCTGCACGGCCTGCAGCGCCGCGGGGAAGGCCGGGCGTTCGATCGCGACGAGGTCGCCGGGGCGCGTGAGCGCCTGCAGGCTCAGCGTCAGCGCTTCGGCTGCGCCGGTCGTGATGACGATCTCTTCCATCGGCAATGACGCGCCCGCGTTCAGGTAGCGCATGGCGATCTGGCGGCGCAGCGCTTCGTGGCCGGGCGGCAGTCCCGCCAGCAGTTTCGCGCGGTCCATGTTGCGGGCCGCCGTCGCCGCGTAGCGCCACAGGCTGCTCATCGGAAACAGCGAATAGCTGGCGAATGCCGAGCCCAGCGGCACGATGTCGTCGCGCTTGAGCGAGTCCATCAAGCGGAACAGCGTGTCGCCGCCGGTCGGCGACGCGCCCGGCTTGCGTGGCGTGTCCTGGCCGGTGCGCACCCGCTTGTCGTCGAGATTCGCCACGAAATACCCGGAACGCGCGCGCGCGACGATCAGGCCCTCGCTTTCGAGCGTGTAGTACGCGCGAAACACGGTGGAAGGACTTACACGATAGGCGCGGCACGCCGAGCGCACGGTCGGGATACGGGCGCCGGCCGCGAGGTCGCCACGCCTGATCGAGTCCGCAATCGTCTGCGCGAGCGCCGCATATCGCTTCATGCCCGGCCTCCGGCCGACCGCGGCCGTCGATGAAAAAAGAGTAGCACGCCATCCGCCGCGTTCAATCCCGCCCCAATCGCTGATCCGCATATTGCTGATCCGCATGTTTTCGGCCGACTCTGATCCTTTTCTTCAGACCAGTGAACAGGCATTCTCCGCAAGCTTTATTCCCGAAGCCTGGTCAATACGGAGTTCAAGCTGCCCGAAGGGCGGATCCGTGACCCCCCGCGCACCGCGTGCGGGACCTTGTCTACGGCGTCCTCACCCTTATCCGGAAGCATTCAGCGTGAAATCCAAGTTCCTCGTCGCGGGCCTCGTGGCCGGCATCGCCCTCGACCTGTTCAGCGGCGCCGCCGTGGCGGCCTGCGTCAACAATCCGCCGGCTCAGTCCACCGCGTCGTTTCCCGGCGCACTGACCGGCAAGCTCGTCTATCACAGCTACGTCAAGTACGGTGACGGCACGAGCCAACTGTTTTTGTACGACTTTTCCGCCCGCACGCTCACGCAACTGAGCAAGAGCAGCTGGGGCATCACCGATCCGATGAACGGCGTGTTCAGCCCCGACGGCAAGTGGCTCGCGTTCATGGGGATCAGCAACGGCGCGTGGAACGTGTTCATGCTGCAGCTCGGCGCCGGCACGCCGCCCGTCAACCTGACGAACAGCACCGGCGCGACGCGCAACGAGGATCCGAAGTTCGCCACCGACGGCAAGACGCTCGTGTTCAAGCAGAACGGCGACGTGAAGCAGGGCACGCTGTCGTACACGAGCGCGGGCCCGGTGTTCACGTCGGTCGTGAGCCTGACGAACGCGCCGGCCGGCGCCGAATACTCGATGCCGTTCCTCGCGCCGGACGCGAGCGCCGTGTACTACGCGACGGGCACCGGCTCGAACATGGGGCTGATGAAGCGCACGCTCGCGACCGGCGCCACGGCGGTATTCGATCATCCGGCCGGGCTGCAGACCTACTACCCGATCGTGCGCGGCGACGGCATGGTGTTCTATGCCCGCTGGAAGGACACCGGCGGCGCCGACCAGATCTACGCGAAGACCGCGGACCCGGCGTCGACGCCGAGCGCGCTGCCGATCAACGACTGCATGAGCAACAACTCGGACCCGGCACCGGTGAGCGGCACGAACTACGTGTTCTTCTCGTCGACGACGGCGGGCGGCTACCAGATCTACGTGGGTGACGTGACGACCGGCCAGCGCTGGAGCCTGTCGCAATTCGGCGTGAACGCGGATACGACCAAGGCGAAGCTCGGCGCGAGCTACTACGGCGGCCCGGGGGCCGCGCAGCCGACGCTGCTGTCGCAAGGACGTCCGGCCGCCGCGTCGGCGAGCTACAACGCGTCGCTGACGCCGGACAAGGCATTCGACGGCAACACGACGAGCACGCGCTGGGATTCGCCGGAAGGCGCAGGCGTCGGTACGGAATGGATCTCCGTCGATCTCGGTGCTGTGAAGAAGGTCAGCAGCGTCGATCTCTACTGGGACGCGGGTGCGCTCGTCTACCAGATCCAGACGTCGAACGACAACGCGAACTGGACGACGGTCTACTCGACGAACAACGGCGTGTCGTACGGTCACGTTACGCTGCCGAACCTCAACGCGCAGGGGCGCTACGTGCGGATGCTCGGTACGAAGCGCGCGACGCAGTGGGGTTACTCGCTCGATGAAATGCAGGTGTGGGGATCGTAAGCGCTGTCAAGTCCTAGAATAGGTTGACAGTATCCAGACGCTAGAGCGCCCGATGCACTGCATCGGGCGTTTTGTATTTCAGGGCGGCATGTGGCCGCTCATGGTTGTAGATGTGTACCGACTGTTCGACCATTTTGGCAGCTTGCTCAATGTCCGCGGGACGCTGCAGCAGGAACTCCCCCTTGAGGATGCCGTTGACCCGTTCGGCCAGCGCGTTCTGATAGCAATCGTAGCCATCGGTCATCGAACAGCGCAGGCCGTGACGCCGGTGGATGTCCTGATAGTAGGTCGAGCAGTACTGGATCCCGCGATCGGAGTGATGGATCAGTGGTTGACAGGTCTGGCGCCTGCGCAACGCCTTCTTCAGTGCCTGACTGACCTGCTCGGTCTGCAGGCTGTCGTGGACGTGATGACCGACGATCTTGCGCGAGAACGCATCCGTGACGAGGCTCAAATATACAAACCGGCCGGCCGTCGGCAGGTACGTGATATCGGCCACCCACACCTGTTCGGGACCAGTGGGCACGATTTGATCCGGCCCGGCTTTCAGCAGATTTGGATGGCGCCGGAAGCGGTGATGGCTATGGGTGGTCTTGTGATACGCCCGGTGCGGCACCACTAGTAGGCGCGCGGCGCGCAACACGTCGAACAGCCCGTCCCGCCCCAGCTTGATGCCGCGCTCGACCAACGTCGGTCCCAGCAGATGATGTAGCTTACGTGTGCCCAGCCTCGGCTGGCGAAGCCGGACATCGCGCACCAGCGCCGTCACGGTCTCGGCTTGCGAACAGCGGCGTTTCTCGCTGCGACATCGCTTGTAATACGCTTGGCGGCTGATGCCCATGTATCGGCAGGCTCGCTCGACGCTCAGCTTTTCGATCCGCCTTTGCGCGACGACCTGCCCGAAGGCTTTTTTACGGTGATTCCGTAGTCCTTGCGCATCACGTCGAGCACTGCCTCGAACAGCGCGGCTTTCTCCTTCGCCTCGCGCAACTGTGTCTCCAACTCCTTGATGCGCTGCTCCGGTGTGAGCGGCTTTGCGTCTTGCTTTGGCATGAGGGAACCCGATCGCGCACGGCCGGATGGATCGGCCCAATCCTGCAAGCCGGGCTTACGTAACCATACCAGCACGGTCGAGCGCCCCTGGATCCCGTAGCGCTGCTGCGCCTCTCTGTACGTCAGTTCGCCTTTTTCGACCTGCGCGACCACCGACAATTTAAAAGCCAGGCTGTAGTCCCGCTGTGTTCGCTTGATCCCTTGCTCCACTTGGCACCTCTTCGCTTCGGCGAAAAAGTGTCAACCTATTTCAGGACGGGTCACGCAAATGAAAAGCGGCCTTGAAGGCCGCTTTTTTTTATTCGCGCCATGCCCACTTCACATATGAACCAAATGAGCCGGAAAAGCCGCCCCGCCGCCCGTCACACCCTGCGCGAGCGGCGCGACCTGCTTGCGACGCTCGCGCGTCGGCGCGACGCCGAACGCGTCGCGATAGCTCTTGCTGAAGTGGCAGGCCGACTGGAAGCCGCACGCCATCGTGATGTGCATGATCGACATGTCGGTCTGCAGCAGCAGCTCGCGCGCGCGGCGTAGCCGCAGCGTCAGGTAATAGTGCGTGGGCGTCATCCCGAGGTGCTCGCGGAACAGGCGCTGCAGCTGACGCTGCGACATGTTCGCCAGCCGCGCGAGCTCCTCGCGCGACAGCGGCTCCTCGATGTTGTTCTCCATCAGCGAGATCACTTCGAACAGCGACTTGTTCGCCGAGCCGAGCCGCGCGACGAGGGGCATCCGCTGTTGCGCGCTCGTGTCGCGCACGTGTTCGACGATGAACTGTTCGGCGATCTGCGTGACGCGCGCGGTGCCCACGCGCGCGGCGATCAGGTTCAGCATCATGTCGAGCGGCGCGACGCCGCCCGTGCACGTGATGCGGTCGCGGTCGACCACGAACAGTTCCTTCAGGAAGCGCGTGTCCGGAAACTCTTCCTTCAGCGCCGACATGTTTTCCCAATGGATCGCGCACGCGTAGCCCGCGAGCAGCCCCGACTTCGCGAGTGCATAGGTGCCCGTGCACAGGCTGCCGAGCGGCAGCCCCATGCGCGCGAAGCGACGCAGCGTCGACAGATGGGCGGGCGTCGTCGCGCGCTGCACGTCCACGCCGCCGCACACGAAGACGATGTCCGGCTGCCCCACGCATTCGGCCGGCCCCGTGTCGACCGTGAGTCCGTTGCTCGCCGTGACCGGGCCGCCTTCCGGGCTGATCACCGACCAGCGGTAGAGCGGTTGTCCGCTCAGGTAGTTCGCCATCCGAAGCACCTCGATCGCATTGGTGAACGCGATCATCGTGAAATTCGGCAAAGGCATGAACGCGAAGTGGGACAGCGACGCTGTGCGGTCGGGCGACATGGGGAGCGTTCCTTGAATCTCTAATAGCTTTTTGCCCGAAGGGCACGGATCGGGCTGCCGTATTGTGTGAGCGAGCGCAACAAGCGTGCCATACGGCTAAACCCTAGCTCCATACGTTGTATGGGCGTGAGGTCGATGCTGCACTGCACCGTAACCGGGCCGCGCTGCACCCGGATGCACGGTGCAGGCACCGGCGAAGTGCCTGTTCATAGGCGAACGGCCAACGGCGGTGCGATGGCTTATCCCGAAAAGCACGACCGGTCACTTGTACAAAACGGACGCGCATGGCGGAAAAGGCAAAGAACGCGTCTAAATTCATCAATCCGCCGAAAATCCGAACGACAAGAATAGAGCCGTCGGCAGCCTTGCACTGGATGCGCTGGAAACCCAGGTTTGGCGGGCCTCGAGCTTCGGTTTCACGCCCTTTATTCTTCGTCACGGACGCACTATGTCGAACACCCAGCCTTTCTTCTCGCAGCCCCTTGCCGAGCGCGACGCGCCGGTGCGCAGCGCCATCCTGAAGGAGCTCGAGCGCCAGCAGTCGCAGGTCGAGCTCATCGCGTCGGAAAACATCGTGTCGCGTGCGGTGCTGGAGGCGCAGGGTTCGGTGTTGACCAACAAGTATGCGGAAGGCTATCCGGGCAAGCGTTACTACGGCGGCTGCGAATTCGCGGACGAAGTCGAGGCGCTGGCGATCGAGCGCGTGAAGCAGATCTTCAACGCCGGCTACGCGAACGTGCAGCCGCACTCGGGCGCGCAGGCGAACGGCTCGGTGATGCTCGCGCTGGCGAAGCCGGGCGACACGGTGCTCGGCATGTCGCTGGACGCCGGCGGCCACCTGACGCACGGCGCGAAGCCGGCGCTGTCGGGCAAGTGGTTCAACGCGGTGCAGTACGGCGTGAACCGCGACACGATGCGGATCGACTACGACCAGGTTGAAGAACTCGCGCACCAGCACAAGCCGAACCTGATCATCGCCGGCTTCTCGGCGTATCCGCGCGCACTGGACTTCGCACGCTTTCGCGCGATCGCCGACAGCGTCGGCGCGAAGCTGATGGTCGACATGGCGCACATCGCGGGCGTGATCGCCGCCGGCCGCCATGCGAACCCGGTCGAGCACGCGCACGTCGTCACGTCGACCACGCACAAGACGCTGCGCGGCCCGCGCGGCGGCTTCGTGCTGACCAACGACGAAGACATCGCCAAGAAGATCAACTCGGCCGTGTTCCCCGGCCTGCAGGGCGGCCCGCTGATGCACGTGATCGCCGGCAAGGCCGTCGCGTTCGGTGAAGTGCTGCATACGGACTTCAAGACCTACATCGACAACGTGCTCGCGAACGCGCAGGCGCTCGGCGAAGTGCTGAAGGCGGGCGGCGTGGATCTCGTCACCGGCGGCACCGACAACCACCTGCTGCTGGTCGACCTGCGCCCGAAGGGCCTGAAGGGCGCGCCGGTCGAGCAGGCGCTGGAGCGCGCGGGCATCACCTGCAACAAGAACGGCATTCCGTTCGACACCGAGAAGCCGACCGTCACGTCGGGCATCCGCCTGGGCACGCCGGCCGGCACGACGCGCGGCTTCGGCGTCGCGGAGTTCCGCGAGGTCGGCCGCCTGATTCTGGAAGTGTTCGACGCGCTGCGCGCGAACCCGGAAGGCGACCATGCGACCGAACAGCGCGTGCGCCGCGAGATTTTCGCGCTCTGCGAGCGCTTCCCGATTTACTGATCGACGACCCCCACAAAAGCAAGACTGGAGCGAGAGGCAGATATGAGCACGCTGCATCAGGACAGCATCATCATCGACGGACTGAACATCTCGAAGTTCGAGAAGCCGGTGTTCGAAGACATGCGCCGTGGCGGCATCACGGCCGCGAACTGCACGGTATCGGTGTGGGAGAACTTCACCAAGACCGTCGACAACATCGGCGTGATGAAGCAGAAGATCCGCGAGAACGGCGAGCTGCTGACGCTCGTGCGCACCACGGACGACATCTTCCGCGCGAAGAAGGAAGGCAAGACCGGGATCATTCTCGGCTTCCAGAACGCGCACGCGTTCGAGGACAACCTCGGCTACATCGAGGCGTTCGCCGACATGGGCGTGCGCGTCGTGCAGCTTTGCTACAACACGCAGAACCTGGTCGGCACCGGCTGCTACGAGCGCGACGGCGGCCTGTCGGACTTCGGCCGCGAAGTGATCACCGAGATGAACCGCGTCGGCATCATGGTCGACCTGTCGCATGTGGGCGGCAACACGTCGTCGGAAGCGATCGCGTTCTCGAAGAAGCCGGTGTGCTACTCGCACTGCCTGCCGTCGGGCCTGAAGGAACATCCGCGCAACAAGAGCGATGCGCAGCTGAAGGAAATCGCCGACGCCGGCGGCTTCGTCGGCGTGACGATGTTCGCGCCGTTCCTGAAGCGCGGGATCGAGGCGAACATCGACGACTACATCGAGGCGATCGACTATGTCGTGAACCTGATCGGCGAAGACGCGGTCGGCATCGGCACGGACTTCACGCAGGATTTCGCGAAGGAATTCTTCGACATGCTGACGCATGACAAGGGCCGCTATCGCCAGCTGACGAACTTCGGCAAGGTGATCAACCCGGACGGCATCCGCACGATCGGCGAATTCCCGAACCTGACCGCGGCGATGGAACGCCACGGCTGGAAGGAGTCGCGCATCCGCAAGATCATGGGCGAGAACTGGGTACGCGTGTTCAAGGACGTGTGGGGCGCGTAAGCGTCCGCCCGCCCGAACCGCCACCCGCGATTCAACACTAGAAAAATCGGGACGTGCCCGTGCAAGCCGCGCGGGCACGCGGACGATGTCGCGCCCGAGCCGCGCGGCCAATTTTCCTCACGGAGTCACCACGATGCAACCGCAACTGCCGATCAACGTCGATCCCGATACCGGCGTCTGGACCACCGACGCGCTGCCGATGCTGTACGTGCCGCGCCACTTCTTCACGAACAATCACGTCGCCGTCGAGGAAGCGCTCGGCGTCGAAGCGTATGCCGAGATCCTCTACAAGGCCGGCTACAAGTCCGCATACCACTGGTGCGACAAGGAAGCGAAGCTGCACGGGCTGACCGGCATGGCCGTGTTCGAGCACTACCTGAAGCGCCTGTCGCAACGCGGCTGGGGCCTGTTCTCGATCATCGAGGCGGATCCGGCCAGCGCGCGCGCGAAGATCGAGCTGCGCCACTCGTCGTTCGTGCTCCAGCAGCCGGGCAAGGAAGGCAAGCTCTGCTACATGTTCGCGGGCTGGTTCGCCGGCGCGATGGACTGGGTCAACGACACGACGCCGGAAGGCAAGGGCGCGCCGCGTGCGCAGTCGAAGGAAGTGCAGTGTGCGGCCGAGCATCACGACCACTGCGTCTTCGAAGTGTCGCCGCTCGCGCACTGATGCGCTGACGATCCGACACAGCAACACAACAACACCCGCAACACGAGACATTCGAACGCCAGAGGTCGCCTGCGATGCGTTATCCCCACCTGTTCAAACCCATGCAGCTGAACCAGTTGACGCTGCGCAACCGGATCGTCAGCACCGCCCACGCGGAGGTGTATGCCGAGCCGGGCGGCCTGCCGGGCGACCGCTACATCCGTTACTACGAAGAGAAGGCGAAGGGTGGCGTCGGCCTCGCGATCTGCGGCGGCTCGAGCCCCGTATCGATCGATAGTCCGCAGGGCTGGTGGAAGTCGGTGAACCTGTCGAACGACAAGATCATCGACCCGCTTACGCGCCTGGCCGACACCATGCACAAGCATGGCGCGAAGATCATGATCCAGGCGACGCACATGGGCCGCCGCTCGTCGTTCCACGGCGAGCACTGGCCGCACCTGATGTCGCCGTCGGGCGTGCGCGAGCCGGTGCATCGCGGCAACGCGAAGATCATCGAGATCGAGGAAATCCGCCGCATCATCGGCGACTTCGCGGCGGCGGCAAAGCGCGTGAAGGCGGCCGGCATGGACGGCATCGAAATCTCCGCCGCGCACCAGCACCTGATCGACCAGTTCTGGAGCAAGCGTTCGAACCACCGCACCGATGAATGGGGCGGCAGCTTGGAGAACCGCCTGCGCTTCGGCATCGAAGTGCTGACGGCCGTGCGCGAGGCGGTGGGCAAGGACTTCTGCGTCGGCCTGCGGATGTGCGGCGACGAATTCCATGAGGACGGCCTCGATCACGAAGCGCTGAAGGAAATCGCGCAGGCGATGTCGGAGACGGGCCTGATCGACTACCTGAGCGTGGTCGGCTCGGGCGGCGATACGCACAACACGATCGCCAACTGCATGCCGCCGATGGCGCTGCCGCCGGAGCCGTTCGTGCACCTCGCCGCCGGCATCAAGTCGGTGGTGAAGATCCCCGTGATGCACGCGCAGAGCATCCGCGACGCGGGCCAGGCCGAACGCCTGCTCGCGAACGGCATGATCGACCTGGTCGGCATGACGCGCGCGCAGATCGCGGATCCGCACATGGTGATCAAGATCCGCGATGGCCGCGAAGACGAAATCAAGCAGTGCGTCGGCGCGAACTACTGCATCGACCGCCAGTACAACGGCCTCGACGTGCTCTGCATCCAGAACGCCGCGACGTCGCGCGAAGAGACGATGCCGCACATCATCGAGAAGTCGCGCGGCCCGAAGCGCAAGGTGGTGGTGGTCGGCGCGGGCCCCGCGGGGCTCGAGGCCGCACGTGTCGCGAAGCTGCGCGGCCACGACGTGGTGCTGTTCGAGAAGAACGCCGAAGTGGGCGGCCAGGTGATGATCGCCGCGAAGGCGCCGCAGCGCGAACAGATGTCGGGGATCATCCGCTGGTTCGACATGGAAACCAAGCGCCTGGGCGTCGATCGCCGCCTCGGCGTCGCCGCCGACGAGAAGATGATCATGGCCGAGAAGCCGGACATCGTCGTGCTCGCCACGGGCGGTTCGAGCTTCACGTGGCAGGTGCCGGGCTGGGGCGTGGCCGAGGGCCTGGCCGTCAGCTCGTGGGACATCCTGACCGGCAAGGTCGAGCCGAAGCAGAACGTGCTGCTGTTCGACGGCGTGAGCACCCATGCGGGCGCGGGCGTCGCCGACTTCATGGCGAGCCGCGGCTCGAAGGTCGAGGTCGTCACGCCCGACGTGAAGGTGGCCGACGATTGCGGCGGCACGACGTTCCCGATCTTCTATCGCCGCCTGTATGCGCTCGGCGTGATCCCGACGCCCAACACCATGCTCGATCGCGTGTACGAAGAGGACGGCAAGACGATCGCCGTGCTGCGCAACGAGTACACCGAGGAACTGGAAGAGCGCGCGGTCGACCAGGTGGTGATCGAGAACGGTTCGTCGCCGAACGACGAGCTGTACTGGAAGCTCAAGCCGGAGTCGGTGAACCGCGGCCAGATCGATCCGCACACGCTGTTCGCGGCCGAGCCGCAGCCGTGCCTGTCGGAAGAGCTCGGCAACGGCCGCTTCCTGCTGTTCCGTGTCGGCGACTGCATCTCGATGCACAACGTCCACGGCGCGATCTATGACTCGCTGCGTCTCGTGAAGGATTTCTGAAAATGAATCCGTCCTTCCTCATTACCGCCCTGTTGTGGCTGTCGGTGGCGGGGCTCGCGTTCGCGGTCGCGAAGCGCTCGTCCTACTGGCGTCTCGGCCGGGCCACGGCGCCCGGCTCGTTCGGCGTCGCGAACCTGTTCGCGATCCCGAAGCGCTACTTCGTCGACCTGCACCACGTGGTCGCCCGCGACCCGTACATCGCGAAGACCCACGTCGCGACCGCCGGCGGCGCGATCGGTGCGCTCGCGCTCGTGTTCGTCAACTACGGCCTCGCGATCTACTCGCCGTGGCTCGACAAGCTGATCTTCCTTGCGGCGCTCGCGATGCTCGTCGGCGTGGTGTTCGTCTGGCGCCGCCGCGCGGCCAAGGACGTGCCGGCCCGCCTGTCGCGCGGCCCGTGGAACGCGCTGCCCTGGCTGCTCGGCTCGTTCGCGCTCGGCCTCGTGCTGTTCATGGTCGTGCCGACCGGTGCGATGTCCGGTGCGTTCGCGGTGCTCTGCGCGCTGCTGATCGGCGCCGGCGCATTCACGATGACCGTCGGCGCCGCGAAGGGCGGCCCGATGAAGCATGCGATCGCCGGCCTGCTGCACCTCGCGTTCCACCCGCGCCAGGAGCGTTTCGCGGCCACTCGCGACTCGTTCACGGGCAACGGCACGGCAACGCCGCCGACCGCACTGAAGCTGCCGGATATCGAGCACGAGGAATACGGCGTCGCGAAGCCGGTCGAATTCCGCTGGAACCAGCTGCTGAGCTTCGACGCGTGCGTGCAGTGCGGCAAGTGCGAAGCCGCGTGCCCCGCGTTCGCCGCGGGCCAGCCGCTGAACCCGAAGAAGCTGATCCAGGATCTCGTCGTCGGGATGGCGGGCGGCACCGATGCGGCCTACGCGGGCAGCCCGACCCCGGGCCTCGCGGTCGGCCAGCATCGCGGCGAGCCGAACGGCCCGATCGTGTCCGGCCTGATCGAGGAACAGACGCTGTGGTCGTGCACCACCTGTCGCGCATGCGTGCAGGAATGCCCGATGCTGATCGAGCACGTCGACGCGATCGTCGACATGCGCCGCAACCGCACGCTGGTGCACGGCACGGTGCCGGGCAAGGGCCAGGAAGTGCTCGCGAACCTGCGCGAGACCGGCACGATGGGTGGTTACGACGCGGCCGCGCGCTACGACTGGTCGGTCGACCTGAACGCACCCGTCGCGCAACCGGGCAAGCCGGTCGACGTGCTGTTCGTCGCGGGTGAAGGCGCGTTCGACATGCGTTACCAGCGCACGCTGCGCGCGTTCGTGAAGGTGCTGAACAAGGCAGGCGTCGACTACGCGGTGCTCGGCGGGACCGAGACCGATACCGGCGACGTCGCACGGCGCCTCGGCGACGAAGCGACGTTCCAGCGGATGGCCAAGCGCCTGATCGGCACGCTCGGCACGCTGTCGTACAAGCAGATCGTGACGGCCGACCCGCACGTGATGCACAGCCTGCGCAACGAATACCGCGCGCTCGGGCTGCGCGTGACGGTCAAGCATCACACGACCTACCTCGCGGAGCTGGCCGACAGCGGCAAGATCGTGCCGAAGGCCGTCGAGGCGCTGCGCGAGAAACGCACCACGTATCACGACCCGTGCTACCTCGGCCGCTACAACGGCGAGACGGAATCGCCGCGCAAGCTGCTCAAGACGATCGGCATCCAGGTCGTCGAAATGGAGCGCAACGGCATGCGCGGCCGCTGCTGCGGCGGTGGCGGCGGTGCGCCGCTGACCGACATCCCCGGCAAGCAGCGTATTCCCGACATCCGCATCGCCGACGCGCGCGCCATCGGCGCGGACGTGGTCGCGGTCGGTTGCCCGAACTGCACGGCGATGCTCGAAGGCGTCGTGGGCCCGCGCCCCGACGTGCTCGACGTGGCCGAACTCGTTGCCGCCTCGCTGGAGTGAATCGATGAACACGATCAAACGAATCGATCCGCGCCGGCCGTTCATCATCACGGCCGCGGGCCTGAAGCGCATCACGCTCGGCCAGGAAGGCAGCGCCGATGCGAGCGCCGCGCAGTGGTCCGCTCACGGTCATGGCGCCGCGGCCGCGAAGCCGCGCCGCGCGGTGCAGGACCCGAAGCACGTGATGCTGGTGGTGGCGCACACCGAGCGCGGCGCGCTCGACGAACATTCGCGCCAGGCGATCGCCGCCGCCGCGGTGCTGGCCGACGCCCAGACGGAAGTCGCGCTGCTGGCGTTCGGCGAACTGAAGGATGACGCCGCGAAACTCGGTGTCGACAAGCTGATCGAGCTGGCCGACTTCGACCGCCGCGCATTCGCGCCCGAAAGCGAATTGCAAGCGTTGCAGGCCTGTGCCGCGGCGCTCGCGCCGAAGCACGTGTTCGTGCCCGACAACGCGACCGGCGACGGCGATCTCGGCCGGCGTTACGCGGCGGCCGCCGGCGCGAGCGTCGCGACCCACGTGGTCGAGATCGACGCGAAGCATGTCGGCGCGTATGCGCAGGCCGGGCGTGCGTTCGCGACGCGCGGCTTGCCCGACGTGATCCTGCTCGCGCAGAACGCGGTCGACGCGAAGCTGCCGTTCGTCGGCGCCGGCGATCGCCTGGCCGCCGACTTCATCCGCCCGGCCGGCGACACGGCGCAGCCGTACCGCGATCTCGGCCTCGAGGAAATCGACGCCGCGCAGGTCGCGCTGGAGGAAGCCGACTTCATCGTGTCGGCCGGTAACGGCGTGTCCGACATCGGCGCGTTCGAGCGGCTCGCCGGCGCGTTCGGCGCGGCGATCGGCGCGAGCCGCGTCGCGGTCGACAACGGCCACTTCACGCGCGACAAGCAGGTTGGCGCGACCGGCAAGACGGTCGAGGCCAGCGTGTACATCGCGTTCGGCATCTCGGGCGCGGTGCAGCACCTGCAGGGGATCAAGGACTGCCGTCATGTGATCGCGGTCAACCTCGACGGCAGTGCGCCGATCGCCAAGCGCGCGAACCTGACGGTGGTGGGCGACGCGCAGGCGACGATCACCGCGCTGATCGACGAGGTGCAGGCCGCGCGTGCGTCGCGCGGACAATCGCCGACCGCGGTCGGCGCCCGTGAATCCGAAGGAGTCGCAGCATGAACGCCCCTCGCCAGTTGCAACGCATCGCGGTGCTCGTGTCCGTGGGCCGGCACCCGGTCAGCGGCACCGCGCGCTACAGCCGCAACGACGCGGCCGCGCTCGAGGTCGGCCGCCAGCTCGCGGAGAAACATCGGGCCCAGCTCGACGTGATCCATGCGGGCGATCCCGCCAATGAAGCACTTGCTGAATACCTTGCGCTCGGCGCGCGGCAGGTCGAGGTGCTGGCCTGCCGTGACGGCGACGATGCCGCTCAGGCGCTGGCCGCCCGCGTCGAAGGTTACGACCTCGTGCTGGCCGGCACCCGTGCCGAGGGCGCGTACGACACCGGCATGCTGCCGTATCGCGTCGCCGCGACGCTCGGCTATCCGCTCGTCGGCTCGGCCGTCGATGTGACGGTCGACGGCGGCCGCGCGGCGGTCCGGCAATTCTTGCCGAAAGGGCTGCGGCGGCGCGTCGACGCGGCGCTGCCGGCCGTCGTCGCGGTGCATCCGCTCGCCAACGTGGAGCCGCGCTACGCGTATGCGCGGCTGCGGGCCGGCGCGATCCGCCCGGCACTCACGGCGACCGGCGCGGACGCCGAAGCGGCCGCGTGGAAGGTCGGCGCGATCGAGCGTAAACCCGTAAAACTGGTCGCCGCCGAGAAGCGCTCCGGGCATGCGCGGATGCTGTCCGCGACGACGACCGAAAGCCGCGGCGGCAACGTCGTAAATGAAGGGAGTTCAGTCGAAAAAGCACAAGTGATACTCGCGTATTTGCGCGAGCATCAGCTCATCGACTACTGATTTTGATGCCTGTCGGCAAGAACCCCAGGGATGCAAGGAATCCGGAGCAAACGATGAAAGTATCGGCAGACATTCGTGCACTGATCGAGCGACGCAAGGAAGGCCACAGCCTCGACGCGCCGTTCTATACGAGCGAGGAAATCTTCGCCCTCGACATGGAGGCGATTTTCCGCCAGCACTGGATCCAGGTAGCGGTCGAACCGGATATTCCCGAGCCGGGCGACTACGTGACCGTGGAACTGGGCAGCGACTCGATCCTGATCGTGCGCGACGACGACATGGAAATTCGCGCGTTCCACAACGTGTGCCGTCACCGCGGCGCGCGTCTGTGCAACGAGGACAAAGGCTCGGTCGGCAACATCGTGTGCCCGTACCACAGCTGGACCTACAACCTGACCGGCCAGCTGATGTTCGCCGAGCACATGGGCGAGAAGTTCGACCGCTGCAAGCACAGCCTGAAGTCGGTGCACGTGCAGAACCTCGCGGGGCTGATCTTCGTCTGCCTCGCCGAGGAGCCGCCGGTCGATTTCGCGCAGCTGCGCGCCGAGATGGAGCCGTACCTGCTGCCGCACGATCTGCCGAACACGAAGATCGCCGCTCAGGTCGACATCATCGAGGAAGGCAACTGGAAGCTCACGATGGAGAACAACCGCGAGTGCTATCACTGCGTCGCGAACCATCCGGAGCTGACGATTTCGCTGTACGAATACGGCTTCGGCTACCAGCGCTCCGACGCGAACGCCGAAGGCATGGACGCATTCGCTGAAACCTGCGTGCGCCGCGGCAAGGAGTGGGCAGAGATGGGCCTGCCGTCCGCCGAAATCGAAAAGCTGGACGACGTGACGGGCTTCCGCACGCAGCGCCTGCCGCTCGACCGCCACGGCGAATCGCAGACGCTCGACGCGAAGGTCGCGTCGAAGAAGCTGCTCGGCAAGTTCGAGCAGGCCGACCTCGGCGGCCTGTCGTTCTGGACGCAGCCGAACTCGTGGCACCACTTCATGAGCGATCACATCGTGACGTTCTCGGTGATTCCGCTGTCGGCCGGCAAGACGCTCGTGCGCACCAAGTGGCTTGTGCACAAGGATGCGAAGGAAGGCATCGACTACGACGTGAAGAACCTGACGGCCGTGTGGAACGCGACCAACGACCAGGATCGCGCGCTCGTCGAATTCTCGCAGCGTGGCGCGACCAGCAGTGCGTACGAACCGGGCCCGTATTCGCCGTTCACGGAAGGTCTCGTCGAAAAATTCTCGGCCTGGTACATCGGCCGGCTCGCCGAAAAAACCGGCGCGTAGTAGTCAGCGGACAGCAAGCGGAGTCAATGATGAAACAACCCCAACGCTCACTTTGCTCGCTGCCCCCCGAGGGGGCGGTCAACCTCCTTGGGGCGGTCCGGCGGAGGTTGGCATGATGCGAGATGCGGCCAATTTCGAGCCGGCGGAAAGCCGGGTGACGCACCCGGCGTTCTGGACCGCGCTTCCGGAGCGCTGGACGAGCGACGTCGAGGAAACGCTGGTGTGCTGCCAGGTTCGGCAGGAAACCCATGACGTGAAGAGCTTCTTCTTCCGTTCGCCGCAAGGCCGTGCGTTTTCGTTCGAGCCGGGGCAGTTCATCACGCTCGAGCTCGACATCGAGGGCGAGACGATCAACCGGTGCTACACGATCTCGTCGTCGCCGGCGCGTCCGCACACGATCTCGATCACGGTCAAGCGCGTGCCGGGCGGCAAGGTGTCGAACTGGCTGCACGACAACCTGCGCCCAGGCGCGTCGGTTCGCGTGCTCGGCCCGGCCGGCGAATTCACGTGCGCACGGCATCCCGCGCGCAAGTACCTGTTCCTGTCGGCCGGCTCGGGCGTCACGCCGCTGATGTCGATGAGCCGCGCGCACCATGATCTCGCCGAGGATCGCGACATCCTGTTCGTGCACAGCGCACGCACGCCGGACGACATCATCTTCGCGCGCGAGCTCGACCTGATCGCGTCGAACCATACGAACTTCCGCACGTCGTTCGTCGTCGAGCGCGTCGGCGCACGTACCAACTGGCCGGGCGTCACGGGCTTCCTGACGTTGCCGCTGCTGAAGCTGATCGCACCGGACTTCATGGAGCGCGAGATCTTCACGTGCGGCCCCGCGCCGTACATGAAGGCCGTGCGCGACCTGCTCGACGAAGCCGGCTTCGACCACAAGCAGTATCACGAGGAAAGCTTCTCGTTCGAAACGCTCGCGCAGACCGCGAGCGACGAGGTGCTCGCCGAACTCGTGCCGTTGGCCGACGGCGCCGACGTCGCGACGAAGCAGTACACGGTCAGCTTCGCGAAGAGCAACCGCGAAATCTCGTGCGGCTCCGAGCAGCACGTGCTCGATGCGGCACGCCAGTCGGGCGTGCGGCTTCCGGCGTCGTGCACGCAGGGCATGTGCGGCACCTGCAAGGTGAAGCTCGTGTCGGGGCAGGTCGAGATGAAGCATAACGGCGGCATCCGCCAGCGCGAGATCGACCAGGGGATGGTGCTGCTGTGCTGCAGCAAGCCGCTGTCGGATCTCGTGATCGACAAATAAGCAAACAAGCCATCGGCTGTCCGGGCGCGTCGCGTCCGGACAAGCATCCGTCGGAAAAGAACGATACCGCGGATTTGTGGTTGAAGAACCTAGAGAGGCAACGCGCGGTGAGCGCATATCAAGGAGATCGACCATGAAGCTGTTCGGAAAACTGTTGTGGACGGGCGCGGTGTCGGCCATGGTGGCGCTGAGCGCGTCAGCACTTGCGGATACGAAGCCGACGCTGAAAATCGGCTATGTCGAAGGCTGGGACGACAGTGTGGCGACGTCGAACGTCGCGGCACGCGTGATCGAGAAGAAGCTCGGCTACGAGGTGAAGCTCGTGCCGGTCGCGGCCGGGATCATGTGGCAGGGCGTCGCGCGCGGCGATCTCGATGCGACGCTGTCCGCGTGGCTGCCGGTCACGCACGGCTCGTACTGGAGCGAATACAAGAGCAAGGTCGTCGACGTCGGCGCGAACTTTCCCGACGCGAAGATCGGCCTGATTGTCCCGGATTACGTGAAGGCGAAGAGCATCGAGGATCTGAACGCCGAGAAGAGCAGCTTCGGCGGCCGCATCGTCGGCATCGATGCCGGTGCGGGCGTGATGCGCAAGACCGACGAAGCGATCAAGAACTACGGGCTGAGCTACACGCTGATGCCGAGCTCGGGCAGTGCGATGACGGCCGAGCTGTCGCGCTCCGTCAGTGCAAACAAGCCGGTGATCGTGACTGGCTGGGCGCCGCACTGGATGTTCGCGAAGTGGAAGCTGCGCTTCCTCGAGGATCCGAAGAAGGTGTTCGGCGGCGCGGAGCACGTCGACAGCGTCGTGAATCCGCAGCTCGAAACGAAGGCCAAGCCGGTCGTCGCGTTCCTGAAGAAATTCCAGTGGAAACCGGGCGAGATCGACAGCGTGATGCTCGCGATCCAGAACGGCTCGAAGCCGGAAGCGGCCGCCGATGCGTGGATCGCAGCCCATGCGGACCGCGTGAATTCGTGGACTGAAGGCACCCAGTAACACGCGACGCTTCATTGCGCGCATCACTATAAAAAATACGCCGGGAATGGCATGCAGGAATCCGAAACAATCGTGATTCAATGCGGCCATATCCCGGAATTCTTTTACTGATTCTGCAAGAAACGGCGTAAGTTGTTACACTACGGCCCTTGTGCGGAGTCATCTCAGGAGGCAATGGATGAGTCAGGCAGGACTGCGTGCTAATCGCACCAGTGACGTTGAGGCAACCATCTCACATGATTCGACGGGCCACACGCTGCATCGTGGCCTGACTTGGAAAGACGCATTTTGGGTAACGAGCGGCGTGCCGGCAGGCGTGCTGTTCACGATCGGCGGCGTATGCGCGACGATCGGCCAGCCCGCGTGGGCGATCTGGATCGCCGCGATCACGATGGGGCTGATTCAAAGCGCGACTTATGCGGAAATATCCGGGCTATTTCCCCATAAATCGGGCGGCGCGTCCGTGTATGGCGCGATCGGCTGGGTCCGTTACAGCAAGCTGATTGCCCCGGTGTCCGTGTGGTGCAACTGGCTCGCGTGGTCGCCGATGCTCGCGCTCGGCTGCGGCCTCGCGGCGAGCTATGCGCTCACGAGTCTCTTTCCCGCCGATGCGGCGGTGCTGCACTGGCAGCTCAAGATCGCGGATCTCGGTTTCATCAAGCCGGGTCTTTCCCTGCGAATCAACGCGACGTTCATCATCGCGACGATTCTGCTTCTGATCACGTTCAAGCTTCAGCACAGCGGCGCGTCGAAGGCTGCGCGCACGCAGCGCATTCTCGGCATTGCATCGCTCACGCCGCTGCTGATCGTCGGCATCGTACCGTTCGTTACCGGCGACGTGCCGATGTCGAACCTGCTCCCGCTGCTGCCGCTCGGTCACGACGCACACGGCAATCTCACGACCGCGACGTTCGGCTCGTGGAACGGGCAGGGCGTCACGATGGCGCTCGGCGCGATGTTCATGGCCGGATGGGCGTCGTACGGCTTCGAGACGGCCGTCTGCTACACGCGCGAATTCCGCGATCCGCGTCGCGACACCGCGAAGGCGATCTTCTGGTCGGGCGCGCTGTGTCTCGTCGTGATGACGCTCGTGCCGATGGCGTTCCAGGGCGCGCTCGGCACGCAGGCGATGCTCGATCCGTCGATCGGCGACGGCACCGGCGTCGCGGCCGCGATGGCGCGGATCGTCGGCGGCGGCGCGTGGGTCGCGAATGCAGTTGTCGTGATGCTGATGCTGTCGATCCTGCTGATCGTGATGACGTCGATGATGGGCTCGTCGCGCACGCTGTACCAGGCATCGGTCGACGGCTGGCTGCCGAAGTACCTGTCGCACGTGAACGAGCACGGCTCGCCCACGCGCGCGATGTGGACCGATCTCGGCTTCAACCTCGTGTTGCTGATGATGTCGGACTACATGACGGTGCTGTCGATCTCGAACGTCTGCTACATGCTGTTCGTATTCCTGAATCTTCAGTCGGGCTGGATCCACCGGATGGATCGCGGCAACTGGGATCGGCCGTTCCGCTGCCCGACCTGGCTGCTCGTCGCCGGTTCGATTTGCGGCTACGCGAACCTCGTCTATGTCGGCGCGGGCGCGAACCTGCAGGGCGATGGCACGCTGCGCAACGGGCTGATCGCGATGCTGCTGATCGTGCCGGTGTTCCTGTTCCGCCACTACTGGCAGGATCGCGGCCGCTTCCCCGCGCAGATGCAGCAGGACATGGAACTCGAAGTGCCGAAGCGCGCGATGTGGCTGAACCTGATGCCGTATGCGGCGCTGCTCGGCGCGGCGCTCACGATCTGGCTGTCGTACTACTTCGCGTGGGTGAAGTAAGCGCCTGACGGGCACGCGCCCGCGCGACGAATCCGGCTACCGTGCCGGTGCCGTCGCGCGAAGCGTCGAACGCGATGCGATAAAAAAACGACCGGCAGGTGCCGGTCGTTTTTTATTTGCTTGCCGCCCGACGAACACGGCGCCAGGCCCGCGACGCGCTTACGGAAACACCACCGTGCGATCGCCGTTCAGGAACACGCGGCGCTCGATGAACGCCTTCACCGCGCGTGCGAGCGTGATGGATTCGACGTCGCGACCGACCGCCAGCAGTTGCTCGGGGCGCAGCGCGTGATCGACTCGTTCGACCACCTGCTCGATGATCGGGCCTTCGTCGAGATCGTCGGTCACGAAGTGCGCGGTCGCGCCGATCAGCTTCACGCCGCGCGCGTGCGCCTGGTGATACGGCTTCGCGCCCTTGAAGCCGGGCAGGAACGAGTGGTGGATGTTGATCGCGCGGTTCGCGAGCTTCGCGCTCGTTTCCTGCGACAGCACCTGCATGTAGCGCGCGAGGATCACGAGCTCGGCGCCGCTCGACTCGAGGAAGTCGAGCCACTGCGCTTCCTGCTGCGCCTTGGTGTCGGGCGTAATCGGAAAATGGCGAAACGGCAGGCCGTGCTGCGCGGCGAGCGGCTCGAAGTCGGGATGGTTCGACACGATGCCGACGATGTCCATCTTCAGCTCGCCCATCCGCCAGCGGAACAGCAGGTCCGCGAGGCAGTGCTCGAGCTTCGACACCATGATCAGCACCTTCGGGCGCGCGTTCACGTCGTGGATCGCCCACTGCGTGTCGCCGTCGCGGCCGCCGAGCTCGGCCGCGATCGGCCCGAACTCCTGGCGCAGCGCGTCGATCTGCAGCGTCTCATCCGTCGGATGAAACACGCAGCGCACGAAGAAGTGGTTGCTGAGATCGTCGTCGAACACGTTCAACGCATCGACATAGCAGCGATGGCGCTCGAGAAAGCCGACGACGGCGGCGACCTGGCCGGCCGCGCTCGGGCACGACAGCGTCAGGACGAATTGATCGGGGCGTGAGTCGGCGGTCATGAGGTTCCTCGGATGTCAGGGGGCGCGAACCCGCGCGGCGGCGCACCGGGCGCCAGGCTACGCGGGTAGCGGGAGGCTCAAGTAAATCAGGACGATTTAGGCGCGGATAGAACCAACCCGCCGTGTGGCTGGTATCGGCACGCCAGCGCGGCCGGCCGGGGCGGACGGTCAGGCGGGGCGGTCGACGGGTGGTGGATGGGCGCTTGGCAGCCCGTCACGCGCACGCGCACGCGTCGAGCAGCCAGCGCCGGAACACGTGGGTCGCGTCCGGCTCGGGCCGCTGCGGCGGCCGCACGAGGAAATAGCCGCGCGACGTCACGACGGGGGCGTCGACGAGCTTCACGAGCTGCCCGGACGCGACGAGCTCGTCGACGAGCGGCGACCAGCCGAGCGCGACGCCTTCGCCGAGGAGCGCCGCATGGATCACCAGCGCATAGCTGTTGAAGGTCACGCCGCGCGCGGCGGCCGGCGCGTCGAGGCCGTGCGCGTCGAACCAGCCGGCCCACGACAGCCAGCGCTCGGGGCGCGTCGGCTGCACGTGCAGCAGCGGCAGCGCGTGCAGGTGGTCGGGCCGCGCGACGTCCGGGTGCGCGGCGCGGAACGCGGGCGAGCAGACGGGCGTGACGGATTCGGGAAAGAGCCGGGCGGCCGTGCACGACGGCCAGTGGCCGTCGCCGAACAGGATCGCGATGTCGGCGTGGTCGCGCTGCGCGTCGTAATCCTGTGACGTGACGACCCGCACGTCGACGTCCGGCATCACGCGCTTCAGCCCCGCGAGGCGCGGCATCAGCCAGTAGGTCGCGAAGCCGAAATCCGTGACGATCGTGAGCGCGCCGTGCTCGCGGCGCGCGCGCAGCGTCGCGGTGGCGCCGCGCAGCGTGTCGAGGCTCACCCGCACGGCTTCGTACAGGCACTGGCCGTCGCTCGTCAGCGTGACGCCGCGCGGGCTGCGCTCGAACAGCGGCACGCCGAGCTCGGCCTCGAGCTGGAACACCTGCTGGCTCACGGCCGGCTGCGTCGAGCCGAGCTCGCGCGCGGCGGCCGTGAAGCTCTGGAGACGGGCGGCCGATTCGAACGCGCGCAGCGCCTGCATCGACGGTAACGCTTCGGATTTCGACATAAGTCTCTCTAATGGCCCCATAAGGGCCGGCCACCTTCCCGTCCGAATTCGGGCGGGGGATAGTGCTTTGGACGGCACGGCGCCGCGCCGGTCCTTCCGCGATTCTAGCCAGTCGCGGCCGGTGCGCGCGGGACTTTCTGCAAGGCCGCGTCCGTCATGCCGGCTGCGTCGCCGCACGAGCGTCGCGCCGTTCCGTTCGAACACCGATTTCCCCACGACCGCGATGACGAACCCGACTCCCAACATCCTGATTCTGATGGCCGACCAGCTGACGCCGTTCGCGCTGCCGGCCTACGGCAACCGCGTCGCGCGCACGCCGACGCTCGACCGTCTCGCCGCGCAAGGCGTGGTGTTCGACGCCGCGTATTGCGCGAGCCCGCTGTGCGCGCCGTCGCGCTTCTCGCTGCTGACCGGCAAGCTGCCGTCGGGTATCGGCGCCTACGATAACGCCGCCGAATTGCCGGCGCAAACGCTGACGTTCGCGCACTACCTGCGCGCGGGCGGCTACCGCACGATGCTGTCCGGCAAGATGCATTTCTGCGGACCCGACCAGTTGCACGGTTTCGAGGAGCGGCTCACGACCGACATCTATCCGGCCGACTTCGGCTGGGTGCCCGACTGGGACCACCCGACCGAGCGGCCGAGCTGGTATCACAACATGAGCTCGGTGCTGGAGGCCGGCCCGTGCGTGCGCACGAACCAGCTCGACTTCGACGACGAGGTCACGTTCGCGGCCAAGCAGAAGCTGTACGACGTCGCGCGCGAGCGGGCGGCCGGGCACGACGCGCGGCCGTTCTGCATGGTCGTGTCGCTGACCCATCCGCACGATCCGTACGCGATCACGCGCGAATACTGGGATCTGTACAGCGACGACGAGATCGACATGCCGGCCGTGCGGCTCGATGCGGAGCAGAGCGATCCGCATTCGCAGCGGCTGCGCTTCGTCTGCGAAAACGATCGCACGCCGCCGACCGACGCGCAGATCCGCGCCGCGCGCCGCGCGTACTACGGCGCGACGTCGTACGTCGACACGCAGTTCGGCAGCGTGCTGGCCGCGCTCGAGCAATGCGGGTTCGCCGACGACACGATCGTGATCGTCACGTCCGACCACGGCGACATGCTCGGCGAGCGCGGGCTCTGGTACAAGATGACGTTCTTCGAAGGCGGCTGCCGCGTGCCGCTGATCGTCCACGCGCCGGGCCGCTTCGACGCCGCGCGCGTGCGCGGGCCCGTGTCGCACCTCGACCTGCTGCCGACGCTCGTCGACCTGACCGGTGCGGCGCCCGCCGGCGGCTGGCCCGACCCCGGATGGCCGGACCCGGTCGACGGCGCGAGCCTCGTGCCGCATCTGCAAGGCGCACCCGCGCACGACGTCGCGCTGGGCGAATACCTCGCGGAAGGGGCGGTCGCGCCGGTCGTGATGATCCGCCGCGGCGACTGGAAGTACGTGCATTGCCCGGCCGACCCCGACCAGCTCTACCACCTCGCCGACGATCCGCGCGAGCGCACGAACCTGGCCGGCCTGCCCGAAGCCGCCGACGTGCTCGCCGCGTTCCGCGCGGAGGCTGCGCAGCGCTGGAACCTGCCGGAACTCGACGCGCAGGTGCGCGCGAGCCAGCGGCGGCGCCGCTTCCACTACGCGGCGACGACGCAGGGCCGCATCCAGGCGTGGGACTGGCAGCCGTTCACCGATGCGAGCCAGCGCTACATGCGCAATCACATCGAACTCGATACGCTCGAAGCGATGGCGCGCTTTCCGCGCGTCGGGCGCTGAACGATCCGCACACGATCATTGACGAACGACGAAGGAGACGCACCATGAAACGGCAATCCCATGCAGCAATCCGCAGGCTCGGCACGGCACTCGCCGCGGCCGCATGCGTGCTGGCGACGCAGCCCGCGCACGCCGCCGATCCGCAGACGTGTCGCGACGTGAAGATGGCGGCGCCCGGCTGGACGGACATCGACGCGACGAACGCGATGGCCGGCGTCGTGCTGAAGGCGCTCGGCTACCGGCAGGACGTCGCGAACCTGTCGGTGCCGATCACGTACCAGGGCTTGAAGAAAGGGCAGGTCGACGTGTTCCTCGGCAACTGGATGCCCGCGCAGGCGCCGCTCGTGAAGCCGTTCGTCGACGAGAAGTCGATCGACGTGCTGCACGCGAACCTGAGCGGCGCGAAGTTCACGCTGGCCGTGCCCGACTACGTCGCGGCCGCGGGCGTGCACACGTTCGCCGATCTCGCGCGCTATGCCGACCGCTTCGGCGACAAGATCTACGGGATCGAGCCCGGCGCGCCCGCGAACCAGAACATCAAGCGGATGCTGTCCGACCATGCGCTCGGCCCGGCGAACTGGTCGCTCGTCGAATCGAGCGAGACGGGGATGCTCACGCAGGTCGAGCGGGCGGTGCGCGACAAGCGCTGGATCGTGTTTCTCGCGTGGGAGCCGCACCTGATGAACACCAAGTTCCACCTGACCTACCTGTCGGGCGGCGACGCGTATTTCGGTCCGAACTACGGCGGCGCGACGGTCAACACGGTGACGCGTCCGGGCTTTGCCGGCCAGTGCGCGAACCTCGCGCGCCTGTTCCGGCAGATGACGTTCTCCGTCGACGTCGAGAACCGGATCATCGCCGACATGCTCGACCACAAGACCTCGCCCGCGCTCGCGGCGCAGCACGTGCTGAAGGCCGACCCGGCGCTCGTCGAGGGCTGGCTGGACGGCGTGACGACCGCGTCCGGCACACCGGCGCTGCCGGCCGTGCGCGCGGCGCTCGACGCCCGCTGACCTGCCTCCGGGCGGCCGGTTTTTGCCGCGCCGCCCGTCTCCGTGTTTTCCCGAACAGTCGCATCGAGACCATTTGGTGTCGCCTTCAGACGGGTGACCCGAAATATGGGTTTGTATTTTTCGCCAATGGCTACGTTATTGCGGAAAACGAAATACCGAAGCTAGCAGACGTACCGAATTCGAATCAGCCGGCGTATTGCGGCGCGCGCCAGGCCACGGTTCTTTCCATCGAACGGTTCAGGGAGGGTGGTCGACAATGAAGCAAAAGAAAGTTGCCGTAGCCGCTGCGCTTGCATGCGCGGCCTGTATTCCCGCCATCGGCCACGCGCAGAGCAGCGTGACGCTGTACGGGATTCTCGACGCGGGCATCACCTACGTGAACAACACGGGCGGGTCGCATGTGGTCAAGTTCGACGACGGCGTCGCATACGGGAACCGTTTCGGCCTGAAAGGCACGGAAGATCTCGGCGGCGGCCTGAAGGCCGTGTTCGCGCTCGAGAGCGGTTTCCACCTCGGCAACGGGCAGCTCGGCTTCGGCGGGTCGGAGTTCGGTCGGCAGGCTTATGTCGGTCTGCAGAACGACTGGGGCACGCTGTCGTTCGGCAACCAGCTCGACATCACCAACGAACTGGTGTCGATCTACAACATCTCCGCGTGGGGCAGCGGCTATGCGATCCACCAGGGCGACTTCGACCGCTTCAACGGCGACCGCCTGCCGAACTCGGTCAAATTCCTGTCGAACGACCTGAGCGGCTTCAAGTTCGGCGCGATGTACTCGTTCGGCAACGTCGCCGGCAACTTCCACCGCAACAGCGCATGGAGCGCGGGCGCGAGCTACACGAAGGGCGACTTCTCGATCGGCGCCGCGTACACGCGCCTGAACAACCCGAACGGCATCTACGCGTTCGACCCGTACGCGATGATCGGCACGCATACGTTCCTCGGCCAGCAGACCGTCACCGTCGATCCGGCGACCGGCGCGCGCACCGACCTGTTCGCGAATACCGCGATGGACGTCGACAGCCAGGGCACGTTCGGCGTCGGCACGAGCTACACGATCGGCAAGCTGACGCTCGACGCGAACTACTCGTACACGACGATCAAGGGCTTCGGCCAGTCGTCGCACATGCAGGTGTACGAAGGTGGCGGCCTGTATCAGTTCACGCCGGCGCTGAGCTTCATCGCGGGCTACCAGCACACGCGCTTCGAAGGCCACCACTGGAACCAGGGCACGGCCGGCCTGCACTACCTGCTGTCGAAGCGCACCGACGTGTACATCTCCGGCGATTACCTGCGCGCGTCGCACGGTGTCGATGCGGTGGTCGGCTACAGCTTCACGCCGTCGACCACGCAGACGCAGGCCGACGTGCGGATCGGGATGCGGCATTCTTTCTGAGTGGGATGAGGTAGATCTTTCGACGTCTTCAGCGAGGTCTCTCTTTGGCGCGAACCGCGGTTCGCGCTTTTTTTTTTTGTGGGGCGGCGTGGTCGTGCAGCGTGCGCCGGTGTCGCCGGCGCGGGGCGGGCGTGCGGCTGGGATGGAGTGGGGCAGTTGGCGATATCATCGCGGTTTGGCCGTATCGCGCATCGCCGATCGCCCGCTCCCCTCCGATGACGCCTCCTCGATGACCACCCCGTTACCCGAATCCAGCACCGCATCCGCGTTACCCGCCAACCTGTTCCGCCACGCACCGTTCCAGCGCTTCTGGGGCACGCGCGTGATGTCGTCGCTGGCGTTCCAGATCCTGTCGGTCGCGATCGGCTGGTATGTCTATTCGCTCACGCACAGCGCGTTCGCGCTCGGTCTCGTCGGCCTCGCGCAGTTCGTGCCGATGTTCGCGCTGACGCTCGTCGTCGGGCAGGTGGCCGACCGCTACGACCGCCGGCGCATCGCGACGATCTGCCAGAGCGTCGAGGCGCTGGCCGCCGGCGTGTTCCTGCTCGGCGCGGCGAAAGGCGGGCTCACCGAACCGGCCGTGTATGCGCTCGCGGCGATCGTCGGCACCGCGCGCGCGTTCGAATCGCCGTCGGTGTCGTCGTTGCTGCCGGCCGTCGTGCCGCGCAGCGACCTGCCGCGCGCGACCGCGCTGTCGACATCCGCGAACCAGGCAGCGCAGATTCTCGGGCCCGCGTTCGGCGGGCTGCTGTATGGCATCGGTGCGCCCGCCGCGTTCGGCACGAGCGTGGTCGCGTTCGCGATCGCGGCGGTGCTGAGCGGCACGATTCCGCTGCGCAGCGCGCCGCCGGCCCGCGAGCCGGTCACGCTGCGTTCGGTGTTCTCGGGCATCGCGTTCATCCGGCGCGAACCGGCGATCCTCGGCGCGCTGTCGCTCGACCTGTTCGCGGTGCTGTTCGGCGGTGCCACCGCGCTGCTGCCGATCTATGCACGCGACATCCTGCAGGTCGGACCGTGGGGGCTCGGCGCGTTGCGCGCTGCGCCGGCGGTCGGGGCGCTCGCGGGTACGCTGTGGCTCACGCGTTTTCCGCTGAAGGGGCGGCCGGGCCGCGCGATGTTCGGCGGCGTGATCGCGTTCGGCATCGCGACGATCGTGTTCGGGCTGTCGAGGCATTTCGCGGTGTCGCTCATCGCGCTGGCGGCGTTGGGCGCATCGGACGTGGTGAGCGTCGTCGTGCGCCTGTCGCTCGTGCAACTGCGTACGCCCGACGACATGCTCGGGCGCGTGAGCGCGGTCAACTCGTTGTTCATCGGCACGTCGAACCAGCTCGGCGAATTCGAATCGGGCGTGACGGCTGCATGGTGGGGCGCGCCCGCGGCGATCGTGATCGGCGGCGCGGCGACGATCGCCGTTGCGCTCACGTGGATGCGCCTGTTTCCGACCTTGCGGAACATGACGTCGCTGGAGCGCGATCATTGAGCCGTCGCGTTCACCGCAATTCATTTCAAAATGCTTGCTTGTTTCAATCAAATGCCAAACGGCATTCGGTTCGGATAATCGTCTGATTAAACAATTGGTCCACCGTCTTTCCGATTGGGTCGAAGCGTCAGCCAGTTCGACGAGGCCCGAAAACGAAAAGGGGCCATTCCATCAATGCCTTGCTGCACAAGGCATCGGGCGGCATTCATCCGATGAAAGAGCTGATTTTAATTACGAAAACCATTCAGAAAATTACATATAAATTTCCGTAATTTTCTGAAACATAGTGCTTTCGTATGACGAAGCGGTTATCAATTGAAACCATAGAAAATACATGGAATGATACCGATTCTCATTTCCGTGACCGGTGCGGCGACTGCCGCCGGTGACTCGTCAACCCTAGCCAGCTAGTGCCGTCGGCCTGATCGCCGGTGGCCCGCAAGCCATCGCATCCGTGCCTCGTGCGCGCGCATCGGCGCGTGTCCACGCGGGGCGGTTTCATTCCGACTGGATTTCCATGCCGAACAGGACCCCGTTCGCGAGCGCGCTCGCGCTGGCCTTTGCTTTGCCTATCGCTTCGCCCGCACTCGCTCAGAGCACGAGCGCCGAATCGTCGCCGGCCGTCACCGCGAAACCGGGCGATGCGCCGCCGGCCGCCGCCGCCGCGCGCGAGACGCTGCCGACGATCAGCGTCTCGGGTCAGGCCGTGCAACAGGACTTCCAGGCCGAGCGCTCGAGCGTCGGCGCGAAAACCCCGACCGCGTTGCGCGACATTCCGCAGTCGGTCACGGTGATCAACAAGGCGCTGATGGAGTCGCAAGGGCTCACGTCGTTCCAGGACGCGCTGCGCAATGCGCCGGGCATCACGATCGGCGGCGCGGAAGGCGGGCAGATCGGCAACAACATCAACCTGCGCGGTTTCACCGCGCAGAACGACATCTATCTCGACGGCTTTCGCGATCGAAACCAGTACTACCGCGACACGTTCGACCTCGATTCGGTCGAGGTGCTGTACGGCCCGTCGTCGATGCTGTTCGGGCGCGGTTCGACGGGCGGCGTGATCAACCAGGTGTCGAAGAAGGCGAACCTGAAGCCGTCCGCCGAGGTGTCGACGACGATCGGCACCAACGACCACTACCGCACGAGCGTCGACCTGAACCGGTCGCTGGGCGCGACGTCGGCGTTCCGCATCAATGCGTTCGGCCAGTCGCTCGGCTCGACGCGCGACGTGATGAAGAACAAGGACTACGGGATCGCACCGGAGCTGCGCTTCGGTATCGGCACGCCGACCGAGGTGACGCTGTCCGCGCTGATCCAGCACAACTACGACATGCCGGACTACGGCGTGCTCGCGGTCAACGGCCATCCGGCGCCGGTGCCGAAGAACACCTTCTACGGCCTCACCGACGACCGCACGATCCAGGACGTGCAGACCGTGTCCGCACGCATCGATCATCGCGTCAACGATGCGCTGACGATCAGCAATCGCACGTCGTTCTCGCACTCGATGACCGATGCGCGCGAGACGGCCGCGAACGCGGTGCTGACGGGCCCGCTGTCGTCGAGCGCCGCGCTGACGAACGGCAACTACACGTCGTTGCCGATGTCGGCGCTGTACGTGAAGCTCGCGAGCCACGACCGCGTGATCGAAAACCATTCGGTCGACAACGACACGATGGCCCATTTCAAGTTCGACACGGGCTTCGTGAAGCACGACCTGATCGCCGGTGTCGAGGTCGGCCACGACAGCTATACGAACCAGGCGTACACGCGCAGCGGTCTGCCGATCCTGTCGCTGATCAACCCGGCCTACCTGTCGTCGACGGCGACCAACGCGACGCAGACGCCGGCCAACCACGCCGAATCGGGCGCGACCACGCTCGCGGCGTACATGAACGACACGGTGTCGATCGGCCGCGACTGGAAATTCGTCGGCGGGCTGCGCTGGGATCGCTTCCAGGCGCATCTCGCGAACACGGTGAGCGCGCCCGGCTACACGTCGCAGACGAACTATTTCACGAGCGTGCGGGCCGGCGTGATCTATCAGCCGACCGAATCGCAGTCGTACTACTTGTCGTACGGCACGTCGTTCAACCCGTCGCTCGAGACGCTGACGGTCACGAACAACACGCAGAACCTGTCGCCCGAACACACGAAGTCGTACGAGGTCGGCGGCAAGTGGGACCTGCTGAACGACAACCTGTCGGTCACGTCGGCGCTGTTCCAGCAGGAGAAGAGCAACGCGCGCACGCAGACGTCGACGGGTGAATACCTGCTCGAAGGCGACATTCGCGTGCGCGGCTTCCAGGCGAGCGTGACGGGCCACATCACGCCGAAGTGGCAGGTGTTCGGCAGCTACACGTACATGAACGGCGTGATCCTGAGCGCGCGCGACGGCACGCAGGGCAAGACGCTCGCGAATACGCCGCGCAACACGTTCACGCTGTGGACCACGTATGCGTTCACGCCGCACTGGGAGATCGGCGGCGGCCCGACGTACATGTCGGGACGCTACGCAGCGAACACGGACTACGTGCAGGTGGGCGGCTACACGCGCTGGGATGCGACGGCCGCGTATCACGCGAAGCAGTGGGACCTGCGCCTGAATCTGCTGAACCTGACCAACAAGTTCTATTACGATGCGCTGATCCAGTCGGACGGCGGCCGTGCGGTGCCGGGCGTCGGGCGCACGTTCCTCGCGACGCTCGACTACCGTTTCTGAGCGACACGCGCGCCGCCGCGCCATTCGATGAAAGAGGGGAATCGATGCTTGTACACATCCCGAACGTGCTGACGCCCGAGCAGGTGAGCATGGTGCGCGACCGGCTCGACCGCGCGGGCGACGCGTGGGTCGACGGCCGTGCGACGGCCGGCTATACGGGCGCGCCGGTCAAGCGCAACCAGCAGATCGCCGAGCATTCGCCGGTCGCGCGCGAACTCGGCGACGTGATCCTCGCTGCGCTCGAGCGCAATCCGCTGTTCATCAGCGCGGCGCTGCCGAACCAGGTCTATCCGCCGCTGTTCAACCGCTACGAAGGCGGGATGACGTTCGGCAGTCACGTCGACGGCGCGGTGCGCGTGCTGCCGAACGGCGTGAAGCTGCGCACCGACGTGTCCGTCACGCTGTTCCTGTCCGCGCCCGACGAATACGACGGCGGCGAGCTCGTGATCGAGGACGCGTACGGCGTGCAGCAGGTCAAGCTGCCGGCCGGCGACATGATCGTCTATCCGGCGACGAGCCTGCATCAGGTCACGCCGGTCACGCGCGGCGTGCGCGTCGCGAGCTTCTTCTGGGTGCAGAGCCTCGTGCGCAGCGATGCGCAGCGCGCGCTGCTGTTCGACATGGACACTGCGATCCAGCGGCTCAACGCGAGCGGTGCCGATGCACAGGCGTGCCGCAGCCTGGTCGGCTGTTATCACAATCTTTTGAGAATCTGGAGCGAAACGTGAGCGTTGCCGATCCCATCGAAATCGACGCGGCGCCCGTGTCACGCGTTGCGCCGGGCGCACGTCCGGCCAGCGCCGGCCGCACGCGATCGCGCCGCGGGACGTTCATCAAGTGGCTGCGCAAGGTGCACGGCTGGATCGGCCTGTGGGGCGCCGCGCTCGGCCTGCTGTTCGGCGCGACGGGGTTCCTGCTGAATCACCGCGCGCCACCGCTGCGGATCCAGACCGGTGCGCCGCATGTGGAGACGTTGAGGCTCGACGTGCCCGACCCGGAACCCGCTTCACCGCTCGCGCTCGCGCAATGGTTGCGCGGGCAACCGGATCTGCATTTGCCGGAACGGATGGGGCGCGTGCAGAAGGAACCCGAGCATCCGGTCGCATGGGGCGATCGCAAGACCGTGCAGCCCGAGCACTGGCAGCTCGTGTTCGCGTCGCCGCGTGAAAACGTCGCCGTCGACTACTGGGTCGGCAGCGACACGATGACACTCAAGCGCACCGACAACGCCACGCTCGCGTGGCTGACGAACCTGCACAAGGGCGTCGGGATGAGCATCGGCTGGGTGCTGCTCGTCGACACGCTCGCGGGCGCGTTGATCCTGCTGTCGCTGACGGGCGTGCTGTTGTGGACCGAACTGAACAAGCGCAAGACGATCGGCCCGGTGCTCGTGATCGGCTCGATCGTCGCGATCGTGTGGGCGGCCGGCGCGTGATGGGTGACGCGCGGGTGACGCCCGGTTGACGCTCAGGCGCCGGCGTCGCGCGTGACCTGCACGGCCGTGCCGTAGCAGATGACTTCCGTGATGCCCGATCCGATCTCGGTCGAATCGTAGCGCATCGCGACGATCGCATTCGCGCCGAGCTTGCGCGCATCGGCGAGCATCTTGTCGAATGCCTGCTGGCGCGCCTTCTCGCACAGCGACGTATAGAGCGTGATGTTGCCGCCGAAGAGGGTCTGCAGCGCCGCGCCGAACGAGCCGACGATCGAGCGCGAACGCACGACGATGCCCTGTGCGACGCCGAGCGAGCGCGCCGTCGTATGGCCGGCCAGGTCGAACGCGGTCGTGACGCGCTCGGGCGCGAGATCGCTGATTGAGCGGGAGAAATCGGTCATGGCGAGGCACGGTGGTGCGGAAGTGATCGAACGACGATTCTATCCGGAACCGGAAACGCGTTCGAACGGGCGCGCATGCCGCGCGCGCCCGGGGTGGCCCGAGCCGGCCGGGGCGCGGTCAGGGTTTGATGGTCGCGCTGCCGTCGCCGCCGAGATCGACCGCATACGCGAGTGCCAGCTTGCCGAACTTCAGCGCGTGGTTCGCCTGCCGATCCGAATTCTCCAGCGTGTCGTTCACGGTATGGATGTAGGGACTGTCGTTCTGGTCGGCCTCGAACGGGAACGACGCCGGATAGCCCTGCGCATTCCACGACGCGTGATCCGAACATGCATACCCGCACTGCGACGTGCCGATCGCGAGTTCCGGCAGGTAGGTCTTCGCCAGGTTCGTCAGGTAGGTGTTCTGCGCGGCGTTCGTGTAGTCGGCGATCAGGTAGATGTCTTTCGGATCGCCCTTGTAGTTCGTCATGTCGAGCTGCAGCACGCCGACCACGTTCGCATTCTGCGCGCGGAACTGCTTCGCGATCGCCTTCGAACCGAGCAGGCCGGCTTCCTCGGCCGCGTATCCGACGAACTTGATCGTCCGCTTCGGCCGGTAGTCGTTTGCGAGCAGCACGCGCAGCGCTTCGGTCAGGCTGGCGATGCCGGACGCATCGTCGTCCGCGCCGGGTGAGCGCGTGTTTTCCGTCGTGCGGCCGACCGTCGAATCGAGGTGGCCGCCCAGCACGACCGTGCCCGCGGTTGGATCGCTGCCGCGGATCGTCAGGATCACGGACTTTTGCGGAAAACTGCTATGCGCGAACTGTTCGACGGTAATGTCGGCGCGTGAGCCCGCCAGTTGCTTCCACTGCAGCGCGAGCCAGTCGGCCGCGGCGACGCCGTGCGACGTCGTGTAATAGCGGTTCGTGAAGCCGGACAGCGACGTGATCGTGCCGACGATGTTGCTGGCCTGCAGTTGCTGGATCCAGGTCCCGATCCGCGGTGCGTTCGACACCGTGTAGGCGGGCAGGGCGGCCTGCTTCGCGACCGCCGCCGATACCGGCTGCAAGGCCTGGCGCGCGTCGTCGAACGAGTCGTGCACAATGTAGCCGGGCCCGTGACCGCGCGCACGGTGTACCGCGTGGGCCAGCTCGCCGAGCCGGGAATCGTCGATCTCGACGATATGCACGGTTTCGCGGCGCACGGTGCCGTCGGCCGCACGGCCGGCGTCGAGCGCCGTGCTGTATTGCGCGGTTGCGCTTGCATCGATGCGTTGAAGCTGCCGGAACGCGGTGTCGCCGAGCGTGATCCACGCGGGCGCGGCTTGTGCGGCGGCGGTCAGCAGCATGCCGCCCAGCGCGGCGCTCAGGCGGGTCAATGTCAGAGTAGGCATGTTCGATCTCGTGAGGGTAGCGATGTCGAGGAAAAGGGTGCGCCGCAGGTCGTGCGACGCCCCCGCCTGCTGCGGAATTACGACTTCTGCGGCACGGTCACGCCGTATGTGCAGCTCTTGTTGTACGCATTGCCGATCGCCGTGAGCTGCGCGCTGCTGTAGCCGAGCGCGGCCGCGGCCGTCAGCACGGCCTGCGCGGCGGCCTTCTGGTTCGTCGAGCTGTTGGTCATCGACAGCCCCTTCAGGAACGCCTTGTCCATCGCCTGCGCGCCGATCGCGTCGCGCGCGACGAGGTTGCACGAAGCCCAGTACTGGCCGGCCGTGTGGATCTCCGCGCCGCGCGCCTGCGCGTAGGTGCGCCCGACGTTCCAGTTCGTCACGCGGCCGCCCCAATATTCGTTGTGGCCGTCCCAGTTGTAGACCCAGTGATACTGCGTGTCCGACGGGCTCCACTGATTGAAGTCGCGGCTGTACGCGGCGGCGAGATAATCTCCGGTGCCTTCCGACAGGCCTTCCTGTTGCGACAGGCCGCCGTTGGTCACCCAGTCATGGATGCCGTGGCCGAGCTCATGGATCACGACGTCCGCATCTTCCGCGTCGTCGACGCCGCCCTGACCGAAGGTCAGCCGGCCGCTGCTCGACGAGTACGACGAGTTGTCGTCGCCCGATTCGCCGTGCGGGTCGTACTGCACGCCGCCCGTGTACTGGTACGGCAGCGCCTTGATGCCGAGCGTCTGGTTCACGTAGCGCAGGAACGTGTCGATGTGGTAGTACACGTTCACCGCTTCGAAATACAGGTTGCCGCGCGTGAATTCGAACGCCGGCGTCGCCTGCGAAGGGCACGCGTTGTCGCGCGGCGCATCGAAATCGACGCATGACGCATACGGTCCCGACAGCGTGTAACGCGAGCCCGACTGCGCGAGCTCCTTCAGCGTCACGCGCACGCGCGCGGCCGTGAGCTGCGTGGAATCGACGTCGTTGTTGTCCTTGTAGCCCGTGCTGCCGTAGCTGCTTTTCGTCGAAGACAGCGGATCCGGCCGGAACACGAAACCGGTGCCGTCGGTCGCATAGAACGCCTTGTCCTCGGCGCGCAGCACTTCGCCGCTGCCCGCGTCGATCAGCAGTTCCCAGTCGCCCTTCGGGCCGTCCTGCGGGCGGCCGCGCACCTTCCACGCGGTATGCGTGCCGGCCTTGTCGACGAACGCGACGAGTTGCGCATCGAGGTTCGTGAAGCCGCTTACGCCGAGATACGAGCGGGCACGGTCGAGCGCCTGCTGCTGGTCGACCGCCTGCGCCTTGCGCGCGGTGGCGACCACGCCGCTGACCGTGTTGCTCGCGACGTACAGGATGCGGCCGTCCTTCGCGACGGTCACCGCGATCTCGCTGCCGTACACGGGCAGCCCGGCCGCCTGCTGCTGGAAGCGCACGACGGTGAAGTCGGCGTCGTTGCGTTCCGACGTCACCGCGAGGCTCGCCAGCGCGGCCGCGTCCAGCCCGAGCTGCGTCGCCTGCGACGCGACGAAATCGCGCGCGGCGGCGGCGGGCGTGGCGGCCGCCTTCTTCGCGTGATACGCGGGGTTGTACAGCGTGACGGCGACGCCGTCGGCGCGGAACTGCCCGGCGGCCGTATCGGTCCTGGCCGCGGCCGGCGCCGATGCGACGCCGCGTGTCAGGCTTTCGCGCAGGCTCGACGCCTGCGGGTTCGCGACCTTGGAATCGGCCGCGCTGCCGCCGACGATGCCGAAACCGAGCGCGAGCCCCAGGGCGATGGGCAATGCTTTGCGTGATGTCTGCATACGTGATCCTCATCTCAACGGTTGGACACGCCCGCGCGCTCGTGGCGAGCAGGCACGACACGGCCCGCGCGCCGGCTCGATGGAACCGGTGCGGCGAAGCGGTGCTGGGAGCGTCGACTGACTAAGGATGACTAAGCGTCAGGTCGAAACGAATCGGGAAGGAGCGGCGGGGGGGAAGCGAACGGCAGGCAGGTGCGGCGACGGCGAAGCGAGCATCGTCATGTCATACCCCTCGGATCGGCATTGAGATCGGTTTGGCAGCCTGCGTGGCGCGACGTGCGCGGCCCCGGGCTCTCATCTCCTTAGGGCTGCCTATCTAATTGCGAGGTATGTTACAGAACATTTTCAGCGACATTGCAAATTATTTTCGAAGGTCGCTTCGGTCCGTCGATCATTCTCCGGCATTGTTCAGCGAATGGCGGCAAACGCAGCCGGCGCGCGCAATAGCGCGCCGGATTGTACGCAAAAGCGGCGCCGTTCAGCGCGTCGCGCGGCGGTCGCTGCGCGGGCTCACGCCGAAACGCGAGCGGTACGTGCGCGAGAAATGCGACGGCGATTCGAAGCCGCACGCGACGCACACCGACGTGATGCTCATGTCGGTCTGCTGCAGCAGTTCGCGCGCACGGTCGAGGCGCAGGTTCAAGTAGAAGTGCGTCGGCGTGTCGTTAAGCGTCGCGCTGAACAGCCGTTCGAGCTGGCGCCGCGTGACCGATATCTCCTGCGCGAGGGCGTCGGAGCCGAGCGGGTTCTCCATGTGCCGCTGCATCGTGCCGATCACCTGGATCAGCTTGCGGTTGTGCACGCCGTAGCGCGCGGCGATCTCGAGCCGCTGGCTGTCCGAACGCTGCCGGATGCGGCTGACGACGAACTGCTCGGAGATCGCCGCCGCGAGCTCGGCGCCGTGCCGCCGGCCGATCAGGTCGAGCATCATGTCGATCGACGCGGTGCCGCCCGCGCAGGTGATGCGCCGCTCGCCGATCTCGAACAGCTCCTGCGTCACGTTCAGGCCCGGGTAGCGTTCGCGGAACGCGGCAAGCGCTTCCCAGTGCAGCGTGAGCGTTTGCGATGCGTCGAACAGCCCGGCTTCCGCGAGCACGAAGCTACCGGTGTCGATGCCGCCGAGCGTCGCGCCATGGCGATTCTGGCGGCGCAGCCAGTCGGCGAGCGCGCGGTCGTAGCACACGAGCGGATCGAAGCCCGCGACCACGAACACCGTGTCGACCTGCGCGACGTCCGCGCACGCGGCTTCGGCCGCGACCGGAATGCCGTTGCTCGCGGCGACGGGCGCGCCGTCCGCGCTGATCACGTGCCAGCGGTACAACTCGGTGCGAAACCGGTTCGCGACGCGCAACGGTTCGACCGCGGACATGAAGCCGAGCGCGGAGAAGCCGGGCAGCAACAGGAAATGGAAATCCTCTGGCATCGGGGCGTGGGGTGGAATCGGGTGGGCGTCGCGTACCGCGCGGCACGGTGCGGCGAGCGGCCAGACAGGTGCACACCGCGCCCGGCTCGCGGGAGCCGAACGTTCAACACGGGATTATCGCGGGTTTTGCGGGCGGTCAGCGCGTTTTTGCGCCGCGCACCGTCCGGCGCGCCGTCGTCGAAGGCAGTTCGCCGAACTGGGCCTTGTAGGCATTCGCAAAGTGCCCGAGGTGGATGAACCCCCAGCGCGCGGCCGCTTCGCTGATCGGCAGGTCGGACTGCCGCGTGTCGAGCAGCAGGCGCCGCACCTGCGCGAGGCGCAGCGAGCGCGTGTAGTTCAGCGGGCCAGTTTGCACCACCGACTGGAAGCTGTTCTGCATCGTGCGCCGGCTCACGCGCAGTTGCGTGCACAGGCTCAGGATGTCGACGGGCGCCTCCGGATGCTCGATCACGTAGTCGTGCACGCGGCGCACGATGTCGGCGTGGCACGCATGCGTGAGACGGTTCGGCGGCTCGGGCATCCGGTACGTGAGGAGATCGACGAGCACGTTGCCGACTTCGCCGCGCAGTTCGGACTGCGCACGCGCCGCGTCGAACGTATCGGGTGCCGACAGCACGCGCTCGAGCAGCGTCGCGAGCTGGACGCTCGCGCGTTCGCGCGCGGTGACCGGCACATCGACGACGCCGCGCCGTAGCGCGCGCTCGTCGAGCCGGACATCGGCGGCATCCTCGATCTGCTGCATCAGCGTGGCATCGACGACCACGCCGATCAGCGACATGTCGTCCGGCGAATGGAGTTCGAAAGGCGCGCCGCCGCGCGCCATCACGATCGTGCCGCGCTCCATGCGCGCATCGCCGAATGCGAAGGTGCCCGAGCCGGTGAGCGGCATCCCGAACACCGTATGGCCGGGCGGCAGGCGCCCGCGCTGGATGATGCGCACGTTCGCCGTTTCCTGGAACAGCTGCACGCCGTCGAGCACCGCGTGCTTGACTGCACTGCGATACGAGCCGGAGCCGATCTGGTCGTAACGCTGATCCCAGCCGCGCAGCGCCTCGGCATGCCGGTCTGCGTCGTCGAACCTCTGGTGAAACACGAGCACGGCGCCTCCGGTGGTCGTTCGGACCGCGCAAGATTAAACCGACCAAACGGTCGGCGCAATACGGACGAGCGCTATTCGGGCGGGGGTTTTTGAGGGGTCGGAAGGTGTCGACCCGCGGTGCCTTTCAGGTGGTTTTCCAATGTCCCGAATCGGCACGCACGCGTTGCCGGTCCGGGTGCTGAACCGATTTATTGTCGAACTACAGTCGCCCCACATAACGTGAATCCCAACTGGAGGCGACATGAGAGCAAGGCGACGCACCGCGGTTTGCGCGGCGACGCTGGCGTTCGCGGCGGCGTGGGCCGGCAGCGCGAACGCGACGGAAAAGCCCGAGGAACTCGTCGTGCAAAAGATGCCGTCGTGGCATCCGCACGAGGTGTACGTCGTCGACATCGCGATGCCGACGATGACCGACGGGCGCATCTACGTGTACGACGCCGACGCCAAGAAGCTGCTCGGCCAGATCGACGGCGGCTTCGCGCCCGGCCTCGCGATCTCGCCCGATCACAAGACGAGCTTCATCGCGACGACTTATTTCTCGCGCGGCTCGCACGGCACGCGCACCGACGTCGTCGAGATGACCGACAACACGACGCTCGATCACAGCGGCGAGATCGTGATTCCGGCGAAGCACGGGCAGCACGTGCCGTCGCCGTACAACACCGCGTTCAGCGCGGACGGCAAGCGGCTGTACGTCGCGAACATCACGCCGGCCGCGTCGGTGACGGTGATCGACGCCGTGTCGAAGAAGGTCCTGTCGGAGATCGACACCGCGGCGTGCGTGCTCGCGTATCCGTCGGGGAACGATCGCTTCACCGCGCTGTGCGAAAGCGGCAAGGCGCTGACCGTCACGCTCGACGCGAACGGCAAGGAGGTGAAGCGCACGATGTCCGACGCGTTCATCGACGTCGACAACGATCCGGCCTTCATCAACGCGTCGCGCTACAACGGCGGCTATCTGTTCACGACGTATCACGGCAACGTGCGCAGCGCCGATTTCAGCGGCGACAAGCCGGCATTCGGCAAGTCGTGGTCGTTGCTGACCGACGCCGAGCGCGTCGAAGGCTGGCGCCCGGGCGGCATGCAGCAGACGGCCGTGCAGGTGAAGCAGCACCGCTACTACGTGCTGATGCACAAGGGCGGCGACGGCACGCACAAGGATCCCGGCACGCAGGTGTGGGTCTACGACCTGAAGACGAAACAGCGCGTCGCGCGCTGGGATCTCGCGCAGGAGAAGGTCGATCCGCTCGTGTCGATCCAGGTCAGCGAGGACGACAAGCCGCTGTTCTACGGGCTGACGGGCACCTCCGACCTCGTCGTGATGGACGCGCGCACCGGCAAGCGGCAGCACGTCGAGAAGCAGATCGGCAGTACGTCGACGCTGCTCGTGAACCCGTGAGGCCGCGATGACGCTCGATCCCGTACTCGCCACCAGCGCGCAAGCCGGCGCGGCCGTCGTCGTGCTGCTCGGCGCCTTCGCGAAGATGCGCCGGCCGGCGGCGTTCCGGCAAGCGCTCGCCGGCTATCGCCTGCTGCCCGATGCGCTCATCGCGCCCGCCGCGTTCGCGATTCCGCTCGCGGAAGCCGCCTGTGCCGCGGCGCTGCTGTTTCCCGATACGCGCATGACCGGCGCGCTCGGCCTGATCGCGTTGCTGCTCGTCTTCGCGGCCGGCATGACGATCAACATCCTGCGCGGCCACACCGACATCGACTGCGGGTGTTCCGGCTTTGCCGCCGCGCGCGCGGATGCGCCGCGCGGCATCGGCTGGCTGCATGTCGCGCGCGTGCTGCTGCTCGTCGCGCTGGCCGCGACCGCGCTCGTCGAGCCGGGCGGCCGCGCGATCGTATGGTTCGACTACCTGACGCTGTTCTCTTCCGTGCTGCTGATCGTCTGCGCGCTGCTCACCGTCGACGTGCTGCTCGCCAACATCCCGCGCCTTTCACATCTGAGGAATTCATGATGCAAACCGCTCTCACCGTTTCCACCGCGTTGCTGTGGATCGCCGTCCTCGCGCTCGGCGCGATCTGCCTCGCGCTCGTGCGCCAGATCGGCATCCTGTACGAACGCATCATGCCGGCCGGCGCGTTGATGATCGACAAGGGCCCGGCGGTCGGCGCGATCGCGCCGACGTTCGAGCTGACCGACATTCGCGGGTCGCGGATCAAGGTCGGCGGCATCGACGCGGCGGGCAAGGCGACGCTGCTGTTCTTCCTGTCGCCGACGTGCCCGGTCTGCAAGAAGCTGCTGCCGCTGTTGCCGTCGCTGCAGGCGAGCGAATCGACGCCGGTGAACATCGTGCTCGCGAGCGACGGCGAACTCGACGAACACACGCGCTTCGCGCAGAAGCACGACCTCGCGCGCTTCCCGTACGTGCTGTCGCAGGAGCTCGGCCTCGCGTATCAGATCGGCAAGCTGCCGTACGCGGTGCTGCTCGACGACACCGGCACCGTGCGTGCGAAGGGGCTCGTCAACACGCGCGAGCATCTCGAGAGCCTGTTCGAAGCGAAGGAGCGGGGCGTCGCATCGCTGCAGCAGTTCGTTCATGGCGATCACGACAACGGCGGTCACGAAGAGCACGCGCAGCACGCGTGATCGGCCGACCCTCTTTCAACGTCAACGGAGAACAACTATATGGGCCTGTTTGATTCATGGTTCGAACGGTCGGCGCGCGGCGTCGCGCAGCATAGTTCGCGGCGCAGCGCGATGGCGAGGCTCGGCAAGGTGCTGGTGGGCTCGGCGATGCTGCCGCTGCTGCCCGTCGATCGCACCGCGTATGCGGCCGACGCGGCGTCGGGCGCGAGCGACGATCCGATGAGCTGCGATTACTGGAAGTACTGCGCGATCGACGGCTGGCTGTGCAGCTGCTGCGGCGGCACGTCGAGCAGCTGTCCGCCGGGCACGACGCCGTCGCCGATCACGTGGATCGGCACGTGCCGCAATCCGCACGACGGTTCGGACTACATCGTGTCGTACAACGACTGTTGCGGCAAGACGTCGTGCGGCAAGTGCTTCTGCAACCGCAACGAGCGCGAGAAGCCGCTGTACAAGCTGTCGCTGAACAACGACATCAACTGGTGCATGGCGAACGGTAATTCGAATTACCACTGTTCGGTTTCGGTCCTGCTGGGGGCGGCAAAGCAATGAAAGTGATGCAAGCTGGAAAGATCGTTGTCGCATGCGTGGCGGCTGTTGCGGGGTTTGCGTTGCCCGCTTTTGCCGGTGCGCAGCAGGCCGTCCATTACCCGGCGGGCAAGAGCCTGTTCGACGCGCAGTGCTCGGTGTGCCACCAGGCCGGCGGCAAGGGGCAGGACGGCCTTGCGCCGCCGCTGACCGAGTATCCGGGCAAGTACGCGACGGCCGACGCGGGCCGCGCACAACTCGTCGCGACGCTGTTGCACGGGATGTTCGGCGAGATCAACGTGCACGACAAGCGTTACAACTTCAAGATGCCGTCGTTCGCGAGCGCGAGCGATGACGATATCGCGAACGTGCTCAACTACGTCGTGTTCGATCTCAACGACAAGCACGGCGACGCGAAGCCGTTCACGGCGGCCGACATTCGCTCGGCGCGCGCGAAGGAGATGGACGGCACGGCCGTTCACGCGCAACGTGCCGTCGTGACGAAGGGGCTGGGGCTGTGAATGCCGGGTGCATTCGGCGGCGTGGCGGGCTCGTGCGTGGCGGCCGGCGTGCGGCGGCGTGGCGGATCGGGGCGTTCATCGCACGCCGTCTGTCTTCGTTGCTGACGGTGGTCGCGGCCACTGCGTGTGCGATTGCCGTACCCGCCCATGCCGACGGCGCGGCCGATGCGACGCTCGCGCGACAGCACTGGGTGCTCAACTGCATGGGCTGCCACACGGCGACGGGCGGCGGCATTCCGGGCAAGGTGCCGCCGCTTGCGAACTCGCTCGGTTATTTCACGCATCTGCCGGCGGGGCGCGAGTACGTGATGCGCGTGCCGGGTGCGTCGAATTCGGCGCTGTCGGACCAGGATCTCGCCGACGTGCTCAACTGGGTGCTCACGACGATGAACCGCGAGGCGCTGCCGCGCGATTTCAAGCCTTATACGGCAGCCGAAGTCGCCGCGCATCGACGGCCGGCGTTTTCCGACGTCGCGACGGTGCGTGCCGGGTTGGTTCGCGCGCTGCAGGAGCGCGGGATCGAGGGGGTGTCCGACCGGTACTGATTGTGCGTGGCGATAGCGTTGTGCCGATTCAGTGCGGTGGCGGCAGACGTTTGAAGCGGCTCCACAGCTTCTTCAATGTCCGATGATCGGCTGCGGCGCGCGCGGCCAGAAAGCCTCGCGCGAAGCCCGCGCCCGGCGCGGCGTCAGGCGACGTATCGGGCAGCGCCTTCAGAAGCTTGTCCGCGACAACGGCATCGTTACGCCAGCCCAGATCGTCCTGAAGCGCGGTCAGCGCGTCGACATACGATCGGACGGCCCGCTTGCGGCACAGCGACGCGAAGAATTCGGTCGCGTATCGCACCTTCTTCGCCGCGATGCGGGCACGGTGGCGACGGTGATCGTCCAGATCGGCCAGCCGCTTGCCGCGCTTGATCAGTTTCCGGTGCCGACGACGCAGAACATCACCGGCGAATGGCTTCGCCGGCTGCATGAGCGCATCGCGCCGTTCGTCGGACATTCCCTGTCGCCAGCCCTTTCGGCTCAACCATGACGCGAGCTGCAACGCGAGCCGCGTGTAGCGGACCGACCCGACTGCCGCGGCCGCGCGCTGCCGGTTCTCGACGGCAATGTGCTCGCACGCTTCGCGCACCGGATGGATCTCATCCGGAATGCCGTTCGTACCGGCATGGTCGAGCGTCGTTCCCGCAAGTACCTCCCAGTCACGCGCGGCGCCGAGCTCGGCGGCGATCCAGCGCAGCTCGTCGTCGAGGCCGGAGTACGCGGGAATCGCTTTCGCAAACAGGTCGAGCGCCGAACGCAGACGACGCAGCCCCACACGCATCTGATGGACGCTCGACGGATCGTGGCCGGACTCGACGCCATGCTCATTGGCGTGGACCTGATCCAGACAGTTGCGCGCGATTCGGCAGAAGGCGTCTTCGATCGAATCGCGTTTCTTCAGTTGTACCGGTTGCGCCTTGACGGCAGGGCGGTGCTCGGCAACCAGCAGTCCGTAGCCGAGATCGGACTTGCTCTCGTGATCGATGCGCAACGGCACGATTTCCAGCAATTCCAGTGCGACGCCGTACAGGCTTTCAGGCCGGCCCCGTTTCAGCTCCAGTTCGACAGCGGCGATCGGGACCGAATCCGACTCCGCCTCCACAGTCCCCTTGTCGAGCGCAACCTCGACTTCGTCGCCGGACGGCAAGCGCAGCGGTATAACCGAACGCTTGATTCGCGTGACGAATACGGGCCGGAGCTGGGCCGCCGTAGCCTCGTCGCGAGCCAGCGTGCCGCAGTCGCCGTCAGCGGGCACTTGATCTCGCAGCCGCGTCAGATCGGGGAGGTCGCCGTCGACGGGCGTCTCGAACTCATCCCGTTCGAACAGACCAGCCTGTACCGATCCTTCCAGCTTCAACGTCTGGATTCGCTCGTTGCCGACCGCGCGTACCCGAAGAGAAGCCCCGCACCCGTGAAATGCAAGCGCGGATGTATCGAAGTACGTGCTCTTCAGCAGCTGAGGCGCCTGGGCGCCGTTGGACCGCGCGAGCAATGGCGCGCGGCGCAGCTTGTCGAGATCCTTGACGGAAACCCGTAGCTTCAACTCCCGTTCCATATCGCCTCCGATGTGGCACCTGACTATCAGACTACACCGCAGCGGCGGGACTTCCGACGCTTCCCGTCGTGCGCATTCGCGTCGAGACGCTCGCGCGCAGCGGACGGGACTTCACACGCTGAATCGTCCCTTTTGCGTTTTAAGCGCTTGCTGTCACTGGCGGAGGCCCAGATACGGCTCTCCGGCCATCACGCAATGCATTGATCTGAGCGATCCGTTTTCAGCCCGATGCTTCGTCTTCCCAGTCGTGCCACACGACCTGATGTGTTTTCAAATAGCCGCTTACCGCCTCACCAATCGTCGGAAAGAAGTTGCTTTCGCCGAACATGCCAAACAAGCCGTAATGCTTGAGGCTGTCTTTGACGGGGCCTTTCAGCTCCGCGAAGACCAGCTTCACCTGCCGCGCCGCCAGCTCGCCATGCAGCCGTTCGAGTACATCGGCGGCGGTCAGGTCGATATCGGTCACGGGCTCCGCCGCGATGACGATCCAGCGCGCCGGCCGGGGCGATTCGTCGACGGCGCGCAGCACGCGCTCACGAAAGATCTCTCCGTTGGCGAAAAAGAGCGGCGCATCCCAGCGCAGCAGCACGAGCCCGGGCACGCGCCGCGCTTCCGGATGGCGCGACACGTCGTGATAGCCCTTCATCCCGTCGACCCGCCCGAGCACGGCGTCGTAAGGCCGCCACGCACGCCATAGAAACGACAGCACGGTGAGCAGCAGCGCCAGTGCAATGCCGTTCACGACACCCAGGGCCGTAACGCCGACGAAGCACACCACCGCCAGCACGAACTCGCTCTTGCGCAGGCGATAAAGCCGCATGACGCCCCGCACCTCGATCATGTTCACGCATGCGGCAATCACGACGGCAGCCAGCGCGGATTGCGGCGTGTGCGACAGCGCGCGTGGCGCGAACAGGAGCAGCGCGGCGACGACGGCGGCCGCCACCACGCCCGTCGCCTGCGTCTTCGCGCCCGCCGCCTCCGCGACCGGGGTGCGCGAGCCGCTCGCGCTCACCGCGAACCCTTGCACCAAGCCGGCGGCGATGTTCGACAGCCCGAGCGCGACGCATTCGTGATTCCGGTCCACGCTGGTGTTGTTGCGCAATTCGTAGGTACGTGACAGCACGCTGATATCCGTGAACGAAACGAGCGCGATCGCCGCTGCGCCACCCGCGAGATGCAGCCAGTCGTCGAGCGTCACGTGCGGGATGCGCGGTACGGGCAGGCCTTGCGAGACTGCGCCGACGGTCGCGACGCCCGCACGCCGGGACAGATCGAACCACATCACCACCACCGTCGCGCCTGCCACGGCGAGCAGCACGCCGGGCACTTTGGGCCAGAGCCGTTTGAAGACGAGGATCAGCACGAGCGCGGCGACGCCGAGCGCGAACGATGTCGCGTTCACCCTCGATGCCGCGATGCCTTCGATCACGTCGCGCACCTTCTCGACGAACGATTCGCCATGGCCTTGGTATCCCAGCAGCTTCGGCAGCTGTCCGATGCTGATCGTCAGCATGATGCCGTTCAGGAAACCGTGCCGGATGGGCAGCGACAGAAGCTCGGTGACGAATCCGAGCCTGAGCGCCCCGACCGCGATGCAGATCGCGCCCGTGAGTATCGCAAGCGCCCCGGCAAGGGCCAGCGCGCGCGTGGAATCGCCGTGAGCAAGCGGCACGATGCTTGCGGCGATCAATGCGACCAGCGCGGAGTCGGGGCCGAGAACGAGGATGCGGCTCGGGCCGAAGAGCGCATACGCAAGCATCGCGGCAAACGATGCATAGAGGCCGCTGACGGCGGGCAGGCCCGCTGCATTCGCGTACGCCATGCCGGCAGGCACGAGAACGGCGCTGAGCGTGATGCCGGCAAGCAGATCGTGCGGCAGCCACGGCCATTGATAGCCGCGCACCGCGGCGAGGCCGGTGATCCACCGAAGCGGGCCGGCAGCGGGCTTGCTCGGCGATTGGACCGTAGGTGGGCGGGCACGGCTTTTCATGTTCATCGCGGCGTGTCAGGAAACCCGGGCGGAATCGTTCGCCACCTCCGCCTGTGCCATTGAAGATTACGTTCTCGTGTCATCGGAGAGCAAGCCCGGTTTCACGATGTTGCGTTTCGATGCGCGGGCTTTACGTGAGCGCCAATCGCCGGACGAGCCGGCGGTCAATCCCGTGCCGTTCTCATGACGCACCACAACACACCAAAATCCCAAGCATCAGACGGCTTTCGTTAGAATCGGTCGTCGTCGAATCAAAAACGCGGATTTGCACAGGCGTGGAGGCATCGCGTCACCAATACCGCTCGCTCTTACCCCATGGCTCATCCTTTACCGGAGGCGAACGTGCCAGGATTACTTCCCGATGTCGACCGCGACGGACTCCTCGAATATTCGGTGGTGTACACCGACCGGTCGATCAATCACATGTCGCAGCGCTTCCAGGGCGTCATGCGCGATATTTCCGCCGCACTGAAGAAAGTCTACAACGCGAAGGCGGCCGTCATCGTCCCCGGCAGCGGCACATTCGGCATGGAATCCGTGGCACGGCAGTTCGCGACGAACAAGAAGTGCGTGGTCATCCGCAACGGCTGGTTCAGTTACCGCTGGTCGCAGATTTTCGACATGGGCAGCATTCCGTCCGAAGAGATCGTGTTGAAAGCGCGCCCGGTCGAAGCGGGAAGGCAAGCCGCCTTTGCACCGGCTCCGATCGACGAAGTCGTCGCCACGATTCGCGAGCACAAGCCGGATCTGGTCTTCGCGGCGCACGTCGAAACCGCATCCGGGATGATGTTGCCCGATGCCTATCTGCGCGCGGTGGCCGACGCCGTGCATGCGGTCGGCGGCATGTTCGTGCTGGATTGCATCGCGTCCGGCACGATCTGGGTCGACATGGAGAAGAGCGGCGTCGATGTGCTGATCAGCGCGCCGCAAAAGGGCTGGAGCGCGTCGCCGGGTTGCGCGCTGGTCATGCTCGGCCCGCTCGCCCGCGAGCGCATCGATGCGACGACCAGCACCAGTTTTGCGTGCGATTTGCGCAAGTGGCTGCAGATCATGGAAGCCTACGAGAACGGCGGCTTCGCGTACCACGCGACGATGCCCACGGACAGCCTCGCGACGCTGCGCGACGTCATCAAGGAAACCGAAGCGTACGGCTTCGACAAGGTGAGGGCGGAGCAGCTCGAACTCGGCACGCGGATTCGTGCGTTGCTGGCCGAGAAGGGGTTCAGGAGCGTTGCCGCCGAAGGCTTCGAGGCGCCGGGCGTCGTGGTCAGTTACACGGACGATGACGACATCCGCTCCGGCAAGAAATTCGCCGATGTCGGCATGCAGATCGCGGCCGGCGTGCCGCTTCAATGCGACGAGCCGGCGGATTTCAAGACCTTCCGTATCGGCTTGTTCGGTCTCGACAAACTGCATGATGTCGATGCCGCGGTTGCGAGGTTTGCCGGTGCGCTGGAGCGGGTTGTGTAGGGCGCTGGTTCGGTGTGATCGGAGCGCGTGAATGTGGCGGTGACCGATGGACGCATTGAAGCGATCGATGGCGACGGGAGAGATGTCGATACCGAAGCTTTCCTTCAATGCGAATTTCCCAGCGAGATGCAGGAGCAGTCGGCCATCGCCACAGCCGAGATCGAGAACACAGTGTCCATCGCGGACAATGGACTCCGCGGCGGCGAAATCACACGTCGCAGAGCCGTCGTCAACTCGGACTCGTCGAATAGCGGCTCGTCGAAGTAGTAGTGACTGATTCTGAGATCAGCCTCCTTTTGTAACCATGCTTGGTCGGTTCTTGACATTCAACGCGATGCCGCATGCGCCGATAATCGCCGTTGCGACTCCCACAATCATGAGAGCCATGCTCACGTGTGCCGTACTGATCATGCCGGCGCTCAGAAAGCCGAGAAACACCGAAGTCTGGATGCAAAATATGTAGGCCGGCATCAGGTTGACACGCCGCTGCGGATCGATCGCCTTCATCATGAAACTCGCCGTGAGTGCGTTCTGGATGCCGTTTGCCGACCCGATCAGAAACGTGGCGCACATGATGGTCCACGCTGCGTCACTCAATGCGAGCCATAAAATGCCGGCGCCGATGATGCCGGCGGCGATGGAGGCACCGGTGGCATCACCGCGCCTCGCAAACAGGCCCGCAAATAGCACGGGACCAACGATCAGACCCACACTCAATGCGCTGATGACGAGTCCATAGATCTCTGCACTGAATTGCAGCTCAGTACGCACTCGAAATATCAGGAGCACATTGAGCGTCGATGTGAGCACGACCGTCATCAATAGCGGAGCGACCGCACGGATCACGCCGGCCGTGCGGAAGAGACCGAGCAGGTCGAGTCTTCCCTTCTGCTTGGCTTGCGAAGAGGCTTGACCGGATTTCGGAATGAAGGAATCCAGCGCCTTGAAACATAACGAAGTGACCGGAGCGGCGACCAACACCAGCAAAGCAAGCAGCAATAGCCCCCGTGAGCGCTCGACCATCCCGTACAGCAAGCCGCCGAGAGCGGGGCCGCCCACATAACCCATGTTCCGCACCGATTGCGTAATCCGATTGATGCGATCGATGTACCGCTCGTCGGTTGTATAGCTCGGAATAGCCACCATGATTGCTGCCCAGAGAAGAGATCCCGTAGATCCGAGCGCCATTGAAACGACGATATAGCTCCAGAACTGGTTGGCCAGGGACGCTGCTGCGATCAGAAGCGCCTGAAGGAGAAATACGGCGGGAATCGTTTGGCAAGGTCCGATCCGCTGGAGGATCATGGGGGCGATCGGGCCGGATAGAATGCCTCCGATGAGACCGGCGGCAAGCAATATCGATACCGATGCAGTATCGTCAGCCAGCCTCAGTGCAAAGCTCACTTGAGCCGCTTCATCCGCGAAGCTGCCAAACGACAGGGAGATGCAGATGAAGACAAGCGCCCATCGACCTGTGATGCCTATCAAAGTGCTCCCCAACGTGCCAGTGAACGTACGTCATGGCGGGTACGCTCGGGTGCCTGCAGCAGGCGTTTGACATAGTTCGCATTTTGCTGAGAATCGTTGCCGGTGGTTTTCACTAAGAGCCTGCCTGCCGAGAAAGTTGCGCCAAATTCACTATCTGTATCGGGAATTTGAAAGAAGGATAAATATAGTCGATCCCCATATATGCGGGGATGCGAGATAAATTTATATAGATAGGCGGAACTTGTCGAGGCGGAGAAGTTAATTTCGTACTTTTACGAAATTGCTATTTTTGGATTTTTTTTTGTCCGATTGCCTGGCAGAAGAGGCGGAGTTTATTTTTTTAATATCGCGGTTGATTGGTAACGGCGGGGTATATGTCTCAATTATTTTGTTCGGGGCGGAGGGCGCACTGGCGGAGTGATGTGGGGAGACTGCGTTGACGATTGAGGGGTGCATGCGCGCGCCCGGCATATCCCCCGGCTGCGCTGCGAAATGTTGCGTTCGCGGTCGCATCGCCCGGATCGCGACTCGCGTGCGCACGCTGTCAGTGAAACGCGTCTGACCGGCGAGCGACGATGAGCCGCGGAGACGGCACGGTGAAGTTTCGCAGCGGTGAACGGTCGATTGTTGGCTCGCCGATCGAACAGACCCGCCCGCCACCGCGCCGCCCGACGGGGTCGGCCGCAGCCGACCCGCGTCAAGCGATTGCATCAACAGCAATCACGCAGCCACGTTCCGATTCGCCTCGATCACCGTCAACGCCGTCATGTTCACGATCCGCCGCACCGTCGCACTCGACGTGAGAATGTTCACCGGTGCATTGACCCCGAGCAGGAACGGTCCCACGGCAACGTTGCTGCCGGCTTCGGTCTTGAGCAGGTTATAGGCGATATTCCCCGCATCGACGTTCGGACACACGAGCAGGTTCGCCGCACCCTTCAGCGGCGACATCGGCAGCAGCCGCGCCCGCAGCCCTTCATCGAGCGCGCAGTCGCCATGCATCTCGCCATCGGCCTCGATATCCGGCGCCTGCGCGCGAATGATCTCCAGCGCCTGCCGCATCTTCACGCCCGAAGCCGCGCTCCCCGAGCCGAAGTTCGACCGCGACAGCAGCGCGGCCTTCGGCGTCAGATTCAGCCACTCCATCTGCCGCGCCGCGGCGATCGTGAATTCCGCGATCTGCTCCGCATCGGGGTTGTCGTTGACGTGCGTATCCACCAGCGCGACCGTCCGCTGATTGAGCAGCAGGATATTCATCGCCGCGTAGGTCGACGCATCGGGCTTCCTGCCGATCACTTCGTCCACGAACCGCAGGTGGTTGTGATATTCACCGACCGTCCCGCAGATCATCCCGTCCGCATCGCCGAGCCGCACCATCATCGCGCCGATCAGCGTCAGGCGACGCCGCATTTCGACCCGCGCCATTTCCTTCGAAATGCCGTCGCGGCAGCGCAGTTCCCAGTACGTCGTCCAGTATTGCGGGAAGCGCTCGTCATATTCCGGATTGGTCACCTCGACATCCTGACCGAGTCGCAGGCGCAGGCCGAACCGCTCGATACGCGCCAGCAGCACCTCCGGACGGCCGACCAGGATCGGACGCGCGAGCTTCTCGTCGACGATGACCTGCACCGCGCGCAGCACGCGCTCGTCCTCGCCTTCGGTGAACACGATGCGTGCCTTGCCGCCGTCACGCACGAGCTGGCGCGCGGTCGCGAACAGCGGCTTCATGAACGCGCCCGAGTGGTAGACGAACTGCTGCAGCTGCTCGACATACGCGTCGAGATCCTCGAGCGGACGCGTCGCCACGCCGCCTTCGATCGCCGCCTTGGCCACGGCCGGTGCGATACGGACGATCAGGCGCGGATCGAATGGCTTCGGAATCAGGTATTGCGGACCGAACGACACTTCGTCGCCACCATAGGCCGCCGCGACGACGTCGTTCTGCTCTTCCTCCGCGAGGCCGGCAATTGCGTGAACCGCGGCAATTTCCATTTCGCGGGTGATCGTCGTTGCGCCCACATCCAGTGCGCCGCGGAAAATGTACGGGAAGCACAGGACGTTGTTGACCTGGTTCGGGAAATCCGAGCGGCCCGTCGCGATCACGACATCGTCGCGCGTGGCGTGCGCCAGTTCCGGGAAGATTTCCGGCGTCGGATTGGCCAGCGCGAGAATCAGCGGCCGCGCGGCCATCGCCTTCAGCATGTCCGCGCTCAGGATGCCGCCGACCGACAGCCCGAGGAACACGTCGGCGCCGCCGATCACGTCGGCCAGCGTGCGCGCGTCGGTTGGCTGCGCGAAGCGTTCCTTGGCCGGATCCATCAGCGTGGTGCGGCCGCGATAGACGACGCCTTCGATATCCGTCGCCCAGATGTTCGCGACCGGCAGCCCGAGGTCGACCAGCAGGTCCAGACAGGCCAGCGCCGCGGCGCCGGCGCCCGACGTCACGACCTTCACCTCCGAAATCGACTTCCCGACCACCTTCAGCCCGTTGATGAACGCGGCGGCGACGGTGATGGCGGTGCCATGCTGGTCGTCGTGGAAGACGGGAATCTTCATGCGCTCGCGCAGCTTGCGCTCGACCGTGAAGCATTCCGGCGCCTTGATGTCCTCGAGGTTGATCCCGCCGAACGTGGGCTCCAGGCCCGCGATGATGTCGACGAGCTTGTCCGGATCGGTCTCGTTGATCTCGATGTCGAACACGTCGATGCCCGCGAACTTCTTGAACAGCACGGCCTTGCCTTCCATGACCGGCTTCGACGCGAGCGCGCCGATGTTGCCCAGACCCAGCACGGCGGTGCCGTTGGTGATCACGCCCACCAGATTCCCGCGGCTCGTGAAGCGGCGCGCCTGCAGCGGATCGGCGGCGATCGCCTCGCACACGCTGGCGACGCCGGGCGTGTAGGCGAGCGCGAGATCGCGCTGCGTCACGAGCGGCTTGCTGGCGACGACCGAGATCTTCCCCGGGGTCGGAAACTCGTGATAGTCGTACGCGGCCTGCTGCTGGGTCTCTGTCTGTTTCATGTTTTTTGGGTCCGGGCGTGCGCGCCAGGCCAGTCCCGACGCGATCCATGGAGGATTCTAGGGATCAGCCATAAGGAGATGATTCTGTTTTAATATCGGTCCATCACTTTTTCATGATGGGTGCGTGGCCGGGCGATGACATTCGACGCGAACGACGTGGTCAGGCGGCTCGGCGCGCGCCTGAAGATGCGGCATCTGATGCTGTTGCTGCAGATCCAGCAGCACGGGTCGCTGACGCGCGTCGCCGAGCACATGGCCAGCAGCCAGCCTGCCGTGACGAACGCGCTGTCCGAGCTGGAAAGCATGTTCGGCACGCCGCTGTTCGAGCGCACGTCACGCGGGATGCGCCCGACCGCGCTCGGTTCGGTCGTGCTCGAACGGGCCACGGCGATGCTGAAGGATCTCGACCATCTCGCCCGCGAGATGGAGGCGGTCGCGGCCGGCCATGCGGCGCATCTGCATATCGGCGTGATTCCGTTTATTTCGGGACAGATGCTGTCGGCCGCGCTCAAGCGTCTGCAATCCCGGATGGAACGGCGCCTGACCGTGACGATCCACGAAGGCACCAGCGACCAGTTGCTGCTGCAGCTCAAGGACCACAGTGTCGACCTGGTGATCGGGCGGGCGTCGTCGGCGATCGACCTGGGGCAGGTGTCCTTTGAAGTGCTGTACCAGCAACAGCCGCGGATGATCGCGAGCCGGCGTCTTGCGGCGAAACTGGCCCGCACAAAGCTCGACTGGCAGAAGCTGCACGCGCTGGACTGGATCCTCGGCGCGCCGCATACGCCAATGCGGGAGCAGGTGACCGACTTGTTCCTGTCGGCGGGCATCGCGCCGCCCGTGCCGATCGTCGAAAGCTACTCGTCGAAGCTGATCGGCGAGATGATCGCGTCGAGCGACGACGCGGTATCGATCGTGCCGGCCGATATCGCGGAAGAAATGGTGCGCATCGCCGGCGTCGCGATCGTGCCTTACTCGCTGGTCTGGACGCTGCCGCCCATCGCGCTGTTCACCCGCGCCGGCGAATCGCATGCGCCGACGCGGGATTTGCTGGTTCAGGCATTGCGCGAGATTTGCCGGGAAACCTACGTCGAAGTGCCGCGATAGCGCTTCGGGAGGCGGTTCCCGCCCGCAGGGGCGGAAAACCGCATCGCGCCGCGCGAGCGCCGTCGGCAACGCACGTCCGGCCTACTTTCCACGCCGCATCCGGACAAACCTCTTTTCTCCTGGATTCGCCCGAAACCCTCGCGGCACAAGCCCCTGCACGCGCGTAGTGGTTTCCACCCATAGTCGCAAACAGTCAAGAACAGGTCGCCGGCGGTCTTCCCGCGGCCAATATGGCTCGTTACTTTTACTCCCACGATGCAGGCCGGGACGCACACCGCGAACCCGTCGGACATCGGTCCAATCGGGAGGGAGAAACCATGAAGTCGACAAAGATCGCCGCGTTCGTCGCGGCCGTGCTGGCGACCGGCGCGTTCGCGACCGCGGCGCAGGCCGAAACGGATGCCGCGACTTGCCGCAACGTACGCTTCGCGGATATCGGCTGGACCGACATCACGTCCACGACGGCGCTCGCCTCGACGGTGTTCGAGGGGCTCGGCTACAAGCCGACGACGACGATTGCATCGGTGCCGATCTCGTTCGCCGGCCTGAAGAGCAAGCAGCTCGACGTGTCGCTCGGCTACTGGTGGCCGGTGCAGCAAAAGCAGCTCCAGCCGTTCCTCGACAACAAGTCGATCAACGTGGTCGAGCCGCCGAACCTGTCGGGCGCGAAGGCGACGCTCGCGGTGCCGAGCTATGAATACCAGGCCGGCCTGAAGACCTTCGAGGACATCGCGAAACACCGCGCCGAGCTCGACGGCAAGATCTACGGGATCGAGCCGGGCAGCAGCGCGAACGCGACGATCCAGAAGATGATCGACACGAACCAGTACGGCCTCGGCGGCTTCAAGCTGGTCGAGTCGAGCGAGGCGGGGATGCTCGTGACGGTCGAGCGCGCGATCCGCGAGAAGAAGTGGGTGGTCTTCCTCGGCTGGGAACCGCATCCGATGAACATCCAGATCAGCATGAACTACCTGTCCGGCGGCGATGCGTCCTTCGGCCCGAACTATGGCGAAGCACGCGTGTACACGCTGACGGCGCCCGACTTCATCTCGCGCTGCCCGAACGCGGGCAAGCTCGTCGAGAACCTGCGCTTCTCGACGCAGCTCGAGAACCAGCTGATGCAGTCGGTGATGAACAAGACGAAGCCGGCCGAGGCCGCGAAGGCGTACCTGAAGAAGAATCCGCAGGTGCTCGATGCGTGGCTCGCCGGCGTCAAGACGTTCGACGGCAAGGACGGCTTGCCTGCCGTGAAGGCCTATCTCGGCCTGTAACGGCTCGCGCGCCCGATGCATGCGGCGCGCGGCGACGAATCATCTGTAGTACGACACAAATCGAGCGACACAATCCGAATCAAGCGAGGGCAGTCAGCATGAACCACGAAGTCATCATCACCTGCGCGGTCACCGGCGCAGGCGATACGGTCGGCAAGCATCCGGCGATTCCGGTCACGCCGAAGGAAATCGCGTCCGCCGCGATCGAAGCCGCGAAGGCCGGCGCGACGGTGGCGCACTGCCATGTCCGCGATCCGCAGACGGGCCGCGGCAGCCGCGATCCGAACCTGTACCGCGAAGTGGTCGACCGGATCCGCTCGGCCGACGTCGACGTGATCATCAACCTGACGGCTGGCATGGGCGGCGATCTGGAAATCGGCCCGGGCGAGGACCCGATGCGCTTCGGCAAGGGCACCGACCTCGTCGGCGGCCTCACGCGCCTCGCGCACGTCGAGGAACTGCTGCCGGAGATCTGCACGCTGGATTGCGGCACGCTGAATTTCGGCGACGGCGACTACATCTACGTGTCGACGCCCGCGCAACTGCGCGCGGGTGCCAAGCGCATCCAGGAACTCGGCGTGAAGCCGGAGCTGGAAATCTTCGATACGGGCCATCTGTGGTTCGCGAAGCAATTGCTGAAGGAAGGGCTGCTCGACGATCCGCCGCTGTTCCAGCTGTGCCTCGGCATTCCGTGGGGCGCACCGGCCGACACCGGCACGATGAAGGCGATGGTCGACAACCTGCCGCCGGGCGCGCACTGGGCCGGCTTCGGGATCGGCCGCATGCAGATGCCGATGGTCGCGCAGGCGATGCTGCTCGGCGGTCACGTGCGCGTCGGCCTCGAAGACAACATCTGGCTCGACCGCGGCGTGCATGCGACCAACGGCACGCTCGTCGAGCGCGCGCGGGAAATCATCGAGCGGCTCGGCGCCCGCGTGCTGACGCCGGCCGAAGGGCGTCGCAAGCTCGGCCTGCCGGCGCGCGGCGAGCGTCTGCTCGAACGCCGCGCGGCGACCGAATTCGCGTGAGCCTCGACGGCTGATTCAGTGATGCATTGCGGCGGCACGCACGAGGGCGGCCGCCGTCCGATTCCCCTCGATTTGAAGGATGCGTGGACATGGCTGTGAAGACCGACATCAAGACGTTCGCCGCGATCGGCACCGGCGTGATCGGCGGCGGATGGATTTGCCGTGCGCTCGCGCACGGTCTCGACGTGGTCGTGTGGGACCCGGCGCCGGGCGCGCAGGAGCGGCTGCGCGCGACCGTCGCGAATGCGTGGCCCGCGCTCGAACGCGTCGGCCTCGCGCCGGGCGCGGATCCCGCGCGGCTGCGCTTTGCGGCGACGATCGAGGCCTGCGTCGCCGACGCGGACTTCATCCAGGAAAGCGCGCCCGAGCGCGAGGCGCTGAAACTCGAACTGCACGAACAGATCAGCCGCGCGGCGAAGCCCGACGCGATCATCGCATCGTCGACGTCGGGGCTGCTGCCGACCGACTTCTACGCACGTGCGACGCATCCGGAGCGCTGCGTGGTCGGCCACCCGTTCAATCCGGTCTACCTGCTGCCGCTCGTCGAGGTGCTCGGCGGCGCGCGCACGTCGCCGGAAGCGGTCGAAGTGGCGATGGAGATCTATCGCAAGCTCGGCATGCGGCCGCTGCACGTGCGCAAGGAGGTGCCGGGCTTCATCGCGGACCGGCTGCTCGAGGCGTTGTGGCGCGAAGCGTTGCATCTCGTCAACGAAGGCGTTGCGACGACCGGCGAGATCGACGATGCGATCCGCTTCGGCGCGGGCATCCGCTGGTCGTTCATGGGCACGTTCCTGACCTATACGCTGGCCGGCGGCGACGCGGGCATGCGACACTTCATGCAGCAGTTCGGCCCCGCGCTCGAACTGCCGTGGACGAAGCTGGTCGCGCCGACGCTGACCGACGAACTGATCGACAGCGTCGTCGCAGGCACGAGCGAACAGCAGGGCACGCGCAGCATCAAGGCGCTCGAACGCTATCGCGACGAGTGCATTACCGAGGTGCTGAAGGCGATCGCCGCGGTAAAGGCGCGGCACGGAATGCGATTCGAGGACTGATTGAACATGACCGGCGATACCCCGCTGACGATATACCGCGACGTCGTGCGGCCCGAGTGGGTCGACTACAACGGCCATCTGCGCGACGCGTTCTATCTGCTGATCTTCAGTTTCGCGACCGATGCGCTGCTGGAGCGCATCGGTCTCGACGACGCCGCGCGTCGCGAGCGGGGCCGTTCGGTCTATACGCTCGAAGCGCACGTGAACTATCTGCAGGAGATCAAGGAAGGCACGCGCGTGCGCGTCGATGCGCGGGTGTTCGCGCACGACGCGAAGCGGCTGCACCTCTATCTCGAACTGTTCGCTGACGGGCATGACGGCGCGGTGTCGGCGAGCGAGCAGATGCTGCTGCACGTCGACACGCGCGGCGGCGCGAAATCGGCGCCGTTCGACGACGACGTCGCCGCGCGCGTGGCCGAACTGCATGCGTTGCAGCGCGATTGCGCGGCACCTGCATATGCGGGCCGCGTGATCGGCCTGCCGCCGCGCCGCTAGCGCCGGCGACGACGGGGGCGCGCACGATGCTCGAACCGGAAATCGCGGCGTTCGTATCGGCTGTCGACGCGGCGTATCCGGCCGGCGCGGCGGGGCGCTCGCCCGACGAGCAACGCCGCCTCTACGATCGTTTCGCGGCCGCATGGACGCCCGCCGAATTGCCGCCCGACATCGCGCAACGCGATGCGGTGTGGCACGCACCGGACGGCCACGCGATCGCGCTGCGGCGCTACGCGCCGGCTCACGGCGAACCGCGCGGCACCGTGCTGTTCTTTCATGGCGGCGGGTTCGTCGTCGGCTCGCTCGACAGTCACGCGCTGATCACCGCGCAACTGGCGGCCGACACGGGGCTGGCCGTGATCGCGGTCGATTACCGGCTCGCGCCCGAGCATCGCGCGCCGGCCGCGCTCGCGGATTGCCTGGCCGTCACGCGAGCCGCGCGCGATGCGTGCTGGTCGTTCGGCTCGTGCGCGCGACCGCTGACGCTCGCGGGCGACAGCGCGGGCGGCAATCTCGCGGCCGCCGTCGCGACCGCGCTGCGCGATGCAGGCGAAGGCGGTATCGACGGGATCGCACTCGTGTATCCGATGCTCGGCATCGAACCGCAATCGCCGGCGCGCGAAACGCAAGCGCACGCGCCGATGCTGACGCTCGACGACGTCCATCGCTATCGCGCGTTGTACTGGGGCGCGGAACAACACATTGCGCCGGGCGATGGCGATCCGCTGCTGCGTGCATCGGTGCCGCTCGCGGCGTCGCGTTTCGACGGGCTGCCGCCCGTGCTCGCGATCGGCGCGGAACACGATCCGTTGCGCGACGATGCGCGTGTGTACGTCGAACGGATTTGCGCGGCCGGGGGCGCCGCGCGTTACTGGATGGGGAAGGGGCTGGTGCACGGCTGCTGGCGCGCGCTCGGAACGAGCCCGCAGGCGGCGCGGATGCACCGGATGGTCGGCGAGTTTCTGCTCGCACCACATGCGTAGCGGGCGTTTCCGGGAGGCAACGATGCAGGCAGCGCAACACCGTATCGAGGACTGGCGGACTTTCTCCGTCGATGCAGCCATTGCGGCGGCGACGATCGGCGATGGCGCGGTGGACGTCGAATGGAGCGACACGCGACGATCGCCGTTTCACTTCGACTGGTTGCGCGACAACTGCGCGTGTTCCGCGTGCGTGCATGCGGTCACGCGCGAACAGGTGTTCGAGATCGCCGACGCGCGCGAGGATCTGTCGGCGCGCGTCGTGCATGTCGAAACGGACGGCGCGCTGCACGTCGAGTGGAACGACGGGCATCGCAGTACCTGGTCGCCGAGATGGTTGCGCGCGCATGCGTACGACGATGCGTCGCGCGCGGAGCGTCAGGCCGCGCACGGGCGGCACGTGTGGACCGGCGACGACGCGACGGCGATCGGCGTGTTCGCATGGCGTGACGTGATGGAGGACGACGGCGCGTTGCTTGCGTGGCTCGCCGCGTTGCAGCGCACGGGGCTGACGCTCGTCGAGGGTGTGCCGGCCGAACGCGGCCGGGTCGACCAGATCGCGCGTCGTATCGGCCTGATTCGCGAAAGCAATTTCGGCGTGCTGTTCGACGTCGAATCGAAGCCGCGACCGGACAGCAACGCCTATACGTCGCTCAACCTGCCGCCGCACACCGACCTGCCGACGCGCGAATTGCAGCCGGGCGTGCAGTTCCTGCATTGCCTCGCGAACGACGCAACGGGCGGAGACAGCGTCTTCCTCGACGGCTTCGCGCTCGCGGATGCGCTGCGGCGCGAATATCCGACCGATTTCGGGCACCTTGCCTCGACACCGTTCGAGTTCTGGAACAAGAGTGCGGACAGTGACTACCGCTGTTCGGCGCCGGTGATCGGGCTCGATGCGCGCGGCAACGTGACCGAGGTGCGCGTCGCGAACTTCCTGCGCGGGCCGCTCGATGCGCCTGCCGATGCGGTGGTGGCTGTCTATCGTGCATACCGGCGTTTTCTCGCGCTCGCGCGCGAGCCGCGCTTTCGCGTGCAGCGCCGGCTGCGGGCCGGCGACATGTGGGCGTTCGACAACCGGCGCGTGCTGCACGCGCGCACCGAGTTCGATCCGTCGACGGGCCGCCGCCATCTGCAGGGATGTTACGTCGATCGCGACGAACTGCTGTCGCGGTGGCGGGTGCTGTCACGGACGGTGCCTGCGGCAGCCGCGGCGCGCTGATCGGCGCATACCGCTTCGTTACGCCTACCTCGCCGGGGAAAAAGCGCCCGGACGCAACGCGCCCGGGCGAAGCCACCCGCTACCGGGCGGCGGAGGTATGCATTGCACAAAAAAAGACGAGCCCGCAAGACGGGCTCGTCCGGATCCAGCTTCATCGCGCGATGCGCGGTGCGCCCGCCGGGGGCGCGTCGGCTTACTGGCCGAAGAAGACCGAGTCGCGAGCGTTCGACGACGCTGCGGCAACCGGTGCGCCGGAGTGGACGACCGGAGCCGGTTGTGCGCCGTAGCCGCTGGCATCGGCACCATGAACACGCGCTTCCGCCGACTGGATGTCGTTCGGGTAGTACGGGCTCGACACGCCCGGCTTGTAGCCGGCTTGTTCGAGCTGGACGAGTTCGTTGCGCACTTGTGCGCGCGTCACGGTGCTTTGTGCGAAAGCGCTGAACGAAGCGGACAGGGCGACAGCGGCAACGACTGCGGAAACGAGCGATTTCATGATGACCTCCGGTGTTTTATTGGCTTCGCTGTCGACACCATGTCTGCAGCGATTGACTAAATCTTAGTCACCGGGTGGTTCAGGGTAAACGCCGATTTTGACGATAAATTGTTTCCTGGCTGGTAACAGTGGCGCGGCGAATCAGGCTTTCATCGGCCTTTCGTTTCCGTAAATGCAATAAGTATGAAGAATAGCGACCAGAAGTGCGCAATTCAGCGCACTTCGGCCGTCGTATCGAACGGCGTGCCCGGCGGCCGGCCGGCGGGTGCGCCCGAGCTCAGGAAACGCACGCCCGTCGCGGCCTCCGACGCTTCCCACAGCAGTGCCGCCACGGCCACGTCGCGCGCCGCGCGCGGCACGCTCGCGGGCGCCGGCAGGCCGCGCGACTCGAACCAGCCGGACGGTCCGATGTACGCGCCGCCGGTGAGCTCGGGTGACGTCGCCGCGTGGATCGCGGGCAACGCGCCCTGATCGGCCGGTTGCGCGAGATAACGGTTTGCCGCGCGCATCAGCGCGGCGCGGGTGGGCGAACTGTCCATCGCGGGGCCCGCGAACTGCAGGTTGGTCGCCGCGTAGCCGGGATGCGCGGCGACGCTGATTCCCGCGAACGCCGCGCGCTGGAAGCGGCGCTGCAGCTCGATCGCGAACACGAGGTTCGCGAGCTTGCTGTCGCAGTAGGCGAGATAACGGTTGTAGCGGTGCTCGGCCCGCAGGTCGTCGACGCGAATCCGACCGCCGCGGTTGAAGCCGCTCGACATCGTCACGACGCGCGCCCGCCGCGCGGCGGACAGCGCCGGCAGCAGATGGCCGGTCAGCGCGAAATGGCCGAGGTGGTTGGTGCCGAACTGCATCTCGAAGCCGTCGTGCGTGTGCCGCAGCGGCAGGAACATCACGCCGGCGTTGTTGCAGAGGATGTCGACGCGGCCGTGGCGCGCGGAAATGTCGGCGGCGAAGCGCCGGATCGACGCGAGATCGGCGAGGTCGAGCGGATCGACTTCAACCCGTGCCGCAGGATGGAGCCGGCGGATCGCATCCGCGGCTTGCGCGGCGCGCCCGGCATCGCGGCAGCCCATCACGACGGTCGCGCCCTTGGCGGCCAGCGTTTCCGCGATCTGCCAGCCGAGACCGCTGTTGGCGCCGGTCACGACCGCGACCTTGCCGCCTTGCGCCAGGACGTGGCGCGCGCTCCATGCATGCATGTCTGTCTCCATCGGCGTGGCCGATGCGCCACGACGCGTAATCGTTACATTGAGTGGTGTAACGATAGTCCGCGCAGGCGGGGCAGACAAGCGGGGGAATTAGACCGGCGCTTCTAGGGCGGCCCTGCGTATCACGCAGCCAGCCCTGGCACGCGGCGGGCGGACCTTAGCGGCTGCCCGCCAGAGCCAGTACTTCCGCGGCGGAGATCATCGCGGCCGCGTTCGCGGGGGCCGGGCGCTCGGCCGGGCGGAATACTTCGTCGCCGCGCTGGATGACCTGACGCGACAGTGCGCAGGTGCCGGTGCGCTGCGCGAAGCGGCGCCGCCAGCGCTGTTCGCCGTAATGACAGCGGCCGGGTTCGACCCAGCGGACGACGAGCAGCGTATCGGAACGTTCGAGAATTTCGACGTGGACGTCGGCGGGATCGAGCGCAGGCAGGGATTTCGAGGCCTTCATTTTGCCGTTTCCTAAAACTCGTGCGGTGCGGCTGTGGCAGTGGATGTCACTACCCGCGGGCGCATCCGTAGCGGTTTCCATGAGTGGTGCGGTAAATGTAAGCGTCTGTGACCGGAAAAAACATCCTGTCTGGCTCAAATTACCTTTTGCCGAATCAGAAACAATCGACGCGCATTTTCTTGAAAAAGCAGCGACAAAAGCGCCCCGGACGCGAACGTCCGGGGCGAAAAATCGGGCCGCGCCACCGTGTCTGCTCGCTCAGTCACGTGGACACCGCGGGGGACGGAGGTGCCCGTCAGGGATCGGCGACGGGCGGGTGCGGTGTACCGGGAAGCGCGGTCCGGCAACACCATGATCGCGCGCGCACCCGGTTAGGACCCTGACGTGAACATGACTTTTTTGTCAGTTTCGCCCGGCCGTCGCGTGGTGCGGGCCTCGGCAATCGCCGCAAACCCGCGCCGGTATTGGCTTCGCGCGACGAGCGGCCGATCGCCGGCATCTGCAAAAGCGCCGCCGCACCAACCGGCTTCACCCCTTCGCCCCCATTCTCCCGCTCGGGAAAATACTGAATCGCGCGCTCGTGACAAATCCCGAATCTGTTCCTATGATTGGTTGGACCTTTAGTCCTTTGTGCCAATCGATCGGCTCGGCCGACTTCCACAGGAGAAGTGCTCATGAGATTGCAGGGCAAGCGTGCGCTGGTGACGGCGGCCGGGCAGGGTATCGGCCGCGCGACCGCGCTGCGGTTCGCAAGCGAGGGCGCCGACGTGCTGGCGACCGACATCAACGAAGCCGCGCTCGCGCAACTCGCGGCCGACGCCGAACGCGCGGGCGGCCGCCTGGCGACGCGGCGGCTCGACGTGACCGACGCGGGCGACGTCGCGGCACTCGCCGCGCAGGAGCACGCGTTCGACGTGCTGTTCAACTGCGCCGGCTATGTGCACCACGGCTCGATCCTCGACTGCGACGACGCCGCATGGGCGTTCTCGCTGAACCTGAACGTCACGTCGATGTACCGGCTGATCCGCGCGCTGTTGCCGGCGATGCTGGAAGCCGGCGGCGCGTCGATCATCAACATGGCGTCGGCCGCGTCGAGCGTGAAGGGCGTGCCGAACCGCTTCGTCTACGGCACGACCAAGGCGGCCGTGATCGGCCTGACCAAGGCGGTTGCCGCCGATTTCGTCGAGCAGCGCATTCGCTGCAACGCGATCTGCCCGGGCACGATCGAGTCGCCGTCGCTGGAACAGCGGATCGCCGAACAGGCGCGCACGCGCCAGGTGTCGACCGACACGGTGCGCCAGGCGTTCGTCGCGCGGCAGCCGATGGGCCGTATCGGCACCGCGGATGAAGTCGCCGCGCTCGCGCTGTATCTGGCGTCCGACGAAGCGTCGTTCACGACCGGCGCGATTCACCTGATCGATGGCGGCTGGTCAAACTGACCGCGCTCCACGCTCCCCATTCACTTTCCGATTCCATTCAGACGACATGAAACTGCTGAGATTTGGCGACAAACACCATGAGAAACCGGGCCTGCTCGACGCGCAGGGAACGATCCGCGACCTGTCGGGCGTGATCGACGATATCGCCGGCGACGCGCTGACGCCCGCGTCGCTCGCACGGCTGCGCGACATCGACCCGTCGTCGTTGCCGCGCGTCGAAGGCACGCCGCGGCTCGGCGCGTGCGTCGGCCGCGTCGGCAAGTTCATCTGCATCGGGCTCAATTATTCCGACCATGCGGCCGAATCGGGCATGGACGTCCCGAAGGAGCCGGTCGTGTTCGGCAAATGGACGAGCGCGATTTCGGGGCCGAACGACGACGTCGAGATTCCGCGCGGCTCGGAGAAGACCGACTGGGAAGTCGAGCTCGGTGTCGTGATCGGCCAGGGCGGCCGCTATATCGACGAAGCCGACGCGCTGTCGCACGTCGCCGGCTACTGCGTGGTGAACGACGTGTCGGAGCGCGAATACCAGCTCGAGCGCGGCGGCACGTGGGACAAGGGCAAGGGCAACGACACGTTCGGCCCGCTCGGCCCGTGGCTCGTGACAGCCGACGAGGTGCCCGATCCGCACGCGCTGCGACTGTGGCTGGACGTGGACGGCCATCGCTACCAGAACGGCACGACCGCGACGATGGTGTTCCGCGTGCCGCACCTGATCAGCTACCTGAGCCGCTTCATGAGCCTGCAGCCGGGCGACGTGATCTCGACCGGCACGCCGCCGGGCGTCGGGCTCGGCCAGAAGCCGCCCGTCTATCTGCGCGCCGGGCAGGTGATCACGCTCGGCATCGACGGGCTCGGCGAGCAGCGCCAGCGCACCGTGCAGGCCTGATTTCCTTTAACGGACCGTTCGCCATGCCTATCATTCGATCGATGCGCGTCCTCGACGTGCGCTTCCCGACCTCGCGCCAGCTCGACGGCTCCGATGCGATGAACCCGGACCCCGATTATTCGGCTGCGTACGTCGTGCTCGAAACCGACCACGACGGGCTCGAAGGCCACGGGCTCACGTTCACCATCGGGCGCGGCAACGAAATCTGCTGCGCGGCGATCGACGCGATGCGTCACCTCGTCGTCGGCCTCGACCTTGACTGGATCCGCGAGGACATGGGCCGCTTCTGGCGGCATGTGACGTCGGACAGCCAGTTGCGCTGGATCGGCCCCGACAAGGGCGCGATCCACCTGGCGACGGGCGCCGTCGTCAATGCGGTGTGGGATCTGTGGGCGAAGGCCGCGGGCAAGCCGCTGTGGCGGCTCGTCGCCGACATGAGCCCCGAGGAAATCGTGCGCGCGATCGACTTCCGCTACCTGACCGACTGCCTGACGCAGGACGAGGCGCTCGCGCTGTTGCGCCGCCAGGCGCCGGGCAAGGCCGCACGGATCGCGGCGCTCGAGCGCGACGGCTACCCATGCTATACGACGTCGGCGGGCTGGCTCGGCTACAGCGACGACAAGCTGCGCCGGCTGTGCCGCGAGGCGGTGGACGCCGGTTTCGACTACGTGAAGCTGAAGGTCGGCGCGAACCTGGAGGACGACATCCGCCGCGTGACGATCGCGCGCGAGGTGATCGGCCCCGAGCGCAAGCTGATGATCGATGCGAACCAGGTGTGGGAAGTCGACGAGGCGATCGACTGGGTGCGCGCGCTGGCGTTCGCGAAACCGTGGTTCATCGAGGAGCCGACGAGCCCCGACGACGTCGAAGGGCATCGCAAGATCCGCGAGGCGATCGCGCCCGTGCAGGTCGCGACCGGCGAGATGTGCCAGAACCGCGTGCTGTTCAAGCAGTTCATCGAGCGCGGCGCGATCGACGTCGTGCAGATCGACGCGTGCCGGCTCGGCGGCGTGAACGAGATTCTCGCGGTGATGCTGCTGGCCGCGAAGTACGGGCTGCCGGTGTGCCCGCATGCGGGCGGCGTCGGGCTGTGCGAATACGTGCAGCATTTGTCGATGATCGACTACGTGTGCATTTCCGGCACGAAGGAAGGGCGCGTGACCGAATACGTCGATCACCTGCACGAGCATTTCGTCGACCCGTGCGTCGTGCGCGGCGCGGCGTACATGCCGCCGACGGCGCCCGGCTTCTCGATCGAGATGAAGCCGGCATCGTTGGAGCAGTATCGGTTCCGCGGCTGAAGCACGGCGACGCGCGTCGCGCGCGGCCACAACATGAACGACGGAGACGCGAAGTGGATTTGAATCTGCAAGACAAGGTCGTGATCGTGACCGGCGGCGCGTCGGGCATCGGCGCCGCGATCTCGATGCGGCTCGCCGGCGAAGGCGCAATTCCGGTCGTGTTCGCACGCCACGCGCCGGACGACGGCTTCTGGCGCGAACTCACGCAGACGCAGCCGCGCGCCGCGCGCGTGTCCGCCGAACTGCAGGACGACGCGCAGTGCCGCGACGGCGTCGCGCAGACCGTCGCGCGTTTTGGCCGCATCGACGGCCTCGTCAACAACGCGGGCATCAACGACAGCATCGGCCTCGATGCCGGGCGCGACGCGTTCGTTGCATCGCTGGAGCGCAACCTGATCCACTACTACGTGATGGCGCATCACTGCGTGCCGCACCTGAAGGCCGCGCGCGGCGCGATCGTCAACATTTCGTCGAAGACGGCCGTCACCGGGCAGGGCAACACGAGCGGCTATTGCGCATCGAAGGGTGCGCAGCTCGCGCTGACGCGCGAATGGGCGGTCGCATTGCGCAACGACGGCGTGCGCGTGAACGCGGTGATCCCGGCGGAGGTGATGACGCCGCTTTACCAGAACTGGATCGCCGGTTTCGACGACCCGGATGCGAAGCTTGCGGAGATCGCCGGCAAGGTACCGCTCGGCAAGCGCTTCACGACGGCCGACGAGATTGCCGACACGGCCGTGTTCCTGCTGTCGGAACGCGCATCGCACACGACGGGGCAGTGGCTGTTCGTCGACGGCGGCTATACGCATCTCGATCGCGCGATCGGCTGAGGACGGCGAGCCATGCAACCTGATCCGAACCCGACCGACGCACCCGCCGCGCTGATCGAGCTGACCGGCGTCAGCAAGCGCTTTCCGGGCGTGCAGGCGCTCGACGATTGCCGGTTCGACCTGCGCGCCGGCGAAGTGCACGCGCTGATGGGCGAGAACGGCGCCGGCAAATCGACGCTGATGAAGATCCTCGCCGGCGTGTATCAAAAGGACGGCGGGGAAATCCGGATGGACGGCCGCGCGGTGGAGATCGACGATCCGCGCGCCGCGCAGGCGCTGGGGATCGGCATCATCCATCAAGAACTGAACCTGATGAACCACCTGAGCGTCGCGCAGAACATCTTCATTGGCCGCGAGCCGCGTGGCCGCTTCGGCGTGTTCGTCGACGAGGAGAAACTCAACCGTGACGCGGCCGCGATCTTCGCGCGGATGCGGCTCGATCTCGACCCGCGCACGCCGGTCGGCCGGCTGACGGTCGCGAGGCAGCAGATGGTCGAGATCGCGAAGGCGCTGTCGTTCGACTCGCGCGTCCTCATCATGGACGAGCCGACCGCCGCGCTGAACAACGCGGAGATCGCCGAGCTGTTCCGCATCATCGGCGAGTTGCGCGCGCACGGTGTCGGCATCGTCTATATCTCGCACAAGATGGACGAACTGCGCCAGATCGCCGATCGCGTGACGGTGATGCGCGACGGCAAGTATGTCGCGACCGTGCCGATGGCAGGCACGTCGATGGACGCGATCATCGCGATGATGGTCGGCCGCCAGCTCGATACCGAATTCCGCACGCCGCCCGATACGTCCGCCAACGACGTCGCGCTCGAAGTGCGCGGGCTGTCGCGCGGGCGCGCGATCCGCGACGTCGGCTTCACGCTGCGGCGCGGCGAGATCCTCGGCTTCGCGGGGCTGATGGGCGCGGGCCGCACCGAGGTCGCGCGGGCGGTGTTCGGCGCGGATCCGGTCGACGCGGGCGAGATCCGCGTGCACGGCAAGACCGTGACGATCCGCACGCCGGCCGACGCGGTCGCGCACGGGATCGGTTATCTGTCGGAAGACCGCAAGCACTTCGGGCTCGCGGTCGGAATGGACGTGCAGAACAACATCGCGCTGTCGAGCATGCGCCGCTTCGTGCGGCGCGGCCTGTTCCTCGATGCGCGCGCGATGCGCGACACCGCGCAGTCGTACGTGCGGCAGCTCGCGATTCGCACGCCGTCGGTCGCGCAGCCCGCGCGCCTGCTGTCGGGCGGCAACCAGCAGAAGATCGTGATCGCGAAATGGCTGCTGCGCGATTGCGACATCCTGTTCTTCGACGAGCCGACGCGCGGCATCGACGTCGGCGCGAAAAGCGAGATCTACAAGCTGCTCGACGCGCTCGCCGCCGACGGCAAGGCAATCGTGATGATCTCGTCGGAGTTGCCCGAGGTGCTGCGCATGAGCCACCGGATTCTCGTGATGTGCGAAGGGCGCGTGACCGGCGAATTGCGCGCGGCCGACGCCACGCAGGAAAAGATCATGCAACTCGCGACGCAGCGCGAGTCGACCGTATTGTCCTGATTCAGCCCCTACGACCATGCCTAACGATACGCATCCCGTTCCGCCTCTGGCCACCGGCGACACGCCGGCCGGCGCAGCCGGCCTGAAAGCCCGCTTCTTCAACCCGGCCGCGCGGCAGAAGCTGCTCGCGTTCGCGAGCCTCGTGCTGCTGATTGCATTCTTCAGCTTCGCGTCGCCGAACTTCCTCGATGTCGACAACCTCGTGTCGATCCTGCAGGCCACCGCGGTGAACGGCGTGCTGGCGGTCGCATGCACCTACGTGATCATCACGTCGGGCATCGACCTGTCGGTCGGCACGCTGATGACGTTCTGCGCGGTGATGGCCGGCGTCGTGCTGACGAAGTGGGGGATGCCGCTGCCGCTCGGGATCCTGGCCGCGCTGTGCTTTGGCGCGCTGTCGGGCAGCGTGTCCGGCTTCGTGATCGCGAAGATGAAGGTGCCGCCGTTCATCGCGACGCTCGGCATGATGATGCTGTTGAAGGGGCTGTCGCTCGTGATCTCGGGCACCCGGCCGATCTACTTCAACGACACGCCGGGCTTCACGTCGATCGCGCAGGATTCGCTGATCGGCAGCCTGATCCCCGCGCTGCCGATTCCGAACGCGGTGCTGATCCTGTTCCTCGTCGCGATCGGCGCATCGATCGTGCTGAACCGCACCCTCTTCGGCCGCTACACGTTCGCGCTCGGCAGCAACGAGGAAGCGCTGCGGCTGTCCGGCGTGAACGTCGATGCGTGGAAGATCGCCGTCTACACGTTCAGCGGCGCGGTGTGCGGGATCGCCGGGCTCTTGATCGCGTCGCGGCTCAACTCCGCGCAGCCGGCGCTCGGGCAGGGCTACGAGCTCGATGCGATCGCGGCCGTCGTGATCGGCGGCACGTCGCTGTCGGGCGGCGCGGGCAGCATCGTCGGCACCATCATCGGCGCGTTCATCATGAGCGTGCTGACCAACGGCCTGCGCATCATGTCGGTCGCGCAGGAATGGCAGACGGTCGTGACGGGCGTGATCATCATCCTCGCCGTCTACGTCGACATCCTGCGCCGGCGCCGCCGCTGACGCACGTACGTGCTATGCATCTGCTTCACCGCCGGCCGGGCCGGCATTTCAGTCGATACCAACCAAGGAGACGCGAAGTGATCAGGAGCAAGGTGTTGAACGCGATCGTCGGGCTGACGTTCGCCGTCGGCGTGACGGCCGGCGCGCAGGCGCAGGAAACCTACATCCCGCTGATCTCGAAGGGCTTCCAGCATCAGTTCTGGCAGGCCGTGAAAGCTGGCGCGATGCAGGCCGCGAAGGACTACAAGGTGAAGGTGACGTTCGAAGGCCCCGAAACCGAGGCGATGGTCGACAAGCAGATCGACATGCTGTCCGCCGCGATCGCGAAGAAGCCGGCCGCGCTCGGCTTCGCGGCGCTCGACAGCAAGGCCGCGCTGCCGCTCCTGAAGAAGGCGCAGGCCGAGAAGATCCCCGTGATCGCGTTCGACTCGGGCGTCGACAGCGACATCCCGGTGACGACCGCCGCGACCAACAACAAGGCCGCCGCATCGCTCGCCGCCGACAAGCTCGCCGCGCTGATCGGCGACGAAGGCGAGGTCGCCGTGGTCGCGCACGACCAGACGAGCCGCACCGGCATCGACCGCCGCGACGGCTTTCTCGAACGGATGAAGTCGGCGCACCCGAAGGTGCGGGTCGTGACCGTGCAGTACGGCGAAGGCGACCAGCTGAAGTCGACCGAGGTAACGAAGTCGATCCTGCAGGCGTATCCGAAGCTCAAGGGCCTGTTCGGCACCAACGAAGGCTCGGCGATCGGCGTGGTGAATGGCGTGCGCGAGATGAAGCGCAAGGTCGTGATCGTCGGCTACGATTCGGGCAAGCAGCAGAAGGACGCGATCCGCAGCGGGCTGATGGCCGGCGCGATCACGCAGAATCCGATCGGGATCGGCTACAAGACCGTCGAGGCGGCCGTGAAGGCGATCAAGGGCGAGAAGCTGCCGAAGGTCATCGATACCGGTTTCTACTGGTATGACAAGACCAATATCGACGACCCGAAGATCTCGGCAGTGTTGTACGACTGAGCGTGACGTGATGTGATGCCGCGTTCGAGGGCGAACCACGAGGACATCATGGGCGCAGTGCGTATCGATTCCCATCAACACTTCTGGCGTTACCGCGCGGCCGACTATCCGTGGATCGGCCCCGGCATGGGCGTGCTCGCCCGCGATTACCTGCCCGACGCGCTGTGGCCGCAGATGCATGCGCAGGCGCTCGGCGCGTCGATCGCGGTGCAGGCGCGCGCCGGACGCGACGAGACGGCGTTCCTGCTCGATCTCGCCCGCGACGACGCGCGCATCGCGGCGGTGGTCGGCTGGGAGGATCTCGGTGCGCCGGCGCTCGCCGACCGCATCGCCGAGTGGCGCAGCCCGAAGCTGCGCGGCTTTCGTCACCAGGTGCAGGACGAAGCCGACGTCGGCGCGTTCGTCGCGGATCCCGCGTTCAATCGCGGCGTCGCGTGGCTGCAGGCGAACGGTTACGTGTACGACGTGCTCGTGTTCGAACGCCAGTTGCCGGACGTGCGCGCGTTCTGCGCACGGCACGATGCGCACTGGCTCGTGCTCGATCATGCGGGCAAGCCCGCGCTCGCCGAGTTCGACCGCGACGATACCGCGCTCGCACGCTGGCGTGCCGCGTTGCGCGAGCTGGGCGCGCTGCCGCATGTCGTGTGCAAGCTGTCGGGGCTCGTGACCGAGGCGGACTGGCGGCGCGGCCTGCGCGGGCAGGACATCCGGCACATCGAGCAATGCCTCGATGCGGCGCTCGACGCGTTCGGCCCGCAGCGGCTGATGTTCGGCTCGGACTGGCCCGTGTGCCTGCTCGCGGCGTCGTATGACGAAGTGGCGTCGCTGGTCGAGCGCTGGGCCGAAGCGCGGTTGTCGGCGGCCGAGCGCAACGCGTTGTGGGGCGGTACGGCCGCACGTTGCTATGCGGTGCCGGGCGACCCGAATCCCGGCATATAAAATAGGCGCGAGCGGCCCGATGCTTCATTCGTCGGGCCGTCCGCAACGCAACCGCTTACCTGTATCAACGTATGTCCATCCAGCCGATTCAGAACCGCCGCCTCTACCAGCAGATCGCCGACAAGCTCAGCGCGATGATCGGGTCCGGCGATTTTCCGCCGGGCAGCTATCTGCCGCCCGAGCGCGAACTGGCCGAGCAGTTCGGCGTGTCGCGCACGTCGGTGCGCGAGGCGCTGATCGCGCTCGAAGTGAGCGGGCTCGTCAGCGTGCGTGTCGGCGACGGCGTGAAGGTGCGCCAACCCGAGGCGGCTGCCGCACCGGAACCGCGGCCCGAGACGAAAGTTGCGCCGTTTTCGATCGTCGAGATCGATCCTGAGCTCGGCATTGCGCTCGACCTCGATACCGAAATCCCGCCGTTCGCGCTGTTGCAGGCGCGCCGGCTGATCGAGCCGGAAGCCGCGGCGCTCGCGGCGAAACACGGCTCGGACGAGCAAATCGAAGGGATTCACGACGCGTTCCTGCGCAACCAGGAAGACAATCGCAGCGGCTCGCTCACGCATCCGGGCGACCGGCTGTTCCATATCCGTATCGCGGAAGCGAGCGACAACCCGGCTTATGCGCTGATGATCAAGCAGTTGCTCGCGCACAAGTACGATCTGATGTTCCAGCGCCTGCAGTCGCTGTACATGCCCAACGACATGCCGCACCGGTCGGAGCTGGAACACCGCGCGATCCTCGACGCGATCCGCGCACGCGACCCCGAGGCCGCGCGCCGCGCGATGGCCGAGCATCTCGACGAGGTGATCCGGATCTTCGGCCGCGCGCTCGACTGAGCGCGCGGGCTCAGAAGCGGTCGGCGCGGTAGGGCGTCGGATCGGTGAACGGTGCTTCGCCCGTCATCATCTCGGCCAGCAGGCGGCCGGAGACGGGGCCGAGCGTGAGCCCGTGATGGTTGTGCCCGAACGAGAACCACAGCCCGCGATGCGCGGGCGCGGGGCCGATCACCGGCCGCATGTCCGGCGTGCACGGCCGGAAGCCGAGCCACGGTTGCGGGTCGAGCCGTTCGCCGAAGCCGAACACCGGGCGCGCGACGCGTTCCGCGCGATCGAGCTGCACGCCTGTCGGCGGCAGGCCGCGCCGCGCGATCTCGACGCCGGTGGTCAGCCGCAATCCGCGCCGCATCGGCGCGATCACGTAGCCGTATTCGCGATCGACGATCGGCGCCGACGGCGCGCCGCGTTCGGAAGGCGCGTAGTGCATGTGATAGCCGCGCTTCTCGCGCAGCGGAATCTTGTAGCCGAACTTGCCGAACACCGTGTCGGACCACGGGCCGAGCGCGACGACCACGGCTGGCGCGGCGATCTTGCCTTGTTCCGTCGTGACCTGCCAGCCTGGCGACAAGGCGTCGAGGCTCGCGGCATCGCCGGTGAGCAGCGTGCCGCCGCCTTGCACGAAGAGTTGCGCGTAGGTTTTGACGAGCGCGGACGGATCGACGACGCTTTTCGGATCGAGCCAGTGCAGCGCGCCGCAGAAGCCGGGCGCGAGGCTCGGTTCCTGCGCACGCAGTGCCGCGGCATCGAGCGGCGTAATGCCGAGCCCGTGGCGGCGCGCGGTGAGTCCCGCATCGGCGACCGCGCGTTCGAATGCGGCCGGCGTGCGGAACGCTTCCATCCAGCCGCTTGCACGCACCAGTTCCCCTGCGCCGGCACGCGCGATCAGCGCGTCGTGCTCGACGATGCAGCGCTCGATCAGCGGCAGCATGTCGCGCGACGCGGCTGCGTGACGCATCGGCGCCGATTCCCACCAGAAACGCGCGAGCCACGGCGCGAACGCGGGCAGCGACGTGCCGTGCCAGTAGAGATCGGTGGAGCGGTTCAGCGCGTAGCGCATCAGCGTGAAGGGGCTGCGCGGAAACGGATACGGTTCGATCGACGAGCGCTCGATCAGCCCTGCGTTGCCGAAGCTCGTGCCTTCGCCGGGCGCGCCGCGGTCGACGAGGGCGACCTTGCGGCCGCGATCCTGCAGGTGCAGCGCGGCGGAGACGCCGACGATGCCTGCGCCCAGAACGATTACGTCGAAGTCCATGTGGGAAGACAAAATGAACGGTTGATGACCGACACGCAGCGTCGGCGACGAGCGCTTCGGTCGGATGCGCGGATTGCAATCGAATGATCAGCAAGGATACTCGCGAACGCGGCGATGCGCGAATTGGCATGCTTTCGCGAGGGGAGAGGTTGTCGCGATGGGTGCCCAGGTTATACGCTAGGCGGCCGGCGGCCGCACGAAGCCGGATACGAAGGCGTCGCACGAGTTGCGTTTTTCTCTTCCGGAATGAGTGGCGCCCCTGGAGGGAATGCGACTTCATCGAATTTACTAACTGGTCATCTGAACGCGCAATGTCCGACAACAATATTCCCGAGGCCCGACAACCCGCCGCAGTTCCGTGGCACCGATCCCCGATCGTTCGCAGCGCCGCCGTTCTGGCCGGGCTGTTCGCCATGCTGCCGCTCCTCAAGTTTCAACTGGTGAGCAAACTGCTCATCGGTGCGATTTCAGCAACGATGCTGTACGGAATCTTGCGTGAATGGATACAGGAGTTGGGACCGTTTCGAACTTGGCTGATCCGTCGCACGGTCAGAGTCATGCGGAAACTGCGCCCTATCGCGAAGCTGCCGCCTGATGTCACCGTGGCGTATGGTTTGGTCGCGATGATGTTGTTGCTTTCCGGAATTTTGTGGGTCGTGCTGAATGCGACATGGATCGATCGCTTCTCCATACCCGTTTTTCTTCTTCTCGCATACGCAGCTGCACGGCACATTTACCATGTGTTGCATCTGATCGCGCGATGGACATGGAGCAAGGCATTAGGAAAGGGCGCCTATCTGGCGGTTGCGTCGGTTGCGCTTTGGCTCGCGCGCTCGGACGCGGAGAAGCTGGTTCTGACGTTGACGCATGAAACCGCCGATCATTTTTCCAGCTTCACCGGTCTGTCAGCCTCTGCATTCTTTGCGCTGCGTCTGGTCCAGGCTGCGGGGATCTCGCTCGTCGTGTTCCTTGCATTTCAGTTTGTTTTCCTGATGGGTAGCATGCTCATTCAGGTTTCTGCGAATCACGTCCGGATATTCAGCAGAGAGGGTGTCGAACGGATGACCGTGACCTGGAGAAGACTCAGATTCGGGCTGAAAAAGTCGGAGCTGGATGGTCGGGAGCGGCTCCGCCAGGTGATTGCCATGCTTGCGCCGGTTGGTCTGGTGTTCTGGGCCATACCGTTGCTGATGGGGCCTGCCTACCTCATCGGCAGCATCGAAACACGGACGCTGCTTTCGCACGCGCTGGTGAGAGCGACGTATTCGGCAGCGGGCGCATGCCGCGGAGACAACCATGAGGGATTGTTCGCGCGCATTGGAGACGACCGTGTGTCGGAGGCCGTGAAGGAAGGTGACGGGTACGTGTTCCGAACCGTATCGTGCAAGCCTAATTAAGCGCCATTTTCCCGGGCGGATGAGCCTTCGTGATGTCGAGCATCGCGTGTCGGGGCCGCTCCGTCTGTCGACGCAATCGCGCAGCAAATTTTACTGACTGCGCGTCGGTGTGCGGTTGACGCGGGTCCGGTGCGTCGCTGACGAACGTGAACGTATGAATTTTGACGCGCACGGTCGTCCTATCCGCTGATCAATCGGTTACCGTCACGATCGGATGGGCATTAGGCATTTCCTGCATACGCATTATCCCGAGCAGCCTCGATTCAACATACTTTCCGATGTTATTCGCGGGTGTATCCCACTGGTTTGGGATACGAATTTTTACCTAAGATGGAAGCAATCGTGCGCGTGAGACGGTGCTTGCATGCGCATGCAGGTAAGCGGTAGCGCCGGGAACGACTGCAGCAGATGTTTCCATCATGGATGCGAGTGTGTGCGCGGCGGCGGCGAGTCATGCAGCCGTATCGACGCCAGCGTACGCGGCGGCAATCGCTGCGTGTACGGCGTCCGGCCGGCCAGGCCGAGTCGCCACGTTACGCCACGCGTTCGTCGCAATCGTTTGCGTTCTGAGCGGTGCGCCGGCCGTCCTCGCCGGGGCGTCTGCGGATACGGAAGAGCCAGGCGAAACCGTGCGAATCGCCGCCGCCGCGCCGGCCGTCAGTCCTGCCAGTCCCGTGATTTCCTCACACGACTCCGCCGTGCGCCAGGTCGTGCTCGGCATCGTCAGTTTCACGCGCTGGCCCTCGACACCCGTTCGTCTGCATTTGTGCGTGACCGGTCGCCCCAACTACGCGGCCGGCCTGACCGACACGTTGCAGGCAGGCTCGACCGCGCTCGACGTGCAGCGCGTGCGCTTCGACGATCCCGCGCTCGGCCTCGCGTGCGACGTCGTCTATCTCGGCATCCTGGCCGACGATGAGCGAGCGCGGATAAGAGCCGCGCTGGCGGGCCGCCCGGTGCTGACGATCGCCGAACACGACGAGTCCTGCACCGCAGGTGCCATGTTCTGCCTCACGGTCGAGGCCGAACGCGTCACGTTCGACATCAATCTCGACGCCGTCGCGCGCAGCGGCGTGCGCGTGCATCCGAACGTGCTCAATCTCGCGCGACGGCCGCTGATGCCATGACACGTTCCGCGCCCCCCATTTCGTCTTCACGTGTGCCGCGCCCGACGCTGCAAAGCGTGCTGCGTCGCGCGCATTTGCGCCTGGCCTTCGTTGCGGTTGCGATGGCCGCCGTGTCGCTGATCGTCGTCGCCGTGATCGCGTTGCGCGCGTATGCCGGCAACAACCTGAACCTGCTGGCCCGCTCGCTCGGCTATACGGTCGAGGCGGCGCTCGTGTTCGGCGACCGCGTCGCGGCAAACGAGGCGATCGCAACCATCGCCAACGACGAGGACGTCGCGCAGGTGGTGGTCACCGATGCCAGAGGACAGTTGTTCGCGACCTGGAAGCTGCCCACCGAAGACCGGATCGCCCGGCTCGAGCGCGGTGTCGCCGCTCTCGCGTTGCCCGGGCCCGTGGCCATCCCGGTGATGCACGACGGCATCGTCGTCGGCCAGGTCATCGTGCGTGGCCGCGGGCATCAGTTCTTCGGATTCCTGCTCGGTGGGATCGGCGGCATTCTCGGCTGCCTGGCCGTCAGCGTGCTCGGCGCGTATGTCAGCTCGAAGCGTCTGCTGCGCAACATCGTTGCGCCGCTGCGCGCGCTCGCCGGCGTCGCGCATGCCGTGCGGCGCGAACGTGCGTTCGGGCGGCGCGTCGAGCCCGCGGTGATCGCCGAGCTCAACCAGCTCGGCGACGACTTCAACGCGTTGCTCGACGAATTCGAAGACTGGCAGAACACGCTGCGCGACGAAAACGCATCGCTCGAACACAAGGCGACGCACGATGCGCTCACCGGGCTGCCCAACCGCGCGCAGTTCGAGTCGCGTCTGTCAGTGTCGCTTTGCGACGCCGTGGTGACGGGGCAGCGGGTCGCCATCCTGTATCTCGACTGCGACCGCTTCAAGGAGATCAACGACTGCCTCGGCCACGATGTCGGCGACGCGGTGCTGATCGGTGTCGCGGCGCGGTTGCGCACGCAGGTGCGCGAGACCGATCTGGTCGCACGCCTGGGCGGCGACGAATTTGCGGTGATGCTGGGCACTGTGCGCGAAGTGGAAAGCGTGTGCCGGATCGCCGACGAGATTTTGTCCGGCATGGTGCCGTCGATCGAGCTGCCCGACGGACGCATGGTGGCCACCATGATGAGTGCCGGCGTGGCGCTGTATCCCGATCACGCGTCCGACGCGAACGGCTTGCTGCGGGCGGCGGATGCCGCGATGTACCGTGCCAAGCGCGCGCGGCCGGGGACGTGGCAGTTGGCGGAAGGCGTTGCCGGGCGGGTTTGATGTCTATCGTTTCGCGCTGCGGGCGAGGCCGTGGCGGCGGGATAAGAAGCGCACGCGGCGCGGGCGCATACGAAGGGGACGATGATGAAAAACTCGTTGCCGGTGAGCATTGGGAGGCTGTGCGTCGCAAGCGCGGTGCTGCTGTGTCTGTTGCTCGGCGGGTGCAAGACGCCGCCGCTGCATCGGGGGCTCACGCAGACGCAGGTCACGGCGCTGAAGTCGGCCGGGTTTCAGGAGACCGGGCAAGGGTTCGAGTTCGGGTCGAGCGGGCCGATTTTGTTCGATTTCGATCGGTATAACCTCAAGCCGGATGTGAGGCGGATCGTTGAGCGGATCGGGAGGACGTTGAAGTCAGCTGGAATCAATGGGGTGCGGGTTTATGGGTACTCCGATGAGGAGGGGGAGGCGGCTTACGACCTGGAACTGTCGCGGCGGCGGGCGGAGGTGGTGGCGATCGAACTGGTGGATGTGGGGCTGGACGGGAAGCAGATTGCGGTTGTAGGGAAGGGGAAGAACGATCCGGTGGGGGATAACCGGACGCCAACCGGGCGGGCGCAGAATCGGCGGGCGGCGATTGTGGTTTCGCCGCGGTGAGGGGGTGTGTCGCGCAATGGCGCGCGGCAATTTAGAGTTGCCGTCTGTCGACACGCAAGCGGCCGGCGCCTGTTGCTGAATGCACGAATACCGGAATGTCGCGGGCGGTCTGTTGTAACTGTTTGCCACCATTGCCAGACGCACGCGGGAGCGTCTGTCCACGCGCGGCGGACCTTGATGTTCGCGGCATCCGGGACGAATCGGCGTCACGCGTGACCAGACACTGCGCGATGAATGTGCAATAAGGCTTTCAATTGCTTGAATAGAATCGTTCCGCCTTGTTTGAACGCTGCATGGCCCATCGGCGAGCGCAGCGGCCACCGGAACGTGTATGGCCCTCGAACCCAACGATCTGCTTCCGCACTTCGAACGCGAGATCGCGCTGCTGCGCCGTTCGATGCAGACGTTCGCGCAGCGTTATCCCAAAATCGCCGCCCGCCTTGCGATCACCGGCGGGCGTTCGGACGATCCGCATGTCGAACGTCTTCTGCAGTCGTTCGCGTTGATGGCGGCGGCGCACGACATCCGCCTCGAAGATGATGTGCCGGCGTTTACGCACGCCCTTCTCGAATCACTGCACAGCGCGTTCCTGCGCCCGTTTCCGTCCTGCGCGATCGCGCAATTCCATGGTGACCGGACCGACAAGCAGACCGCACCTCGCGTCATCCTCCGCGGTGATCGATTGGTCGCACCCGCCGGCCGGGAAGTATTTCGGATGGCAGATGACGTCACGATCGTGCCGCTGACCGTTGCGGCGGTGCGTTACACGACGTCGGCGATCGCGCCGCGAGACGCGGCGTTGCCCCCGGAAACGACCGGGTTGCTGACCGTCACGTTCGAACTGACCTCGACGGAAGCGACGTTCGCGATCGTGCCGGACAGGTTGCGCGTGCACTTCACCGGCGCGCGCGAGGTCGTCGCGGCACTCACGGACGCCGCGCTGCTGCTTGCCGTACGAACTTTTCTCGAAGTGGGTGATTCCGGTCGCTGGAAGCGCGTTGCGGACGGGGCATTGACGGCCGTCGGGCTCGAGCCGACCGATGCGCTGCTCGACATGCCGCCTGATGACACCCTGGCGCCGTTTCACTTGCTGATGGCGTACTGCGCCGCTCCGGAGCGCTTCGACTTTGTCGATGTCGACATGCGACCGCTCAAGCGGGCCGCCGGAGATAGTCGTCGCGTCGCGCTGCACCTCGCGATCGCCGGCGTGCATCCCGACTCGCATCGCGGCCAGCGTCTGGCCGCCGCGACCGCTGACCATGTGCGCTTGTTCTGTATGCCGGTGATCAACCTGTTCCCTGACGATGCCGCGCCGATCGAGACGCACGCCGGTTGCGCGTATTACCCGGTGAAAGCGTTGGCTCAGGCCGGTACGTCGCAGGCGGGCATCTGGTCGATCGACTCCGTTCGTCAGATCTCCGACGTGGGTACATCGAGCCTGGCGCCGTTTCATTCGCTACGGCACGGCATGGACAGCCGTCCGGGGTTGTTCTGGACGGTATTGCGCGACGAGGCCAGACGGGCACCGAAACAGAAGCTCGTTGATCCCGACAGCAAACCGACGGACAAGGCGCGGACGCCGAGCCCGGCCCCGGGTGAGACGCCAGAACCGCTCCACGGCGTCGAACTCCAGTTGACCGACCGAGACGGCCGGCCTGCCGATCCGGGTAAGCGCAAACTGGCGATCCGGCTTTCCTGTACGCAGGGCGATCTGTCCGGGATGCAGACGTGCGAACTGGCGTTGGCCGAAGGCGACCCGGTGGGCGCGATCATGCTGCTGAACCGGCCGACCCGGAGCCGGCCGCCGGCTTTCCGCTACGGCGAACTGTGGGATTTGCTGTCGCTCCTCGTCCCGCAGGCGATCCGGCTGGACAACGGCGGGCTGGCCCAGCTTCGGCGGCTTTGCGTACGCTGGGCGGAAGGCTCCGTCGACGCCGGTCGGCGCTTCGATGCGCTCGTCTCGCTGTCGACCGCGCGCATACGGTGCTGGCTGCCCGGCAAGCCGGCGTCGGCGTTCGTATCGGGACTGGAAGTGCGACTGGTCGTGGACGAGCAGCGCTTCGCCGGGTTCAGCCTGAGCGGACTCGCGCAAGTGATGGAGCGATGCTTCTCCCCGCACGTGCCTGTCACAAGTTTCGTGCAGATTGTGCTGATATCCGCGCATACCGGCGCGGTGCTTCGCCGCGGGCAACCGCGTCCCGGCGTTCAGCCGTTGGCCTAGGCTTGAGATTATGAGGGGCGGAACGAAAACGTTTGCGGAGCGTCTTTCGCACGGTCGGCTTTTGTCCTACATTATCGTGGCTCCGGGCCTGTCAGCCGGTCCATGGAACCTGAGAACATAAGTAAGGAACAAGAATGAGTTTCGCTCCGAACGGGGGTATTCCCAACGGTTTGGGCGGTGGTGCGCTCGGATCCCTGAGCGCGCTCGGCGGCCTTGCCGCGCCGATCGCGTCGAGTGTTGCCGGGAGCCTCGGGCCGCTTGCCGGCCTGGCCGGGCACGTCGACACCGTCCAGCGCGCGATGCAGCTCGCGCAAACCGGTTTCTCGCTGATGGACAAGACGCCCGGCGCGATTGCCGAGGCGATCAACGGCGCAGCCAACCCCGCGCGCCTGACCCAGCTCAATCGTTACGTGACGCTCGATACGCCGCTTGGCCCGGACGTGCTGCTGGTCAGCGCGGCCGTCGTCGACGAGTACGTGAACCGGTTGCCGGAAATCCACCTCGACCTGCTGTCGCATCGCCACGACCTTCGCCCGGACGACCTGATCGGCCAGCAGGTCAAGATCCGGTTCGATCAGCAGGCGCGCTTGTCGACGCTCGAGCGCGTCGTGGCAGCGGGCACCGGCGAGAACGACCGTTACTTCGATGGCTACGTGGCGTCGTTCGACCGGGCCGGCAACCCCGGGAATGTCACGCAGTATCACCTGACGGCCGTGCCGTGGTTCTGGTTCCTGACGCGCTCGACCGACTGCCGGATTTTCCAGAACAAGACCGCGCAGGACATCCTCACCGAGATTTTCCAGGAGCACGGGTTTTCCGACTTCGTGTTCGATATCCGGACGAGCCAGAAGCCGCTCGAGTACGTCGTGATGTACCAGGAGTCTTACTACAACTTCTGCGCGCGGTTGATGGAGCAGGAGGGGCTGGTCTGGACGCACCGCTACGAGAAGGACAAGCACTTTCTCGTGATCGGCGACACGAACCTGCTGTTCCGTCCGATCGACGGGCTGGCCACCGTGCCGTTCGCCGCGACCGAGGCGAGCGAAGACAGCGGTATCGACCAGTTGCACGAAGGCCGGCGCTTCGGCGTCGGCAAGGTCACGTTTCGCGACTTCAATTACCAGAACCCGTCGTCGCCGCTGATGCTGGTTGAGGCCGAGCCGCAGAACCTCAAGCATGCGCGGCTTGACGCGACCGAACGGTTCGAGCACCAGTCGCTGTACGACCACGGCGACGACGGCAATCGCTATGCGCGTTTCGCGATGGAAGCCGAAGAGGCGCAGGCCCATCGCTATACCGGCGGCGGCTATGCGTGGCGCATGACGACGGCCGGCGCCGTGACCGTGGCGAATCATCCGGTCCTCGAGAACAACCAGGAATACGTGATCCTGCATGTGCGACACGAGGCCGTGAACGACTACACGCAGCACAGCGCCAAACTGCCGTACCGCAACAGCTTCGCGCTGTTGCCGAAGAAGATTCCGTACCGCGCGCCGCGTGCGACGCCGAAACCGGTGATTCATGGCACGCAGTCGGCGATCGTCGTCGGCCCGAAGGGCGAGGAGATCTATACGAACGGGAGCGCAGTGAAGGTGCACTTTCCGTGGGATCGACGCGGCAAGAAGGACGGCTCCGACTCGATGTGGGTGCGCGTTTCGCAACCGTGGGCGGGTGACGGCTGGGGTGCGGCCGCGATTCCGCGGATCAAGCAGGAAGTGCTCGTGGCGTTCAATCAGGGCGATCCGGACAACCCGGTGATCGTCGGCCGCGTGTTCAACGGCGAGCAAGGCAACCCGTATCACGGCGCGGCTGGCCAGACGGTGGGGATCAAGAGCCAGACGCACAAGGGGCAGGGATCGAACGAGATCCGCATGACCGACACGAACGGCATGCAGGAATTCTTCATGCACGCGCAGAAGGACATGAACACGGTGGTCGAGAACAGCGAGACGCACAAGGTGCTGGGGCCGATGCGTACCGTCCTCGTGGCGACCGGTAGTGAAGAGAAGCAGATTCCGCAGGGCAACCTGACCGAGACGATCGCCGAGAAGCGCAGCACGACCGCGACCACAGTCGAGGTGACGACGCCGGCCAAGGATGGCGGCGGCGGGACGCAAGCCTACGTGGCCGAGCGCGGCATCTTGCTGAAGGTGCAGGACAGCTCGATCTCGCTGGCGCCGGAGGGCATCCGCCTCGAGCACAAGGGCTCCGTGATCCTGATGACCGACGACGGCGTGATGGTCAACGGCAAGCGCATCGATCTCAACAAATAACTCGAACAAAACCAGCCATGCACTACGCAATCCACGAAGGCACCTTCGAACTGCCGGACGCGGCGCTCGACCGCACCGTCAACATCCTGATGATGAACGCCGGCCCAGGCGGCCTCAACCTCGTGATCGCCCGCGGGCGGTTTCGCGACGGGGAGAATCTCGACGCGTTCGTCGCGCGCGAATGGGAAGTGGCGTCGCGCGATGCCAGGATGCTGACCGAGAAGGCGCGCCGGCCGGTCACGGTTGCCGGGCGTGCGGGTATCCAGATCGATTCGACGCACGAGCGCGACGGCCGGCTCTGGCATCAGGTCCAGACCATGTTCCCGTCGGACGACGCCGGTCGCGTGCTGGTGATGACGTTGACCAGCGCGGCGCCGCTGACCGACGAACAGCAGGCAATCGCCGACCGGATGCTCGCCAGTTTCCAGCCGCGCGGCGCCAGACCGACCCTGCTCGGGCCGGGTGACGTGTCGTGAGCGCGGAACACTTCGCGGCCGCGCGCTTCGAAGACCCGATCCAGCACACGTCGTTCTGGGGCGAGCTTGCCGGCACGGTCGGGTCGGTGATCGGCGGTGCCGTCGTCGGCGCATTGGTGGCGGAGGCGATGGAAGGGCTGGTGTTCGTCGGCCTCGCCGCGCTGGAAATCGGCACGGCAGGGTTGGCGACGCCGCTCGTGATCGCGATCGGTGTCGGCGTGGCGGTCGGCTCGGGCGCGCTGATGGAAGCGAGCGGCATGAACGAAGCCATCGACGACGGGGCGAAGGCGCTGGCCGATGCGATCGCGCCGCCCGAGATCAAAGGCAAGATCGCGAGCGGCTCGGGGAACGTCTACGTCAACGACAAGCCGGCCGCGCGGGCGGCACAGCCGGGCGACCTCGATACCGTTGCGTGCACGGACCATTCCGGGCCGCAGATGATAGCCGACGGTTCGGGGAGCGTTTACATCAACGACCAGCCGGCTGCACGCGTTGGCGACAAGACGACTTGCGACGGCACGATCGCCGAAGGTTCCGACGACGTTTTCATCGGCGGCGGCACGCAGCGGGTGCGGGACGTGAAGTCGGCCACGCGGCTCGGATGGCTCGGGGCCGCGCTCGGTATTGCGCTGGCCGTCTGTGGCCGCGGCAAGATGAGCTGGGGGCAGTTTCTGAAGAGCAAGGTGCCGTGTCTCGCGATTAATTTTGCGGCCGGTGCTTTCGGTACGTGGCTTGGCAGCCTGGCGAGGCCGTCGGCCGGCCACCCGGTCAACGTCATTACCGGCGGCAAGATTCTCGACGGCACGGACGATACCGACTTCGCATTGTCCGGGCCGCTGCCGATCGTGTGGCAGCGCTTCTACAGCAGCCACGATGATCGTGCGGATGGTCTGTTCGGGCCGAGCTGGAGCGTGCCGATCAGCGTTGAGCTTCGGCTGGCGCGCGAGCATGGCGAGGTCACGTCGATCACGTACTGGGACGAGCAGGGGCGCGATATCGTGTTCCCGGCCGTGCCGCCCGGTGAGAGTCATTTCAGCGTGCCGGAAGGTATTTACCTGATTTGCACCGAAGGCGGCCACTACGTGGTTGAAACGGTCGATGGGCTGTATCGCGATTTCGGCCGCGCTCGTCGTGATGCGGACAGCGAGACGCTCACGCTGTGGCGGCTCGAAGATCGCAACGGCAACTGGATCGAGGTGGAGCAGGAAGCTGCCGCTGGGGTTGTGCGGCCCGCGCGGCTGCGTGACAGTGCCGGACGCATGCTGACGCTGGTCTATGAAAGATCGCACCCCCGACGCGTTGCCGCGATCGAGTTGAGCCGCGGCGTCGATGGTGAACGACCCGACACGCTGGTGCATTACGCATACAACGACGCAGGCGAACTAGTGGCCGTCACCGATCGCAGCGGCCACACCGCGCGTCGCTTCGCATACGAACGCGGACTGATGGTCCAGCACACGTTGCGCGGCGGCTTGAAGTGCTTTTATGCGTGGCAGGGAGTCGGTCGCGATGCGCGTGTCGTGCGCCACTGGACGGACGACGGCGAAGCGTACACGTTCGATGCGGATCTCGCGCGGCGTACGGTGACGATTACGGACCAGATCGGTCGCGTTACGCAGTGGACGTGGAATGAGGATCAGCAGCCGACCAGTCATACGGATGCCGAAGGCCATGTATGGCAACTCGAGTGGAACGCGATGCGGCAGTTGGTCAGCACGACCGATCCGGCCGGGAATACGACCCGCTTCGAATACGACGAGCGGGGGCGGCAGACGCAGCGTATCGATGCGCTCGGCCAGGTTGAGCGCACCGAATGGAACGGGCACTACGATCTGCCGGTAGCGGAAACCGATCCCGCCAACGCGCGCTGGATTTACCGCTACGACGAGCGCGGCAACCTGACGATGGCGCGCGATCCGGCCGGCTTCGCGACCGAGTATTACCGCGATGAGCGTGGGCTCGTGCACACGATTCGCGACGCGCGTGGCGGGTACAAGTTCCTCGAATGGAATGGTCGGGCGCAGTTGACCTCGTACACAGATTGTTCCGGCAAGGTCACGCGGTTCGCGTATGACGCACGTGGGGCGCTTGCGCGTGTGACCGATGCGGCGGGGCAGGCCACCGTGTACGAAACGGATGCGATGGGGCGGGTCACCGGGATCGGGACGGCCGATGGCGCGCGGCAGATGTTTCGGTACGATGCGGCCGGGCGTCTCGTCGAGGTCGTCGATGCGAACCAGCGCAGCACCCGCTACGAACTCAATCCGCGTGGATTGTTGCTGTCACGCACGGACGCGGCCAATCGTGTCGTGCGGTTCGGTTACGACGATGCGTTCCGGCTGGCGAGCTTGACCAATGAGAATCGCGAGTCGTATCGCTTCCAGTATGACCGTCGCGACCTTCTGGCCGCGCAGATTGGTCTCGATGGCCATAAACGAACTTACGAATACGACGTGTGCGGTCAAGGCACGATCGTACGGGATGGGCAGATCGAGACGCGATACGAACGCGACGCAATCGGGCGACTGACGGCGAAGCAGGCCACGCATGAGCGATGTGAATACCTGTATGACAAGGCGAGCCGGGTCGCATCGGCCGAGTTGTACACGCTGGCGGCTCGTGGTCCGTCGCTGAAGAATCGGGTCAACCTGAAATACGGCGCGCGCGGAGAGGTCCTCGAGGAATACATGCCGACGGGCTGGCTTGCGCATACGTATGACGAGCTTGGCAATCGCGTCAGCACGACGATCTCCGGTGAGCGGACGATCGATTGGCTGCATTACGGTTCGGGACACGTGCACCAGATTCGTTTCGATGGTGCTGCGGTCGCAGACATCGAACGGGATGATCTGCATCGCGAGGTGCTACGGACGCAGGGCAAGCTGACGAGTCATTTCGGATATGACGCGGTGGGTCGTCGGGCGCGGCACGCTGCGCAGCGAGGCAAGGCGGGCGGCGAGTTGCTCGCGAAGCAGTGGCAATACGATGCAGCAGGCGACGTGATCCAGAAGCGGGATCAGCGTTATGGCACGACGAGCTATCGGTATGACCCGACCGGGCGTATCGAACAGGCGGCAGGGCCGGGATTGCCGTCGGAAGTGTTTCGCTGGGACGCGGCGGCCAACCTGGTGTCGAGCGATCACCCGGGAGGCTATGTCGAGCACAACCGGCTCAAGATGTTCGAGGACAAGCGCTTCGAGTACGACGCGTACGGGCGGCTGGTTCGCAAGCTGAGTGGGCACGGCCCCGCCAAAGAGCTGGTGCTTGAGTACGACGACTGGAATCAGCTGAAGTCTGTTGTGACGAAGGACCGGCTCGGCGTCGGGACCACGCATTTCGAATACGACGCGTTCGGCCGGCGGATTCGGAAGCTCAATGGCAGTTACGCGAGTACGGATTTTCTGTGGGATGGCATGCGACTCGTGCAGGAGACTTATCACGATCGTCAGGGGGAGGAAGCGCTGACGTATCTGTACGAGTCCAATAGTTATGTGCCGCTTGCGCGGATCGACCAGCGTGCATCGGCAGCGAATGACGCCAATGCAAGGGACGCCGTCTACTATTTCCACAACGACGTCTCGGGAATGCCCGAGGAACTGACTGACTCAGACGGTGAGTTGATCTGGCAGGCACGTTACAAGGTTTGGGGTAACGCGGTGCAGGAGGAGTGGATTGCACAAGAGCCGCAGAGGTCTATGCCGACATGGGGCGAGGTGCAGTCAACTACATCGACACCCGCTCACGTACCGCGACCGCAGAATCTGCGTTCCCAGGGGCAATATCTGGACCGGGAGACGGGGCTGCACTACAACACGTTCCGGTTTTACGATCCCGACGTTGGTCGCTTCATCAACCCCGACCCGATCTCGTTGCGGGGCGGGATCAACCTGTACCAGTACGCACCCAACCCGCTCTCGTGGATTGATCCGTGGGGGTTGACAGGGTTCTTCACCCCGTCGGTATTCGCTGCGCCGTCCGGGAGCACTCATACTGTTTATCAACAAGCAATTGACTGGAATTTGCCGGTGAACACACGGGGCGGGACAGTAACCAACCTTGATTTGGCTGCAAGTGGGAAAAGTCCGTTTGTTGTGAAAAACGGTGTGTATTCACAGCTTAACCTGCATCATTCGAATCAAGATGGATTGGGCGCATTGTTTGAATTGTCGGCGGACACCCATCAACGGTATTATGGTAGTAATGCACTGCACCCCTATTTGCCCAATCCGCACCCGGTGAATCCGGTGAATAGAGATACATTCAATGCGGACCGTGAGGCATATTGGAAGCAACGTGCTGCCGCTGAAGTGGACCGAAGAAAATCTGCTGGACGATGTGGAGGTTGATATGCTGTCAAATAAGATTATTTTATTTTGTCAGAATAAAAAATGGTGGTTTGATGATGTTGAGCCGACATATAAGGATGCCCTGCTAAAAATGGGGTTTGATATTTCATCAGATTTTTCGCAATTTTATTTGCACGTGGAGGATGGTCCGACATTCACGTCGAAAAATGGAGAGATCTATCAAATCTGCTGGTTTTTGAATAATTCCGACTATGATGGTAGATTGAGGGTTGCTCGCGAGATTCTTAAAATACCAGAGCCATATATTCCCCTGGATTCATTCGCGGGGGAGCGAGGATATTTCTACAACATGGAAACGGGCCAGGTTTTTGATGTTGGGTTGGGAAACTCTTTAAAAGAATTCGTGGCGGGCAATGCGAAGGCTCAATGGGGTGGGTTCAATGAATTCATTGAGTGGTTTTTTGATATTTGACTATCAAATTGTTTTTTTGATGCGATGAGGTTGCTGGCAGAATGGTCCGTCGCCGGAACACTTTAGCTGCAACATCCGGGCAAACATCGTCGGGCAAACACCCGCCGGGAGGTTTCCGTGATTGTCAATTGGCCGTATGGATTCCGCGTCGTGCAAGTAGTTCGCTGATGCCGGTTTGCACGGCGTGTTCGGTCGCTTGAGCTTGTTTTGCTGCAGGCGAACCGAGCACGTCGGCGTTGCGATCCTGTCGGCGGTTTTCACTCGGCCCACGTTTTTTGAAGCGTGGGCTTTTGTTTTTCTAGATCTCGACTGCGACCGCTTCAAGGAAATCAACGACTGCCTCGGCCACGATGTCGGCGACGCGGTGCTTGTCGGTGTCGCGGCGCGGCTGTGCACGCAGGTGCGTGAGATCGATCTGGACCGGACATCGGACGTTTCATCAATCCCGCCCCGATCTGCCTGCTGGTTGGAAGGAACCCCTATGGGTACGGTGTCAATCCATTAGTTTGGGTCGATCCGGGGGGGCTGGGCATATGGGGAATTTAGCGGGAAAGCACCGGAAGTCCACAACTTGGCCGGTGGTGGGGGGGGGATGCGCGCTCAATACGAATTTCAACAGTATCGATCGTCGAGGCCAAGATCAATGGCAAGACACCGCTATTTGCGGCGGGAAACGGGGGCCGGCTAAGTCCGGCACAACGACAAGCGCTTATGAAGATGGGAGTGCCAGAATAAAATATTTCCTATGGGAAGAAATCTATCGATGGTTTTTGATGAGATCGAAAACTATGCGGAGTAAATTGTTTTTCGCAATCTTTCCGAAGGTGCCGAGGTAAGTCGATGGGGTATCTCTTGGGGCGGATTGCAAAGGAATGCGTTGTGTCCATCGTGCCAGCCCCACGTGGATCAAGCTGGTGGGATTTTTGATTAGGAGATTAGTATGTCCGATATCGAGACACATAAAGAATATCTCGGATCAATTCTTGCCGCAGGGAAGCTCGATAACCTTGCTCGTTTTGGTGTTTGGTGCTGTATTGGGCTTGCGCACGATGATGCAATATTCGAGTTTCTTGCCACGCATGCGACGGGTACAAGTGCACAGATCAAACAGCGAGTTGGCGACTACCTGGATCAAGTGTGGAGTGGAAACCAAACACCCAATCCGCTAAGTGACCTAGAGCAAGTGGACTGGGACCCTGATGCAGTCGCAATGGACGACGATGCTGTGGCCCAGGGGACGACTGATTTGCTCGCAGGGCTATCCTTCCTGGCCCAATGGTGTACTGGGCACAATGTCGAACGGTTGGTTGCATGCGCCGAGGTTCTGATCAATCGAATTGACTACTTAGAAAGTTTCGAGTTGATTGGTGGGCATGTAACCAATCTAGTTGAAAATGAAATGAACGCTCAGAAGGACTTTGCCTGGGATCTCGTTGCAGATGTCTTGTCCGATCAGGACAAGAGAAAATATCACGAGTGGTTATTCAATCTCGGAACCCCTTGAACCACGAACTTGTGCAGGGAGGGTATAAACGGCGTCGGCGCCGCAGTTGGTGTCGATGTTGAGCAGCCGCGCTACACATCGGCTCGATTGGTTCTGAGGCGGATCAATTGAACGGCTAGCGTAGCGCAATGAACTACGTCTCGACCATGATTGCCGATGAATCGATGATAGAAAAGGCCGCGCAATAGTACCGCGCGGCCTAGTCGAATTTCAACTCGCGCAAATGCGCGCCCCGACATTGCATGCGACCGCATCACACAGAGCCGCGTAACACGCAGGGCCGCCGCTACTAGCCACCACCAAACCTTACCAAGCGATATTGCAAGACGACCGAGCCGTCCCAGCACCGCCCGTAGCCGTGCAATGCGAACCCGCGCCGTTGTCATAGAACGTCCGTGTGTCCGGCTGCGGCACCGACGGATCGTATGGATTTGGCGCACCGTGCGGACCGTGCGCGGCATCGAAAGGTCGCGTCGGCGCATACGGTTTGCCGCCGCCAGGAGCATGTGACCCACTGGCCCGCAGGTATTCATTCCAGTTCAGTTCACGCTGTTCGTGCCTAGGCAACGCGCGCCCGAAGCTATCGCTCCCACCCGCACCGAGCGCGACGCGATTCGAAGGCCACGCCGAATCGCCAGATCCGTGTTCATCCGGAGACTGCGGTGCAAGCGTATCGCCCGAAACCCGCAACGGCCGCGTATCCGGCGTATCGAACGGACTACGTTCGACTGGCGCCGCATACTTCACGCGCCGCGTCGTCCGCGCCACACGCCCATCATCCCGAACCACAACCCGACGTTCCGAACGAAACACGTTGGCGCCGCCCGACCGATCGATCAGCGAATCGCGCGCGGAAGCATCAACAGTAGAGACAGAAAGCGCACAAGCAAGCGCGGCAGCGGAAGAAAAGCGGAGAGGATGATTCATTGGCGATCCGAACAGGTGATATGCAATGAGAGAAAAACGGCAGATCACTGGCTGGCGGCTGGGCGACGGAAGGGTGTCGAAGCGGCCCTGAAGCGACTACGGGGCGCGGCGGACGCGACACGCAGGAAGGCTGGCTGGATTGCAGAGGCGAGTTCGCATTATTTCATAAAAATAACAATAAGCTTTCGCGTGAGTCGGATTCGTCAGCAAACAGAAGGATTGACCGCTCCGACCCAACGCCCCGCATCGGTGCACGCCAACCCAATCATCAGTTGATTGATTCAGACGCATCAGACCCTATAAAACCAAAAGATCGTACGCGGCGCACCCGAAACTCACCACGAAGCCCACCCAGCAAGCCTCCAACCTCACCTACCCACCCAAAATCGCAACCCAATTGCACCCACCGCAAACGTTACCACCTCCACCAAGTTGCGCCGCAATCGCCACCCGCCACCCGGCAAGTTTCTCCGTGTTTTCCCTCATAACACCGGCATTTTTGACAGACGATTTAAAAACGCCCATATAATTTCGGCTGCCTTGCCAATGGCTGTCGGACCATCCCTCCGAACGAGCAATTTGGCAAGCGGGGCAGGCGAAACGCTTGCGCAATGCAAGACGCATCACGATGTCTTTCCGAACCAGACGTCCCCTTCGGGGACTGCAAGAGCCGGGCCCCGCTACGCATCATCCATCCGCAGGTCCGTCTTCATGTGTCTCGGGCGTGTCCCATGTCCTCGCCCCGGGTGCTGTTCGATTGCGCAAGTCATGCCGCCTTTGCCCGTATGACTAACAACATCGAGGAGCTCCTGATGACGCTGTCCCGTCTTACGTCCATTTCCGTCGCCGCCGTGCTGTTCGCCGCCGGCGCCGCCGCCGCGCAAGCGGAAACCGTGAAGATCGCCATCGCTGGTCCGATGAGCGGTTCGGTCGCCCAATACGGCGACATGGTGAAGGCCGGCGCGCTGACCGCGATCGAACAGATCAACGCGGCAGGCGGTGCGGGCGGCAACAAGTTTGAAGTCGTGATGATGGACGACGCTTGCGAACCGAAGCAGGCCGTCGCCGTCGCCAACAAGATCGTCAGCCAGAAGATCAAGTACGTGATCGGCCACGTGTGCTCGGGTTCGACGATCCCCGCATCCGACATCTACGAAAACGAAGGCATCGTGATGGTCACGCCGTCGGCCACCGCGCCGCAGCTGACGGAAGGCAAGAAGCGCCACTTCATCTTCCGCACGATCGGCCGTGACGACCAGCAAGGCCCGGCCGCCGCGCACTACATCATCAACAACGTGAAGCCGAAGAAGGTCGCGATCCTGCACGACAAGCAGTCGTACGGCCAGGGCATCGCGTCGTCGGTGAAGAAGGACCTCGAAGGCGCGAAGATCCCGGTCGTCCTGTTCGAAGGCGTCAACGCCGGCGATTCGGACTACTCGGCGATCATCACGAAGCTGAAGTCGCAAGGCGTCGACTTCGTCTACTTCGGTGGCTACCACCCGGAAATGGGCCTGCTGATGCGCCAGGCGCGCGAGCAGGGCGTGAAGGCAACGTTCATGGGGCCTGAAGGCGTGGGCAACAAGGACGTGACGGCGATCGCCGGCCCGGCTTCGGAAGGCATGCTGGTCACCCTGCCGGCCGACTTCTCGGCCGACCCGTCCAACGCAGGCCTCGTGAAGGCGTTCGCTGACAAGAAGCGCGACGCGAACGGCCCGTTCCAGATGCCGTCGTACGCAGCGGTGAAGATCATCGCCGACTCGATCGCGGGAGCGAAGACGACGGATCCGACGAAGGTCGCCGCGTACATGCACAAGACGACGTTCGACACGCCGATCGGCAAGGTCGCGTATGACGCACAGGGCGACCTGAAGTCGTTCAAGTTCGTCGTCTACACGTGGCACAAGGACGCGACGAAGACCGCCGCCCGGTAATACGGAGTACCCGCCCCGCGCACCGCTCTGCCCGTCACCCGGGCAGGGCGCGTGCGCATTTGGCCGTTGCGCGGCCAAGGGGCGGCCCGAGACGACACCGTGCGTTGCGCGCGGCCGAACGCCGTGATCCGGCGACGGCATGCGACCAGCGCCAACGGGAGCTTCCCGCACATGACTGACTTCTTTCCTCAATTCGCCCAGCAACTGGTCAACGGCCTGACGCTGGGTGCGATCTATGCGCTGATCGCCATCGGCTATTCGATGGTCTACGGCATCATCGGCATGATCAACTTCGCCCACGGCGAGATCTACATGATCGGCGCGTACGTGGGCCTCGTGACCCTCACCGCGATCGGCATCTCCGCCGGCTATCCGCTGCCGCTCGTGCTCGGCGCCGCACTGATCGTGTCGGTGATCGTCACGGGCCTGTACGGCTTCGCGGTCGAGCGCGTCGCGTATCGCCCGCTGCGCGGCGGCCCGCGCCTCGTGCCGCTGATCTCCGCGATCGGCATGTCGATCTTCCTGCAGAACTACGTGCAGATCGGCCAGGGGGCGCGCGACGTGTCCGTGCCGGTGCTGATCTCCGGCGCGTTCGAGATCCATCTCGGCGGCGACTTCGACGTGACGATTCCGTATGCGCGTCTCCTGATCGTCTGCGTGACGCTCGTGCTGATGATCGCGCTCACGCTGTTCATCTCGCATTCGCGGATGGGCCGTGCGTGCCGCGCGTGTGCCGAGGACATGAAGATGGCGAACCTGCTCGGCATCGACACGAACCGCGTGATCTCGTTCACGTTCGTGCTCGGCGCGATGCTGGCGGCCGTCGGCGGCGTGCTGATCGGGCTGACGATCGGCAAGCTGAATCCGTACATCGGCTTCGTCGCGGGCATCAAGGCGTTCACCGCCGCGGTGCTCGGCGGGATCGGCAGCATCCCGGGCGCGATGCTCGGCGGCGTGCTGCTGGGCCTCGCTGAAACCTTCGCAGCAGGCTACATGCCGGCCGAGTACAAGGACGTGGTTGCGTTCGGCCTGCTCGTGCTGATCCTGCTCTTCCGCCCGACCGGCCTGCTCGGCAAGTCGGACATCGAAAAGGTCTAAGGGAGACGCAGATGAGTCAAGTCATTTCCGTTCGCCGTCCGGCCGCCGACGCGTCGGTCAGCCAGGCGCTGAAGAATGCCGTGGCCGCCGCGTTCCTGACGGCGATCCTCACGATTCCGGTGCTCGGGCTGCAGTTGAAGCTCGAAGGCTATCAGGTAGTGCTGACGCCGCACTGGCGCCCGGTGTGGATCGCGGTCGCGGCCGTGTTTCTGTTCCAGCTGTTCAAGCCGTGGCTCGTGCGTGCGAAATCGGCGGTGAAGCTGCCGGCGCTGCCCGCGATGGGCGCGCAGCAGCAGCGCGTGGTCATCTGGGTGCTGCTCGCGGTCGGCCTCGTGTGGCCGTTCTTCGGCTCGCGCGGCGCGGTGGACGTCGCAACGCTCGCGCTGATCTACGTGATCCTCGGTCTCGGGCTGAACATCGTGGTCGGTTTCGCGGGTCTGCTGGACCTCGGCTATGTCGGGTTCTACGCGGTCGGCGGCTATACGTACGCGATGCTGAACCAGTATTTCGGGCTGTCGTTCTGGGAGTGCCTGCCGATCGCGGCGATCGCGGCGGCGACGTTCGGCTTCCTGCTCGGCTTCCCGGTGCTGCGCCTGCGCGGCGACTATCTCGCGATCGTCACGCTCGGCTTCGGCGAAATCATCCGCCTGCTCGCGAACAACCTGACGAGCCTCACGGGCGGCCCGGACGGCATCTCGAGCATTCCGAAGCCGACGGTGTTCGGCTTCGAGATGGCGCGCTCGGCGAGCGTCGAAGGCGCGAAGACCTTCCATGAGCTGATCGGGCTGGAATACAGCGGCGAGCACATGGTGATCTTCCTGTACCTGATCGCGCTGGTGCTGGTCGGCTTCACGCTGTTCGTGACGAGCCGCCTGATCCGCATGCCGATGGGCCGCGCGTGGGAAGCGCTGCGCGACGACGAGATCGCGTGCCGTTCGCTGGGTCTCAACCCGACGCGCATCAAGCTGTCGGCGTTCACGCTCGGCGCGGCGTTCGCGGGCATCGGCGGCGCGTTCTTCGCGGCGCGTCAGGGCCTCGTGAATCCTGAGTCGTTCACCTTCATCGAATCGGCGCTGATCCTCGCGATCGTCGTGCTCGGCGGGATGGGCTCGCAGCTCGGCGTGATTCTCGCGGCGATCCTGCTGACCGTGCTGCCGGAAGTCGCGCGCGGCTTCGCCGAGTACCGGATGCTGATCTTCGGTCTGGTGATGGTGTTGATGATGATGTGGCGTCCGCAGGGCCTGCTGCCCGCGAGCCGTCCCCACGTGGAGCTGCCGCAATGAGCGCGAATGCAGAACTGTTGAAGGTCGCCGGGCTGCAGATGCGCTTCGGCGGGTTGCTCGCGGTGGACGGCATCGATTTTGACGTGCGCCGCAACGAGGTGTTCGCGATCATCGGGCCGAACGGCGCAGGCAAGACCACGGTGTTCAACTGCGTCGGCGGCTTCTACAAGCCGACCGGCGGCGACGTCGTGCTCGACGGCCACGCGATTGGCGGGCTGCCGAGCCACAAGATCGCGTTGAAGGGCCTGGTGCGCACGTTCCAGAACATCCGCCTGTTCAAGTCGCTGACGGTCGTCGAGAACCTGCTCGTCGCGCAGCATCGCAAGGTGAAGGCCGGGCTGCTGCCGGGCCTGTTCTCGACGCCCGCCTATCGTCGCGCCGAGAAGGAAGCGCTCGAACGCGCGGCCGTGTGGCTCGACCGGATGGGGCTGAGGTCGGTCGCCAACCGGCCGGCCGGCACGCTGTCGTACGGGCACCAGCGGCGTCTGGAGATCGCGCGCTGCATGATCACCGAGCCGCGTCTGCTGATGCTCGACGAGCCGGCGGCCGGTCTCAACCCGCAGGAAAAGATCGAGCTGCAGCACCTGATCGACAAGCTGCGCCATGAGTTCGGCGTGTCGGTGCTGCTGATCGAACACGACATGAGCCTCGTGATGGGCGTGTCGGACCGCATCCTCGTGATGGAGCACGGCCGGCCGATCGTGATCGGCACGCCGGAAGCGGTCCGCAACGACCCGCGCGTGATCAAGGCGTATCTGGGGGAAGAGTGATGCTGAAGCTGGAACAGGTCCATACGCACTACGGCGCGGTCGAGGCGCTCGCGGGCGTGTCGATCGAGGTGAAGAAGGGCGAGATCGTCACGCTGATCGGTAGCAACGGCGCCGGCAAGACGACGCTGATGATGACCGTGTGCGGCACGCCGCGCGCATCGTCGGGCCGCGTGCTGTTCGAGGGCAACGACATCACCGCGATGTCGACGCACCAGATCATGCGGCAGGGGATGGCGATCTCGCCGGAAGGGCGGCGCGTGTTCCCGAGCCTGGCGGTGCTCGAGAACCTGAAGATGGGCGGCTTCTTCGCGAGCCGTCACGAGATCGACGACGGCATCGAGCACGTGTTCAAGCTGTTTCCGCGCCTGAAGGAGCGCGCGACGCAGCGGGCCGGCACGATGTCGGGCGGCGAACAGCAGATGCTGGCGATCGGCCGCGCGCTGATGAGCAAGCCGCGTCTGCTGCTGCTCGACGAGCCGACGCTCGGCCTCGCGCCGCTCGTGATCGCGCAGATCTTCGACATCATCCGGACGATCCGCGACGAAGGCGTCACGGTGTTCCTGGTCGAGCAGAACGCGAACAAGGCGCTCGGTGTGGCCGATCGCGGCTACGTGCTCGAAACAGGGCGCGTGGTGCTGGCCGACACGGGCGCGAACCTGCTCGCGAACGACCGGATCAAGCAGGCGTACCTCGGCGGTTGATGCGCGGCAAGGCGCCGGCCTGCAACGGGCCGGCGGCGAAGCCGATGCTTTTGCGGACTGAATGGCAGACTGCAGAAAGCCGCGACCGATTTTGCTGCGATCGTCGCTCAATTCGGACTACATCTGAACACGGCCGCGTTGCACGCGCGTTCACGCGTGCAACGCCAGCCCTTTCACGGCCTTGTCCACGGCCTTCTTCGGTCCGTGCAGCGCCAGCCCGACCAGATCCAGATTCTCCGCATCCCCGGCGCGAAACACTTCGCGGTTGGCCGCGTCGTGCCCGGTCGAAAACATCGCATGCACGTACGGCACGATCGTCAGTTCGCGCGACAGCGCCTGCCGGTGGGCGGCCTGCAGCCCGTTCAAGTCGGACGCGAACACCAGCATCGGCTGGCCCAGCATGCGCCCGTAGCGGCGGCCTGCCGCATCTTCGTAAGGCTCGCCGAGCGCGTCGGGTGCTTCGGCCGCGACGCCCGTCGCGAGAAACGCGACGACATTGAGTTTCTGCCACGCCGCGAGATCGTCGCGCACGATCAGCGCCACCTTGGTATCGATCATGATTGCTCCTCGTTGAAGCACGCATGATCGGATGTCGCGCGCGCTCAGTCTGGAACGTTTGTGCACAGTTGCCGGTACGCGGCCGGCGTGATCCGGTACGCGCGGCGGAACCAGCGGCCCAGGTGGCTCTGGTCGGCGAAGCCGACGTCCGCGGCCGCCTGGGCGGGCGTGCGGCCGGCCGCCAGCAGCCGACGCGCGGCGCGCAGCCGCAAGCGCACCAGGTACGCGTGCGGCGAGGTGCCGTACGCGCGCTGGAACAGCCGCGTCAAGCGGAACCGGTCGATCCCGGCGGCGCCGGCCAGCTCGTCGAGGCCGAGATTGCCATCCATGTGCGCATGCAGCAGATCGCGCACGCGCGCGATCGCCGGCGGCACGACGCTGCTTTCCAGTGCGAGCGGGACGCCACGCAGTTCGCCGCCGAGCCGCGTCAGCAGGCGGTCGAGCGTCTGATCGCGCGCGAGCCGGCCTTCGTTGCCGTGGATCGCGACAAACGCATGCCGGATTGCCTCGACGAGGCTGCGGTCGTCGACGAGCGTATGGCCGAACGCGGCTTCGACGCTGCCGAGGCCCGGCAGGTCCAGCCGGCGCGCCGCGCGTTCGACCCAGGCTTGCGGCAGGTACAGCATCCCGTAGGTGAAGCCGCCCGCTTCGGGCGCATGGCCGTCGTGCATCGCGCCGGGCTCGATCAGGATCGCGCGGCCCGGCACGCTCGTATGCAGCGAACGGTGGCACTGGAAACGCTGCACGCCCTGTTCGGTGAAGCCGACCAGCATGTCGTCGTGATCGTGCGCATCGTACGCATGGCCGTTGAAATGCGCGTGCAGGCTTTCGATGCCGGTTTCCGCATCGCGCCGCGCGACGAGCCAGTGGTCGCGCGTGTCGAGGTTCTTTGCCGCTGTCGTCATCGCCTGCCTCGCGCGTCGTCGTTGCGTGACCGGTAGTGTACGCAGGTCGCGGAGTGGCGGTTGCGGGTGCGGGTCATGCGTCGCTCGCCGCCGCGCGTTCGTCGCGCGCATATTGCGCGGGCGGCCGGCCCACGTGCCGCGTGAACGCGACACTGAAGGTGCTCGCGGAACTGTAGCCGACGCGCCCGGCGATTTCCGCGATGCGCCCCTCGTCGCGGCGCAGCAGGTTTTTTGCGAGCGCCATGCGCCATGTGAGCAGGTATTCCATCGGCGCGACGCCGACCGCGCGGCTGAAGCGTTCGAAGAAGGTCGAACGCGACAGCGCCGCTTCCTTCGCGAGTTCGATGACCGTCCACGGGTGCGCGGGGCGTTCGTGCATCCCACGGATCGCGGCGGCGAGGCGGCTGTCGGCGAGACCGCGCACGAGGCCGGGCGATGTGCCCGTGTCTGCCGAAAACCGTAATGCCTCGATCAGCAGCACTTCCACGAGGCGCGACAGCACGAGTTCGCGCGCCGGCCGCTGCGCACGCGATTCGTCCCGCACCAGTTGCACGAGCGTGGTGAGGCGCGGTTCGCCGCGCACGTGCACGTATTGCGGCAGCAGCGACACGAGCAGCGCCGCGTCGGGCGAACTGAAGCTGCAGTGGCCGGCCATCATGCGCGCGTCGACCGGGCGGCTCGCGTCGCCGATCCGGTATTCGCCGTTGTCGAGCACGACCGGCGCGGCCGTTTCGACGCCCGGCGGCGGCAGCTCGAGACTGGAGATCGCGACGCCGTAGGCCGCCGGAATCAGCACGAAATCGCCGGGCAGCAGCGCGATCGGCGGATGCCCGTCGATCGCGACCTGGCACCCGCCTTCCAGGACCACGCAATAGAACGGCTCGCCCGCAACCGTCCGGCTGATGCGCCAGGGGCTCGCGCCGTGAACGAGTTTGGAATACCGCGTGCTCGGCTGCAGCAGCGTCACGACCTCGGCTAGCGGATCGATCATCGCCGGACTCTCGCAAAAGAAAATCGGATTTTCGATTGTAGCGAATACGGATGCGGCCATCTATCGTACGAACACATGCCCAACACGTCACAGGAGTGAGTTCGCATGAAGACCGTATTGATCACCGGCTGTTCCTCCGGCTTCGGCCTCGAGATCGCCCGCTATTTCCTGGCCCGCGACTGGCAGGTCGTCGCGACGATGCGCACGCCGCGCGAGGACGTCCTGCCGCCGTCGGAGCACCTGCGCGTGCTGGCGCTCGATGTCACGAACCCCGACAGCATCCGCGCGGCGATCGACGCCGCCGGCCCGATCGACGTGCTCGTCAACAACGCGGGTTTCGGCGCGGCCGCGCCGGCCGAACTGATGCCGCTCGACACCGTGCGCGCGCTGTTCGAGACCAACACGATCGGCACGATCGCGGTGACGGAAGCCGTGCTGCCGCAATTGCGCCGGCGCGGGGCCGGCGTCGTCGTGAACGTCACGTCGAGCGTCACGCTGAAGGTGCTGCCGCTGCTCGCCGCCTATCGCGCCAGCAAGGCGGCGGTCAATGCGTACACCGAATCGATGGCGCTCGAACTCGAACCGTTCGGCGTGCGTGCGCGTCTCGTGCTGCCGGGCCGGGCACCGGACACGCGTTTCGCCGACAACGCGCGCGTGCACGTGCACGGCTTCGAGCACGAGGCTTATGCGGAGTTTGCCGCGGCGGCTTTTACGCGCATGGTCGACGAATCCGCGCCGATTACCCATGCGCGGGACGTCGCCGAAGCCGTGTGGCGTGCGGCGACCGATCCGTCGTGCCCGATGCGCATCCCGGCCGGCGCCGATGCCGAAGCATGGGCGGCCGAAGCGCGTTGATCGACCGGACCTCCCGAGCCGTCGCGCCGGCCGTTCGACCCGGCGCGGCGGCGCGTGCGAGGTAGGGCGGGGCGTTACAGCGCGCGTGCGATCGCCTGCTCCAGCAGCGACAGGCCGAGATCGATCTCTTCGTCGCTGACGGTCAGCGGCGGCGCGATCCGGAACACGCCGCCCATGCCGGGCAACTGCACGATGTTCATGCTGAGCCCGAGGTTCATGCACTCGCGCGTGATCTTCGCGCCGAGCCCGTCCGCCGGCTCCTTGCTCCGGCGATCCTTGACGATCTCGACGCCGAGCAGCAGCCCGCGCCCGCGCACGTCGCCGATGCAGTCGAAGCGCTCCATCAGGTCGAGCAGCCCGCGCCGCAGCCGGTCGCCCATCACGTTCGCCCGCTGGACGAGGCCGTCGCGCTGCACCACGTCGAGCACGCGCAGGCCGACCGCGGCCGGCAGCGGATCCGACACGTGCGTCGTATAGAACAGGTAGCCCAGTTCGTGCGCGCGCTCCTCGATCTGCGCGGACGTGACGACGGCCGCGAGCGGCAGCCCCGCGCCGAGCGTCTTCGACAGCGTGAGGATGTCGGGCGTCACGCCGTCGCGCTGGCACGCGAACATCGTGCCCGTGCGTCCGACGCCGGTTTGCGCTTCGTCGAGGATCAGCAGCATTCCGCGCGCCTCGCACTTGCGCTTGAGCGCCGCCATGTAGCCGTCCGGCAATTCGATGATGCCGCCGGAGCTGAGGATCGGCTCCGCGATGAACGCGGCGAGGTTGCCGCTCGACTGGCGATCGATCAGGTCGAATGCGTAGTCGAGTTCGGCGAGAGGGTCGTACGCGCCGCCATGCTCGAAGCGCGGCCGGTACGCGAACGGCGCCGGAATCGCGAACGAGCCGACGGCGGCCGGGCCGACACCCCTGCGGCCGGCGCTATACGTGGCGGACGCCGCCGCGCCCGTCATCCCGTGCCACGACTGCGCGAAGCCGACGATCTCGTACTTGCCGGTGACGAGCTTCGCCATCCGGATCGCCGCTTCGTTCGATTCCGCGCCGGTGCTCAGCAGCAGCGCGCGATCGAGGCCGGGCGGCGTGATGTCGGCGAGGCGCGTCGCGAGGTCGACGACCGGGCGCGACAGCATCCCGCTGAACAGGTGATCGAGCTTGCCCGCGTATTCGCTGATGACGGAGACGATCTCCGGATGGCTGTGGCCGAGCACCGCGCTCATCTGGCCCGACGTGAAATCGAGGATCGCGCGGCCGTCGGCGTCGTAGACGAAGCTGCCTTGCGCGCGCTCGATGATCATCGGCTCGAAGGTGCCGCCGTAGCGGATCAGGTGCTGCCTGGCGTTGTGCCAGAAGGTTGCGTCGTCGTTCAGGGACATCGGGCTTCTCCGGACCAGGCAGGGATCGCTTGCAGTCTAGGCGTGGGTCTGGTTTTATGGAAACGAATAGTGCTTATGCAAGGTAGAAAGGGAGCTAATACCTTGGGACGCTCGCTCGAAATCGACCTGCTGCGCTCGTTCGTCGTCATCGCCGAGGTGCGCTCGCTGAGCCGCGCGGCGGCGCGGGTCGGCCGCACGCAGTCCGCGCTCAGCCAGCAGATGCGCCGGCTCGAGGAAAGCATCGACCAGCCGCTGTTCCAGCGCACCGGCCGCGGCGTGGTGCTGACGCACCCCGGCGAGCGGCTGCTCGTGCATGCGCAGCGCATCCTGCGGCAGCATGACGAGGCGATGGCCGACCTGTGCGGCACCGGGTTGTCGGGGAGCATCCGGTTCGGCTGTCCGGACGATTACGCGGCCGTGTTCCTGCCGCCGCTGCTGCGGCAGTTCTCGAGCCAGCATCCGCTGGCGATCGTCGAGGTCGTGTGCGGGCCGACGCCGCGGTTGCTCGAGCAGCTCGACAAGCGGGCGGTCGATCTCGCGATGATTTCATTGCCGGACGACGGATCGACCGACGACGTCATCCGTCGCGAGCAACTGGTCTGGATCGGTTATCCGGGCCTCGATGCCGCGCAGTTCGATCCGTTGCCGCTCGCGCTTTCCGATCCCGATACGCTCGATCACATCGCGGCCTGCGATGCGTTGCATCGCGCGGGCCGCGATTATCGCGTCGCGTATGCGAGCAGCAGCCTCGCGGGGCTGACCGCGCTCGTGCGTTCGGGGCAGGCGTTCGCGGTGATGACGCAGACGGCGGTGCCTGCCGATCTGGCGATCCTCGCCGGCGATCGCGGGCTGCCGCCGCTGCCGGCGGTGGGCATTACGCTGCGCTTCGACCGGAAGCGGCCGTCGCATCTGACGGCCGCGTTTGCGGAGCATATCCGGGCGGTGTTGCCGGTGCTGTGACGGTATGCATTTGCTCTGGACAATGCGGCTGCTGCCGTCAATCGTCCGGCATCAACGCCGGATTCGACTGCGCCGTGTTCGAACTCGGTGCCGATGATGCCTTGCGTCGGCAAACCCAGCCCGTCGCGATAGAACGTCACGGCGGCGTCGAGATCGTCGACGCCGAGGGTCAGCACGCTGATTCGGGGTTTCATGGGGGAGCCTCCACCGGATGAGTGGCGATGCGAATGCGAAGATGAAAGGGTATCCGCGATCGAACGCACATAAAAGCCGCCTGTCAACAAACGGGACGCGCGGTGGCCGCCACTTTTCGCCAGCGGGGAAGCAGGCGGGGGACGGCCAGTTCGCGACCGGCGTTCTAGAATTGACGCGCGACCGACCGAATCGCCTTTACCCGCCCGATGCTGCGACGCCGACACCGGCCCGTCGGGCGAACTGCTCTCTTCAACGGATTCCAACATGCGCATCCCGCCGCTCAAGGCCATCATCGCGTTCGAAAGTGTCGCCCGGACCAAAAGCGTCAATCGCGCGGCGGAAGAGCTCGGCCTGACCGCGTCCGCCGTGAGTCACCAGCTCAGCAACCTCGAATCGCAGATCGGTCAGCCGTTGTTCCAGCGCTCGGGGCGCGGCCTCGTCCTCACGCCGACCGGCGAACGCTACCTGACGGACGTCACCGGGTCGCTCGCCGACTTGAGCCGCGCAACCGAGCGTGCGTCCAGCCGCACGGAAGTGGACATCCTGCGCGTGCATTCGAGCCCGAGCTTCGGGTTGATGTGGCTGCTGCCGCGGCTGTCGTCGTTTCAGGAGGCGAACGGCGATATCCAGCTGAATCTGGCGTGCTCTTACGAAAACGTATCGTTCTCGAACGGCTTTTACGATATCGACGTCCGGCACGGCTACGGCAACTGGGACAACCTCGAGGTCCGGACGGTGCGCGGCGAGTTCATTGCGCCGCTCGCGTCGCCGCAATACCTCGAGCGGCATCCGGTGAAGGCGCCGGAAGACCTGCTCGCGCATCGGCTGATCTATTCCGAAACGCCGCTGGTGCAGTGGAAGCAGTGGTTCGGCCGGGCCGGCGTACCGCTCGCCGCTCAGAAGACCTTCGATTTTTCCTTCGACCGCTCGTACATGTCGCTCGAAACCGCGGCGCTGGGCCTCGGCATCGCGCTCGAAAGCCTGATGCTTGCGTCGGTGAAAATTCGCGAAGGGCGGCTGGTGCCGGTGTTCGACGCAACCCATGCGGTCGAAGTCGGCGCGCATCATCTCGTTTACCCGCGGCAGAACGCGGAATTGCCGCGCGTGAAGCGCTTCCTCGCGTGGATCGAGCGGGAGGTCGCGGGTCACGGGCGGGCGAGCTGAGCGAACCGCCTCCGGTCCGTACGCAATATTGCGTTGCAGCACGCCGCGACGGGCTGCGCGGCGTCATCTGAAATTTTCTCAACTATGGCTGAGCGTTTCCGCGTTGATGCGGGTGTCGGGCGAGCCGACACTCTGGACACACATCAACACAGGAGACGAACGATGTTGCTCGACAACAAGACCATCATCGTGACCGGCGCGGCGTCGCCGCGCGGCATCGGCAAGGCCACCGCCCGCGCGCTCGCCGCCCACGGCGCGCGCATTGCGATTCTCGACCTTCGTCGCGAAGACGCCGAGGCGGCTGCCGCCGAACTCGGGACGAACCATCTCGGGCTGGCTTGCGACGTGACCGATCGCGATGCGTGCGTGGCCGCGGCCCGCGCGACGCTGGAGCGCTATGGGCGCATCGACGGCCTCGTGAACAACGCCGGCATCACGCAGCCCGTGCGCACGATGGACATCTCCGGGCGCGACTTCGATGCGATCGTCGACGTGAACCTGCGCGGCACGCTGTACATGTCGCAAGCGGTGTTGCCCGCGATGAAGGAGCAGCGTGGCGGCAGCATCGTCTGCATGTCGTCGGTGTCCGCGCAGCGCGGCGGCGGCATCTTCGGCGGGCCGCACTACAGCGCCGCCAAGGCCGGCGTGCTCGGCCTCGCGAAGGCGATGGCACGTGAATTCGGCGCCGACCATATCCGCATCAATTCGATCACGCCGGGCCTGATCCAGACCGACATCACCGGGGACAAGCTGACGTCGGAAATGCGCGAGGAGATCATCAAGGGCATTCCGCTCGGCCGCCTCGGCGATGCCGCCGATGTCGCCAATGCGTGCCTGTTCCTGCTGAGCGACCTGTCGAGCTACCTGACGGGCATCACGCTCGACGTCAATGGCGGGATGCTGATTCACTGAGAACGGCGCCGCGAAGCGCGCGGCGCCGACCATCATGCACCCGGGACAACCCGGGGCCATGGCAGGAGACAAAGATGAGAGCAAAGTACCCCGCATCGCCGGTTCAGGGCGACATGCTGCAACGGGACGATGCACGGACGTTCGAAGCGGCCACTTATGCGAAGGTCGCGCGCCGGCTGATCCCGTTCATGATGTTGTGCTACCTGGGCGCGTATCTCGACCGCGTCAACGTCGGATTCGCGAAACTGCAGATGCTCAACGACCTGCGCTTCAGCGAGACGGTATACGGGATGGGCGCGGGCATCTTCTTTCTCGGCTACTTTCTGTTCGAAGTCCCGAGCAACCTGATCCTCCATCGCGTCGGTGCGCGCCGCTGGCTCGCGCGCATCATGCTGACGTGGGCCGTGATTTCGGCCAGCTTCGTGTTCGTCAAGTCGCCCGGCGCATTCTATGCGCTGCGGTTTTTGCTCGGCGTCGCCGAAGCGGGTTTTGCGCCGGGCGTGATCCTGTACCTCACGTACTGGTTTCCGTCGGCGCGTCGCGCGAAGGCGCTGTCGATGTTCTTCATGGCGATTCCGCTCGCCGGGATCATCGGCGGCCCGCTGTCGGGCGCGATCATGCACTCGCTGCACGGCGCGATGTCGATGGCGGGCTGGAAGTGGCTGTTCCTGCTCGAGGCGCTGCCTTCGTTGGTGCTCGGCTTCGCGATCCTGCTGTATCTCGACGACGGCATCGCCGGCGCGAAATGGCTGACCGACGCCGAAAAGGCCTTGCTGACGCGCAACGTATCGGCGGATGCCGAGCACACGACCGCCCACCTGTCGATTCGTGCCTTCGTCGCCGACCGCCGCCTGTGGTTGATGGCCGCGATCTATTTCTGCGTCGTGCTCGGGCAGTACGGGCTCACGTTCTGGCTGCCCACGATCATTCGCAAGGCCGGCGTAGCCGATCCGCTGTGGGTCGGCCTGTTCACCGCGGTTCCGTATGCGTGTGCGATCGTCGCGCTGCCGCTGATCGGCATGAGTGCGGATCGCCGCCGTGAGCGCCGCTTCCATCTGGCGGTGCCGATGCTGATCGCGGCGGCGGGCTTCGCGACGTTGCCGCTGCTCGGGAGCGTCGGTGCGTCGATCGTGTGCCTGAGCATTGCGTCCGCCGGCATCCTCGCGTCGTCGTCGCAGTTCTGGTCGCTGCCGACGGCGCTGCTGGGCGGAATGTCGGCAGCCGCCGGGATCGCCGCGGTCAACTGCTTCGCGAATCTGGCGGGCTTCTTTTCCCCGGCGATCGTCGGCTGGCTGAACGACCTGACCGGCAAGTCCACCGCGGGGCTGCTCTTCATCTCCGCCGCGATCACGGTCGGCGCACTGCTGGTGTTCCGGGTGCCCCGATCCGTCAACCGCTGATCGCCCGATTCCTTGTGATCCCAAACTGGAGCTATCGATGGATACCGAAACCGTCCATGAAGCGGTCACGCTCGCCGAGCGCGCATACCGCATCCGAAGAAACGCCGTGCTGATGGGCGAAGTCCAGGGCCAGGGCTATGTCGGCCAGGCGCTCGACATCGCCGACGTGCTGGCCGTCGCGTATTTCGGCGCGATGCGTTATCGCCCCGACGATCCCGAGTGGGAAGGGCGCGACCGCTTCCTGCTGTCGAACGGCCACTATGCGATCGCGCTGTACGCAGCGCTGTTCGAAGCCGGCATCCTGCCTCCCGACGAACTCGAAACCTACGGCAGCGACGACAGTCGCTTGCCGATGTCCGGAATGGCGAGCTACACGCCCGGGATGGAGATGTCCGGCGGTTCGCTCGGGCAGGGCCTGACGATTGCGGTCGGCCGTTGCCTCGGTCTCAAGCGCAATGGCTCGGATGCGTTCGTCTATACGCTGTTTTCGGATGGCGAACTCGACGAAGGCGCGATCTGGGAGGGGCTCATGTCGGCCGCGCACTGGAAGCTCGACAACCTGATCGCGATCGTCGATGTGAACAACCAGCAGGCCGATGGCCCGTCGACGCAAGTCATGGCGTTCGAACCGCTGGTCGACAAGCTCGAAGCGTTCGGCTGGTACACGCAACGCGTCGACGGCAACGACATCGACGCCGTGAAGCGCGCGTTCGACAATGCGCGCCGGCATGCCAAGCCGCAGCCGCGCATCATCGTCTGCGACACGAAGATGGGGTGCGGCGTGCCGTTCCTCGAAGCACGCGAGAAGAGCCATTTCATTCGCGTCGACGCACACGAGTGGAAGCTCGCGCTCGACGCACTCGAAGCAGGGAGACACGCATGAGTACCGTCGACAACAAGCCGCGCCTGAAGACTTCCGCGATGATCGCGTCGATCGCGGCCGAGGGGCAGGCGACGCGCTCCGCCCCGTTCGGCCATGCGCTGGCGAGTCTTGCACGCGCGAACGGCAACGTGATCGGCATGACGGCCGATCTTGGCAAGTACACCGACCTGCACATTTTCGCGAAGGAATTTCCGGAGCGTTACTACCAGATGGGCATGGCGGAGCAATTGCTGATGGGCGCCGCCGCCGGCTTCGCGCACGAAGGGGCGCAGCCGTTCGTCACGACCTATGCGGTGTTCGCGACGCGCCGGGCATACGACTTCATTCACCAGGCGATTGCCGAGGACAATCTCGATGTGAAGCTGGTGTGTGCGTTGCCGGGACTCACGACCGGCTACGGGCCGAGCCATCAGGCGGCAGAGGACCTTGCGCTGATGCGTGCGATGCCGAACATGACGGTGATCGATCCGTGCGACGCGCTGGACATCGAGCAAATGGTGCCGGCGATTGCCGCGCACAAGGGGCCGGTATATGCGCGCCTGCTGCGTGGAAACGTGCCGGTCGTGCTCGACGAATACGATTACCGTTTCGAACTCGGCAAGGCCAAGCTGCTGCGCGACGGCAACGACGTGCTGCTGATCTCGTCCGGGATCATGACGATGCGCGCGCTCGAGGTTGCGAAGGCGCTTGAAGCGGATCGCGTCGATGTGGCCGTGCTGCACGTGCCGACGATCAAGCCGCTCGATACGGCGACCCTCGTTCGCGAGGCTTCGCGCAAGGGGCGCATGGTGATCGTCGCGGAGAACCATACGGTGATCGGCGGACTCGGCGAAGCGGTGGCGACTGCATTGCTTGGAGCCGGCGTTGCCGCACCGTTCCGCCAGATCGCGCTGCCGGATGCGTATCTCGCCGCGGGCGCGTTGCCGACGCTGCACGAGCGCTACGGGATCTCGGTCGGCGCGATGCGCGCGAATATCAGGTCGTGGGTCGGATAAGGGCCGGTGCAACGTCCTGGAAACAAAAAAACCGCGAAGCGTTGCGCTGTCGCGGTTTTTTGCACATGCCCGAAACACGGAGAACCCGTGTCTGGTGCCGACGGCGAGACTCGAACTCGCACAGCTTTCGCCACTACCCCCTCAAGATAGCGTGTCTACCAATTTCACCACGTCGGCACTGCAGGGGCGCAATTCTAGCGTCACATTGCGCATTTGTGAAGGGGGTATGACACGATCGCGAGGAGGCGAAAGCGATCCCGGTAAAATTCGTCGGATCGATCCGACGATCATCGCAACCGCAACCCGTTTTTCTCCCCGTGACGACGACCCTCGAACAACTGCAGACCGGCCAGCTGGCGGGCGCCCGGCAACTCAAGCTCGCGTGCGGGCTGACCGAATTTCCGCGCGAGATCTTCGATCTGGCGGACACGCTCGAAGTGCTCGACCTGTCCGGCAATGCGCTGTCCGCGCTGCCGGACGACCTGTCGCGGCTGCGTCGCCTGCGCATCCTGTTCGCGTCCGGCAACGACTTCACCGAATTCCCCGCAGTCCTCGGCACGTGTGCGCAGCTCGACATGATCGGCTTCAAGGCGAACCGGATCCGCACGGTGCCGCGCGGTTCGCTGCCGCGCGCGCTGCGCTGGCTGATCCTGACCGACAACGAAATCGACGCACTGCCCGCCGAGATCGGCGATTGTTCGCGCTTGCAGAAGCTGATGCTCGCGGGCAACCGGCTGCGTGCGTTGCCCGCCGAAATGGCCGCCTGCCATGCGCTCGAACTGGTCCGGCTGTCGGCGAACCGGCTCGACGCGCTGCCGGAGTGGCTGCTGCGTCTGCCGCGCCTCGCATGGCTCGCGTCCGCGGGCAACCCGTTCGGTGCCGCGCCGGAGGCCGCCGCGTCGGCGGAGCCGGGCGTCGCGGACATCGACTGGACGTCGCTCACCTTCGACCAGAAGCTCGGCGAAGGCGCATCGGGCGTCATCTACCGCGCGCAGTGGCGCGCGGACGGCCACGCGCCGCGAGCGGTCGCGGTCAAGCTGTTCAAGGGCGCGGTGACGAGCGACGGCCTGCCCGACTGCGAAATGGCCGCCTGCCTGCACGCCGGGCGCCACCCGAACATGATTCCGGTGATCGGCAAGGTACGCGGTCATCCGGACGGCACGCACGGGCTCGTGATGGAACTGGTCGATCCGGCGCTGACGAACCTCGCCGGGCCGCCGAGCTTCGCGTCCTGTACGCGTGACGTGTATGCGGCCGACGCGCGATTCGAGCCGGCCGCGGCAGCGCGGATCGCGCTCGGCATCGCGTCGGTCGCGGCGCATCTGCACGCGCGCGGCATCATGCACGGCGACCTGTACGCGCACAACATCCTGCACGACGGCGAGGGCGGTGCGCTGCTCGGCGATTTCGGCGCGGCGTCGGTCTACGACGTGAACGACCGCGTGCGCGCAGCGCGGCTCGAACGGCTGGAAGTCAGGGCGTTCGGTTATCTGCTCGGCGAGTTGCTGGCGCGCTGCGAGCCGCGTGCATGGGAAGGTTCGCACGCACTCGACGCGCTGGCGGCCGCCTGTCTGAACGAGGATATCGACGCGCGGCCTTCGTTCGACGAGGTGTCGGCCGTATTGGCGGCGTCGACGGCCTGACGGTGTTGCGTCGCGGCGCAGCCCGTCGCCGTGCGGATCGTCATGCCTGCCGCGCGATCAGCAGTCTGATCCCGAGCCCGACGAACAGCAATCCGCTGGCGCGCTTGGCCGCGCGCACCCACGGGCCGACGCCGAAGCCGCGATGAAGCCGGCGCACGCCGAACGAATAGACGCTGTGAACGACGACGACGGTCGAGGCGATCGTCGCGTACATCACGACGAACTGCAGCGCGAGCGGGCGATCGTGCGCGATGAACTGCGGCATGAACGCGGACAGGAAGATCATCGTCTTCGGATTGCTGCCCGATACGAACAGCGCTTCACGGAACAGCTGCCTGCGGTCGGGTTCCGCGATTGTCGCGTCGCCGTCCGGCGAACGTCGGCTGCGGTCGCCGCGCAGTTGCCGGATGCCCAGAAAGATCAGATACGCAGCGCCGACGACCTTCATCGCGATGAACAGCGGCGGCATCGCAGCGAGCACCGCGCCGACGCCGAGTGCGACGAGCATGACCACCACGCCTTGCGCGACGAGGTTGCCCGCGATCGTCGCGGCGGTGCCCTGCGTGCCGTAGCGCACGGTGTTGCGGATCACGAGCAACACGTTGGGCCCGGGCGACAGCGTGGTGGCGAGATAGGCTGCGGCAAACAGCATCCAGGTTTGAATGGACATGCGTCGCTCCGAAAGGCGGTTCCGGCGGTCGGTATCGGGAAATGATGCCACGCCAAAATCGTGCGGACATCCGCCGGAACCGTCGTGGCGTGTCAGTTCCCGTCGCGCATGCAGTATGCGGCGATCGACGACGGCGTATCGATCGCGGCCGGCCGCGTCATCCACGCGATCCACGCCGCCCATAACCCGCAGACGATCAATACGGCGATATTCAACGGCGTCCGGTAGCGGACGATCAGGTCAGCCAGCCGCAGGCGTTCTTTGCTCATGTGCATCTCCCTCGGTCGTTGCGTATCCGGCGTTACTGGCCGGCGTAGGACGGCGCCTTCGCGTCGCAGGTCACGGACACCGTCGAGCCGTCGGCGAAATGCAGCCGGAACGGCACCTTCGCACCGGGCGCGACCGGCTGGCGCGGTTCCTCCAGCATCACGTGATAGCTCTTCGGCTTGAATGTGACCGTGCCGTGCGCGGGCACGTCGACCGCGTCGACGTGAACCATCTTCGCGGTACTGCCGGCCGTCTGCGTTTCGTGGATCATCGCCATCCCGAACGCGGGCGTATCGATGCTCGTGAGTGTGGCGGGCTTGTCGCCATCGTTCTTCAGCGTGAAGTAGCCGGACGACGGCACCGTTGCCGGCATCGTGCGGATCCAGCACGCATCGGCCTGTACGGTCGACGCGGCGAACGTGGCGGGTGCCTGGAGCGCGAGCAGTGCAAGCAGCAGGCTGGTCGGAATCGAGCGTTTCATCGAGTGTGTTCCTGATCGGATAGGGAAGCGTGCCGCGTGGGTCGCGTATGCGTTACTTCAGCGTGAACGTATAGCGGCCCTGCGTGCGATGGCCGTCGCTCGCCACCGCGATCCACGCAACCGTGTACGTGCCGGCCGCGAGGTGGGTCAGCGCAACATGCATCCGCTTCCGGTTGCCTGCGTCGACCGCGGATTTCCCGTCGGCGACCGACTGGCCGTGGCTGTCGGTGACCGCGATCGAACTGAATGCGGGCTCGAGCGTTTCGCTGAAGTCGATCGTGACCGCGTGTGGCGCGCTCGACAACGTGGCGTCGGCGGCCGGCTCGAGGGTTTTCGGGTGCGCGTGCGCATGAGCGGCCTGTGCGACGACGAAGCCGAGTGCGACGAGTGCGCCGCGCAGGAAAGTAGTGGTTTTCATGACGGGATGATCCGGTTGGAAATGACAAGGAGAACGATGCATTCGACGTGCGGCCGCGTGTTCGCGCACGCGTGACCGCGGGAAGCGGGCGAGCGCATGCACGGCGCGACGCCGCGAGCAATAGGGTCGAACATGAGCGTCCTTCGAAACGTGGCACGGCATGCACGCGCAGCGCGCGTGCGGACGGCGCGATGCGCTACGGCATCACGCGCAGTGACGACGAATCAGGACGCGAACGGCGGGGCGCGCGGTTGCGCGGCCGTGAGCGGCAGCGCGCGGCGCAGGCTTTCGAAGCGGGTGGCTGCGCGATGCTGGAGGAGGTGAACGTGGGCCGCGAACGTGAGTTCCGGTGCGGGCAGGGCAGGCGTATGGGCAAGCAGGTTGCAGTAGCCGCAAGCCTGCAGATGGGCCTGCAGGCTCTTCGACGACGCATCGCCGGCGTGGTCGCCGCCAGCCGGGCCGGCCGTGCAGTAACCGGCAAGCAGCGCGTCGACGCGGTCGTGTGTGGTCAGCGCCTGCGAGATCGTCGGCGCGAGCGCGGTCATCAGGATGGCGAGCATCCCGATCAGACTGACGATCTTCCGGAGTCGACGACTCAGCATGCGATGCGCGGCGGCGTAGGGGCGACGATGGAGCGGATTATGCCACGCACGTCGATGCGCATGTCGGCTGGGGCATGCGGCGTTGTGGCGCGCTAGGCGTGCTTCGCCAGATATTTCGTGATCAGCATCATCTGTGCGGCCCAGCCCTGGTCGTTCATCTCGCGCGCCTTCGCACGGCGCGCTTCGATCAGTTGATCGAAACCCGTTTCGGTGACCGTCAGCAGCGTGCCGCCGTTGGTTTCCGCGAGCGTGAAGGTGACGAGCGTCATCGGCTCGGACGCATAGTCGAAGTGCGGATCGATCGCGAACGGATGCCAGCGAAAGGAGAACAGTTGCTTCGGCTCGACGCGATCGACGACGATTTCGAATACAGTGCCCGCATACGGCTCCTGGGCCTTGGCGACGTCGTCGTCGACGCGCGTCGGCGTGATGCGGCCGAACATCGACTGGCCGGCGACGAACGGTCCGTCGAACGTCACGCCGAACCAGGTGCCGAATTCCCCGGCATTGCTGACGGCTTCCCAGACGCGCGCCAGCGGCGCGGCGAGCAAGGCTTGTTTCTCGATGCGATCGGTTGGCTGGGTCATCACGCTCTCCGGGCAGGCATCATCGTTGCACGATGGCGCGCGGCCGCGCGCCGCATTCAGTCGATCATCTCCGCGTCGGGCACGTCGAGCACGACATCGGAGGTCGCGACAGCCACGCACGGCAGCGTATAGCCGTCGGCCTTTTCCTCGCGGCTCAGCCCCGGCCATTCGATCGTGTAGCGTACGCTGCCGCTGACGATCCTGCACAGGCAGCTTCGACACGTGCCGTTGCGGCACGAGCGCGGCAGCCTGACGTGCGCGAACGCGGCGGCCTCGAGCAGCGTCAGCGAATCGGGGGCGTCGAACGTCGCGCCGAGCGGCTCGATGCGCACGAGAGGCGGGTGGTCGGGATCGGTCATGGGTCGAAGCGGGCGGCGCGGCGGCGGCAAGGCAAGCGCCAAGCATACCCGAAGCCGCCTGCGGCCGGCCCCGACGTCAATGTCGCCGCAGGTAGCGGTACACGGTATTGCGCGCGAGCCCGAGCTCGCGCGCGGCGGCCGATACGTTGCCGCCATGCCGCGCGAGCACCGCGTCGATTACCGCGGCCTGGTGGCTCTGCAGCGTCGTCGTTTCGCGCGTGTCGGCCGGTGCGGCTTCCGCGGCGGGCGAGTCGTCGCAGTCGAGCCAGAAATCGTCGGGCAGATGTGCGAGCGTGATTTCGGGTTCGTCTTCGGCGAGCATGCCGGCCGTACGCAGCACGTTGGTCATTTGCCGCAGGTTGCCGGGCCAGCGGTGCCGCATGAACGCATCGAGCACGTCGGCCGCGAGGCGGCCCGGCATCGGTTCGCTGCGCGCGAGCCGCGCAAGGATCCGCTCGACCAGCGCGGGCAGGTCGGTGCGTGCGGCGAGCGCCGGCAGCGTGACCGCGAGTCCGTTGATCCGGTAGAACAGGTCTTCGCGGAAGGTGCCTTCCGCGATCATCGCGCGCAAGTCGCGATGGGTCGCGCAGACCACGCGCACGTCGACCGGCACCGCGCGTGCGCCGCCGAGCGGCATCACCGCGCGCTCCTGCAGCACGCGCATCAGCCTGACCTGCTGCGCGAGCGGCATGTCGCCGATTTCGTCGAGAAACAGCGTGCCGCCGTCGGCCTGCGCGATCTTGCCGGGGCTGCCGCGCTTGCGCGCGCCGGTGAACGCGCCGTCCTCATAGCCGAACAGTTCGGCCTCGATCAGCGAATCCGGCAGCGCCGCGCAGTTGACCGCGACGAACGGGCCGTCCGCGCGCGGCGACGCCTGGTGCAGCGCACGCGCGAGCCATTCCTTGCCGGTGCCGGTCTGGCCGAGGATCAGCAGCGGCAGGTCGCGTCCGCGGATCTTCGCGACGCGTTCGAGCACGGCGGCCATCCGCGCATCGCCGGTGTCGAGCGTCGCGAACGTGATTGCGTCGGGGTCCGGCGCGCGCAAGCGCACGGCGGGGGCGGGCGGCGAGACGGCGATGGCCGTCTTGTGCGCTTCCGCGAATTCGCAGCGCGCGAGCACGCGCACGCCGGTCGACAGCGTGAGGCGGAACGGTGCGCCGGGGGCGCGGGCCGCCTGCTGCGCGAGCTGGCCGAAGTGCATGCCGAACAGTGCGTCGCAGCCGTGATGCTGCAAGGCATCGAACGTTGCGCCGAGCTGAAATTGCGCGCTCCGATTCGCGGCGATCAGCCCGCCGTCGGGGCCGAACGCGACGAGCCCGGCGAACAGGGAGTCGACGCAATCCTCGTGGGCGTGGAAGCGCAGCCGCAGCGCTTCCGCGCACTGGTTCGCGAACAGGTGGTTCTCGATCAGCTGCGCGGACATCCGCACGAGCGCGAGCGTATGGGGGCTGAAGCCGCGCGGGTCGCCGCTCACGTCGAGCGTGCCGAGCGTGCGGCCGAACGGGTCGATGATCGGCGCGCACGAGCAGGTGAGGATATGGTTCGCGCGCAGGAAGTGTTCGGACCCGTGCACGGCGAGCGCCTGGCCCGACGCGAGCGCGGTGCCGATCGCGTTGGTGCCGCGTGCGCCTTCGGCCCACGACACGCCGGTGCACAGCGCGACGCGGTTGGCTTTCTCGATGAAGTCCGCGTCGCCGATGCTGTGCAGGATCACGCCGTCGGCATCGGTGAGCAGCACGAGGCTTTGCGTGTCGGCGATCTGCGCGTGGAGGTTCTCCATCACGGGGCGCGCGTGCGCGAACAGGGCGTGGTTCGTGTCGAGCAGTTCGCGCAGCGCGAGGCGCGACAGCGGCGAGAAATCGGGGCGCTCGTTTGCGCGCAGGCCGACCGCGGTCGAACGGGCATGCGCCTGCGCGAGCAGGTCGTTGCGGCCCGCGGTGGCGGGCAGCACGAAAGGTTGAGGCATGTCTTGTCTCCTGTCGGCCCAAGTTAGCGCTTCAGCGCTTACTTGGGCCCCATGCTTCGCGGTCGGCCCAAGTTGGCACTTCAGCGCTTGTTGGGCCTCCTGCATCACAATCGACCCACCTTGCCGCCTTGCACCGCACCAACCGTCACCGGGGCCGCCGCCATCGATATCGCCTCATCATACAAGCGCGGCGCGCGTTGTGCGACTGAGTACAAAAACCCCTTGCTTTTAAGCGCCCGCCTGCAATGATGAAAGCGGAGCACGCACGCGCCGTGTTCCGCATCGCAACATGCATGCGACGTGACATGCATCCGTTCGGGAGACGCATCATGGTTCGGACGGAACTGAGAGTCGTGCTGGCGGCCATCGCCACCTTCATCATGCTGGGCGGCATCGCCGTGGCGATCCACGGTTTGCTGTTCGACTTGGCCGACGCGGTGCAATACGGGGCCGCCGCCATTGCGGTGGGCGCCACGACCGCCGCGATCTCGCTGAACATCTGGCCGACCGATCCGCACTGACGCCGTTCGGAAAACGGTGTCGGATGTTGCGCTGGTCAGAGGAAATGCGCGTCAGAACGACGCGCGTCGTAAATTTTGCCTCCTGCGCGAAACCGTCTAAAGTGGAATGCAACCGGCATGCATTGTCCGCGCCATACCCTCCGTGGATCGTGCCTCCGCCGGCGAGCCCGCGTACATTTTTCGTCCGGCCGGTAGCGGACGACGGACGCGGTCATTTGCTTTCTACCGGCCGATAGGCGGCTCCCATGCAAATTCATTTCACGAATGAGAAACCCGAATATTCGGGGCGCGACCTGATGCTTGGATTCACGGCGTTGGTCAATGGCGAGCGCGTCCAATGTCAGATCACCGCCGAGGCGCTGGAGGATCATTTCGGTGCGGCGTCGCCGCGCTTCGAGGACATGGTCGGTGCGTACGATCAGCACCGCGAGCGGATCGAGGCGGCCGCGCGGCGGCTGCTGTCCGAAACGCGCGCGCAATGCCTGACCCTGCGCAGCGGCTACGTACGCTTCTACGAGGCGAACTGGCGCTGAACCGGACGACCGGGCAGCGACGGAGCGGGCGCCGAATACCGGCGCCCGTGTCGTATCGGCGCGTGCTGGTCCGGTGCCCCGCTTGGCCCGGGATGATGCGCGGCACGATTCGAACATCGTGCGGCGCGATGGCGTGCCTGCGTTCCGTTTCCGTCAATCCGCCCCGATGAGCGCATACGCGCCGTCGGTTGCGCCATTCGCGCGCGCGATGCGTGCGAAGCCCGTGTCGGCGAGGTGCATGCCCGCAATCAACACGTTGTCCGAAGCGACTTCGGCGAGCGTGGCCGAGCGCGTCGCGGATGCCTGCGACGGGTCCTGGTCGAACGCGATCGACACGTCGGGGCGGGCGACCTGGATCGGCGCGAAATGCACGAGATCGCCCCAGATCAGCAGGCGCTCGCCGTGCGATTCAACGCGATAGCCGGTGTGGCCCGGCGTGTGCCCCGGTAGCGGCACGGCGACGATGCCGGGCAGTACGTCGCCTGCCTCGATGGTACGAAGTTGCGCCTGGTAAGCGTCGAAGGTCCGCCGTGCGATCTGGAAATTGACGCGTGCGCGTTCACTTGCCCGCTCGTACGCGTTGTCGTCCAGCCAGAACGCGCGTTCCCGTTCATGAACGAGCACCGCCGCTTGCGCAAAGGCCGGCTGTCCGTCCGCGTCGAGCAGACCGCCGATGTGGTCGGGATGCGCGTGCGTCAGCAGGATCGTGTCGATGTCGCGTGCATCGATACCGGCGTGCGCCAGCGACGCACGCAAACGGCCGCCCCAGTTCCGGATGCCGCCGGCACCGGTATCGACGAGCACGGTGCGGCCGTTTCCGCGTATCACGTAGCAGTTGATGTTGACGTCCGACGGCGCGTGTACGCCGGCGCGATGCATGATGCCGGTCGCATCGTCCACGTCGATGTTCGACAGCAGGTCGAGGCCGGCCGTCAGCGTGCCGTCGCTGATCGCGGTGACCGAGAAATCGCCGACCTGACGACGCGGAAACGGAGGGCGGGGAATGGGTGTGCTCATGGGTCAATGTCGCGCGTGAAGGTGGGCGGTGTCGTAGCCGAAGCAGCGGATGCGTGCGACGCATCCGGTGTGGCGGAGAATCTCGCGATCCAGTTCGGTCATGAACCGATCCATCAATTCAGTGGTGCGAAACGATGCGATGCGATGCGAAAGCGAATCTCTGCGCTGACCGGATGTCCGCGGCCGTGCCGGATCGGCACATAGGCGACGTGAATCGCGCCGGGTGCGGCTCTCAGCACGTCGGTGCAGAGCGTCTCGCAGGCCGACGACAGTGCGTCGAGCGCCGCGTACGCCGGCATGTTCACCTCGGGAATGAAAATCGTGACGTTGGGCATGGCGGGCCTCCCGTCAGTGTGCAGTTGCCGACGCCGGCGCGCTGACGAGCCGGTCGCCCATCGGCGCATAAAGCCGGATCGCGGCGCCGGCCGCGAGCCGCGCCTGATCCTGATCCAGCACGGCCAGCCAGCGAGCGGCCGGCAGGCGGTCCAGCGCGATCGCATGCAGGGCCGTGGCAGCGATTCCCGCTTGTGCGAACGGCGCAGCGTTGTCGCAAACGGCCAGCCATTGATTGCCGGAGACGGCTGGCGCCGGTGTGCAGCTGTCGTACACGTTGCGGCGCCATTCGACGATGTGCGACTGCCAGCGCGCGAAATTGCCGCCGCCGTTGTCGCGGTACTCGGCCGATGTCAGCACGTCGGCGCCGTCGATCGTGTGCAGCGCAAGGTAGTCGGGGCCGTCGCCACCGACGGCACGAAAGCGTTGCGACGTGCGAAAGCCGGGCACGGAAATCAGCGCCGGCAGTTTGACGCGGCTGTAGAAGTCGTTCCACTCGGCTTCGACTGCCGGCTCGGCGATGCTGCATTCAACGGCATAGATCATCACACCTCCACGGGTAGCAAGCGGCCTTCGGGGTGGGGCACCGCTCGACTGGTTGAGTTTTTGTCATGATAATTAGCCGATGAATGGGCGAAAAACGATGATTCGTCACCGTTCATTGATATTTGATCAAGCTGTGACCGACGCAGGTCGAACCGGGAGCAATCGTGACGCGACGCAGGATTCCGAGCAATTCGTCATTGATGGCATTCGAGGCCGCGGCGCGGCATGGGAGCTTCGCGCGTGCGGCCGACGAGTTGGCGCTGACCGAAGGCGCGATCAGCCGGCAGATCGGCCGGCTGGAGATGTTCCTGGGCGTGTCGCTGTTCGAGCGGGTCGGCAACCGCGTTCGGGTTGCGCCGAACGGCGCGCGCTACGCGGCGCAGGTTCGCGAAGTGCTGGATCGGCTCGAGCGCGACAGCCAGTACATGATGGGGCAGCCCGGCGACGGCGGCAGCGTGGATATCGCCGTGACGCCGACGTTTGCGACGCGCTGGCTGATTCCACGGCTCAAGGATTTCCAGACGCGGCATCCGAACATCACCGTGCATTTCGCCGATCGCGCCGAGCCGTTCGTGCTGGCCGGCAGCGGATTCGACGCGGCGATTCATTTCGAGCATCCGGCATGGGCCGGCATGCATACGTACCGGTTGTGCGAGGAGGTGCTGGTGCCGGTCTGCCATCCGTCGCTGCTCGCGGGCGGGGATCCGGATGCGTTGCTGGGCACGCTGCCGCGCCTGCACAAGCGCCAGACGCCGGATGCATGGTCGGCGTACGTGCAGGAGACGGGGTTGCCGGTGAACAATCCGGCCGCCGGCGCGCGCTACGATCTGTATTCGATGCTGATCGCGGCGGCCTTGGCCGGGCTCGGCGTCGCGCTGGTGCCACGGCTCTATGTCGACGCCGAGATCGCGCAAGGATCGCTCGCGGCGCCCTGGCCCGACGGTCGAGGCGTGGTGAAGCGCTTCTGTCTCGTGTTGCCCGAAGCGCTGGAACTGGGCGACGGTCCGCTGCAGACCTTCGCGCACTGGGTACTGCGGCAGGCGGACGCGTGATGCGCGTACCCCAACAAAAACGCCACCCGAAGGTGGCGTAGTTGCATCGCGCATCGCACCGATGCGCGTGTGTCACTCGCTGCCGAGATAGAAGAAGCGGAACAGGAACACGGCCGCGATGATCCACACGACCGGCTTGACCGTGCGGCCCTGGCCCGTCAGCAGCTTCAGGCCGCCATACGAGATGAAGCCGAACGCGACGCCGTTCGCGATCGAGTACGTGAACGGCATCAGCAGCGCGGTGAGCGCGGCCGGCACGGCTTCGGTCGCGTCGTCCCACGGCACGTCGACCATCTCGCGCAGCATCAGGCACGACACGTACAGCAGCGCGGGCGCGGTCGCGTAGGCCGGCACGACGCCGGCGAGCGGCGCGATGAACAGGCACGCGAGGAACAGCACCGCGACGGTGATCGCCGTCACGCCCGTGCGGCCGCCGGCCTGCACGCCCGACGCGCTTTCGATATACGCGGTGGTCGACGACGTGCCGAGCACCGAGCCCGCGACGATCGCGGTGCTGTCGGCGAGCAGCGCCTTGTTCAGGCGGTTCATCTTGCCTTCGACGAGCAGCCCCGCGCGGTTCGCGACGCCCATCAGCGTGCCGGTCGCGTCGAACAGCTCGACGAGGAAGAACACGAGGATCACGTTGATGATGCCGGTCGACAAGGCGGCGCCGATGTCGAGCTTGAACAGCGTCGCGTCGATCGACGGCGGCGCGGAGAACACGCCGTGGAACTGGTTGTCGCCGAAGAAGAACGACAGGATCGTCACGCCGATGATGCCGATCAGGATCGCACCGCGCACGCGCAGATGGTCGAGCGTGACGATCGTGAAGAAGCCGATGATCGCGAGGATCGTGTCGTGCTTGTGCAGGTCGCCGAGCGTGACGAGCGTGGCCGGGTTGCCGACGATCACGCCGGAGGTCTTCAGCGAGATGATGCCGAGGAACAGGCCGATGCCGGCGGTGATCGAGATGCGCAACGATTTCGGAATGCCGTTGACGATCGCCTCGCGCACGCGGAACAGCGTGACGAGCAGGAACAGGCAGCCGGAGATGAACACCGCGCCGAGCGCGGCCTGCCACGTGAAACCCATCCCCTTGACGACCGTGTACGCGAAATACGCGTTCAGGCCCATGCCCGGCGCGCAGGCGATCGGGTAGTTTGCGTACAGCCCCATGATGAGCGACGCCAGCGCCGCGACGAGGCAGGTCGCGACGAACACCGATTCCTTCGGCATGCCCGCGTCGCCGAGGATCGCGGGGTTGACGAAGATGATGTAGGCCATCGTCAGGAACGTGGTGACGCCCGCGAGTATTTCGGTGCGGAAATCGGTGCCGGCTTCAGCGAAGCCGAAATACCGCTTGATGGATTCCATGTAGGCGTTTCTCCGGTCGGGTTGTCGTGTTGCTTGTTGTTTGTGCCGAATTGTTGTAACGGCAGCGCGCGGCCGGCGTACTGTAACCAGCCACTATTGCCGCGCTATCGGCGGATTGTAATAGCGCGGATAGCTCGGACGATATAGTTGCGGGGCACGATCGACTGCGTTCGCGCGAACGGTCGGACAGGCCGGCCGCGCGAGGAAGGCGCGCATTTTACCGGTTTGGACGAAGCGGGCAGGCGGAAACGATGGAAACGATTCGACGGCGGGGGGCCGTGTCGGCCGATGCGGGCGCAACGGCATGAGGGACGCGCGGCGCGCGGCCGCCGCACGATGACATGCGACTGCAATGGCGCGCCCGCATGCTGGACGAACGCGGGGCCGGCGTAACGCATGCGCGAACGCGCGCGCAGGGCAGGCGCGGGGTGCGCGGCGGCCGTTCGTCGGTCCGGGCGGTGGCAGATATCGGGCTATCCTGCTCCGAAGCCGTCCCGTCCGCAACTGTCATTTCTCGATGCGGGAGCGACTGTGGTTTCTGTGTAAAAGATTGCAAGAGGTCATCGCGTAAACCGGCAAGTCTTTCTAGGATAGATACACCGCGCGCACACGCCGGTCGGTTGTTGCCGACGCGGGGGAGTCGCAGTCCGTGCAGGCCAGGCGGTGAAGTGTGGTGACGGTCGCTGCGCATTCGGGCAGGCGCGACCGATTGCGATTGCCCGATGCGGGTTCGTCCGTAATTACGGAGGTCAGCATGTTGAACTGGATCAGCCGTTGGGCGATGCGGCACGCCCCCACGCCGGAAAAAACCGCTGCGTCGATGCTCGTGACGGCGCGCATGGAACTGTTCTCAGCCGAACAGCGCGTCATCGATGCGAAATTACAAGCGGATTACTGGCGTACACGCGTGTCATTTCTCGAGGAGGTGCAAAAACAAGGCATCGACCCGTGGGTGACCTCGCATGCCGCGCAACGCCCCGATCTTGATTCCACTCCCCGTAGCACGGGCCCGCGTCTCGCCGCCAGCACCTGAACCTGATGCATACGATGCAGGTGAGGGTTGCGCACGGTGCGCGATCGCGCGCGGCACGCATGGGCGTGCCGCGTCATTCGATGCGCACCGGCGACGCATTGCGCCGCCGGTGCGTCCGTTTCCGGATGCGGTGATTCGGCGCGCTCCGGTGCCTCGTTGCGCGCATGAGCGCGCATCGTCAATCCCTTCTTCTCCATCGTCCGACGAGCAAACGTTGCACTTGCGCGAGCGTGCGTCTGAGCCGTTCGCCGCGCCGCACGTACGCCGTCGTGATCGACGCTTCGGCTGCCCGGTCGTCATCGGTGCCGAGCCAGATGCGATCGCCGCGCGCGATGCGCAGCACGTCGCCGGGTTGCACCCAGTAATCGTCGACGCTCGGCGGCCGCGTGATCCACAGCGGCGCGCCGTGCGCACGAATTTCCGCATCGCTCGGCGCGCGCCAGGTCAGGGTCGTGCGCGGCGCAACCGCGAAGCGGATCACGACGGTCGGTAACGTGATCGCGCCGATGCGGCGCGTATCGGGACGGTCGAACAACGGGCTTGCCTGGTCCATCGTCTGCTCCATTTCGTTGAGCCGGACGGATGACGCGCACCAGAACAAAAAGGCCTCATCCGTTTCCGGTGAGGCCTTGTGTGACATGCGGTACTGCTCGGATGCTAACGCACAAGCGCCTCCCGTGATCCATTCTTTCGAATGTTCACCGGGCAATGATTCGCGATGGCGATGAGCTTGAACGTAGGCATGCGAACGAGTTTGTCGATGTCGTCCTGCGTTGTCAACGACTATTTTCGAGCGGCGTGGCGATCACGCGTCGCGCTGGGCGAGGCCGTTCACGAGCAGTTCGGACAGCAGGCCCGTCATCCCGTCCGGGTGCGTGGCGGCGCGCGCCTTCAGCTGTTCGACGAGATCGGCGTTGAGCTTGCACGCGAACGGCACGAGGCCCTGTTCCTGGTCGAGCTTGCGCTGCGCGCGGCGATCGAGCTTCGGCGCTTCCTCGGCGCCCTTGCCGAAGCGCGCGGCGTTCGACTGCTTCATCGCTTGCGTCAGCTTGAGCGCCTTGTTCTTTTCTAGATCGGTTTTCTTCATGGCCATCGCGGCACCTCCGGGAAATGAAGCCGCGATTGTACGCACTTCGGCGGGCGCCGCCCGCCGAGGCCGTTACAAAGCCGCAGCCGACCTCGCTCGGGCAGCCGTTCACGCGCCCTTCGTCGTGCCCCAGTTGCCGCCGTGCGCGGCTGCCTGCGCGGCGGGCGAGCGGGCCAGATACGCGAGCGCCTGCGCGGTCGAGCCTTCATGGTGCGGCGTATAGCCCGGCTTGAAATAGCGTAGCGCCGCGCCGATCACTTTCCAGAACGACGGCAGGTGGCCGCGTCGCGAACCCTTCCACCACGAGAGCACGAAACCCGGATAGCGGCCGGCGGCCGGGTCGCGCCGGTACATGAACCTTGCGCCGCTCGTGATGAAGTAGAGCAGCAGCACGATCACGAACGCCATGTGCACGCAGCGCTCCGGGTAGTTGCCGCCCACGTGGTTGTAAATGTCGAACGCGACGGTCCGGTGCTCGACTTCCTCCGCGCCGTGCCAGCGCAGCAGGTCGACCATCGTCGGGTCGGCGCCGCCTTCATCGAGCCCGTGCGCGTTGAGCACCCAGTTGCCGAGATAGCCGAAGAAATGTTCGAGCGACGCGATCACCGCGAGTTGTTGCCGCAGCCAGAAGCGCGTGTGGCCGATCTTCAGCCCGAACGGCGCTTCGCCGAGCACGCGCGTGAACAGCCAGTTCAGCTTCTGCGTGAACGGCTTCGTGTCGATCCCGTGCCGGTCGTAGTAATGCTTGAGCACGCCGCCGTGCGAGCGCGAATGCACGGCTTCCTGGCGCAGGAAGCCTTCGGCTTCGTCGCGCAGGCGTGCATCGGTGATGTGCGGCAGCGCCTTGTTGTACACGCGGCAGAACCACAGCTCGCCTTCCGGGAACAGCAGGTTCAGCGTGTTGATGATGTGCGTGCTGCACGGGTCGTTCGGCACCCACGTGATCGGCGTGTCGCTGAAGTCGAACTTCACGTGCCGGGCCTTGATCTGGTGATAGTCGGCGGTAGCGGTCATCTGTGTCTCCGTTCCTGTGCGGTGGCGTGCCGTCAATGCGATGCCATGCCGATGCGGGCGAGCATCCGGCCGAGCCACGGCATGAAGCGACCGACGACGCGCAGCGCATGCGCCTCGGCGCCCACCGCCACGACCGGCCGGTTGCGCAGCACGCCGTCGACCATCGCCTGTGCGACGGTCTCGGGTTTCAGGCCGCGCATCTGGTACAGCTTCGTCGCGCGTTTGCGCAGCCGTGCCTCGTCCTGAGGGTTGGCGCCTGCGTATTGCGTCGACGCCATGATTCCGGTTTCCGCGAAGCCCGGGCACACGGCTGTCACGCCGATGCCTTTCTCCGCGAGTTCCGCACGCATGCATTCGCTGAGCATCAGCACGGCGGCTTTCGTCGTCGCGTATGCGGGCAGGTCGCGCGACGGCCCGAACGCGGCGGCCGACGCGGTGTTGACGATGTGGCCGCCGGTGCCGCGCGCGGCCATCTGCTGGGCGAACAGTCGCGAGCCGTGGATCACGCCCCACAGGTTCACGTGCAGGATGCGCTCCCAGTGGTGGGCGGTCGTGTCCAGAATGCCGCCGGCCATGCCGATGCCCGCGTTGTTGATCACGACGTCCGCGCCGCCGAGTTCGCTGCCGACCCACGTTGCGAGTGCCTCCATCTCGTCGGCGGACCCGACGTCCACGCATTTCGCGTGTGCCTGCGCGCCGGTCAGCCCGAGCAGCAGCGCGGTGCGCTCGGCGCTCGCGAGCTCGATATCGCACGCGACGACGGTCGCGCCTTCGCGGGCGAACGCGAGCGCCGCGCAGCGGCCGATGCCGCTGCCCGCGCCGGTGACGACCACGACCTTGCCGCTGAAGCGGCCGCTGGTGGCGCGCCGGCGCGCGTTCGCGAGCGCGGGCGGCTCTTCGCCCGATTCGACCGCGTCGATCAGCTGCTCGGCGAGGCCCGCGAAGCGCGCGGGATCGGCGAGCGGCAGCCAGTGGCCGGCCGCGACTTCGCGGCGGTAGTACTGCGGCACCCAGCGCGACAGGTTCTCCGACAGCGCCGGGCTCACGTACTTGTCGCCGAGCGGCACGATCGTCTGCACGGGAGCGTGCGCGTAGCGCTCGCGCGGTGCGAACAGGCAGCGGATGAAGTTCGCGCGATAGAGGCGCACGCCGCGCGCGCCGTCGTCGGCCTGCGTCGCGCGCGGGGCGGCCGGCGTCTTCTCGAGCCGGCGCAGCAGGCCCGGCCATGCGCGGCCGAGCCACAGCCGCCAGCTCAGCTCGGGGATGAACGGCAGGTGGAACAAGGTCACGTACCACGAGCGCACGAGCTGGCCGCCGAGCTTGGCCAACGATGCGGGCGTCGGCCGCAGCACGCGTTCGCGCAGCCAGAAGCCGACGTGGTCGAGGCACGGCCCCGAGCACGACGTGTATGACGCTATGCGGCCGGCGAGCCGCGGATCCGTGACGAATTCCCAGCCCTGGATCGAGCCCCAGTCGTGCGCGATCAGGTGCACCGCGCGGCCGGGGCAGAGCGTGTCGATCACCGCGATGAAGTCGTCGGTCAGCTTCGCGAGGTGGTAGTCGGCCGTGCGCTTCGGCACGCCGGACAGGCCCGCGCCGCGCACGTCGTAGGCGATCACGTAGTGCTTGCGTGCGAGCAGCGGCGCGACCTGCTGCCAGACGCTGCTGTCGTCGGGGTAGCCGTGCACGAGCACGACCGGCGAGCGGGCCGGGTCGCCCCAGGTCCTGACCGCGAGCGTCAGGTCGCCGGAGGCGACGGCCGTCTCGTTGTGAAGCAATTCGAACAGGGCCAGCGGTGCTTCGTCGGAAAGAGGCTGCATCGTGAGTCCGTCGTTCAGGGAATCGGGGCTTAGGGAATTCGGGAGGAAGGCGCGACTCGGATGCGTCACGCAGCGGCCGGCACGGCCGCGACGGCCTGCGCGCGTTCGGCCTGGCGGCGCTGCCAGCGGCGCACGTGCGGCAGGTCGTCGTCGAGCCAATACGCGTCGTCGTCGGTGATCACCAGCAGTTCCTCGAATTTCGCGCCGACGCCGGCGAAGCCGAGATGCGGCTCGACGGCCCACAGGCCCGGCACGGGCGCGTGTTCGGAGCGGCGGTCGATCGACCACAGCGGCGACCAGCCCTGCTGCTTCGCCGCGCGGCCCTGGTCGAGCAGCAGGTTGCGCGTCGCGTTCAGCCCGAAGCGCGCGACGAAGCGCGGTTTCGACGGCTTGTGGATCTTCGCGACGCGATGCGCGAGCACCTTGAACGGATAGGCCTTGTGGCGCGGCTCGACGCCCTGGCGGCGGCACAGCGCGTCGACCGCCTGCGCGACCTCGGCCATCGGGCGGCGCGCCTTCACGAGCCGCACGATCATGTCGCGATGGTCCATCAGGTCGTCCTGCAGCTGTTCGAGGATCGGGTTGCGGCCGAGGCAGTGCGCGTAGCCGACGTCCGCGACGACCCCGTCGAGCACGGGCGCGACGTCGAGGATCACGGGCATGTCGGTCTCGAGCTGGCGGTGGCTCGGGAAGAACGCGAGGTTGAAGCCGCCCATGTGCTTGAGGCCGGAGAAGCCCTCGAACGCGGTGCGCTCGCCGAACCACGCGAACGGCTTGTGCAGCCAGTCGTGCACGCCGTGGTCCTGCAGCCATTCGGTCAGCAGGCGTGCGGCTTCCTTCTCGGTGATGCCGGGATAGAGCATCGCGCCGACGGTCTCGACGCAGCGGTAGGCAAGCTGCTGGACCGCGCGGAATTGCGGCAGCTCGTCGAGGTGGACTTCCGGCAGCGGATTGTGAGCGGTCATGATGCGTCTCCATGTGTCGGCCCGCGTTTGCGTCTCGGCGCGACGCGAGTCCTGTGCAAGGCTGGGGCGCTGATCCGGAACGCATCCGCCGGTGATCTTGGGCGAATTATTCAGTCAGCATTTAATGTGCCATTGATTGATGTAACGATCATAACCGGTTCGATGTCGTGTGCCAGCCCCCCGAGATGAGGGCTTTTCCTAATGAAGAGCCGAAATGGAGGAGAAGCTCTAGGTTTCCGGCGGTCGGGCCGGCCGGCCCGCTGCTGCGCACGCGTCCCGAGCGGGGGAGCCGGCCGGGAGCACCACGCGAGGTTCCCGCGCGGGCCCGGCATGTCGCGCCGGATCAACTCTCCGTCGTGTCGCGGCGCGACGCTGTCAAATTGCCGAAATAATTTCGTCACATCATCCGTCCCCGTTCGAAGCCTTTGCGGCTTCGCGGGGCCGGTGTGCCGCGCGTCGCGCGGGGCAGCGACCGAAGCCGATTCGGCATTTCAACGGAGAGAGAGACCATGCAACGCCGCCGGTTCATGAACACCCTTGCCGCGGCGACCGCTGCGACGCCGCTCATGCTCAAGGCCGGCATCGCCGGCGCGAAGAGCGTAATCGCGCCGGACCCGCTGGACCCGGGCCGCTGGTCGCCGTTCAACGCCGCGCGCCTGCAGGCGGTGCTCGACCAGCATGGCGTCGCGAGCGCGCGCTACGATGGAAAGCGCCGCCCGTATGCGGTGTTCGACTGGGACAACACGTGCATCATGAACGACTGCGAAGAGGCGTTGCTGATGTACCAGATCAACCATCTGCAGTACAAGCTGACGCCGGACGAGTTCGTCGGCGTGATGTGGAAGGACGTGCCGAAGGGCGCGTTCATGAAGGACTACACGACCGTCGACGGCAAGCCGGTGACGATGGAGGACCTCGCCGCCGACGTCGAGTCCGACTACCGCTGGCTCCATGCGAACTACAAGGGCTTCGGCGGCGACAAGAGCCTCGACGAGGTTCGCGAGACCGACCAGTTCAAGGATTTTCGCGCGAAGCTGTACTTCATGTACGACGCGATCTGCGACACGCATCCGCTCGAAGTCGGCTACAAGTGGATCATCTACTTCTACAAGAACATGACGACCGCCGAGCTGCAGGCGATGGCGGAAGCGTCGAACAACTACGGTATCGGCGACGCGCTGCGCAAGGTTCGCTACGAAAGCCCGAAGGCGCTGCCGGGCAAGGCCGGCGTGGTGGCCGATACCCATTTCCACGGCATCCGCATTCACGAGGAAATCCGCGCGGTGATGCATACGCTGCGTGCGAACGGCATCGACGTGTACGTGAGCACCGCGTCGCTCGACGACGTCGTGCGCGTGTTCGCCGGCAATCCGAACTATGGCTACGGCGTGGCGCCCGAGAACGTGATCGGCCTGCGTCTCGACATGCAGGACGGCAGGTACACGAGCACCTATCCGGCCGGCTGGCATTTCAACTGGGGGCCCGGCAAGACGGTGGGCATCCGCAACGTCCTCGCGTCGAAGAAGGGTTACGGCCCGCTGCTGGTGTTCGGCGACAGCGACGGCGACGCGTGGATGCTGCGCGATTTCAAGGACACCGCGGCCGGCGTGATCGTCAACCGGATGAAGAAGGGCGAGATCGGCGCGGACAGCACGCTCGCGGCCGAACAGATCGGCAACCCGGACGCGCGCTTCCTGCTGCAGGGCCGCGACGAGCACACGGGCCTGATGATCCCGGACGAGAAGTCGATCAAGTACGGCAAGACCGAGCGCAAGCTGCTGGCCTGACGCGGGCCGGGCGCCGGGCCGCCGCGGCCCGGCGTCCATCCTGCATCGGCCGCGGCCTCGTGCGAGCCGGCACAGGCGTATCTCAAGGCTCCCGCTTCACCCCCAACCGCTCCAGCAACGTCCCCAGCAGATCGATCGGCAGCGGAAACACGATCGTCGAGTTCTTGTCGGCCGCGATCGTCGTCAGCGTCTGCAGGTAGCGCAGCTGCATCGCCTGCGGCTGCAGCGCGAGCCGCTGCGCGGCCTGCAGCAGCTTCTCCGACGCCTGCAGTTCGCCTTCCGCATGAATCACCTTCGCGCGCCGCTCGCGCTCGGCCTCGGCCTGCCGCGCGATCGCGCGCACCATCGTCTCGTTCAGGTCGACGTGCTTGATCTCGACCGTCGATACCTTGATCCCCCACGCATCGGTCTGCGCGTCGAGCGTCTTCTGGATGTCGGCGTTCAGTTGCTCGCGCTCGGCGAGCAGTGCGTCGAGTTCGTGCTTGCCGAGCACCGAACGCAGCGTCGTCTGCGAGAGCTGGCTGGTCGCGTCGAAGAAGTGCGCGACCTGGATCACCGCCTTCTCCGGATCGACGACGCGGAAATACACGACCGCATTGACCTTCACCGACACGTTGTCGCGCGTGATCACATCCTGCGGCGGCACGTCGAACACGACCGTGCGCAGGTCGATCCGCACGACCTGCTGGACGATCGGGATGATCAGCACGAGCCCCGGCCCCTTTACTTTCCAGAACCGGCCGAGCATGAACACGACGCCACGCTCGTACTCGCGGAAGATGCGGATCGACGACGCGACGAGCACCACGACGAAGACGATCAGGACGCTGCTGAAGCCGAACGTGTAACCGATCATGAAGGTTCTCCTTGGGGTTGTGCCTGCCCGGGCACGTCATAGAGCGGCGTGACGGTCAGCGTCAGCCCCTGGCGGCCGGTCACGCGCACGCGGCTGCCGGCGGCGAGCGGCACGCTGCTCGCCACCCGCCAGCGCTCGCCGTGCACGCGCGCCCAGCCGGCGGCCGACGGCGCGAGGCCGCCGGCGCTATTGGGCTGATCCGGCTGCAGGCCGTCGTCGAGCACTTCGCCGATGCTGCCGAGCATTGCCTCGGCGCCCGTCACGACCGGGCGCCGCCGCGCGCGCAGCGCGACGCTCGATACGACGGCGACGAACAGCCCGCCGCCGAGCGCCAGGCTCGCGATCACGGGCCACGGAATCCCGTAGCCGGGCACGTCGGTGTCGATCAGCATCAGCGCGCCGATCGTGAACGACACGATCCCGCCGAAACCGAGCACGCCGAAAGTCGGCAGGAACGCCTCCGCGACGAGGCAGCCGAGACCGAGCAGCACGAGCCCCAGGCCCGCATAGCTGACCGGCAGCAATTGCATCGCGAACAGCCCGACCAGCAGGCAGATGGTGCCGGCGACGCCCGGCAGCACGAAGCCGGGATTCGCGAATTCGAAGAACAGCCCGTAGATGCCGATCGTGAGCAGGATCAGCGCGACGTTCGGATCCGCGATGATCGACAGGAAGCGGCTGCGCCAGTCGGGCGCGAGCACGACCAGCGGCGCATGCGCGGTCGCGAGGTGCAGCGTGCCGGCGCTCGTCGTCACGGTGCGGCCGTCGAGCTGGCGCGCGAGGTCGGCCGGATCCTGCGCGATCAGGTCGACGACATGCTGCGCGCGCGCCTCGTTCGCCGACAGGCTCACGGCTTCGCGCACCGCGCGCTCGGCCCAGGCGGCATTGCGTCCGCGCAGCTGCGCGAGGCCGCGGATGTAGGCGGCGGCGTCCTGGGTCGCCTTGCGGATCTCGGTCGACTGCGTGTCGTTCGGCAGCTCGGCGGGCGTGGAGGCGGCGCCGGAGGCCCCGCCAGCGCCCGCTGTACCGGCCGGCGACGGCCGGGGCGCGCCCGGTGTACCGGGTGTACCCGGCGCGCCGCCGCCGATGCCGAACTGAACCGGCGAGGCCGCGCCGAGATTGGTGCCGGGCGCCATCGCGGCGATGTGGCTAGCGTAGACGATATAGGTGCCCGCGCTCGCGGCCCGGGCGCCGCCGGGCGCGACGAACGCGGCCACAGGCACCGGCGAGCCGAGGATCGCCTTGATGATCTGCCGCATCGACGTGTCGAGCCCGCCGGGCGTGTCGAGCTGCAGGATCGCGAGCGGCGCGTGGTCGTGCGCCGCGCGCTCGAGCGAGCGGACGATGAAGTCGGCGCTGGCCGGCCCGATCGCGCCGTTGACCGGAATCACGATGACCGGTGGCGCGGCGGCGGGTGCGGCGGGTGCGGCGGGTGAGCTGGCGGGGGGCGGGGCGGCAACCGCGGCGCATACGACGAGCAGCGCCGCGAACAGCGCGGCGCGCGCGACCCGCGCGACCAGCGGGTGACGGGGGTGGCCGTCGGGCGATGCAGGTGACGGCGGCCCATGACGATGAATGCGCATCGGGGCGTCCGGGCGGCGCGCGGCCGCACGCCGTCCGGCTCGCGGAAAAGGGCATTGGCCCGATGCTTGAAGATTAGGCGGTTTCGGGGCAAAGCGCGAAGGCGGGGGCGCCGGCCGCGCACTCAGCCGGCGCCGTTGCTCCGCGCGAGCGCTTCTTCCCGGTACTCGGCGGGGCTGCGCCCGCTCCATTTGCGAAACGCGCGGTAGAACGCGCTCGGTTCCGCGAAACCGGTGGCGGCCGCGACGTCGGCGATGGTCCGCGACGGATCGGCCAGCGCCTCGAACGCGAGGTCGCGCCGCAGCGTGTCCTTGATCGACTGGTACGCATGGCCTTCCTGGTGCAGCTTGCGGCGCAGCGTCGCCTCGGCCACGTGCAGCCGCGCGGCCATCCCGCCCGCGCCGGGCCACGCGGCGGGCGGCATCCCGCGCAGCACCGTGCGCACGCGCTGCGCGAGCGCGTTCGGGTTGCGGTACTTGACGATGAAGCTGGCCGGCGCGTTGCGCAGGAACGTCTTCAGCGACTTCGCGTTCTGCACGACCGGCAGCGTCGCGAATTCGGGATCGAAATCGACATACGAATCGGGCTGGTTGAACCGCATGTCGTCGCACAGCATCGACGGGTATTCGTGGTCGGCCGGCGGCGTGTCGCAGCGGAAGCTCGCGTGCAGCACCGGGATGCGCCGTCCGATCAGCCAGCAGGTGAGCCCGTACACGATGATGAAATAGGTCGCGTACGTGAACATCGCGGGCGCCGCGGCGCTGTTGCGGTGCACGAAGCGCAGCCGCACGCGCTGCGGATTGGCGTCGAGCTCCGCGTGCAGGTCGTCGAGCACGCAGTGCAGGAAATTCACCGCGCGCGCCATCGCGTGCAGTCCATCTTGCGCGGACAGCGCGGCCTGGCTCATCGCGATGAAGCTGCCGCTGCGCATCGGGTGGCGGTCCTGCCCGAAAAACTCGTCGTCGAGCGCGCGGGCGATCGCGTTCCACAACGCGCCGTATTGCTGCGCGGACACCCGCGCGCGCGGCTGAGCGAGCAGCGCGGGGGCGATGCCGGCCTGCGCGAGCAGCGGCTCGGCCGCGACGCCGCGCCGGGTGGCGAGCGCGACGCTGTAAGCGACGAGGCTGATCGCGATGGTGCCCTTGTCTTCCTGCTTCATCGAAGCCGCCGGTATGGCAAAAACGCTCAGTGTAAATGAGCGGCGCGAGCATCGAACAGTCGCGCGTGCTTGCCTACACTTGTTGCATCGAAACGGAAGGTCGGTCGCCGCACGCGGCCGCGGGAGACAGCAGCGCCATGGACGAGCTTTACACCGAAGACCAGCGGATGATCCGCGACGCCGCGCGCGCTTTTGCCACGGAGGTGCTGGCCCCGAACGCCGCGCAGTGGGACCACGACGCGCACCTGCCCGACGCCGTCGTCGCGCAGCTCGGCGAACTCGGCCTGCTCGGGATGATCGTGCCGCAGGAACTGGGCGGCGCGTATACGGATTACGTCGCCTACGCGCTGGCGATGGAGGAGATCGCCGCCGGCGACGCCGCGTGCGCGACGATGATGAGCGTGCACAACTCGGTCGGCTGCGGGCCGATCCTCGGCTTCGGCACGCCCGCGCAGAAGGATCGCTGGCTGGCCGAGATGGCGGCGGGCCGCATCATCGGCGCGTTCTGCTTGACCGAGCCGCAGGCCGGCTCCGAGGCGCACAACCTGCGCACGCGGGCGGAACTGCGCGACGGCAAGTGGGTGCTGAACGGCGCGAAGCAGTTCGTGACCAACGGCCAGCGCGCCGGCGTCGCGATCGTTTTTGCCATGACCGACCCGGAGGCCGGCAAGCGCGGCATTTCCGCGTTCCTGGTGCCGACCGACACGCCGGGCTTCATCGTCGGCAAACCCGAGAAGAAGATGGGCATCCGCGCGTCCGACACGTGCCCGATCACGTTCGAGAACTGCGCGATTCCGGAAGAAAACCTGCTCGGCAATCGTGGCGAAGGGCTGAAGATCGCGCTGTCGAACCTCGAAGGCGGCCGGATCGGCATCGCCGCGCAGGCGCTCGGCATCGCGCGGGCCGCGTTCGACAAGGCGCGCCGCTATGCGGGCGAGCGCGTGCAGTTCGGCAAGCCGATCGCCGAGCACCAGGCGATCCAGCAGAAGCTCGCCGACATGGCCACCCAGATCAACGCGGCGCGCCTGCTCGTGCATCACGCGGCGAAGCTGCGTACCGCCGGGCTGCCGTGCCTGTCGGAGGCGTCGCAGGCGAAGCTGTTCGCGTCCGAGATGGCCGAGCGCGTGTGTTCCGACGCGATCCAGATCCACGGCGGCTACGGCTACCTCGCCGATTACGAAGTCGAGCGTCATTATCGCGACGCACGCATCACGCAGATCTACGAAGGCACCAGCGAAGTGCAGCGGATGGTGATCGCGCGACAGCTTTGAGTCGCGGCGCTCGCTCCATCGAACACCACGCGAACCGACAAGCAGGTAAACAGGCAGGGCACGAGGGCAGCGCGGCAAACGCGGCACGCAACGACGTGACCGTGCGCGGCGCAACAGGGAACCGGACGGGCGCTGCAGCGCCTGCGCCGGTCGACCGCTGGGCATGGAGACTGGAGACGACACGATGACAGTACAGGCATTCCTGGACGCACGCGACTTTCTGCTGCGCCATCGCACCGACTACGAAACCGCTTACCGCGACTTCGAATGGCCGGTGCTCGATGCGTTCAACTGGGCGCTCGACTACTTCGACCCGATGGCGCGCGGCAACGACCAGCCCGCGCTGTGGATCGTCGACGCGGCAACCGGGACGGGCGACCCGTATTCGTTCGCGCAGATGTCCGAGCGCTCGTCGCGGATCGCGAACTGGCTGCGCGGCATCGGCGTCGGGCGCGGCGACCGGATCCTGCTGATGCTGCCGAACCGGGTCGAGCTGTGGGACGCGATGCTCGCCGCGATGAAGCTCGGCGCGATCGTGCTGCCGGCGACCACGCAGCTGTCGGCCGACGACGTGCGCGACCGCGTGCAGATCGGCGGCGCGACCTACGCGATCGTCGACGAGAACGAAACCGCGAAGTTCGAACAGGCCGATCTCGGCCTCCGGCGGAAGATCGTGGCCGGCGCGCCGCGCGACGGCTGGCTTGCGATGAACGACGGCTATGCGGCGAGCGACGTGTTCACCCCCGACGCCGTCACGCAGTCGAACGAAACGATGCTGCTGTACTTCACGTCGGGCACGACGTCGAAGCCGAAGCTCGTCGAGCATACGCACCGCACCTATCCGGTCGGGCACCTGTCGACGATGTACTGGGTCGGCCTGCAGCCGGGCGACATCCACTGGAACATCAGCTCGCCGGGCTGGGCGAAGCACGCGTGGAGCTGCTTCTTCGCGCCGTGGAATGCGCAGGCGTGCGTGTTCGCGTTCAACTACGCGCGCTTCGAGCCGAAGGTCGTGCTCGATGCGCTCGTCAAATACCGGGTGACCACGCTGTGCGCGCCGCCGACCGTGTGGCGGATGCTCGTGCAGCAGCCGCTCGCGTCGTTCGACGTGAAGCTGCGCGAGATCGTCGGCGCGGGCGAACCGCTCAATCCCGAGATCATCGAGCGCGCGAAGAAGGCGTGGGGCATCACGATTCGCGACGGCTACGGCCAGACCGAGACGACCTGCCTGATCGGCAACACGCCGGGCCAGCCGGTCGTCGCCGGCTCGATGGGGCGGCCGCTGCCGGGCTACCGGATCGCGCTGCTCGACCCGGACGGCGCGCCCGTCAGCGAAGGCGAGGTCGCGCTGCCGATCGGCGCCGGCGCGTCGCGCCCGGTCGGGCTGATGAACGGCTACGCGAACAATCCCGACGCGACGGCCCATGCGATGCGCGACGGCCATTACCGCACGTCGGACATCGCGATGCGCGGCGACGACGGCTACTACGTGTACATCGGCCGCGCGGACGACGTGTTCAAGTCGTCCGACTACCGGCTGAGCCCGTTCGAACTGGAAAGCGTGCTGATCGAGCATCCGGCGATCGCGGAAGCGGCCGTCGTGCCGAGCCCGGACCCGGTGCGGCTGTCGGTGCCGAAGACCTTCATCACGCTGCGCCAGGGCTACGAGGAAAGCCCGGCGCTCGCGCTGGAGATCTTCCGCTTCTCGCGCGAGAAGCTCGCGCCGTACAAGCGCATCCGCCGCCTGCAGTTCGCCGAGTTGCCGAAGACCATCTCGGGGAAGATCCGCCGCGTCGAGCTGCGCCGCCGCGAGATCGAGCGCGGCGACGATGCGACGACGCGCATGCCGGGCGAATACTGGGAAGAAGATTTCGCCGCCGAACTGAAATGACTGGCCGCGGGCCGCGCGCGCCGCATCCCGCGGCGGCCGCCCGCAGCCTGATTGAACCGGCCGCGCGGCATCAGCGCCGCGCGGTCCACCGCAAGGAGATTGCATCGATGAACGCGAATCCGACGCCCCGCACGGGGCAAGACGTGCCGACGGTCAAGCTGCTGATCGACGGCGCTTTCGTCGAGTCCACCACGAGCGAGTGGCGCGACATCGTCAACCCGGCGACCCAGCAGGTACTTGCGCGCGTGCCGTTCGCGACCGTCGCGGAAGTCGACGCGGCCGTGCAGGCCGCGCACGCGGCGTATGCGACGTGGAAGAACACGCCGCTCGCCGCGCGCATGCGCATCATGCTGAAGTTCCAGGATCTCGTGCGTGCGAACCTGCAGCGCATCGCGAAGACGCTGACGGCCGAGCAGGGCAAGACGCTGCCCGACGCCGAAGGCGACATCTTCCGCGGCCTCGAAGTGGTCGAGCACGCATGCTCGATCGGCACGCTGCAGCTCGGCGAGTTCGCGGAAAACGTCGCGGGTGGCGTCGATACCTACACGCTGCGCCAGCCGCTGGGCGTATGCGCGGGCATCACGCCGTTCAACTTCCCCGCGATGATCCCGCTGTGGATGTTCCCGATGGCGATCGTGTGCGGCAACACGTTCGTGCTGAAACCGTCCGAGCAGGACCCGATGTCGACGATGGAGCTCGTCGAGCTTGCGCTCGAGGCCGGCGTGCCGAAGGGCGTGCTGAACGTCGTGCACGGCGGCAAGGAAGTCGTCGACGCGATCTGCACGCATCCGCTCGTGAAGGCGATCTCGTTCGTCGGCTCGACGGCCGTCGGCACGCACGTATACAACCTCGGCAGCCAGCACGGCAAGCGCGTGCAGGCGATGATGGGCGCGAAGAACCACGCGATCCTGCTGCCCGACGCGAACCGCGAGCAGGCGATCAACGCGCTGGTCGGCGCGGGCTTCGGCGCGGCGGGCCAACGCTGCATGGCGACCTCCGTCGCGGTGCTGGTCGGCGGCGCGCGCGACTGGCTGCCGGATATCGTCGCGAAGGCGCAGACGCTGAAGGTCAACGCGGGCTCGCAAGCGGGCACGGACGTCGGGCCGGTCGTGTCGCGCGGTGCGAAGGCGCGCATCCTGTCGTTGATCGACGCCGGCATCAAGGAGGGCGCGAAGCTCGAGCTCGACGGCCGCGACGTGAAGGTCGCCGGCTTCGAGGAAGGCAACTTCATCGGGCCGACGATCTTTTCGGGCGTGACGCCCGAGATGACGGTCTACACCCATGAAATCTTCGGGCCGGTGCTGGTCGTGATGGAAGTCGACACGCTCGACGAAGCGATCGCGCTCGTCAACGCGAACCCGATGGGCAACGGCGTGGGCATCTTCACGCAGAGCGGTGCGGCCGCGCGCAAGTTCCAGAGCGAGATCGACGTCGGCCAGGTCGGCATCAACATCCCGATTCCGGTGCCGGTGCCGTTCTTCAGCTTCACCGGCTCGCGCGGCTCGAAGCTCGGCGATCTCGGCCCGTACGGCAAGCAGGTCGTGCAGTTCTACACGCAGACGAAGACGGTCACCGCGCGCTGGTTCGACGACGACACGACGGCCGGCCCGGTGAATACGACGATCCGGCTGCACTGAGCCGGGCAGGAGACGAACATGAAGATCGGTTTTATCGGACTGGGCCACATGGGTGCGCCGATGGCGCTGAACCTGCTGAAGGCTGGCCATGAAGTGCATGCGTTCGACCTGAGCGCCGATGCATTGCGCGCGCTGCAGGACGCCGGCGCGCAGGTGGCCGCATCGCCGCGCGATGCGGCCTCGGGCGCGACGTTCGTGATCACGATGCTGCCGGCCGCGCCGCACGTGCGCTCCGTGCTCGCCGGTGAAAACGGCGTGCTGGCCGGCCTCGACGCCGGCGCGACCGTGATCGATTCGAGCACGATCGACCCGGCGAGCGCGCAGGCGTTCGGCGCGCTCGTGCGCGAGCACGGCGGCGCGTTCGTCGATGCGCCGGTGTCGGGCGGCACCGGCGGCGCGGCGGCCGGCACGCTGACCTTCATGGTCGGCGGCAGCGAGGCCGATTTCGAGCGCGTGAAGCCCGTGCTCGCCGGCATGGGCAAGAACATCGTCCACTGCGGCGCGACCGGGATGGGACAGGTCGCGAAGGTCTGCAACAACCTCGTGCTCGGCATCTCGATGGCGGCCGTATCGGAGGCGATGTCGCTCGGCGTCGCGCTCGGCATCGACCCGAAGGTGCTGGCCGGCATCGTCAACACGTCGACGGGCCGCTGCTGGAGCTCGGACACCTACAACCCGTATCCGGGCGTGATCGCCACCGCGCCGTCGTCGCGCGGCTACAGCGGCGGCTTCGGCACCGACCTGATGCTGAAGGATCTCGGCCTCGCGAACGACGCCGCGAAGCAGGCGCGCCAGCCTGTCTATCTCGGCGCGCTCGCACAGCAGCTGTACCAGGCGATGAGCAGCCGCGGCGACGGGCAACTCGATTTCTCGGCGGTGATCCGCCTGTACCAACCGGCCACGAAGAAGGACGCCTCATGATCGAACTGGACTACGTCGACGACGGCGCGATCGCGTGCGCGACGCTCAAGCGTCCGCCCGCGAACGCCTTTACCGCCGACGGGCTGCGGCAGCTGCAGGAAACCGTCGCCGAGCTGAACGCGAACCCGCGCGTGCGCGCGCTGGTGATCACCGGCGACGGCCCGAAGTTCTTCAGCGCGGGCGCCGATCTGAACACGTTCGCCGATGGCGACCGCGCGGTCGCCCGCGCGATGGCCGCGCGCTTCGGTGCGGCGTTCGAGGCGCTGCATGACGCGCGGGTCGTGACGATCGCGGCGATCAACGGCTATGCGATGGGCGGCGGCCTCGAATGCGCGCTTGCGTGCGACCTGCGGATCGCCGAGACGCACGCGCAGATGGCGCTGCCCGAACCGTCGGTCGGCCTGCTGCCGTGCGGGCTCGGCACGCAGACGCTGCCCTGGCTCGTCGGCGAAGGCTGGGCGAAGAAGATCATCCTGGCCGGCACGCGCGTCGACGCGGCGACGGCGCTCAGGATCGGCCTCGTCGAGGACGTGGTCGAGCGTGGCGCGGCACGCGATGCGGCGCTGGCGCTCGCGCGCAACGTCGCGCGGCAGAGCCCGCATGCGGTGGCATACAGCAAGGAGCTGATCGGCCTCGCACGCCGCGGTGTGCCGCGCAGTGCGGCGCTCGCGGTCGAGCGCGAGCGCTTCGTCGACCTGTTCGATACGAACGATCCGCGCGAAGGCGTGGCCGCGTTTCTCGGCAAGCGCGCGCCGCAATGGCACACCGATGGGGAGGCGCCACGATGAGCACGCCGGTCACGACTCACGAGCGCGTCGCGCAATCCGCGCCGGAGGTGCTGTTCCGCGTGGTGAACCGCGTGGCGCTGATCACGCTGAACCGGCCGGCCGCGCTCAATGCGTTGTCGTATCCGATGATCGGCGAGCTGGCCGCGCTGCTCGAGCGTTGCCGCACCGACGATCAGATCGTCGCGGTCGTGCTGCGCGGCGCGGGCGAGAAGGGCTTCTGCGCGGGGGGCGACGTGCGTGCGCTGCACCGGATGGTCGCGCAGCGCGAGACCTGGCTGCCGTTCTTCGTCGACGAATACCGGCTCGACCATGCGATCCATACGTTCCCGAAGCCGGTGGTCGCGCTGATGGACGGCGTGACGATGGGCGGCGGGATGGGGCTCGCGCAAGGCGCGGCGCTGCGTGTCGCGACCGAGCGCAGCAAGATCGCGATGCCGGAGACGCGCATCGGCCTCGTGCCCGACGTCGGCGCGACGCATTTCCTGTCGCGCATGCCGGTCGAGCTCGAACTGTACGTGGGGCTGACGGGCGCGATGCTGTCGGGCGCCGACGCGCTGAGCGCGAAGCTCGCGGACCTGTGCGTGCCGTCGTCGTGGCTCGATACGTTCGAGACGCGCATCGAGAGCGTCAAGTGGGACGGCGACGTGCTGCCGGCGCTGCGCAAGGTGTTCGAGCCGCCGTGCAATGTCGTGCCGCATGCGGTGCTCGACACGCAGATGGCGTGGATCGTCCGGCACTTCGACAAGCGCTCGACCGTCGAGCGGATCGTCACGACGCTGAAGCAGGATCTCGCGCGCGACGAGCTGTCGCGCGAGCATCGTCAATGGCTGCAGGCGACGCTCGATGCGCTCGCCGGCCATTCGCCGACGATGCTGTGCGTGACGCGCGAAGCGCTGCTGCGCGGCCGCCAGATGACGCTGGCCGAGTCGTTCCGGATGGAGCTCGGCATCGTGGCGCGCGCGATCGAGGAGGGCGACTTCTGCGAAGGCGTGCGCGCGCATCTCATCGACAAGGATCGCAAGCCGCGCTGGGCGCCGGTGTCGCTCGTCGAGCTGCGCGCCGAGCGCGTGCGGCATTTCCTGACCTCGCCGTGGAAGCTGTTCGCGCATCCGCTCGCCGATCTCGGCGTGGCGTGACGTCCCGACGCGCCCGCGCGGCGCGTCGGTTTCAACGCATTTCCGTTCTTTTCTTCTGCGTTCAGCGCTCGATCATCGGCGGCACCGCCTGCACGAGCGCGTCGATCACGCAGCGCGTCTTGCGCGGCAGATAGCGCGTTTTCGGCCAGATCGCGTGGATGTCGCCTTCGCACACGAAGCAGCGGTCGAGCACGACGACCATCTCGCCGCGCTTCACGTAATGATCGAGCAGCCAGCTCGGCAGCCAGGCGATCCCGAACCCCGCCGCACCGGCCGCCGCGATCGCCTGCACGTCGTCGAAGCTGAGCTGATGCTGCATGTCGACGCGCACGGTCGAGCCGTCCGGCGCGCGCAGGTCCCACGGTTGCACGACGCCCGAGCGTGAATACGCGATCGTCCGGTGATTCCGCAGGTCGTCGAGCGATTGCGGCATCCCGTAGCGCGCGAGATACGACGGCGATGCACCGAGGCTGCCGTGCTGCGTGCCGAGCCGCCGCACCGCGAGGCTCGTGCTGTCCGCCAGCGTGCCGATCCGCACCGCAAGATCGATCCCTTCCTCGACCAGATCGACGAAACGGTCGGTGATCGATACGTCGATCCGCAGGTGCGGATAGGTGCGTGCGAGATCGAGCACGATCGGCGTCACGCAGTGATGCCCGAACGCGAGCGGCACGCTCAGCCGCAGCTTGCCGCGCGCTTCGTTGCGGCCGCAATCGAGATCGGCTTCCGCCGCTTCGAGTTCCGACAGCGCGCGCACGCAGCGGTCGTAGTACGCCTGGCCGTCGTCGGTCAGGCTCTGGCTGCGCGTCGTGCGTTGCAGCAGTCGCGCGCCGAGCCGCTTCTCGAGCCGCGCGATCGCCTTGCCGACCGCCGAGCGCGTCATGTCGAGCCGTTGCGCGGCGAGCGCGAAGCTGCCGGATTCCACTACCTGGACAAAGGTGGTGACGCCGTCGAGTCTGTCGGTCATGGTGGGTTGCGCTGATTGCGTCCTGTGATTCCCTAGTCATGAGAAAAGGACGCGTCAATGGGGAGGGGAATTCTCACTATAGTACCGATTCCCGTCCAGCGTGCGTTGCCGGCCGCACGTGGCGAATCCTTCTCACCTGGAGGCGCGCGACCTGTTGCGGGTCGTCGCGCAATACGCATGACGCTATCCGACTCCCGCAGGAATGCGGTCGCACTCGCGGCCGTCTGTCTCACGTCGTTGATGTTCGGCCTCGAGATCTCGAGCGTGCCGGTGATCCTGCCGACGCTCGAACACGTGCTGCACGGCGACTTCAACGGCATGCAGTGGATCATGAACGCGTACACGATCGCGTGCACCACGGTGCTGATGGCGGCCGGCACGCTCGCCGATCGCTTCGGCCGCAAGCGCGTGTACGTGATCGGCACCGTGCTGTTCGGCGCGACGTCGTTGCTGTGCGGGCTCGCGCCGAACGTGCCGGTGCTCGTGGCCGGCCGGCTGCTGCAGGGCGCGAGTGGCGGCGCGATGCTGATCTGCCAGATCGCGGTGCTGTCGCATCAATTCCGCGAAGGGCGCGAGCGCGGGCGCGCGTTCGGGATCTGGGGAATCGTGTTCGGGATCGGGCTCGGCTTCGGGCCGATCGTCGGCGGTGCGATCGTCGCGCTGGCGAGCTGGCCGTGGGTGTTTCTCGTCCACGCACCGCTCGCGGCCGTCGCGCTCGTGCTGATCGGCGGCGCGGTGCAGGAGTCGCGCGATCCGCATGCGGGCACGCTCGACGTCGCGGGCATCGTTACGCTGTCGCTCGCCGTGCTCGGCCTCGCGTTCACTATCACGCAGGGCGCGGAGCTGGGGCTCACGAGCGCGGCCGGCCTCGGCGTGCTTGGCGCGACCGTGCTCGCGCTGGCGGGCTTCGTCGTCGCGGAGCGCGTGAGCGCGCGGCCGATGTTCGACTTCTCCGTGTTCCGGATTCGCGCGTTCACCGGCGCGATCTTCGGCTCGATGGGGATGAACTTCAGTTTCTGGCCGTTCATGATCTACCTGCCGATCTGGTTCCAGGTCGCGCTGGGGTACGACAGCGTGACGGCCGGCCTCGCGCTGCTCGCCTATACGCTGCCGACGCTGGTCGCGCCGCCGTTCGGCGAGCGGCTCGCGCTGCGCTACGGACCCGGCGTCGTCATTCCGGGCGGCCTGTTCACGATCGCGGCCGGTTTCGCGCTGATGCGGATCGGCAGCGGCGTCGACCACGCGAGCTGGCTCACGATGCTGCCCGGCTGCGTGATCGCCGGCATCGGGCTCGGGCTCACCAACACGCCGGTCACGAACACGACGACGGGCGCGGTGCCGGGTTCGCGGGCCGGGATGGCGTCGGGCATCGACATGAGCGCGCGGATGATCTCGCTCGCGCTGAATATCGCGACGATGGGGTTCGTGCTGGTCGCGGGGATCGTCGCGAGCCTGAAGGCGGGGGTGGCGGGGGCGGTCGATGCGGGGGCGTTGCGCACGCTGGCGCAGCAGATCGCGTCGGGCCGCACCGACGGGTTGCAGGCGATCGCGCCGGCGCTCGCGCAGGCCGACCCGACCGGCACGGCGCTGCACGCAGCGCTCGTGCACGGATTCGGCTGGGTGATGGTGTACGGCGCGGCCGGCGTGGCCGTGCTCGCGACCGCGAGCGCGGTGGCGTTCGCGCCGGCGCGGCGCAGGGCGGCGGTGTGTGAATGACGCGCGCTGTGCGCTGCGCCGTGTAGATCGGATGCTCGATCGAGAACACGAGCTGCCCGCGCGGCCGGTTCCGCGCGCTTACGCGCCGTCGCCGCGTGCGTCGATCCGGCGTTGCGTGTCCGCGTCGACGATCGCGCGGATCGCGCCGAACAGCGGCGCCGCGTCGGTGTAGCGCCGGCCGTAGCCGAGATTGAACGCGTAGTCGAAGTCGGGCGGATTGCTGCCCTGGTTGTGCTGCAGGATCGTCTCCAGCTTGTCGAGCGCCTTCGCGGCGCGCGCTTCCGGTGATTCGGCCGCCTCGTATTCATCCCACAGCGCGACGATCTCGTCGCGCAGCGCGCGATCGAGCCCGGCCGTCAGCGTCAGCAAGTCGTCGCGCTCGTGCGTGCTCTTGTCCGGATGCGCGGCCTGCTCGATCGCGGGGATGTCGCCGTGCAGCGCTTCGCCGAGATCGTGGACGACGCACAGTTTCAGCAGCTTCGTCGTGTCGACGTCGGGCAGCGCATCGGCGAACACGAGCGCCATCAGGCAGAGACGCCAGCTGTGCTCCGCCGTGCTTTCGGGACGGCCCGTCGACGTGTGGCCGCTGCGCAGCACGTCTTTCAGGCGTTCGGCTTCGCGCAGGAAATCGAGCCGCGCGTGGATCGTGTCGAGGTTCATCGTCAGCGCAATACTTGAATGGAGCCGTCAAGCGTACGCCGAGCGGACGCGCTGCGTCCACGCATGAAATATGCGTGGCGCGCCGGGGCCCGGCGGCTTGCGCGCGTGCTACAGCGTTTCGACGAGCCGCGCGGCGGAGCCGTCCGACAGCGTCATTCGTGTCCACCGGCAGGTGCTGCCGCGGATCGGCACGACGCGCGACACATTGGTGCCGGTCGCGAATTCGACGCTCGGCGGTCCCGCGCGATCGTGCCAACCGAGCGGGTCGAGCGCGGCTTCCATGCGGACGATTTCCGGCGACGCATAGCGCCACAGCGAGGTACCGAGCAACGCCGGCAGCGGCCGCGAGAACTCGGCCGCGCGCGACGGCGAGCAGGCGAGCAGACGGTGCGTGAGGTCGCACACGAGATGCATGCGGGCCGTGCTGCTCGCGATCAGCCGCGCGAGCGCGTGGTCGCCGGCCGAGTCGAGACGCGCGGCAAGCAGCCGCTCGGCCGTCGCGCGCTCGTCGGGCGACATCTGCTGGATGCCGGCCTCCCAGCGCGAGATCGTCGATTGCGCGACACCGAACAGCTCGGCCGCATGGCTCTGCTTCACGCGGCGCAGCGTGCGCCAGCGCTTGAGTTGCGGGCCGAGCGGCGGGGTGTGAAGCGGCGAGGTCGTCATGTCGATGCTCCGGTTTGCGTTCGTGGTGCGAGCGCGTGCATGGCAGGCGAGCGTCACCGTCGGCCGCTGCCGTTACATGATCCGCAGGCCGCCGTTCGCCTGGATCGCGATGGCCGCGATCGGCACGAGCAAGATGCCGCCCAGCACGAGCACGCCGTCGGCGGCGACCGTGACCGGCGTCGCGAGGATCCGCAAGCCCATGCCGACCACGGACGGCGATTCCCTGACGTACACGTTGTACGGCTGGTTGAAGGCTTGTGTCGCGTTGTCCTTGCCTTTGGCCTTGTCGGCGAAGCCGTCGGTCGAGTAGCGCTTGCCGCCGATGTCGCCTTCGAGCACGAGCCCGGCCCGCGCGGCGGTGAAGCCGTTGGCGGCCGCGGCCTGTTGATCGTCCGCCGATGCGTCCTTTGGCAACACGATCCGGTAGTGGCCGGTCACGCCGCTGCCGCTCGCATGAAAGTCGGTGAACGCGGTGTGCAGCGACTTCCGGTAGCCGGACTGCAGCACGGGCCGCAGCGAGTCCGGCAGATCGAAGATGTAATGGTAATCGGAGCCGAGGACGACGAGTTTCTTGCCGTCTTCGGTGATCATGAACGCGGACACGTGTTCGCGGTACCCGCTGTCCTTGTACAGCTTCGGCGTGAAGCAGCCGGACAGCGGGAGGCTGGCCGCAGCCATGCCGGCGGCCAGCAGGCGCCGGCGCGTGATCGAAATGCGCATTTCTTGTCGTTCCGTCTGTGCGGTTTTGGGGTGGCTTTCGCCCTCGGAGCGGCGATTCTCGCGTATCCGGCGCGCGTTGTCGAACGGGAAATCCGCCGCGGCAACGCTGCCGATCGTGCCGTCTCGTTCGCCATGCCGTCGCGTCAGAAGCCGCCGGAAAAGGTTTCGACAGGCTTTCAACCAGCTCCGTCATATCTTATTATTCGGCCAGAGCGGCGCGCGCCGGCCGTCATCGGTCATGTCGACGCATGACGCGCCGGCCAGCATTCCCCGCCTCCCGGCTTGCGCATCGCACGACGCGCGGTCGGTACGACAGGACACGCGTGGCCATCGCGTATCCCGAAAAAAATGATACGAGGGCGCAATGGTACGACTGGTCTTGCTGCTGCTGGGCATCGAATATCTGCGAACGCGCTGGCGCGGGCTGACCGTGCTGGGGTGGCTGTGGGTCGTCGCGGGCGTCGGCATCTTCATCGACGCGCTCGACGGCGCGCTGCATTTTCCGATCGAACTGTTCGCGTGGCTGTTCCTGATCGAGGGGCTCGCGACGCTCGCGGTGGCCGGCAGCGGCGTCGGCGGGCAGCGCATCCTGCGCTACGTGAAGGGCATCGCGGTCGTATTGGCCGCCGGGCTCGTGTTCGCGGGCCATCATCACGGCCACTTCCTGCTGTCGATGATCTTCGGCACGCTGTTCCTCGTCGACGGGCTGCTGCAGTGCACGTCCGCGTGGATGGTGCGTTACCGGCGCTGGAACGTCGCGTTCGCATGGGGCGTCGTCGAGATCCTGCTCGCGATCTTCTTCTACCAGCCGTACCCGACTCACTATGCGGGCACCGTGCCGTACTGCCTCGGCCTGCTGCTGATGTTCGGCGGGATGCACATGCTGAGCCTCGCCGCGCGCGTGCGGCGGCTCACGCGCAACCCCGCGTTCGTGACGTCGCCGGCGCCCGCGATCGTGCCCGACATCGACGCGGCGCCCGACGTGCCGCGCTTCACGCAATCCGAATGGGACGGCCCGCCGGCCGATCACGAGCGCGCGCTTACCGTGCACGTGTGGACGCCGACCGGCACGTCGAAGGGCGAAGCGCAGCGCTATCCGGTGATCGACCGCTACATCGCGGCGGTGGACGTCAACGGCGTGATCTCGACCGGCCATGCGGCGCTGGAGTCGCCCGAGGGCATCTACATCAGCCTGTATCCGGCCGTCGAGATCGATCGTTCTCCGGACGAATTCACGCGGCTCCTGCGCGCGACGCGCGAGAACGACGTGCCCGGGTTGTTCCAGCCCGACTATGCGACGGAATCGAAGGCGTGGTGTCCGTCGACCGTGCGCGTGCGGATCCGCAACTACGATCCGGCGAAGCTGGACGCCTTCTGGTCGTCGTACCGGCAGACAGTGACGTACAACCTCACGCACCGCAACTGCTCGAGCACCGTGTCGAACGCGCTCGAAGCGGCACTCGACGGCGCGGTGTGGCGGCTCAAGGGCACGCGGGCAGGGTGGGGTGCGTTCGTCCGCCTGTTGCTCACGCCCGAGCTGTGGGTCGCCGCGCAGATCCGCAAGCGCGCGGTGACGATGGCCTGGACGCCCGGGCTCACGCTCGACTATGCGCGGGCGCTCAGCATGCTCGCCGATCCGCGGCCGTTCGCGTGGTGGAAGGTCGCGCGCTCGGCCGTGACGGCGATCATCACGTCGCGCCGGGCGTGGCGTGAGCAGGACAGCGCGGCGCTGTCGACGGGTGGATCGGAAGCCGCGTCGGCGAAATAACCGCGTGGCGCCGCGCTGAGGCTTCGATCAGCGAGTCGGCACTCAGAGGCGTTGCGCCACCTCACGAATTCCTTCGTCCACCTTCATACAGATGCCATGTTGCGTCGGCAACAATCGCGGGCAGACATTCGACAATCTTGCGGCGCGTCCCGCGACCGCAAGCCTTTTCCGAGGAAACGCCATGCTCAAGACGCTCGCCCGCGCCGCGGCCGCACTCGCCGTCGCATCCGCCTCGCTGCACGCCACCGCGCAGACCAGCTACGACTACCTGTTGCTCGCGGCTTCGTGGGAGCCCGGCTTCTGCGCGTCACACGACACGCCGGAGTGTACGAACCTCGCCGGCACGTATGCGGCGACGAGCCTGTCGCTGCATGGCCTGTGGCCGAACCGGTATGACGGCAACCAGCCGTTCTACTGCGGCGTGCCGCAGAGCGACGTCGATCTCGACAACGCGCACCAGTGGTGCAGCATGGATGCGTATCCGGTCAGCACCGCGACCCGCAACACGCTGTCGACCTACATGCCGGGCGTGGCGTCGTGCCTCGACAAGCACGAATGGTTCAAGCACGGCACCTGCTCGAATTCGGCCACGCCGGACGCCTACTGGAACCAGGCGGCCGGCATGATCAGCCGGCTCGGCAACACGTCGTTCAACGCGTTCCTGCAGGCGAACGCGGGCAAGACGGTGACGCGCAACCAGTTGCTGTCCGCGTTCGAGGGCGCATTCGGCAGCAACACGCGCAGCGCGGTGTCGCTGAAGTGCACGAAGACCAACGGCGTCAGCTATTTCACGGAAGCGTGGATCGCGGTGAAGACGACCGCGACCTCGCAGTTTCCGAGTGCGGCGTCGCTCGTGACGGACGGCAATACGCAGGGGACGTGCCCGACGTCGGGCGTGTATATCGCGAAGTAACGCACGAAGTCACGCAGGATGCGCCGGCCGGGAGCGTTCCGGCCGGCGCGCGCGGCGCATGCGTTGCGCGTCTACGCGAGCAAGTGCAACGCATCGTCGAGCGACAGCACCGTCGTGCGCGTCTCGAACGCCGTCGCGAACAGATGCTCGTGCACGACCTGATCCGGGTCGTAGCAGCAGTCCTTCACCGTATACAGCCGGAAATCCGCATCGCTTGCGTGCGCAACCGACGACAGCACGACGCCGGTCGACGCAATCCCGACCAGGATCAGCGTATCGATACCCTGCGCGACGAGCCGCGCCTGCAGGTCGGTGCCGAAGAACACGCTCGCGCGATGTGCGGCGATCAGCGGCTCGCTGTCCAGCCGGCCAAGCGCCGGGCACGGGCCGTCGTCGACGAACAGGCCGAGCTGCTTGATCCCTTGACCGTTCTTGTTGCGCGGACTGACTTCCGGATAGCCGGGGCTGAAGCGGAGATTGGCGAAACAGACGTGGACGCCGCCGGCCCGCGCCGCATCGCACAGCTTGCGCGTGTTGGCGAGCAGGGTGGGCGCGACCGACGGAAAGAGCCCGAGGATGTCGGTCTGGTAGTGCATGACGACCAGCGCGGTTTGCGCCGGCACGATCGGCGGAATCGGCGCGTGCGTGCGGGTGTCCGTGCCTGCGTGGCGAGTCGTTGCGCGATCTGAAGCGTGTTCCGGTTGCATGACTGATGCTCTCCCAAAAGTCACTTCGGTGCGTGTATGTCGTCGACCATTCTAGTGCCTGCGTGCTGGAAAACGGGCTGGCAAGAAACGGATTCGTCGCCGGGTGTCCACGGTACGGACATTTGCCTCAAGTCGCGATGCTGCGCGTGCTGAACAGCGTGGAGATCAGATCGATTTGATCCAGTCGATTAATCCACCATTTCAAGGCACGTCCTGTCTTGTCCTCACGCCAGCCGAGGTAGCAGGTTGTATGGTCCCGCACGCCTGTTACGCGCCGCTCGACAAGCTTTCCCTGACGGATCGGCTCCTCGACGACGGGCGCGGGCAGCATGCCGACGGCCATGCCTTCGCAAAGGAGGTCAAGTTTGGCGGCCAGGGTCGGCACGACGATGACCGGTTGTCCGTCATGAATCGCCACCGATCTCGGTTCGAGGGCGCGCGACGTGTCGCTGATGACGACGCCGCGATGACTGGAAATCGTGCCGCTGTCGAGCGGTTGTTCGACGGCGGCGAGCGGGTGATGCGGCGCCACGACGAAAACATGGCGCAACAGGCCGATCGGCCTTGCCGCGACGTTCGGCGCGTGTGGCGGCTCCCCCGCGGCGCCGATCGCGATATCCGCCCGCCCCGTCACGAGCGCGTCCCATACGCCGCCGAGCACTTCGGTCGACAGACGCAGCCGCGTGGTCATTTCCATGTCATAGAAAGCACGAACGTGCGGCCACAACGACGGGAGCGGAAGAATCTCGTCGAGGCACAGTCTGAGCTCGACCTCCCAACCCGCATGGACACCCCGAACCTTGCTTTCCAGCTCCCGCCCCGTCTGGAGCAGACGACGACCATCCTCTACTAGCAGTCTTCCCGCCTCGGTCAGCTGCGCTCGCCGTCCGCTGCGATCGAACAGGGTGACGCCGAGATCGCTCTCTGCCTTTTGCACCAGGTAGGTCAACGCAGACGGTACGCGATGAATCAGCACGGCTGCTTCCGCGAACGTGCCCGCGCGATCTATGGCATCGAGCGCCTCCAGAACTTCAAACGACAACTTCAAAACGATTACCTTTTAGATGGGCCGCTGATCTTCGGCGCAGGAGGCGGGGCGCCAATGGGAAGCGGTCAGGCTCGCGGCCGCTTGGCACGGCCGGCAGCTTGGGTCAGTGGTCTGCGGGGGGCACTACCTTGGCCGCCGCGACGACGCTTTTCGGAATTGCGCCTAACTTCACCACCTCAAAAAATCGACCGCCCCGTATACGTCGTCAACCATTCGAGGGCCAACGTCCCCGCCAGCGAGTTCCCGTTCGCGTCGAGCCCCGGCGCCCACACGCACACGGCCATTTCGCCCGGCAGCACCGCGACGATCCCGCCGCCGACGCCGCTTTTCGCGGGCAGGCCGACGCGATAGACGAAGTCGCCCGCCGCGTCGTAGGTGCCGCAGGTCAGCATCAGCGCCGACAGCCGCTTCGCCGAACTCGCATCGACGATCCGCTCGCCGGTGACGGGCGCGACGCCACCGTTCGCGAGAAACAGCGCGGCTTGCGCGAGCTCGACGCAGTTCATCGTGATCGCGCACTGGCGGCAGTACGCGTCGACCACCGTGTCGGGGGGCATCTGCATGTTGCCGAAGCTCGCCATGAAATGCGCCATCGCGCGGTTGCGTTCCGCGTGCTGGAACTCCGACAGCGCGACGCGCGAATCGTAGTCGAGATCGGTCGGGCCGATCAGCCGCCGCACGAATTCGACGAGCGCGGTCTCGGCCTTGACGAAGCGGCGGCACAGCACGTCGGTGACGACCAGCGCGCCGGCATTGATGAACGGGTTGCGCGGCTTGCCGCGTTCGCTTTCGAGCTGGACGAGCGAGTTGAACGCGGTGCCGGACGGCTCGCGGCCGACCCGTTCCCACAGCGCGTCGCCGAGCAACTGGAACGCGAGCGTGCACGCGAACAGCTTCGAGATGCTCTGGATCGAGAAGCGCTCGTGCGCGTCGCCGATCGTGTAAACGTTTCCGTCGAGCGTCACGACGGCCATCCCGAACTTGTCGGCCGGCACCTTCGCGAGCTCGGGAATGTAGTCGGCGACGCGCCCCTGGCCGATCCAGGGGGCGAGTTCGGTATGGATGCGTTGGAGGATCGGCTGGTAGTTCATCACGTGAGGCAGGGCGGGCGCGGGGCCCGGTTTCCAGGGAGCCCGTATGGAACCGTTTCGGCGCCGGTTCGTCAAGCGCGGCAGCCATCGCACCCTTATTTTTCAGATCTCCAAACGGGCAATCGGCGGGCGCAGTATCATGCGGTACGTTTCGGCCGCTGGCCGGCAGCGGGCGCAAGCCTGCCGCCGCGGCGGTCCCCCCGTATGATCCGACCGTTGCCCATGTCTTTTCGCATCCTGCTCGTCGAAGACGACACCCGCCTGTCCACGCTGATCGCCGGCTACCTGCGCAAGAACGACTACGAAGTCGACACTGTGCTGCATGGTGACGCCGCCGTGCCGGCGATCCTGTCCATGCGCCCGGATCTCGTCATTCTCGACGTGAACCTGCCGGGCAAGGACGGCTTCGAGATCTGCCGCGAAGCGCGCAAGCAGTACGACGGCGTGATCATCATGGTGACGGCGCGCGACGAGCCGTTTGACGAACTGCTCGGCCTCGAATTCGGCGCCGACGACTACGTGCACAAGCCGGTTGAGCCGCGCATCCTGCTCGCGCGGATCAAGGCGCAGCTGCGCCGCGTCCCGGCGCGCGCGGCCGAAGGCCCCGCGGCGCAGCCGGAGCGCTACACCTTCGGCCAGTTCTCGATCGACCGCACCGACCGCTCGGTCGTGCTGCCCGGCGGCGGCTCGCCCGACCTCACGTCGGCCGAGTTCGACCTGCTGTGGGTGCTGGTGTGCCATGCGGGAGAGGTCGTCAGCCGCGACGACCTGATGCTGCAACTGCGCGGCGTCGAGTTCGACGGCCTCGACCGCACGATCGACGGGCGCATCTCGAAGCTGCGCCGCAAGCTGCACGACGATGCGGGCAACCCGCAGCGGATCAAGACGATCCGCAGCAAGGGTTATCAGTTCAGCAAGCATGCGTGGGAATGACGCCGCCCCGGCGCGACGCCGCCGGCCGCCGCATCCCCGCGTCGCACGATAGCCGGAAGCCGTGATGATCCGACGCACCCCTTCGCACCCCGATGCACCGCCGCTCTCGACGCTGCGCTATGTCAAATGGCGCTGGCTGCATTTCCGTCGCGAGTGGACCGATATGCGCGCCGACCGCATTCCGAGCTGGTCGCGCCTGTACGTGCGCACCTACCTGCATCTGCTCGGCCTCGTGCTGCTGACCGCGCTCGTGCCGGCGCTCGCGCTGTGCGTCGTGTTGTCGCCGGAAGTCGTGTGGCACGCGTTCGACGCGCTGCCGGGCGACATCTGGATCGTGCTCGCGTTCATATTCGCCGCGCCCGCGCTCGCCGCGTATCGGTGGATGCGGCCGGTCTGGTCGGATCTCGTGATGGTGCGCGAGCGTGCGATCGACTTCACCGGCGGGCGCTTCAACACGCGCGCGCGGGAATCGCACAGCGTGATCATCGGCCCGCTCGCGCGCACGCTCAATGCGCTCGCGATGCGCATGGAACGGCTGATCGCCGCGCAGCGCGACCTGACGAACGGGATCTCGCACGAGCTGCGCACGCCGCTCGCGCGCGTGCGCTTCGCGCTCGAGATGCTGCGCGAACCGGGCTCCGCCGCCGAATATCACGGGGCGCTGGAGAGCATCGCGCAGGACGTGACCGAGCTCGAGGAGCTGATCGACATGAGCCTCACGTATGCGCGGCTCGAATACAGCTCGCTGCAGTCGAACCTCGAGCTGACCGCGCCGGTGGCGTGGTTCGAGCACCAGGTCAGCGATGCGCAGCTGCTGTATCCGGAACGCGCGATCGAGTCGCGCATCGCGATCGCGTCGGACCTGCGCGTGAAGATGGACCGGCGGCTGATGTCGTATGCAATGCGCAACCTGCTGCGCAATGCGAGCAAGTATGCGAAAGCGCAGATCGTGGTCGGCATCTCGATCGAGCACGGCAACATCGCGATCTTCGTCGAGGACGACGGCCCGGGCGTGCCGGAAGACGAACGCGAGCGGATCTTCGACGCGTTCGTGCGCCTCGACCGCCGCACCGGCGGCTACGGGCTCGGCCTCGCGATCACGCGACAGGTGCTCCATGCGCACAACGGCCGGATCGCGGTCGTCGACCCGGTCGAACTCGGCGGCGCGCGCTTCGAGATCAGCTGGCCGATCTGACCGCCCGGCCGACGCGGTCGGCCAACGGGGTCGCCGCGCCGCGGAGGCCGCCGCGGCGACCGCCGCACGTGACGGTCAATACGTGCGGCCGAGCTGCAGGTAGATGTTGCGCCGCCCGCCCGGCGCGAGCGCGACGCCCATGTACAGCGGACCGAACGCGGTCGACAGGCTCGTGAAGAACGTATAGCTCTGCTTGAGCGCGCCACCGCCCACCTGCACGCCGCTCGACCACACGTTGCCGACTTCCGCGCTGGCGCCCACCGACAGCGCCTTGATCGGGGACGCGTTGAACGTCGCCAGCTGGTTCATGTAAGTCACGTTCCCGTACGCGAGTTCGTTGCCGGTCAACTGGTCGGCCGCATACGCGGCCAGATGCTGGAACCCGCCGAGCGTGAAGTTGAACGCGTTGATCAGGTTGGTCCCGCCGATGCTCTTGCCGCCCTCGACCGTTGCGCTGACACTGTGCCGGCCGAACTGTTGCGCGATCATCGCCTTGCCGTAGAGCTCGGTGTAAGGCGTGTTCGACGTATCGGCGAGGTTCGCCGCGGACTGGCTGTTGTGCGACCACAGCGAGCGTTCGACACGGAATTCGCTGTAGTAGCCCTTGCGCGGGAACATCGGATCGTCGAGCTGATCGATGACGAGCCGCGCGCGCGCGGTCAGCGCCTGCGACGTGAAGCTCGGCCAGATCAGCGTCGAGCTGCCGTCATCGGTCGGGAACGGCAGGTTGTAGTTCGGTGAACCGTGCCCGGTCGCGTAGCCGATGCCCATCCGGAAGTCGCCGAGCCGGCCGATCGGCAGCCCGAAGTCGATCCCGGTGCGTGCCGTCTGCATCAAATACTGGTTCAGTTTCACCTCGCCGCTGTCGTCGTACAGGTTCACGTAGCGACGCTGATATTCCGCATAGGGCGAAATGTAGAGGCCGTACGCGGCCGGCAACGGCTGGCGCAATTCGACGCGCGCCGACAGCAGGTCGCTGCCGATCGTCGTATCCGCGCGGAACTCGAGCCCCGATTCGGTGAGCCACGGCCGCCGGTAGCCGACGTGCAGGCGGAAGCCGCCTTCGTCGGTCGAACTGCTCGACATCCCGACGCCGAACAGCAGGAAATTCGGCCCCCAGTATTTCTCGCGCGCATCGATCACGAGCACGTTCTCGTCGCCGTGGCTCACGATCTGCTGCGTCACGCTCTCGAAATTGCCGCCGGTCGTCAGCCCGAGCAGGTCCTGGCTGACGGTCGCCGGATCGTAGGTGTCGCCCGGTTTCACGTGCAGCGCGTCGCTGACGACACGCTTGGGGATGCCGCCGGCCGTCTTGATCTCGATGCGCGTGATGCGGATCGGCGGCGGCAGCGGCTGCGCATGGGCGGACCGGTAGGCCGCGTACTGTTCCGGCGTGAGCGCGAAGCGCTTGAGCCGCGGCAGCGCCGCGGTCGCGGCGGCCGCGCCGGCGGCGATCGCCTGCTTCGCGTTCTGGAAATCGGTGAACGCGAGCGCGCCGAGGTCGGGCGTGAGCAGCACGTCCTGCGCGGCGAGCTGCTGGCGCTGCGACGTCACGTTCTGGCGAATCAGGATGCCGACCATCTGCTGCATCACGTCGGCCGGCGACGCGAGCGCGTCGAGCGGACGCAGCGGCGAGCCGATGTCGACGGCGATCACGACCTTCGCGCCCATGCGCCGCGCGGTGTCGACCGGGAGGTTGCTGACGAGCCCGCCGTCGACGAGCGCGCGGCCGTTGATCTCGGCCGGCGCGAACAGGCCGGGCATCGCCATGCTCGCGCGGATCGCGAGCGGCAGCGAGCCGTGGTCCAGCACCACCATCTGGCCCGTCTGCAGGTCGGTCGCGACCGCGCGATACGGGATCGGCAACTGGTCGAACGGCTGGTTGGTCGGCACGGCGGCCGTCCAGTTCGCGAGCAGCGCCTGCAGCCGGTTGCCCTGGACGAGGCCGACCGGCGCCTTCACGCCTTTCTTGCCGAAGCCGAGCGTCAGGCTGTTGATGTACAGGCGCTCGTCCTCGCGGCTGCTTTGCGGCAGGTCCGCGCGGTCGGTCACGTCGAATGCGATGTCGGCCAGGTTCACCTCGGACAGCCGCTTTTGCATCTCGTCGGCGGCCATGCCGCTCGCATACAGGCCGCCGACCACGGCGCCCATGCTGGTGCCGGCGATGCAGTCGATCGGGATGCGGTTCTCCTCGAGCACCTTCAGCACGCCGAGGTGCGCGTAGCCGCGGGCGCCGCCGCCGGACAGCACGAGGCCGACCGGCGGCCGGCCCGCCGGCCCGCCGTCGGCGTTGCAGGTCGGCGCGGCGGGGGCGGCCGGTGCGGCGGTAGTGGCCACCGGCGCGGTGCGGGTGGCGGTGTCGGCGGCCGGCAAGGCCTGCGCGGCAACGGTGCTGCACCAGAGCGCAACGAGCGTTGCGCCGATCTGGCGCACCCCGAGCCAGCGGAGAGTAGCGGTCGCTGTCATGGTGGAATACCTGGCGTGATCGGGCGTGAGACGCCTGCCGGGAGCAGGCAAGACCGAGAGATTACCGTGTTTCACAAGTGCAACGCGAGCCGCCGATGCGTAGGCGCGGGCCTGCCGAAACGCGTTTTCGGCAATTTCGTCGCGAAATAATCATCGGAAGTGTCTAAAGTATCGGAACGATTTGCCGCTAAGTCCGTGATGGGGCGGTAAAGGCGCGCCGCGCGGATGCGGCTGGTTTGTTCAATAAAGGCTTGATATGTCGACACCGCTGTTCGGAAAGTTGTTTGCGCAACCCGTTGCGATCGACCCTGGAACGGCGAGTACGCGGATTTATACGCATGAGCGCGGCGTGGTGCTGAACCAGCCGTCGGTCGTCTGCTTCCGCAAGGGCGGGGCGTCCGACGCGCGGCCGACCCTCGAAGCGGTCGGCGAGCTCGCGAAGGCGCTGCTCGGCCGCGAGCCAGGGCACCTGGAGGCCGTGCGGCCGATGCGGCACGGCGTGATCGCCGATGCGCACGCCGCCGTGCAGATGATCCGCCGCTTCATCGACATGTCGCGCACGCGGTCGCGCTTCAGCCGCCGTGTCGAGGTCACGCTGTGCGTGCCGTCGGATGCGACGGCGGTCGAGCGCCGCGCGATCCGCGAGGCCGCGTTCGCGGCCGGTGTGTCGGAGGTCGAACTGATCGAGGAAGCGCTCGCGGCCGGGCTCGGCGCGGGCCTGCCGGTGACCGAGCCGGTCGGCTCGATGGTCGTCGACATCGGCGCCGGGACGACCGAAGTCGCGGTGATCGCGCTCGGCGGCATCGTCTACCGCGAGTCGATCCGCGTCGGCGGCAACCAGTTCGACGCGGCGATCATCAACTACGTGCGCAACCTGTACGGCGTGCTGCTCGGCGAGCAGACGGCCGAGCGCGTGAAGAACACGATCGGCTCGGCCACCCGTGCCGTGCCGCGCACGTCGACACGCGCGATCGGGCGCGGCATCGAGGACGGCCTGCCGCGCTCGATCGAGCTGTCCAACCACGATGTGGCGGACGCGCTGGCCGCGCCGCTCAAGCAGGTGATCGGCGCGGTGAAGTCGGTGCTGGAAAACGCGCCGGCCGAACTCGTGACCGACATCGCGCACCGCGGCGTGGTGCTGACGGGCGGCGGCGCGCTGCTCGCGAATCTCGAGCGCCTGCTGCGCGACGAGACCGGCCTGATCGCACGAATCGCCGACGACCCGGCCACCTGCGCGGTGCGTGGCGCCGGTGAGGCGATGGGACGGCTTGCGATGTGCCCGGTGGATTGACGCCGGCCGGGCAGGCTCGTCGACGTTCCTTGAAAGTCTTTTGAACCCCGAAGCTTCCGGGATGCCGGAACGTCGTCCAGTTCCTCCGGATACGTTCACGCGTCATGTCGACCGCGAGACCTGGACATGCGCGAGCGCGGCGTGGCAGTATGCCGGGCCGCGTGCCGCCCAAGCCGGCGGCACACTTCTCCAGGAGTCCGACACCATTGAAGCAGCGTTTCAAGCGGGGCAGCGTGGCCCGGATCGGCCGTGTGCTGGCAGCGTTCGCGTGCCTGTGGATCGTCGCGGCCGTCGTGCTCGTCGGCGCGGGGATGCGGATGTCGAGCGAGCCGGCCGATGTCGCGGTGATCTTCGGCAATGCGCTGGATGACCGCGGCGCGCCGAAACCCGTGCTTGCCGCGCGGCTCGACGTCGGCGTGCGCTGCTATCGCGAAGGGCAGTGCCCGGCGTTCCTCGTCAGCGGCGCGATCGACGGCCCCGGGCTGAACGAGGCGACCGCGATGCGCGACTACCTGGTCGCGCACGGCGTGCCGGCCGACCGGATCGCCGTCGACGATCAGGGCGACAACACGCTCGCAACCGCGCAGCACACCCGCGCGTACATGCAGGCGCACCGGATGTCGCGCGTGCTGATCATCAGTCAGTATTACCACCTCGCGCGGGTGCGCCTCGCGTTCGAGCGGGTCGGCATCGCCGGCGCGAACATCTCCGCCGCGTATCCGCACCACTTCCAGTTGCGCGATATCTATTCGAGCTGGCGGGAAGTGCCGGCGTACGCGATCTATGTGCTGCGTCTGTGGCTCAATCCGGATGCGCGGCCTGTGTCGTTCCGGCCGATGCTTTATCTGATGAGCCTGTTTTCGTAACGCGACGCGGCGCGATGTCTGCCGCGCGTGTGCCGGGTTTCGATTTTCCGCGCCGCGGTCCTTTTCCGTTTCCAATTTTCTCGCCGAATCACGCCGAATCCGGTGCGCTATCCCATTGATGGATCGGTACCGCCGTCACCGGATCATTAACGACGATCCGCATCGCAGACTTCAAGCAACGCCGGATTCGAAAGTGATTTGCAGGATGTTGAAAATCCGCTTTTGGTTCGGCGGATCAAGGCGCTCGGCGATTTTTTCGGCCTATCGGCGTGAGCGCGGATATATCCCCTCGCGCAAATTCCGTTCCAAATTCAGGATAGGGAGTATTGGTGTTTCCACTGACTGCAACGCCGGGAAAGCCTTCCCACGCCTCGCGCGGAATTACCGGAATGCTTCAGTGGTTCTACTGGCGGCACGTCAGCGCCAGTAAAAAGTACATATTTCGTTGATCTGGTTCAGATAGTAAAACATCGACTGGAAAACCTTGTTTTTTTGATATAGCCTTGTCTGACAAAAGAAGGGCGGTAATTAATCAACCAGAAAATCGCTGCATAAAAAACAAGGGGCCAGGGCATGTCATTCGGCTAGTTTTGCGTTCGCAAACGAGAATCGATTAACCAGCAGTTCATCCACGAATAAACCGACGTCGTTCCGCGACCGCCGGAAGGGACGCTTTCGTCCCGAATATTCCGCCGTCGCCGATCCGATTCAGCGGTCAAGCCGATGCCGAGGGGAAGCATGAACATTGCGCATTCGAAGAAGAGCGGCGAGTCGTTTCCGAGGTTCCTGTTACCGACCGGCGTTTTCCTGGCCTTGTCGGGTGCGGGCATCGTTTCCGCCTATGCGACCTGCTCGACGGCGGGCACGACGGTGACCTGTTCGGGCGTCGCGAATCCGCTGGCGCCAAGCTATTCGAACAGCGCGAACAACCTGAACGTCACGGTGAACCCCGGCGCGAGCGTCGGCGTGCTGCTCGGCGTGGGCGGCACCGCGATGTCGCTGACCGGCAGCAACAACACGCTGACCAACAACGGCACGATCGATCCGACCGTGCTCGGCACGGGCCTGGGCGTGCTGTCGAGCGGCGCGGTGGTCGGCAATGCGGCGGCGAGCACCACGACCGTGACCAACAACGGCACGATGAACGGCTCGACCGGTGTCGCGATCAGCGGCGTGACGGGCATGGCGCTGTCGGTGCAGAACGGCACGGGCGGCACGTCGACGATCACCAACACCGGCACGATGGGCTCGACCCCGCTGGTCGGCGCGACGCTTGTCGGCGCGGATGCGCCCGTGGTCGCCGCGTACGGCGGCGGCACGGTCAACATGACGAACAGCGGGACGATCACCGGCCGCGTGTCGCTCGGATCGAACGGCACGCCCGGGCAGGGCAATACCTTTACCAACTCGGGCACGATCAACGGCGGCGTGTCGATGGGCGCGAACAGCACCAACACGTTCAATGCCGTGACGGGCTCGTCGGTCAACACGGCGGGCGGCACGGGCGGCGCGTTCAACATCACGGTCGGCCCGGTCACGCTCGGCGTCGCGGCGACCGGCACCGTCGACGGCGGCGCCGGCGGCAACAACACGCTGGTGCTGCAGCAAGGCGCGTCGGCAAACGGCACCATCGCGGCCAACAACTACATCAACTTCAATCATCTCGACGTCACGAGCGGCAACTGGACGATCAACGGCGCGTCGACCGCGCAGGACGCGACGCTGGCGGGCGGCGTCGCGATCATCGGCAACAACGCGTCGCTCGGCACGGGCACCATCACGGCCACCGGCGGTGCGCTGCAGGCAGGCGCCGTCGGGCTCAACGTCAGCAACAACGTGGATCTCGGCGCGGGCGGGTTGACGGTGCAGGGCGCGACGGGGCTCTCGCTGTCGGGCGCGGTGACGGGCGCCGGCGCGCTGACGAAGAACGACGGCGGCACGCTGACGCTGTCGGGCGCGAACAGCTACACGGGCGGCACGAACCTGAACGCCGGCGGCCTCGTGGTCGGCAACAACGGCGCGCTTGGCACCGGTGCGCTGAACGTCAACGCGTCGGCGTCACTCGACACGAGCACGAACGTGACGCTCGGCAACGCGGTCAATCTCGCGACGGGCGCGACGCTGACGCTGGGCGGCAGCAATGCGCTCGGCCTGGCCGGCACGATCAGCGGCACCGGCGGGCTCGTGAAGAACGGCGCGGCCACAGCAACGCTGACCGGTGCGAACACGTACACCGGCGACACGACGATCAACAGCGGCACGCTGGCGCTCGGCGCGGGCGGCAGCCTTTCGTCCACGGGCACGGTCAACCTCACCGGCGCGGGCGCGACGTTCGACCTGGCCGGCGCGACGGGCACGCAGACGATCGGTTCGCTCGCCGGCGCGGCCGGCACGAACGTGAACCTCGGCGGCAATTCGCTGACGCTCGACGGCAGCGCGAATACGACCTACGCCGGCACGATCGCCGGCACGGGCGGCGTGACGCTGTCGGGCACCGGCACGCAGGCGCTGACCGGCGCGAACGTCTACACGGGCGACACCAACCTGAACGGCGGCAACGTCGTCGTCGGCAGCAACACGGCACTGGGCTTCGGCGCGGTCAACGTCAACGGCTCGTCGACGCTCGATGCGACCGCCAACGTATCGCTGGCGAACGGCGTCAACCTCGCCACCGGCACGACGCTCACGGTCGGCGGCAGCACCGACCTCGGGCTGAGCGGCACGATCGCCGGCGCGGGCGGGCTCGTGAAGAACGGTGCGGCGGCGCTGACGCTGGCGGGCGCGAACAGTTACACGGGCGGCACGACGCTGAACGCCGGCAGCCTCGTGCTCGGCAACAACGCGGCGCTCGGCACGGGGGCGCTCAGCGTCGGTGGCGCGGCGACACTCGATACGACCACGAGCCTGTCGGTCGCCAACGCGATCGATCTCGGCGCGAGCGCGACGCTGACGCTCGGCGGCAGCAACGCACTCGGGCTGAGCGGTGCGATCACAGGCGCGGGCGCGCTCGTGAAGGACGGCGCGGCGACCACGACGCTGACGGGCACGAACACTTACACGGGTGGCACGACGATCAACGCCGGCACACTGGCGATCGGCGCGGGCGGCAGCCTGTCGTCCACGGGGACGGTGAACCTGGCCAATGCGGGCGCCGCATTCGACATCGGCGCGGGCGGCGCACAGTCGATCGGCGCGCTGTCGGGCGCGGCCGGCACGAGCGTGAACCTGGGTGCAAACGCGCTGACGCTGGGCGGGACCGCAAGCGGCACCTTCGGCGGCACGATCGGCGGCACCGGCAGCCTGACGCTGGGCGGCACCGGCACGCAGACGCTGAACGGCGCGAATACCTATACGGGTGGCACGAACCTGAACAGCGGCAGCCTCGTGCTCGGCAACAACGCGGCGCTGGGCACCGGGGCGCTGAGCGTCGGCGGCGCGGCGACGCTCGATACGAATGCGAGCCTGTCGGTCGCCAACGCGATCGATCTCGGCACGGGTGCGACGCTGACGCTCGGCGGCAGCAACGCGCTCGGGCTGGGCGGCGCGATCACAGGAGCAGGCGCGCTCGTGAAGGACGGCGCGGCGACGACCACGCTGACGGGGACGAATACCTACACCGGCGGCACGACGATCAACGCCGGCACGCTGGCGATCGGCGCGGGCGGCAGCCTCGCATCGACCGGCGCGATGAATCTCGCGGGCGCGGGCGCGACGCTCGACCTGAGCGCCGCGTCGGGCGGTCAGTCGCTCGGCGCGCTGTCCGGCGTCGCGGGGACGAGCATCAATCTGGGCGGCAACGCGCTGACGCTGGGCGGGACGGCAAGCGGCACCTTCGGCGGCGCGATCGGCGGCACCGGCAGCCTGACGCTGGCCGGCACCGGCACGCAGACGCTGAACGGCGCGAGCACCTATTCGGGCGGCACGCACCTGAACAGCGGCGGCCTCGTGCTCGGCAACAACGTGGCGCTCGGCACCGGCGCATTGAATGTCGGCGGCGCGGCGACGCTCGATACGAACGCGAACCTGTCGGTCGCCAATGCGATCGATCTCGGCACGGGCGCGACGCTGACGCTCGGCGGCACCAACGCACTCGGGCTGAGCGGTGTGATCTCCGGGTCCGGCGCGCTCGTGAAGGACGGCGCGGCGACGACCACGCTGACGGGGACGAATACCTATACCGGCGGCACCACGATCAACGCCGGCACGCTGGCGGTCGGCGCGGGCGGCAGCCTGGCATCGACCGGCGCGATGAATCTCGCGGGTGCAGGCGCGACGCTCGACCTGAGCGGCGCGTCGGGCGGGCAGACGCTCGGTGCGCTGTCGGGCGTGGCCGGCACCAATGTGAGCCTGGGCGCGAATGCGCTGACGCTGGGCGGGACCGCGAGCGGCACCTTCGGCGGCGTCATCGGCGGCACCGGCGGCCTGACGCTCGCGGGCACCGGCACGCAAACGCTGTCCGGCGCGAACACGTACACGGGCGGCACGACGATCAACGGCGGCAGCACGCTCGCGCTCGGCGCGGGCGGCAGTCTCGCGGCGAGCGGCGCGGTGAATCTCGCGGGCGCGGGCGCGACGTTCGACCTGGGTGGTGCGTCGGGTGCGCAGACGATCGGCGCGCTGACCGGCACGGCTGGCACGAACGTGAACCTCGGCGCGAATGCGCTGACGCTGAGCGGCAGCGGCAACAACACGTTCGGCGGCGCGATCGGCGGCACGGGCAGCCTGACGCTGGCCGGCGCCGGCACGCAGACGCTGACGGGCACGAACACGTACACGGGTGGCACGACGATCAACGGCGGCAGCACGCTCGCACTCGGCGCGGGCGGCAGCCTCGCATCGACCGGCACGGTGAGCCTGGCCGGCACGGGCGCGACATTCGACGTGAGCGGCGCAGCGGGCGCCGAGACGATCGGCGCACTGTCGGGCGCGGCCGGCACGACCGTGAACCTCGGCGCGAATGCGCTGACGCTGAACGGCAGCGGCGCCAGTACGTTCGGCGGGACGATCGGCGGCACCGGCGCCGTGACGGTCGCGGGCACCGGCACGCAGACGCTCACGGGCGCGAACACGTACACCGGCGGCACGACGATCAACGGCGGCAGCACGCTTGCGCTCGGTTCGGGCGGCAGCCTCGCATCGGGCAGCACGGTGAACCTCGCGGGCACGGGCGCGATGTTCGACCTGAGCGGCGCGTCGGGCGCGCAGACGCTCGGCACGCTGACCGGCACGACCGGCTCGAACGTGAACCTCGGCGCGAACGCGCTGACGTTGAACGGCAGCGGCAACGGCACGTTCGGCGGCGCGATCGGCGGCACCGGCGGCCTGACGCTCGCGGGCACCGGGACGCAGACGCTGACGGGCGCGAACACGTACACCGGCGGCACGACGATCAACGGCGGCAGCACGCTTGCGCTCGGTTCGGGCGGCAGCCTCGCGTCGACCGGCTCGGTGAACCTGGCCGGGTCGGGCGCGACGTTCGACGTGAGCGGTGCAGCGGGCGCCGAGACGATCGGCGCGCTGTCGGGGGCCGCTGGCAGCACCGTGAACCTCGGCGCGAATGCGCTGACGCTGAACGGCAGCGGCGCCAGTACGTTCGGCGGGACGATCGGCGGCACCGGCGCCGTGACGGTCGCGGGCACCGGCACGCAGACGCTCACGGGCGCGAACACGTACACCGGCGGCACGACGATCGACGGCGGCAGCACGCTCGCGCTCGGCTCGGGCGGCAGCCTCGCGTCGACCGGCGCGGTGAACCTCGCCGGCACCGGCGCGACGTTCGACGTGAGCGGCGCAGCGGGCACGCAGACGATCGGCACGCTGTCGGGGGCGGCCGGCAGCACTGTGAACCTCGGCGCGAACGCGCTGGCGCTGAATGGCAGCGGCAACGGCACCTTCAGCGGCGTCATCGGCGGCACCGGCGGCGTGACGGTCGCAGGCACCGGCGTCCAGACGCTGACCGGCAGCAACACGTACACGGGCGGCACGACGATCGCGTCGGGCGGCACGCTGCAGCTCGGCAACGGCGGCACGTCGGGCAGCGTGGTCGGCAATGTCGTCGACAACGGCGCACTGATCGTCAACCAGTCCGGCGGCGTGACGCTCGCGAACGTACTGTCCGGCACCGGTTCGCTGACCCAGGCCGGCAGCGGAGCACTGACGCTGACGGGCACCAATACGCTGAGCGGCCCGACGACCGTCGCCGCGGGCACGCTCGCCGTCGCCGGTTCGCTCGGCCAGTCGGCCGTGACCGTGCAGAACGGCGCGACGCTGACGGGCACCGGCACGGTCGGCGGCGTCGTGGTCCAGGGCGGCGGCGTCGCGGCCGCGTCGCAACCGGGCGCGGCGCTGAACGTCGCCGGCAACGTCACGTTCCAGCCGGGCTCGACGCTGCAGGTCGCGGTCACGCCGCAGCAAAGCGGCAGCATTGCCGCGGGTGGCACGGCGACGCTGAACGGCGGCACCGTGCAGGTGCTCGCGAACCAGGCCAGCTACCAGCCGAGCACGACGTACACGATCCTCAGCGCATCGTCGGGCGTGCAGGGCGCGTTCAGCCAGGTGAATTCGAACTACGCGTTCCTGATGCCGACGCTCAGCTACGATCCGAACCACGTGTACCTGCGGCTCGTCACGAATGGCACGGCGCTGCCCGACGTCGCGACGACGCCGAACCAGCGCGCGGTCGCGACTGCGATCGGTGCGCTCGGCGCGGGCAACCCGCTGTACGACAAGGTGCTGACGACCGATGCGGCCACCGCGCGCCAGGCCTACGGGATGCTCGACGGCGAACTGCAGGCGAGCATGAAGAGCATGTTGCTGCTCGACAGCCGTTATGTGCGCGACGCCGTGACCGATCGCGTGCGCCAGGGTCTCGCGCCCGGATCGGGGCCGCTCGCGGCGCTGTCGTCGGGCGGGGCCGCGCTGTGCGGCGACAACACGGCCGGCGTGACCGACCCGACGCTGCCGCCGGAGCGCCGGATCGGCTCGCGCGAGGGCTGCTACGGCGGCACGCCTTACCAGCCGGTGGTCTGGGGGCAGGCGTTCGGCGGCCGCAGCCGGCTCGCGGGCGACGGCAACGCGTCGACGATCAACCGCAGCATGACTGGCTTCATCGCCGGTGCCGACATGGCGCTCAACGACAAGTGGCGTGCCGGTCTGGCCGCGGGCGTCACGCACAGCTCGCTCGACAACGACCGCAGTTCGTCGGCGTCGGTCAACAGCTACTACCTGTCGCTGTACGGCGGTGCGCAGTACGGCGCGCTCGGCGTGCGCGGCGGCGCGTCGTACACGTGGTACCGGATCAACACCGATCGCTATCCGGGCTTCGCCGGCTTCTCCGATCACGATTCGGCCGGCTACAACGCGCATTCGGCGCAAGTGTTCGGCGAAGTCGGCTACGCGCTGCCGCTCGGGCCAGTCGCGCTCGAACCGTTCGCGGGTCTGGCCTACGTGAACCTGCATACCGACGGCTATACCGAAAGCGGTGGTGCAGCCGCGCTGCAGGCGGGCGGCCAGACGACCCACATCGGGTTCTCGACGCTCGGCCTGCGCGCCGCGTCGCAGCTCGGCTCGATCGCGAGCGGCACGTTCACCGCGCGCGGCATGGTCGGCTGGCGGCATGCGTTCGGCAACGTGCGGCCGTCGTCGGCGTTCACGTTCGCGAACGGCGGCACGTCGTTCCAGGTGTCGGGCGTGCCGATTGCGCGCGACAGCGCGGTACTCGAGGCCGGCATCGACGCGAACATCACGAAGCGCCTGACGCTCGGCCTCACGTTCAGCGGCCAGTACGGCAGCGGCGTGCGCGACAACGCGGTGCTCGGCAACATCCTGTGGAAGTTCTGACCGGCGCCTGACAGGTCTGTGCGCGACGCCATGCGGCGACGGCACCGTCGCATGGCGTCCGCGTCGTGTTCGTCGCTGCGCGCATTCCCCGTTCTGGCCTATCCTGTGCGAAACACGCGACGCGCGCCGCGCGTTGCGCCTCGACACAGGAGCATCGATGCCGAATCACGCCGAAGCCACCACGACGCAGGCGCCGCAAGTCGCGCCTCTGCCTCCAACTCAAGCGTCCGGCCCCGCATTCATCGCACCCGAAGCCGATCCGCAGGCGCTCGCGCGCAACAACCAGTACGTGCTGAAATCCGGCGACGCGTTCGTGGTCGGCGACGCGCTCGGCGACATCAGCGGGCACGACGACGGCCTGTTCGTCGACGACATGCGCGTGCTGTCGACCTGGCGTCTGACCTTCGGCGGGCGCGCGCCGTCGCTGCTGTCGGGCGCGACGAGCGCGGACAACGCGTCGTTTACCGCGCACCTGACGAACCGCCCGCTGCCGCCGCTCGGCGGCAAGGAGACGCCCGAGGGCGTGATCCACATCGAACGGACGCGCGTGCTCGCGGGCGACGTGCTGTACGAAGCGCTGACGCTGACGAACTACGGCGCGAGCGAGGCCGAAGTGCCGCTGTCGCTGTCGTTCGCGGCGGATTTCAAGGACATGTTCGAAGTGCGCGGCACGCTGCGCCCGAAGCGCGGCACGGTGGGCGCGCCGCGCGTCGACGCAGGTGCGGTGCGGCTGCGCTACGACGGCCTCGACAAAGTCGAGCGCAACGTGACCGTGCATTTCTCGCCGGCGCCCGATGCGCTGTCGGTCGATCGTGCCGATTACACGCTGACGATCGCCGCGCAGGCATGCGTGTCGATCTACCTGACCGTCGACGCGACGCTCGATTCGGCGCACCACGGCGCGGACCCGGGATGCGGGCGTGTCGCGCTGCGCACCGCGCTCGTCGGCGTGCATCGCGAGATGCGTTCGCGACGCGAGTCGATGGCGCGCGTGCACACCGGCAATCCGCTGTTCGACGCGTGGCTCGACCGGTCGCTCGCGGATCTCGGGCTGCTCACGACGCAGCTCGATACCGGGCCGTATCCGTATGCGGGCATTCCGTGGTTCTCGACCCCGTTCGGCCGCGACGCGGTGATCACGTCGCTGCAGATGCTGTGGCTGCAACCGTCGCTCGCGCGCGGCGTGCTGCGCTTTCTCGCGGCGCATCAGGCGCGCGAGACCTCCGCGTTCCGCGACGCGGAGCCCGGCAAGATCATGCACGAGTTCCGCCGCAGCGAGATGGCCGCGACGGGCGAGGTGCCGTTCGCGCTGTATTACGGCGGCGTCGACACGACCCCGCTGTTCATCGTGCTCGCGGGCGCGTACGTCGAACATACCGGCGACGATGCGCTGATCGACGAGCTGTGGCCCGCGCTCGAGCGTGCCGCGCAATGGGTGATCGACAAGTGCGACCGCAATCCGTACGGGTTGCTCGATTACCAGCGCACGTCGGAGCGCGGCCTCGCGAACCAGGGCTGGAAGGACAGTCACGATTCGGTGTTCCACGCGGACGGTCGCTTCCCGGACGGCCCGATCGCGCTCGTCGAAGTGCAGGCGTATGCGTGCGCGGCGCTCGAGGCGATGTCGATGTGCTCGCGCCGGCGCGGCCATGCGGCCGATGCGACGCGCTATGCACTGCGCGCGAAGGCGCTGCGCGACCAGGTCGACGCGCTGTTCTGGATGCCGGACGGCCAGTTCTACGGGATCGCGCTCGACGGTCACGGCGATCTGTGCCGCGTGCTCGCGTCGAACGCGGGCCATCTGCTCGCGTTCGGGCTGCCCGACGCGCAGCGCGGCGCGGCGGTCGCGGGCGTGCTCGGCTCGACGCTGTTCCAGACAGGCTGGGGCATCCGCACGCTCGCGGCCGGCCAGCCGCGCTTCAACCCGATGGCCTATCACAACGGTTCGGTGTGGCCGCACGACAATGCGCTGATCGCGCGCGGGCTCGCGCGCTACGGCGACAAGACGGCCGCGGTGAACCTGCTGCGCGCGTTGTTCGAGGCGGCGGTCAGCTTCGAGATGCGGCTGCCGGAGCTGTTCTGCGGGTTCCCGCGCCGGCGCGGCGAACCGCCGACGGCCTATCCGGTCGCGTGCTTGCCGCAGGCATGGGCGGCCGGTGCGCCGTTCATGATGCTGCAGGCGTGTCTGGGCGTGAGCGTCGACGCGGCGCGCCACGAGGTGCGGGTCGAGCGCCCGACGCTGCCTGAAGGCGTCGACTGGCTGCGCATCGACGATCTGCGCGTCGGCGACGAAACCGTCTCGCTGACGTTCCGTCGGGTCGACGGCCAGGTGGTCGCGGCGGCGGCGCAGCCGGGGCGCGTGAAGGTGGTCGCGCTGCTGTAGCGCAGGCGGGCGCGAACGTTGCGCGATGTCGCGCCACGTTCGCGCGCAGCGGCATAGAATCGTGACATGACCCTTGAACGATACGGGAGGCAACTACGATGACGACCGACAATCGGCCCGACGATGGCGAGCAGAAGCTCGAGAATCTGGAAGCGGCGGTCGACCACCTGCACAAGTCGATCGAGTCGCAGAGCATCGCGGCGGGGGCGGCGAAGGGCATCCTGTTCAGCCTGATCGAAACGCTCGGCGCGCTGATCGGCGATCCCGACCTGCCCGAACATGCGCGCTCGGGCTATGAGGCGCTGCGCGACAAGGCGAGCGAATTGCGCAGCGGGCTCGACCGGCATTGACGAACCGGCAGCGCCGGCGCCGGCCGCACGGCCCGCGCCGGGGCTGCCCAATCCTGTGCGGCCCGCACAAAACCCCGTGCGCTCAATGAGTTAGCCGGCTGGTGCGCAGGATATCCACAAGCTTGCCAACACAATCTGTGGAGAACCGGCCGGCCCCGATTCGGACGCGCAGCGTACGCTGCGAGGTGGCCAACGATGCCGTGTCGTTGACCTGCCGGGCACGATCTACTGAATCCCCTTTTGTATCAGGATGTTACGTGTCACATCAGTGGAATATCCACAGGCTTGCCAACAAAATCTGTGGATAAGTCTCACCTGATTGCTTCCTGATGGTTGACGATCCCGCGGGCGGCGGCCGTTGCGCCGAACCCCGTGCGCACGGGCTGCCCGATGTGTGCATCGTCGCCGTAAATCGTGCGCGATCAACGAGTTAGGTCCCGGGTACCCAGGATATCCACATCCTTGCCAACAAAATCTGTGGACAAGCCGGGCCCGTCATTCGACCGGTGCCGCGTCAGCCGCTTCCGCAACGATCCAGTCGCGAAACAGCGTCATCGCCGGCGTGAGCGGCTTCGACTTCAGCGATGTGAGCCAGTAGCCGCCCGCGCGCATGTCGATGTCGAGCGGCCGCGCGAGCAGGCCCAGCTGCAGTTCGCGCGCGAACATGCAGGCCGGCGCGAGCGCGATGCCTGCGCCTTGCATCGCCGCCTCGACCATCAGCCGCGACGAATCGAACACGGGCCCGTTGACCGACCACGGTTCGAGCTGCGCGGCGTCGAACCAGCCGAGCCATTCGTCGGTGCGGTACGAGCGCAGCAGCGTTTCGTTCGCGAGATCGGCCGGCGCTGCGAGGCGCCGCGCGATCTCCGGCGCGCACAGCGCGGTGAGCGGCGCGTCGAGCAGCCGCTCGTTGCGCGTCGCCGGCCAGTTGCCTTCACCGAAGCGAATCGCGAAATCGAGGCCCTCGGCCGCGAGGTCGACGACGTTGTTGTTGGTCCGCAGCCGCAGCTCGACGAACGGGTGCGTGTCGCCGAAGCGCTTCAACCGTGGCATTAGCCAGCCTAGGGCAAAGGTGCCGACCGCGCCGAGCGTGAGCACCTCGTGGAAGCGCCCGCCGTCGAACTGCTTGAGCACGGTTTCGATCCGGCTGAAGGCGTCGCTGAGCACCGGCAGCAGCGCGCGTCCTTCGTCGGTGAGCCCGAGGCCGCGCGGCAGCCGGGTGAACAGCGCGCAGCCGAGCCGTTCTTCCAGCGAGCGCACCTGCTGACTCACGGCCGCCTGCGTCACGCTCAGCTCGAGGCCGGCGCGCGTGAAATTCAGGTGGCGCGCCGACGATTCGAACGCGCGCAATGCATTCAGTGGAAGATGAGGGCGGAGCTTCGTCATAAGAATTTCTTGTGGCAGCGCTCAATTATCGTTGCTTGTCAGGCAACCGTAAAGTCACGATAGTGCTGTCTCGCCGGCCGGCCGTTTCGCATCCATTCCACCACGAGAGACCTGACATGACCTACTCATCGCAACGTCGAACCCTGTTGCTGGCCGCCGCGACGGCGCCGCTCGTCCTGACCGTCACCGCATGCGCGTCGTCGCCGGCCGCGGGGCAGGACGTTTCGTCCGCGACGTCGTTCGCCGCGCTCGAGCACGCGGCCGGCGGCCGTCTCGGCGTGTGCGCGATCGACACCGCGAGCGGCCGGCGCGCGCAGCATCGCGCGGACGAGCGCTTCCCGTTCTGCAGCACGTTCAAGGCGATGCTGGGCGCGGCGGTGCTCGCGCACAGCGTCGAGCGTCCGGGGTTGCTGCAGCAGCGCGTGACCTACGGGCCGTCCGATCTCGTGAACTACTCGCCGGTGTCGGGCAAGCATGTCGACACGGGGATGACCGTCGCCGAGTTGTGCGAGGCGGCGATCCAGTACAGCGACAACTCGGCTGCGAATCTCGCGATGAAGCTGATCGGCGGACCGTCGGCGGTGACCGCGTATGCGCGCTCGATTGGCGACGACGCGTTCCGGCTCGATCGCTGGGAGACCGAACTGAACACGGCGTTGCCGGGCGACCCGCGCGACACGACGACGCCGGCCGCGATGGCCGCGAGCATGCGCGTGCTCACGCTCGGCGACGCGCTGCCGCCCGCGCAGCGTGCGCAGCTCGTTGCATGGCTGCGCGGCAACAAGGTTGGCGACAAGCGGATTCGCGCGGGCGTGCCGGCCGGGTCGCAGGTGGCCGACAAGACCGGCACCGGCGACTACGGGACGACGAACGATGCGGGCGTGATCTGGCTGCCGTCGCGCGCGCCGATCGTGCTCGCCGTGTACTACACGCAGGCGCGTGCCGATGCGAAGCCGAAGGACGACGTGATCGCGGCCGCCGCACGCATCGCGGTTGCGACGCTCGCTTGAGCGGGCGGCGCGGCGTGCGTGATGGATGGATGGATGGATGGATGAAGCGACGGAGGCACGCCGTGCCGCAGTCGTGACCGCCATGTCGAAACGTTGTGCGATCAACGACTTAGGTCACGCATGCTCAGGATATCCACATCCTTGCCAACAAAAATTGTGGACAAGCCCGCCATCGGTCGCGCCCATCGCGCGGCGAGCGCCGCGATCGCATGCGGCAGGCGTTGTGCGGGCCTGCCTGCACGGTTCGAAGCGGCACGGACAAAGTCTTTCGGATCAAGCGCTTGATTGCGGTATGCGCAGGCTATCCACATGCTTGCCAACAAAATCTGTGGACAAGCGGCGTGGCACGCGCGACAGGCGGCGTTGCGCATCGCGTGACGGTGCGCGAGCGGCGTTTTGCCGGCCGCTGGTGGCCCGTCACCCACCGCGTGCCGCATTCGAAGCGGCGCGGACAAAGCGTTTCGGATCAAGCGCTTGGTCGCGATATGCGCAGGCTATCCACATGCTTGCCAACAAAATCTGTGGGTAAGTGACGGACGCGTCGTGCGTCGCCGGGGCGCCGACGTGGCATCGTGATGCGATGTGCGGCGAACCGGCGCATGTGACGGCCCGTTGCGGGCCGCGTCTGCATCACGCGTGCCAAAGTCCGTCGGATCAAGGGCTTAGCGTTGTGGTGCGCAGGATATCCACAAGCTTGCCAACATTTTCTGTGGAGAACTCCGCGATCGCGATCGGGCCGCATGGCACATCGTGCCACCCGTACGCGGCGCGCCGACTCGTGCGTTCGCTCACGCAGTGCAAATGCCCGCCACGGCGACTTTCTGGAACAAGTGCGTGCTCGCGACGGCGGACGACGGATAGGCCGAGCGCTTCGCGACGCAAGTTCGCCCCGGACGGCGCATTCGCTGCGCACGACCGCCAAATTCTTTCGGATCAATGGCTTGCTGCCGTTAGCGGCAGGTTGTCCACAAGCTTGCCAACACAATCTGTGGACAAGCCGCGCATCCGGCGTGCGTCAGGCCGGCACGGGAAAGCGCACCGTCACGGTCAGCCCGCGCCCGCCTTGCGTCGTGCCGAGCGCGACCGTCGCGCGATGCTGTTCGGCGATCCGCTTGACGATCGACAGCCCGAGTCCGCTGCCCGACGCCGTGGCGGCCTGCGCGCCTTCGCCGCGATAGAAGCGCTCCCAGACTTCCGTGCGCTCGGCTTCCGGGATGCCGGGACCGTCGTCGGCGACTTCGAGTACGGGGGTGGCGCCATCGAGGCGCGCGGACACGTCGACGCGCGCGCCGTCGCCCGCGTAGCGAATCGCGTTGTCGACGAGGTTGTTCAGCAGTACGCGCAACGTATCGATATTGCCGGCGGCCGTCACCGGCGACGACACGATCGCGCCGAGGTCGATCCGGTGCGCATCGGCGACGCGCGTGCGATCGGCGACCACCGAGCGGCACAGCGCGGCGAGATCGACGGGCGTGGAGGCCGATGCGCCCGCCTGCGCATCGGGTTCGAGGCGCGCGAGCGTCAGCAACTGCTCGGCGAGGTGGCCGAGGCGTGTCGTGCCCGCGTGGATCTGCACGAGGATCTGCTCGCGTTCGTCGGCGCTCGCCGCGCGCCGCAGTAATTGCGACTGGATCGACAGCCCCATGATCGGCGTGCGCAGCTCGTGCGCGGCATCGGCGATGAAGTGGCGCTGTAGCGTGAACGAGCGGTCGAGCCGCGCGAGCAGGTCGTTGATCGCTTCGGCGAGCGGCCGGACCTCGTTCGGCATCGACGCGACGTCGACCGGTTCCAGATTGTTCGCATTCCTGCGCTTCAGGCCCGATGCGATCGTGCGCAGCGGCCGCAGCCCCGCGCCGATGCCGAACCACAGCCCGATCGCGAGCACCGGCAGCATCGAGAACACCGGCCACAGCAGGTGCACCGCGATGCCCGCGATCGCTTCCCAGCGCGCATGGCGCGCCTGCGCGAGCCGGATCGTCGTGCCGCCGCGTTCGGTCACATAGGTGCGCCATGGCTGGCCGCCGACGTCGACGCTCGCGACGCCCGTCTGCGCGGGCGGCGGCAGCGCGGACTCGCGATCGGTCGAGTAGACCAGTGTGCCGTTGCGCCAGACCTGCAGCAGCACGGCGTCGGGATCGCTGGCCTCGAAGTCGTGCTTGCCGTCGCCATGGTCGCGGAACGACAACTCGCCGTTCGGGCCGACGACGATCTGCTTCGACATGCTACGCATCTGGTCGTCGAGGAGATCGTCGAGCTCGCGCAGCGCCCCCCAGTAGGTGCCCGCGCTCGCGACCAGCCCGATCACGCATGCGGCGGGCAGCAGCCACATCAACAGGCGCCGCCGCAGCGACGCGCTGCGCCAGCGCTCGATCGCGAGTCGCACGCGCGTCATGCGCCGTCACCGATCCGGTAGCCGACGCCGCGCACCGTGCGGATCATGTCGTGGCCGAGTTTCTTGCGCAGGTTGTGGATGTGCACCTGCACCGCGTTGCTCTCGATTTCCTCGCCCCAGCTGTACAGCCGTTCCTCGAACTGTTCGCGCGAGATCACCGCGCCGGGGTCGCGCATCAGCTCGTGCAGCAGCACGAATTCCTTCGGCGACAGCGTGACTTCGTCGTCGTTGAGCCAGACCAGGTGCTTGACCGGATCGAGCCGCAGCGGGCCGATCGCGAGCGTCGTTTGTGCGCGCCCCGCATGACGGCGGTTGACCGCGCGGATACGGGCGAGCAGTTCCTCGAGCACGAACGGCTTGACGAGGTAGTCGTCGGCGCCGCTGTCGAGGCCGGCGATGCGGTCCGGCACGCCGTCGCGCGCGGTGATGATGATCGCGGGCAGGGTTTCGTCGCGGCGGCGCAGCGACGCGAGCACCGACAGGCCGTCGCGATTCGGCAGCCCGAGGTCGAGCAGCAGGAGGCCATAGGCGGTCGAGCGCAGCGCGAGCGACGCGGCGTCGCCGTCCTTGACCCAGTCGACCGCGAAGCCTTCCTGTTTGAGGCCCTGTTCGAGCCCGCTGCCGATCAGCGGATCGTCCTCGACGAGCAGTACGCGCATGGATTCGTGTTCTGTTGGCGGGCACGGGCGCCCGGGGTTTCCATGATAAGCGCAGCCGTCTTAGGCCGAGCTTAAACGGCGGTGGCGGCCGCGCTTTCGTACGCGTCCTATGCGGCGCCGTGTCGCGTCGGCACGGCCTTCAGGCTCGCTTAATCTTACGGTCCGTAATCTTGGGCCGTCGCGTTCAACGGAGCGCGGCGTCCCATCAAGCAAGAGGATCGCAATCATGAAACACCTGGCCAAAATCCTGGCGGTCGCGCTCGCGGTGCTGCCGGCTGCCGTCTATGCGCAATACACCGGGCCGTCCGCGCTGACGACGACCACCGTGAAGGAACTCCTCGCGAACGGCAAGGACGATCAGCACGTGCAGCTGCAGGGGCGCATCGTCAAGCACGTCGGCGGCGAGGATTACGAGTTCGCCGACACGACGGGCACGATCCGCGTCGAGATCGATCACAAGCTGTGGGCCGCCGGCCAGCCCGTCAGCGACAAGAACGAAGTGAAGGTGACCGGCGAGTTCGAGCGCAAATGGTCGGGCCGTGTGAAGGTCGATGCCGACCACGTCGAAGTGCTGCGCTGACCGGTGTGCGCGGGGCCGGTGATACCATGGACGTCCGGTTCCCGTTCTCACCCAGATGGCTGCCAATTTCGATGAACTCGCGTCCCGTATCCGGGCGCAATTTTCCGAACTGAGCCCGCAATTCCAGGCGGGCGCTGCATTTCTGCTCGATCATCCCGACGAGGTCGCCACCTCGTCGATGCGCAAGGTCGCGCAGCGCGCGCAGGTTCAACCCGCGTCGCTCGTGCGGCTCGCGCAGCAATTCGGTTTCCCCGGCTGGAACGAACTGCGCGACCTGTGCGTCGCGCGCGTGCGCACGCGTCCCGAGCCGCTCACGCAGCGTGCGCGTTCGCTCGTGCGGCCCGACGCGAAGGCGTCGCTCGCGCATGACCTGCTGGCCGCCCAGCAACACAATCTCGCCGCCACCGCCGCGCAGAACGAGCACGCGCTCGCCGACGCGGCGAAGCTGATCCGCAAGGCATCGCACGTGCACGTCGCCGGATTCCGGTCGTGCTATCCGGTCGCGTTCGGTTTCGTGTACGGCTATCGGCTGTTCCGTCCGACCGTGTCGCTGCTCAACGGCGTCGCCGGCTCGCTCGAGATGGAGTTGCGCACGATCGCGAAGCAGAGCGTGACCGTGATCGTCAGTTTCGCGCCGTATTCGGCGGAAGCGACGCGCGTTGCGCAGGCGGCGAAGGCGCAGGGCAGCAAGATCGTCGCGATCACCGACAGCGCGGTGTCGCCGATCGCGCTGCATGCGGACGCGCAATTGATCTTCACGCACGACAGCCCGTCGTTCTTTCCGTCGCTGGTCGCCGCGCATGCGATGGCCGAAGCGCTGGTCGCGCAGTTGCTCGCGCTCGAAGGCAGCGATGCGGTCGCGGCGCTCGAGCGCACCGAGGCGGAACTGCATGCGAAGGGCGCGTATGTCGTGTAGCCGCACGCGCGGCTGTCACGGCGCAATGCTCGACACGTTCGACTTTCAGGCGCGGCCGTTCTGCGAGCAGCGCGGTTATGTCCGCTGCGGCGAACAGCCGGACCGTATAGCCGCGCAGTCGCACATTCTCCTGACGAAGAAGCTCGGTTCCTGAGCGGCGGCATGACCGGCGGCGCACCGCGCACGCGAGGTCCTGGCATCCACATCGACATTTCACCGCGGCGCGAACCGTCGCGGCACAGCGCGCGCCTATGCTGGTATCTCCCGTTCCAAGGAGACAGCGATGTCCGATTCCAACGTGCAGTTCCGCCACGCCGAAGCCTTCCGCGCGCTGCATACGCGCCCCGGCGCCTTCATCATCCCGAACCCGTGGGATGCCGGTTCCGCCCGGCTGCTCGCGATGGCCGGCTTCGACGCGCTCGCTACCACGAGCGCCGGTTTTGCCTATTCGAGAGGGCGGCCCGACAACGCGATCGGCCGTGACGAAATGCTCGGCCACATCGCCGAGATCGTCGCCGCGGGCGGCCTGCCGGTCAGCGCCGATCTCGAGAACGGCTTCGGCGACGCGCCCGACACGGTCGCCGAGACGATCCGCCTGGCGGCCGATGCCGGCGCGGTAGGCGGCTCGATCGAGGATGCGACCGGCCGCGCCGACACGCCGATCTATCCGCACGACGCGGCAGTCGAGCGCATCGCGGCGGCAGTCGACGCGGCGCGCGCGCTACCGTTTCCGTTCACGCTGACCGCGCGCTGCGAGAACTACCTGCACGGCCGGCGTGACCTCGCCGATACGATCGCGCGGCTGATCGCGTACCGCGACGCGGGGGCCGATGTGCTGTACGCGCCGGGCCTGAGCGACGCCGACGACATCGCGGCGGTCACGCGCGCGGTGGGTGCGCCGGTCAATGTGGTGATGGGGTTGCAGGGCGAGTTGCTGAGCCTCGATGCGCTCGCGGCGCTCGGCGTGAAGCGCGTCAGCGTCGGCGGCGCACTGGCGCGTGCCGCGCTCGGCGCGTTCCTTCGCGCCGCGACGGAAATGGCGCGCGACGGCACATTTACGTTCGCGCAGGCGGCGGTGTCGAGCCGCGACCTCGATCGCTGGTTTTCGGCGCCGGATAATTCACATATTCAGTTTCCGCGATGACCGCTGATAAAACGTGGGAACGTTTCCAGCCGAAAATCGATTGACAGTAATCAACCGAAATCGCGACTGATTTAAAGTCGCGATGACGTCGAGAAATACATCGTTTATTCTCCGCATTCCGGCTGGTCGACAGCAGTCGGCGCAAGCCGCGCCAGTTCTGGTGCCAGATGCCTGTCAGGTGTACCGATGCCACGTATTGTTGCGATTTTCCGAGCGATAATTTTTTTGGTTTCGGGAGTTGCCGGTTATTTTTGGGATTGGTAATCTGCGGCCTATCCGAGGGAGCGGCCGGCAGGCCGCTGGAAAATGAATATATAAAAAATCGAGAGAGCGATGACAATCCGAGAAAATCACCGCGGCTTTCGCGTTGGCGATGTCGTGACGCTGAAAACCGGCGGCCCACGCATGACCGTCACCTATGCCGGGCCGGTCGTGTTCGACGATGCCGACTGGCTGATCTGCCAGTGGTTCGACGAGAGCGGCCACTTCCGGCAGGAAATGTTTCACCACGAGACGGTCGTGGCTGAGCCGCGCGCGATTTCCGCCGGGCGCGTCCGTTTGCGGATGCAGGCGCACCGCTACCGGTCGGCGGCCTGACGCTGCAGCCCGTCGCATCCCGCCGTATCCCGCCGCATTCATTACGGCGCGGCGCCGCTTGCCGCCCGTATGTTGCCGTGCAGCAGCGGTCGCACTGCCGGCCCCACCGCGGCAACCTCGACATTTCACGTCATCCGGAAACATGCGGCGGCCCGGCGCGCCGATACTTCACGCATGAACCCGACCGATCCGATTGCCGCGGTGACGCACCGCGATCCCTATCCCTACTATGCGACGCTCGTCGACGGCCCGCCGCTCGCGTTCGACGCCACGCTCGGCCTCTGGGTCGCGAGCCGGGCTGCGAGCGTGACGGCCGTGCTCGGCCATCCGGCGTGCCGCGTCAGGCCACTCGATGCGCCGGTGCCGCCCGCGTTGCGCGGCACGACGGCAGGCGCGCTGTTCGGCGAACTGGTGCGCATGAACGACGGCGCATTGCGGCACGACGTGCCGAAGCAGGCGCTGCGCGCGGCGTGCGCGCCGATCGACGCAGGCGCGTTGCGCGAGCGTGCCGCACAGCTGGCCGGCAGCCGGCTGCGCGCGCCGTATGACGCGGATGCATTGAATGCCTGGTGTCTGTCGGTGCCCGTTTGCGCGGTGGCCGACCTGCTCGGTTTCGACGATGCGCAGCTCGACGACATCGCCGCGCTGGTGGTCGACTTCGTCGCCGCGCTGTCGCCGCTGTCCGACGACGCGGCGCTGGCCCGCGCGAGCGAAGCCGCGCGGCAACTGCTCGACCGGATGACGGAGCGCGTCGCGCGCACCCGTGCGCAGGACGGCTCATGGGTCGCGGCGATTCAGCAGGCGGCCGCTGCCGCCGGCTGGCACGCGAGCGGTGCGCTCGTCGCGAATCTCGTCGGGCTGTTGTCGCAGACGTGCGAGGCCACGGCCGCGTGGCTCGGCAATGTACTGGTTGCGTGGGACGGCACGACGGACGACGTGGCGGGTGGCGAACGCGCAATGCCGGACACCGCCGCGCTCGACGCATTCGTCGCCGAGGTCGGCCGATACGATTCGCCGGTGCAGAACACGCGGCGCTTCGTCGCGTCGCGCACGACGATCGAGGGGGTGACCGTCGATGCCGGTGCAGCCATCCTGGTCGTGCTGGCGGCCGCGAACCGCGACCCGGCCGTGCATCGCGAGCCGCATCGGCTGCTGCCGGGCCGCGCGCCGGGGCCGAACTTCGGGTTCGGCACGGGGCCGCACGGTTGCCCGGGCGAGCGGATCGCGCGGGCGGTGACGGCCGGGGCATTCGGGGCATGGTTGCGCGCGGGCGGTGAGGCGCCGCGCGACGGGCTGGTGTGGGACTACCGGGCGTCGACCAACGTCAGGATGCCGAAGTTCGGCCCGGCGAGGTAAGCGGAATAGCGGGACTTAACGGCAACCTTGCTTCTCGGCCCATTGCTCCTGGGCGGCGACGCGGCGCTGCACGCGTTCGACGAGACCGGTCGAGAAGGTCCGCATGCTGCTGCCGCGGCGCTTCGCGAGGATGGTTTGCGCGACGTCGGTCTGCGGGTTCGGCTGGCAGGCCCAGTACAGCGTCATCAGCCAGCCGATGCCCGTCCACGCGAACAGGGCGTTGAACATCGCGATCATCAGCTTGTCGTGCCGGCCGCGCCGGTCGGCGACGACGGCAGGGAGAAAATAGAGCGCGATCGCTGCGACCGAACCGGCCACCTGAATCAGGACTGCGTGTTGCATGTTGCTGCTCCATCCGAACTGCAATGAGGCTGATTGTCGCGCTTTTTCCGGTTGTGTGCTGGCAATTGATTGTTGCGGTTTTAGTGACGATCAGCGCGCGGCGACGCCCTTCGGTGCCGCATCGTTGCTCAGCGCGAAACCTTCGTCGAGCCAGCCGGTGACGCCGCCGATCATCAGCTTCACGGGGCGGCCGAGGCGCGCGAGCCGGATCGCCGCACGCGCGGCGCCGTTGCAGTGCGGGCCCGCGCAGTACACGACGAACAGCGTGTCGGCCGGATGCTCGGCGAGCTTGCCGGCGACGATCTTGCGGTGCGGCAGGTTGCGTGCGCCCGGCACGTGGCCGGCGGAAAACAGTTCCGGACTCCGGACATCCAGCAGCACGAAATCGGGCGCGCCGGACGCGAGCGCGTCGTGCACGTCCCAGCAATCGGTTTCGAAGCCCAGCGACGCTTCGAAGTGCGCGAGGGCGGCGACGCTGTCGGCGGCGGGTACGTCGGTTACGTATGACATCAAAGGCGCTCCATCAGGACGGCGCGGAATGCGCCGGAATGAAGGGCAGTATCGCGGTTCGCCGGCTTTTCCGGCAGTGGCGCGATCGACAAGTTCCGGTAACATCGCGCCATGCAAAACCATCTCGTCGTCGCGCTCGCCTACGATCGCCTCTGCACCTTCGAATTCGGCTGCGTGGTCGAGCTGTTCGCGCTCGAGCGCCCGGAACTCGGCGTCGACTGGTATCGCTTCGCGGTGTGCGCGAGCGAGCCGGGGCCCGTGCGCGCGGCGGGCGGCATCACGGTCGCCGCGCCGTACCGGCTTGCGACACTCGATCGCGCGGACACCATCGTGATTCCCGGCTGGCGCGATCCGGACGAACGGCCGCCGGAACCGTTGCTGAAGAAGCTGCGTGCCGCGCATCGCCGCGGCGCGCGGCTCTGTTCGATCTGCTCGGGCGTGTTCGTGCTCGCGGCGGCCGGCGTGCTCGACGGGCTGACCGTGACGACGCACTGGCGTTACGCCGAGCGCCTGCAGGCGCGCTATCCGGCGCTGCGCGTGAATCCCGACGCGCTGTACGTCGACGAAGGGCAGATCGTCACGTCGGCCGGCTCGGCCGCGGGGCTCGACATGCTGCTGCATCTCGTGCGTCGCGATCATGGCGGGGCGATCGCGAACCGCGTCGCGCAGCGCCTCGTGCTGCCGCCGCATCGCGATGGCGGCCAGGCGCAGTTCGTGCCGCGCCCGGTCGCCCCGGGCGGCAGCGACCGGCTCGCGAAGCTGATCGACTGGATGCGCGCGCATGCGGCCGAACCGCACACGCTCGCGTCGCTGGCCGCGCAGGCCGCGATGAGCACGCGCACGCTGCAGCGGCAGTTCGCGGAGGCGACGGGAAGGTCGCCGCTCATGTGGCTGATCCGCGAGCGCGTGAATATCGCGAAGGACATGCTCGAAACGCATCCCGCGCTGTCGCTCGCGCAGATTGCCGCGCGCTCGGGGTTCGGTTCCGAGGAGTCGCTGCGCCGGCATTTCCGGCGCGTCGCGGCGACGAGCCCCGCCGCGTACCGGCGCGGGATGGATCGCGGCGTCAGGCCCGCGGACGCGTGAACGTCGCGTCTGCTCCTGCAACGGCGGTGCCCGGCCGTCGGGCACTTCTTGTCGACTTCGAGCGCGCGTAAGATGGCGGTCGCCGTGCGGCGATCCACGCATGCCGCGCATTCCGCGCCGCTGCAGGACGCCGCCATCGCCCCCTCACAACGACAAGGACAATCATCATGGGCCTGCTGGGAAAGCTGTTCGGAAAGAAACCGCGTGACGAAGCGACATCGCCCGCGCCTTCGACGCAAGCGTCGGACGCGCCGGAAGCACCCGACGCCGCCGGGCAGGACGGCCCCGACATCGCACCGGAACTCGCGCCCGCGCTGAAGGCATTCCAGGCCGGCCGGCACGAAGCCGCGATCGCGGCCGCCGCGCCGCATGCGGAGCGGCTCGCCGATGCGGCGCGCCTGTGTGCGCTGTCGTACTCGGCGATGAAGCGTTACCCGGAAGCGTTTCCGTACTGGCTCGCGCTGTTCGACCACGAGCCGAGCGCGCACAATGCGGTGCAGCTCGCGACGACATCCGTGATGTGCGACGAAGTGGAGCGCGGCGAAGCGTGGCTGCAGAAGGCCGCCGAGGTCAATCACGACACGCACGAGCAGTCGGATGTCGGCGCGCGCGTGAACTTCATCTCCGCGCTGATGCAAAGCGGTCACCTGCGCGAGGCGCTGCCGCATCTCGCATGGGTGCGCGACGTGTACGGCCACGTGCGCATCACCGACGCGACCTTCCTCCACCTGCGCGGCATTCCGTTCTTTTCTTCATTCCTCGAGAACAGTCTCGAGATCCTGAAGGCCACGCAGCCGGCCGACGCGATCGCGCCGTGGTACGGCGAACTGAAGGGCAAGCTCGATGAAGACGGCGAAGCGCAGCTTGCCGAGTGGGTCGGGCGGCTGCCGGCATAACCGGCGGGTCATCGAGCGTCGCGATGCCGGCCGCGTGTTGCCGGCGCGGCGTCGCGACGCACACGCTCAGCGCGTGTTGGTCTTGCGATCGACTTGCCGGATGCATGCGATCCGGTACACGCCGTCCTCGACTTCGACGCCGTGCGTATCGTGCGTGAAGCCGGGGAAGCGCAGGTCGAATTGCTCGAGCGCCTTCAGGTAGCCGAGCAGCGGCCCGTCGGCCGGCCCCGCGTTCTCGCCGGGCATCAGCAGCGGAATGCCGGGCGGATAGGGCACGACGCCCGTCGCGACGGTGCGGCCCGCCATCGCCGACAGCTCCAGCATCTCGATGTCGTTGTGCACGAGATGCTCGAACGCCTCGGCCGGGCTGAAGTCGGGCTGCGGCAGCGTCGAGAAGCCGCGCGACATCATCTCGGTCGTCTTCAGGTCGCTCATTGCGCTGAACATCAGGTCGCACAGCTCGCGCAGGCCGAGCTTGCCGTAGCGGTCCGGATAACGCGCGACGAGTTCCGGCAGCGCCTGTTCGAGCGGCGCGTTCGCGTCGTAGTCGCGCTTGAAGTCGAGCAGCGTGTTGACGAGCGTGCCCCACTTGCCCTTCGTCACGCCGAGCGAGAACAGAAACAGGATCGTGAAGTCGGTCGTCTTCTCGACGACGATCCCGTGCCGGTCCAGATACGCGGTGACGACCGACGCCGGAATGCCGACCGGCATCAGGCCGCCGTGCGGCGCGACGCCCGGCGTGACGATCGATACCTTGATCGGGTCGAGCATGCAGTAGTCGTCCTCGATCTCGCCGAAGCCGTGCCACGTGTCGCCCGGATGCAGCACCCAGCATGACGGATCGGTGGCGAGCAGCGTTTCGTCCGCTTCATGGAAGCGCACGCGCCGGCCCGTCTTGCGGTCGACCACGGTGTCCGGCTGCCAGCCGTTGAAGAACCAGTCGTTGTTCTCCTCGCATTCCGCGTGCAGCCGCGCGAGCATCCGTCGAAACGACACGGCCTCGCGGATCGCGTCGGTCGTCAGCGCCTCGCCGCCGGGGCCGTCCATCATCGCGGCGCTCACGTCGTTCGACGCGATGATCGCGTAGTTCGGTGACGTCGACGCGTGCATCATGTACGCCTCGTTGAAGCGCGCATGCTCGATCGGGTTGCGGCCATTGCGGACATGGATGAACGATGCCTGCGACAGCGCGGCGAGCAGCTTGTGCGTCGACTGCGTCGCGAACACGGTCGGCTTGCTCGCGTCGTGCTGCGACGGATCGCCGTGCATCGCGTGACGGTCGCGGTAGATCGGGTTGAAGCGCGCATAGCCGTACCAGGCTTCGTCGAAATGCAGCCGGTCGACGCTCTGGCCGAGCAGTTCCTCGACGCGCGCGACGTTGTAGCAGAGGCCGTCGTAGGTCGAGTTCGTGATCAGCGCATGCACGGGCGTCGGATCGATGCCGTCGCGACCGCGCGCGAGCGGATTCGCGTCGACCGCGAGCCGCACGGCGGCGGCCGTGAGCCGTTCCGGCATGATCGGCCCGATGATCCCGTAATGGTTGCGCGACGGGATCAGGTAGGTCGGAATCGCGCCCGACATCGTCATCGCATGTTCGGCCGACTTGTGGCAGTTGCGGTCGCACAGCGCGACCTGGTTGCGCGTGACGCTCGCCATCAGGATCACGCGGTTCGACATCGACGAGCCGTTCGTCACGTGATACGTGCGGTGCGCGCCGAACACGCGCGCCGCGTAGCGTTCGCTTTCGCCGATCGGGCCCGAGTGGTCGAGCAGCGAGCCGAGCTCGCCGACCGAGATCGACAGGTCCGAGCGGAACAGCGCTTCGCCGAAGAATTCGAAGTACGCGCGGCCGACCGGCGATTTCAGGAACGCGGTGCCGCCCGTGTGGCCCGGCGTGTGCCACGAGTATTCGTACACGCGCGAGAACTGCGCGAGTGCGCGGAACATCGGCGGCAGCACGGTCTCGCGATAGCGTTCGATCGCGGCGACGATCCGCCCGCCGATGAACGCGGTGGTGTCCTCCAGCATCCAGATGAAGTCGTCGGCCTTGCGCATCGCGTCGACGGGAATCGCGGCCGCGCTCGCGCGGCTCGCGAGCAGGAACACCGGCACCGTCGCATTGCGTGCGCGCATCGCGTCGAGCACGGCCTGCGCGGGCGCGTGATCGGGATCGTTACCGAGCTCCCAATTGAGCAGCAGGCACTGGATCGCGGGATCGGCGTCCACCACCGCGCGCGCGTCCTCGGCGGACGTCGCGATCACGACGTCGACGAGCCGGGCGCGCAATTCTTCGGCGAGGGCGGTGGCGGCGCGGCCGGTGGCCGTGCGTTCGTCGATGTCGTGCTGCACGAGCAGCGCCTTCATGCCGAGGCGGCGAAACGCCGGTTGGGTCAAGGTAGCGGTCATGGTTATTCCCCCGTTTGCTGGGTTGCCTGGACGCCCGCGGCCGGCGAGCGGGCGTGAAGAATGTCGGCCTCGTGTCGGCCCACCGAGATCCAGAAGGTCGCGACGAGCGCGACGATGGTGACGCCGAGCGCGAGATAGCGCACCCAGCGCGGCGAACGGCCGCCCGGATGGACATGGGTTTCCTCGATTTCGCGCTGGCGGTTGATCGACAGCTCGTAGAAGACGATCGTCGCGATCACGAAGATCAGCGACCAGCGCGTCTGCTGGCCGTCGGAGCCGACCATCGCCCACAGCGCGTAGACCGCGCCGATCAGGCCGACGATCGTGTAGAAGGTGAACTGGTGCGACGGCATCTTGCCGTAGCCGAGCACCTTGATCGCGATGCACGAGTAGATGTACGGCAACAGCGTCATGATCACGGCGATCGACGCGATCTTGCCGAACTGCTCGCTCGCGCTCGGCGACATCGTCGCGAGCACCTGCACGGACATGATCACCGCGACGATCGCGAGGCCGGCCGACGGCACGTTCTTCGAGTTGACGCGTGCGAACACGCCGGCGAACAGGCCGTCGTCGGCCGCGGCCTTCGCGGTCTGGCCGACCAGCAGCGTCCAGCCCGCGAGCGAGCCGAGGCAGCCGAGCGCCGCGCAGATCGCGACTGCGTTCGCGGCAGTGTCGCCGAGCGCGAGGCGCGCGGCATCCGCGAACGGCGCGCTCGACGCGAGCAGCGCCTTGTTCGGGATCATCCCCATGATCACGGTCGAGCTGAGCACGTAGCACACCGCCGCGAGCACGACGCCGCCGACGGTCGCGATCGGCACGTTGCGCGACGGGTTCTCGACGACGCCGGCCGACACCGACGCGCTCTCGACGCCGATGAACGCCCACAGCGTGAAGTTCAGCGTCGCGCCGATCGCGCTGAAGCTGCTCGCGCCCGACACGTTCCAGCCGGCGAAGTACACGTCCTTGCTGAACCAGAACCAGCCGAACACGGCCATCCCGAGGATCGGCACGAGCGCGAAGATCGTCGTGACCGACTGCACGCGGCCGACGACGTTCGGCCCGAGGATGTTCGCGTAGGTGAACAGCCAGATCACGAAGATCTGGGCGAGCGCGAACACGAGCGGGTCGTGCAGCATCGGGAAGAAGTGCGTCAGATAACCGAGGCCGGCGACCGCGAGGCCGACGTTGCCGAGCACGTTCGCGAGCCAGTAGATCAGGTTGGTCTGGTAGCCGATGTACGGGCCGAACGATTTGCGCGCATACGCATACGGGCCGCCGGCGGCCGGGTCGATCGCCGCGAGCTTCGCGAACACCAGCGCGAGCGACACGGCGCCGACCACGGTGATCAGCCAGCCGAAGATCGCGATGCCGCCGGTGGCGGCGAGGTTCGCGGGCAGCATGAAGACGCCGGAGCCCATCATGTTGCCCGCGACCATCAGCGTGGCGGGGACGACGCCGATTTTCGGCGCGGAAATCGCGGCTGGTGCGGCGGCGGAGCGGGAGGAGGACGAGCTGGCATCGGACATGCGGGGCTCCTTGAATGGACGTGATGCGGTTGAGGTGGCGCGGCCCGGCGCCGGTCGACGATTCCGGAATGGATCGCCGTTTTATTAAACGACGTCATGTTATATCTTTAATCGATTTTTTAATGGTAAACGCTGACATTTAATGAGTTAAATGTTGATCGATGTCATTGAAATGGGCGGAGTGTCGTTCCGGCGCGGGCGCGGCGGCGCGATATGGAAAGCTTCGCGGGGTGCTGCGGTGGTGAGCCGGGGAGGTTGAGTGCGGGGGCGGGGGCGATGGATAATCCGGATGTTTGCCGAATTGGATGGAACATTTCGTGACGTAAATGCCTCGGTCTTTCGGGCGCGATTTTGTCGGTTATTATCGGGTGCGTTGAATATATGAGCCGCGCAAGCGTGCCGCCGGTGCGCATGACGATTTTTCCTTTCGAAGGATGATGCCGATGCTGCCTTCCCGTTTGCCGCTGATTCAGGCCCCGATGGTCGGATCGCTGAGCGCGCTTGCAATCGCGGTCTGCGAAGCGGGCGGGCTCGGCTCGCTCGCATGCGCGGCGCTCGGCCCGCAGCAACTGCGCGACGAGATCGCGGCGATCCGCGCACGCACGCAGGCCCCGTTCAACGTGAACTTCTTCTGCCATGCGCCGCCCGCGCCGGACGCCGAGGTCGACGCGCGCTGGCGCGCGGCACTGGCCGGCTACTACGCGGAAGCCGGGCTCGATCCGGTCGGCGTGAAGGGCGGCGCCGGCCGCGCACCGTTCGACGACGCGATGTGCGCGGTGGTCGAGGAAATGCGGCCGGCCGTCGTGAGCTTTCATTTCGGATTGCCGGACGACGCGTTGCTGGCGCGCGTGCGTCGTACCGGCGCGCGGATCGTGTCGTCCGCGACGACCGTCGAGGAGGCGCGCTGGCTCGATGCGCGCGACGTCGACGCGATCGTCGCGCAGGGTGCGGAGGCCGGCGGGCATCGCGGGATGTTCCTGACCGACGACATTCACGCGCAGCCGGGGCTGTTCGCACTGTTGCCGCAGATCGTCGACGCGGTGCGCGCGCCGGTGATCGCGGCGGGCGCGATCGCCGACGGCCGCGGCATCGCGGCCGCTTTCGCGCTCGGCGCACGTGCGGTGCAGATCGGCACCGGCTACCTGCTCACGCCGCAGGCCGGCCGCTCGGCGCAGCACCGCGCGGCGGTGCGGGCGGCGCGCGACGACGGCACCCGCATCACCAACCTGTACACGGGCCGGCCGGCGCGCGGCCTGCTGACGCGCTTCATGCGCGAGCAGGGGCCGATGAGCGCGCTCGCGCCCGCGTTCCCGCTCGCGACGGCCGCGGTCGATCCGCTGCGCGGCGCATTCGAACGGCAGGGCCGCGACGATTTCTCGCTGCTGTGGTCGGGCGAGGCCGCGGCGCTCGCGCGCGAAGAGGATGCCGGGGTGCTGACGCGACGGCTGTGGGACGACGCGCTGGCGTGCGCGGCGGGGCTGCGCGACACGTTCCCGCCGGGCGACTGAACGGGCGCGGTAACGGGCGCGGAAACAGACGCCGGAAGGGGGCGAAGGCAAGCCCGAAGCCGGCAGCGGAAAGCGCCGCGGAAAGGCCCCGGGGCGGTGCCATCGGCGTATCATCCGTTTTTTCATCAGCCCGATCCAGGCACCCATCATGACCTCCGTCGACACTACCCCCGTCCTCGACCATGACAAGCTCGTTACCTTCGTCGAGCGCAAGTGGAACGATGAAATCCTCCACGCACTGACCGACTACATCGCGATCCCCGCGAAGAGTCCCGCATTCGACCCCGACTGGGCGAAGCGCGGGTATCTCGAACGCGTCGTCACCGATGCCGCGCAGTGGGCCGAACGCCAGCCGGTGAAGGGCTTGAAGCTCGAAATCGTGCGCCTGCCCGGCCGCACGCCGGTGATCTTCTTCGAAACCCCCGCGACGCGCGCGGGCAGCACCGACACGATCCTGCTGTACGGCCATCTCGACAAGCAGCCCGAATTCGACGGCTGGCGTGCGGATCTCGGCCCGTGGACGCCGAAGTTCGAGAACGGCAAGCTGTACGGCCGCGGCGGCGCGGACGACGGCTACGCGATCTACGCGAGCCTCGCGGCGCTCGGCGCGCTCGACGAGCAGGGCGTCGAACGGCCGCGCTGCGTCGGCCTGATCGAAACCTGCGAGGAGTCGGGCAGCTACGACCTGCTGCCGTACGTCGACGCGCTGCGCGACCGGCTCGGCCAGGTGTCGCTCGTCGTGTGCCTCGATTCGGGCGCCGGCAACTATGACCAGATGTGGCTCACGACGTCGCTGCGCGGGCTGGTGTCCGGCGACCTGCAGGTCGAGGTGCTGGAGGAAGGCGTTCACTCGGGCGTCTTCGGCGGCATCGCGCCGTCGAGCTTCCGCGTGATGCGTCAGCTGTTCGAGCGCCTGGAAGATGCGAAGAACGGCAACCTGCTGCCGGGCGTGTTCCATTGCGAGATTCCCGACAGCCGCGTGCGCGAAGCCGACGCGGCCGCCGCGATTCTCGGCGACACCGTGTGGAAGGGGCTGCCGTGGGCGTGCGGGATGGATGGCAAACCGGTGCTGCCGACCACGACTGATCCGCGCGAGGCGCTGCTGAATTCGACGTGGCGTCCGTCGCTGTCGGTGACGGGCGCGGCCGGCCTGCCGGCGCTTTCCGACGCGGGCAACGTGCTGCGTCCGCGCACCGCATTCAAGCTGTCGCTGCGCCTGCCGCCGCTCGTCGACGCCGCGCAGGCCGTGCAGCAGCTGAAGGAACTGCTCGAACTCGATCCGCCGTACAACGCGAAGGTCACGTTCAAGCCCGACGCGGGCGCCGCGACCGGCTGGAGCGCGCCGGATCTCGCGCCGTGGCTCGCGTCGTCGCTCGACGCCGCGTCGCGCCGCCACTTCGGCGCGGACTGCGCGTACATGGGCCTCGGCGGCACGATCCCGTTGATGAACGTGCTGCAGGAAGGTTTCCCGTCCGCGCAGTTCATGGTGTGCGGCGTGCTCGGCCCGAAGTCGAACGCGCACGGCCCGAACGAGTTCCTGCACGTGCCGTACGCGAAGAAGCTGACCGCGGCGGTCGCGGACGTGATCGCCACCGCGCGCTGAGCGTTCGCGCTGCCTGTCACGACCCAACCCGACCCGACCCGACCCGACCCAACCCAACCCGATCCCGCCTGACCTGATGGAGCCTTGCCGATGACCGCGTTGCCGACACCCGCTACCGACCCGCTGCGCATGCGCGCCGAACCGCTGCACGCATTCGTCGCGGCACTCTGGGAGCGGGCCGGCAGTAGCGAGCGCGAGGCGCGGCTCGTCGCCGATCACCTGGTCGGCGCGAATCTGGCAGGGCACGATTCGCACGGGATCGGGATGATCCCGAACTACGTCGCATCGTGGCGGGAAGGGCAGTTGCAGCTGAACGGGCACGCGTCGATCGTCCGCGACGGCGGCGCGGTGCTGACGATCGACGGCGGCCGCGGCTTCGGCCAGGTGATCGCGTTCGAGGCGATGGTCGAAGGGATCGAGCGGGCCCGGCGCATGGGCATCTGCGCGATCGGGCTGCGCGACGTCCATCACCTCGGCCGCATCGGCCACTGGGCCGAGCAGTGCGCGCGCTCGGGCCTCGTATCGTTCCATTTCGTCAACGTGCCGGGCGACTTGCTCGTCGCGCCGCTCAACGGCACCGATCCGCGCTTCGGCACGAATCCGTTCTGCGCCGCGTATCCGCGCGCGGGCCGCCCGCCGCTGCTGCTCGATTTCGCGACGAGCGCGATCGCGTACGGCAAGACGCGGGTGGCGTATAACCAGGGCAAGCGCGTGCCGGCCGGGTCGCTGATCGATCATCGCGGCCAGCCGAGCGACGATCCGGCCGTCATGCACGAGCAACCGTTCGGCGCGTTGCTGCCGTTCGGGTTGCACAAGGGCTATGCGCTGGCCGCGATGTGCGAGATCTTCGGCGGCGCGCTGGTCGGCGGGCATACGACCTACGGCGACACGCTGCAGAAGACGAGCGCGATCGTCAACGGGATGCTGTCGGTGCTGATCGACCCGAACGCGTTCGATGCGGCCGACGCGGAGCGTGAAGCCGATGCGTTCGTCGCGTGGGCGAAGGCGTCGCCGCAGGCGGGCGATGCGCCGGTGCGGATGCCCGGCGAGCCGGAGGAGGCGAGCCGCGCGGCGCGCGGCGCGCACGGCATTCCGGTCGATCGTGCGACGTGGCGGCAGATCCGCGAGAGCGCGGCGGCCGTCGGCTTCGACGACGCCGAACTCGACATGTGGACGCAGCGCTGCACGGAGCCCGCATGAGCTGGCAGGCGGAGAAGGCGCACGGCGAGGAGATCGCTTACCAGCTCGCGCCGCTCGGCAAGGTCGAGGTCGTGCGGTTCTTCAGCGGCGCCGCGATGCGGCTCGATGGCGTGATGTTCGGCTTCATGTCGCGCGGGTCGCTGTTCCTGCGCGTCGACGACGTGAACCGTCCGGCGTTCGTCGCGGCGGGGATGGGGCCGTTCTCGTACGAGCGGCCCACGCGCACCGTCGCGCTCGAAGGCTATTACGAAACGCCGGCCGATGTGCTCGAGGACGCGGGCGCGCTGTTCGACTGGTGTCGCGGCGCGTATCGCGCGGCGCTGCTGGCGGGGGCGCCGAAGCGCAACGCACGGCCGAAGCCGAAGCCGGCGCCGAAACCGGAGGCGACGCGCAAGCGCACGCAGCGTCGGCCGTAAGACGCTGTTCCTTCCCTGTCCTTTCTGTCGAGCCACGGCGGGTGCGCGCAAGCGCCGGGCTTGACGCACCGCATGGTCCGCCTGCTTCACAACGGCGGCCCCGGCGTTTATGATCGGCGCGATTGCGTCCGTGCCCGGCGCAACCCGAGCCGGTGTCGCCGCCGGCCTCGCGAACGGCGCATCGAAAGCCGCGCGAATGCTTCCCCCCAATCATCGTTCCAGACGGAGATAGCCGATGCTCGTCCTGATTCTCGGTTTAGCGATCTTCCTCGGTGTGCATTCGATCCGGATCGTCGCGGATGGCTGGCGCTCCGTCACCATCGAGCGGATCGGCGAGAAACGCTGGAAGGGCCCCTATGCAATCGCGTCGATCGTCGGCTTCGTGCTGATCATCTGGGGTTACGGGATCGCGCGCCAGAGCGCGACGCTGCTGTGGGTGTCACCCGTCGGCGTGCGCCACCTCACCGGCATGCTGACCGCGATCGCATTCGTGCTGATCGCCGCGTCCTACGTGCCGCGCAACCGCATCAAGACGCTCGTCGGCCATCCGATGGTGGCCGGCGTGATGGTGTGGGCGGTCGCGCACCTGCTCGCGAACGGCACGCTGCATGCGGTCGTGCTGTTCGGCGCATTTTTCGTGTGGTCGCTGGTGGATTTCATCGTGTGGCGCGCGCGCGACCGCCGCGACGGCGTCCGCTATCCGGCCGGCAGGCTGTCGGGCGATGCCGTGACGATCGGGGCCGGGCTCGTCGTATGGGCCGTCTTCGCGCTGTTCCTGCACGGGCCGCTGATCGGCGTGCGGCCGTTCGGTTGAACGTGCCCGCCTGCAAGGATTGACGAGCGGGGCGCACGAGCCGCCCCGGGCGCCCGCGACATCGAGGCGCGCGCATTACCCGCTATCCGCCTTCCGTCAACGTACGGACGCCTGCCCGAGCGTGCGTCAGATCGGCTTGACGAACAGCCCGACGGTCAGCGCGACGCCGATGCACACGATCGCGATCCGCAGCACGCGCTCGTTCACGCGGTGCAGCGCCCACGCACCGAGCAGGCCGCCGACGATCGCGCCGCCGCCGAGTGCGATCGCCGCCTGCCAGTGCAGGTGCGGCGACGTCAGGAACAGCACGACCGCCGATGCGTTCATCACGCCCGCGAGCGCGTTCTTGGTCGACATCGCGTGACGCGGCGACAGGCCGGCCATCGTCAGCGCGGCCATCATCAGGAAGCCGATGCCGCCGCCGAAGTAGCCGCCGTAGATCGCGATCAGGAATTGCGCGATCGCGGCCGTCACGGGGCCGAGATGCTGCGTGTCCACGCCCGGCTTGCGGAAGAAACTGCCCCACGCGAACACGACCGTCGCGAACAGCACGAGCCACGGCACGAGGTGCGAGAAGATCGACGACGGGGTTTTCAGCAGCAGCAGCCCGCCGAGTGCGCCGCCGACCACGCTGATCGCGAACAGCGCGCGAAACGGCAGCTGGCCCGCGCCGCGCACCATGTTTCGGCTCGCCCAGCCCGTCGTGACCTGGCCGGGGAACAGCGCGACCGTCGACGTGATGTTCGCCGCGAGCGGCGACATGCCCGACAGGATCAGCGCGGGCAGTGTGACGAACGAGCCACCGCCCGCGAGGGCATTCTGCAGGCCGGCCCACAGGCCGGCGATGATGATGAGAGCGAGCATCGATGAGGGAGTGCGGAGGTGGCGGGGCGCGCGGGCCGGAAGCAGGCGCGCGCGATGATCGCCCGATAGTAATGCAGGATCGCGGCGGCGCAAACCGCGGCGAGCGTGCGGCGTGTCGGGTGCGCAGGGGCGGCGGCCGGCCGACGTGGAGCGTTGCGCCGGGCGTCAGGCCATCGCCGCTGTGCGCACGACCGGCGCCGCGTTACTCGTTCGGCTGCTTGGCGGTGCCGTCGGCAGTCGCATCGCTGTCGACGTCCGGATAGACGATCGCGCCGTCGTCCCGGATCACCGCGCCGGCGGTGAGACGCGCGGGCTCGACGCGATTGCGGCCCATGATGTGCAGCACCGTTTCGCCGCGCGCGATCAGGTAGTCGGACACGATGCGCCGGTGACAACGCCACCACACGGCTTCCGAACACATGATCGCGCAGCGTTGCCGGTGCCCTTGCTCGATCAGCTGGTCGAGGCCCGTTCGGAACTCGGGCGACAACGCGTAGTCGGCGTAGCGATGGAAGCTGCGGTTGGTCCAGAAGTCGTTGACCTCGTCGGGCACGCCGCGCGACTTGCCGCGCAGGCCGCCGAGCGCCGCGATGTGCTCGTACGCGATATCGACGGCGGCCAGCGCGTCGGGCAGCGTCGCTTCGTTGAACTGCGGATTCGAGCGCGAGCGCGTCATCTTCCGGATATCGGCAAGCAACGCGATATCGACCGCGTCGAGCATCTCGACGAACGCGTCGAGCGTGCGGTTCGAATGGCCGATCGTGTAGAACGGGTGCGTCACGCGTCGTCCTTGCTCGCCATGCGTTCGAGCACGCGGCCGCGATGCGCGGCGATGTGGTCGGTCCGGTCGCTCTTGATCTCGTATTGCGGATCGTCGGGCGACGCGCGATGGCGATGCCCCTTGTAGTCGAAATCCTGCGTGTGGATCGCGATGATCGTGCCCGTCACGTAACCGGCTTCGGAATTCCAGCGGACGTGGTCGCCCAGTCTGAATGGCTGCGTCATGCGGGAAGCCTCCTTGCGTCGATGCCGCGTTCGCTTGCCGGCGTGACGCAGGTGCCCGTACCGCGACAGGAGCAAACACGCATGGTGGTTCATAAACATAGAGGACCGGAACATGCCTCCGGAACGCAAGCAGCAGTGGCCATAAGTCGTCGTTGTAGCGGAAGGAACGACTGACTGTGATTCTTGCGCGTGCCGACCCTGGCGCAATGCTCGAACAGCGCGGCGTAGTGAACCGTGAAGCACTAAGCCTCCTCACTCAATTGATGTGCTCTGTGTCGTCCTTCCCATCAGGAAATCTTCATTGGCTTCTGCAACTTCCCGAATGTAGTCCCATAGTGCCTTGACGCGCGCCAGCTCACGTCGCTCCGGCGGAGCCACAAGCCAGAAGGTGCGGGTGATGTTCACCGCATCGGGCAGCACCGGGATCACGTTGCCGATCACGCTTCCAAGGAAACACGGCAGCACCCCGATTCCGAGGCCAGCTTTTACGGCTTGGGCTTGGGCGATGACACTCGTGCTTCTGAGGCAAGGCTTAAGCGTGGGGAGCCATTTTTGCAGCGAGAATTGCTGCGGCGAGAAGATCAGGTCGTCGACATAGTCGATCCATCGATGACCGACCAAGTCATCGATCGCTCTGATCGACGGATGCTTGTCGAGGTACTCAGGCGTTGCGTACGGCAACATGCGGTACTCGGAGAGCTTGCATGTCACAAAGCTGTTGGCGCTCGGGCGGTCGATTGCAACCGATGCGTCGGCTTCGCGCTTTGACAGATTCAGCGTGCGAGGCAGCGGCAGGATGTCGACGGTGATGGCGGGGTGCCTCGTGCAAAAGTGCGCCAGGTGTGGGGTGAGGAAAAACGTGCCGAAACCCTCTGTCGCACCCAGCCGGATTTCGCCGGTCAATGCGACGGTGTCGCTGAGCATGCTCGATTCCACCGCCGTGATCGTGCTTTCAAGCGTCTCGACATGCTCGAGTAACCGATGGCCAGCACTTGTCAGGCGAAGCCCTTGAGAACTGCGGTCGAACAGCTTCGAGCCTGTGTCACGCTCCAGTCGCTGTATCCGTCTGGAGATTGTCGACTGACTCATCTTCAACGTGTGTGACGCCTCCAGAGCCGACTGAGACCGAGCCGCCGCCAAGAAGATCCGCAGGTTATCCCAATCGAAATGATTCATCTCGTCCTCAGTGCTCCGCTATGCAAATTTGCATAGATCAGTTCCATTTTATCTTATTTCAAATGCAGAAACGGTGAAATAACATGCTTGGCAACACATCGAAATCAGCGCCGAGTTCCCGCCGGACGTCCGCGCGCAATGACACAAGATTCCTACCAGGAGGCAACCCATCGTGAGCAGTTACATCGAGCATTTCATCGCAGGTAAGCCCTACTCGGAACCGTCGGCCCGATCGGGCGCGGTCCACAATCCTTCGACGGGCGAGGAGATTGCCCGCTGTGAGTACGGCACGCGTTCAACGGTCGATCATGCCGTTGCGGTCGCCACGGAAGCCGGGCGCCGCTGGGGGCGCGCCTCGCATGCCGTACGTCAGGCGGTGATCTTCAAATTGCGCGATCTGATGATCGCCAACATGGATGTGCTGGCCGAGGCGATCGGGCGCGAGCACGGCAAAACGATCCTGGACGCAAAAGGGGAGTTGGGGCGCGCCATTGAAGGGATCGAATTCGCATGCAATGCGCCGCACGTGACCAAGGGCGAATACACCAACAACGTCGGCGGCGAAATCGAAGTGTTCTCCATGCGGCGACCAATCGGTGTGGTCGGTTGTATCACGCCGTTCAACTTTCCCATCATGGTGCCCGCGGTCATGATGACCATGGCTGTCGCCGTCGGTAACAGCATTGTCTGGAAGCCCTCCGAAAAGGTTCCGAGCGCGGCACTCGAATTTGCTCGGATCTGGAAGGAAGCAGGCTTGCCCGATGGGATCTTTAATGTCGTACAGGGCGACAAGGAAGTGGTCGATGCGATTCTCGAACATCCCGGCATTGCCGGAGTCAGCTTTGTCGGATCGACTGCGGTCGGCGAGTACATCTATCAGAAAGGGACGAATCATAACAAGCGAGTGGCCGCCTTCACTGGCGGTAAGAACCACATGGTCGTCATGCCGGACGCGGACCTCGAAGCCGCTGCCAGCGCGTTCGTGTCGGCCGGATTCGGGTCGTCAAGTCAACGTTGCATGGCCGTCTCGTTGCTTCTGCCAGTTGGCACGGAAACAGCAGAGCGCTTGCGCGAGATCATCATCCCGAAGATCCGCGCGCTGAAAGTTGGCTCTTATGACGACCCAGGTGCTGATTTCAGTGCGGTTGTTTCCCGGGAATCGAAGGTGTCCGTCGAGCAGGCGATCGGCCGTTGTCTCGAAGAGGGCGGCGAGCTGGTGATCGATGGGCGTGGCTTTGCGGTACCGGGCCATCCGAATGGTTACTACCTCGGACCGACGCTATTTGATCGGATCACGACCGACATGCATCTGTATCGGGAGGAAGTGTTCGGCCCGGTGCGAGGCATCATGCGACCGGCGACGTTCGACGAGGCGATCGAGATCACAAATCAGCACGAGTACGGCAACGGATCGGTGATCTTCACGCGAGACGGGAAGTCGGCGCATCGCTTCATGATGGAAATCGAGTCCGGCATGATCGGCGTGAACGTGCCCGTGCCGCTGCCGTCCGCCTTCTTCAACTTCGGCGGCCTGCGTCGTTCGAAGTTTGGCGACGGTCACCTGTATGGTCCCGATGCGGCGCGTTTCTATACGAAGTTCAAGACCGTATCTCAGCGCTGGCCGGAACCCGACGACGGAGCACTTCCGGTTTCACTGGCATTCAATCCAAGCGCCTGACATCGCCCCCCGATCTATCAACCGCATTCGCCACACGCCGCGCGCCGGTGTGGCGATCGCGGCTCAAGGTACAGCAATTGACGTACAGCATCAAAGGAACATCAATGAAGGCAATTGTGATTGTTAGTCAGGAAGGGCAAACGCGCCCGACATTGGCGTATCAGACAGTGCCGGACCCACAGGTCCAGCCGAATGAATTGCTGGTCGCGGTCAAGGCGGCTGGGATCAATCGGATCGACCTTCAACGTTCGACGGCGCATGGCGGCCCGGCCGCCGGCAAACCGATGATTGCGGGCCTCGAAATGGCGGGGGACGTCGTCGCCGTCGGTAGCGAGGTAAGCGGATTCAAAGTTGGCGACAGGGTGATGGGCATGACGACCGGAGCCTATGCCGAACTTGCCACTATTGACTACCGATTTGCCACGCCAATTCCTAAGTCATTTTCGTACGATCAGGCGGCAGCAGTCGCCACTGTTTATCCGACAGCCCACAATGCATTGGTGACTAACGGTCATTTCGGGGCGGATAAGAGTGTCCTGATTCAAGGCGTTGCATCGGCTGTTGGCATCGCGACCCTGCAAATCGCAAAAGCCCTCGGCGCGAAGAAGATCATTGGTACCGGCCGTCCGACCCGCAATGCCGACAATCTGATCGGACTCGGGCTCGACCGGTTTCTCGTGAACGGCACCGACGACGTTGTATCTGAGGTCGCGGCGCTGACGAACGGACAGGGCGTCGACGTCGTGGTCGACATGGTCGGCGGCCCCGCGATCTCGGACAATCTGGCCTCTGTCGCATTGGGCGGCTACATCGTGAACGTTGGCTGGGTCGGTGGAGCGACCGGCGAAATCGATCTTGACACGTTGGCCCGCAAGAGAGTTTCGTTGGTCGGTGTTTCCTTTCGCACACGAACTGTCCGGCAGAAATCTGAACTCTTTACGCAGTTTAGACGAGATGTCTATCCGCTATTCGAATCCGGCGCAGTGCTCCCAATCATTCAGACAACGTACCCGCTGGCTGAGGCGTTGGAGGCACAGGACGCAATGGCGCGCGACGAGCACTTCGGCAAAATTCTGTTGCATCCTTGAAATTTAGTGATCTGATTCAGTTCAACTAAAGAAAATTGGAGACATGATGGATATCGGGTTTATCGGCTTGGGGCACATGGGGCTACCAATGTTGGGCAATCTGTTGGCAACTGGCCATACGGTGCGTGCTTTCGACACGTCGTCCGGCGCGATCGCCCAAGCTGTCGAGCGCGGTGCCTTGCCAGCTCGGTCCGTGGCAGAGCTGGCTGCATCGGTCGATGTAGTGATTACGATGTTGCCGACTCCGGCTGTCGTGCGCGGCGTGATATGTGGTCCGGATGGTGTGCTTGCGCATGCAAGGCAGGGGACACTTGTGATCGACTGCAGCACCAGTGATCCGCAGACTGCCGCGGAGATCGAAACGATCGGGGCGGCAAGCGGCAAGACTGTTGTCGATGCACCCGTGTCAGGCGGTGTGCCAGGGGCCAAGGCGGCCACGCTGACGTTCATGGTGGGCGGATCGGACCCCGGCTTCGAGTCCGCCAGACCCATTCTCTCCGCCATGGGGAAGAACATTGTTCGTTGCGGCCCTGCTGGCAGCGGACAAGCCGCCAAGCTTTGCAACAATCTCCTGCTTGGAGTGTCGACGATTGCCGTGTCCGAATCGATGTGCCTCGGTGTTAGCCTCGGGCTCGCTCCCGATGTGCTTGCGCAGATCATCAACACGTCGTCTGGCCGGTGCTGGGTGTCCGAGGTCTACAACCCTTATCCCGGCGTCGTTGCAGATTCACCGGCATCCAATGGCTTTTCCGGCGGCTTTGCCTGCGACCTGATGATCAAGGATCTCAGTCTTGCACTGGATTCCGCACACAACTCCCGACAACCGTTGCCCATGACCGCATTGTCCAAGCAGTTCTTCCAGGTACTAAGTCATCAAGGCGGCGGCAGCAAGGACATTTCCGCGGTCGTTGGCTTGTTCAAAAAATAGAGCACGCGAAGACGTGCCGAAGATACAAGATAAACACAGGAGACAACGATGCACATCCATTTCAGAAAGACCGCCATTGCACTGGCTTGGGGTTTCGCCTGCGCTTCAGCGCAGGCGCAGCCACCGAAAATCTCGGACGATGTCGTAAAGATCGGAATCCTGATGGACCTTTCTGGAAACTACTCCGAATTTGCGGGGCCGGGTGCGGTGGCAGCAGTCAAGATGGCCGTGGAAGACTTCGGCGGCAAGGTTCTCGGAAAGCCGATCGAGGTGGTGGTGGCAGACCATCTCAACAAGACCGACGTGGCATTGACAAAAGCGCGCGAATGGTTCGACACGCAGAAGGTGGACGCCATTGTTGATCTTACAAACTCGTCTGTCGCCATCGCCGTCAGCAAGTTGGCCAAGGACAAGAATCGGATAGCCATCGTGGCAGGCGCGATGACGGAGAAAATAACGAACGAGGAATGCTCTCCTAACACAGTGCACTACGTCGCCGATTCCTATGCGTTTGCGAACGGCACTGGCAAGGCTGTCCTGGATCAAGGTGGAAACACGTGGTTCATTCTTGCCGCCGATTATGCGTTCGGCACGCTGATGCTCGATCGGCTGACCGCGACGGTAGCAGCGAATGGAGGCAAGGTCGTGGGGGCAGCCAAGCATCCACTCGGCGCATCGGATTTTTCATCGTTCATGATGCAGGCGCAAACGTCGAACGCGAAGGTGATCGGACTGGCAAACGCCGGTGTCGACACGGTCAACGCGATGAAGTCAGCACAGGAGTTCGGTATCACACGTGGAGGAAAGCAGAGTGTCGTCGGTCTTGCAACGACCATCACTGACGTTCACGGCATGGGCCTGAATGTCGCACAGGGTCTTTTGCTGACGACGCCGTTCTACTGGGATCGAAACGACGAAACGCGTCAGTGGTCGAAGCGCTATTTCGCCAGGATGAAGAAAATGCCCAATATGGTGCAGGCCGGAGACTACTCGTCAGTCATGCACTACCTCAAAGCAATTGAAGCGGCCGGAACGGACAATGCCAAGGACGTAATGGCAAAGATGCGGGAAATGCCGATCAACGACTTCTTTGCGAAGAATGGCAAGATTCGCGAGGATGGTCGCATGGTGCACGACATGTATCTGGCTCAGGTCAAGACGCCGAGCGAGTCGAAATATCCTTGGGATTACTACAAGATCAAGAAAGTCCTGCCGGCCAGCACGGTCACGATTCCGGTGGAGCTGAGTAAGTGTCCTCTGCTCAAGAATGGACGCACGTAAAACGAAAAGGCGTAATCGATGCAATCGATGATTGAGCTTTGATTAAATCACCGACTTATCAGCGTTTGCATCGCGACGTTTTGAGAATCCAAGGAGATCGGCCGGGAGCTGAGCGTGCGCTCTCGGTCAAATCATTCATGTTGGCGCATCGATGCGCTCACTAAAGTTTCGATCGATGGGTTTCACTACCGAATTGAGGTGACTATGACTGATGTCATCCTGGAGACGCGCGGCCTGACTAAGGAATTCGGAGGGTTTACTGCTGTGTCCGATGTCAATTTGCGTGTCCGGCGTGGCCATATTCATGCGTTGATCGGCCCAAATGGCGCCGGCAAGACAACCTGCTTCAATCTCTTGACGAAGTTCATGGCTCCGACGGCCGGGACGATTCTTTTCAACCAACGCGACGTCACTGCCGCGCGGCCGGCACAGATCGCGCGGCAGGGCATCATCAGGTCGTTTCAGATATCGGCCGTATTCCCGCACCTTACCGTTCTCGAGAATGTGTGTATTGCGCTGCAGCGATCGCTTGGTACCTCTTTTCATTTCTGGAAAAGCGAGCGCACGTTGTCGCGACTGAATGACAGGGCAATGGATCTGTTGACCCAGGTCGACCTTGCCGATTTTGCGGACACCTCGACCGTCGATCTTCCGTACGGCAGAAAACGCGCACTGGAGATTGCGACGACGCTTGGCATGGAGCCCGAGCTGATGCTGCTCGACGAGCCGACGCAGGGAATGGGACATGAAGACGTGTCGCGTGTCACGGAGCTCATCAAGCGTGTTTCGTTGCAGCGCACGATCCTGATGGTGGAGCACAACATGAGCGTGGTGGCCGGGATCTGCGATCGCATTTCGGTATTGCAACGCGGGTCGATATTGGCCGAAGGAACTTATGCGGAAGTATCCGCGATACCTGAAGTCATGGAAGCCTATATGGGTACGGCTGATGGAACGCTTGAAGGTGTTCTGTGACGCTCGGCAGCGGCGAGTCGAGTTCACCTGGGGAACGACATATGGAAAAAGCGCTGGAAGTAACGAACCTGAACGCCTGGTACGGAGAGTCTCATATTCTTCACGGCCTGAAATTTTCGGTGAATAAGGGCGAGGTCGTTACGTTGCTTGGGCGCAATGGCTCTGGCCGTACGACGACGCTGCGCGGAATCATGGGGCTGACGGGTACGAGAAGGGGATCCGTCAGGATCAACGACACGGAATCCATCCATCTGGCCACCAGCAAGATTGCACGGTTGGGCGTCGGTTATTGTCCCGAGGAACGCGGCATTTTCTCGGCGCTGTCGACCGAGGAAAACTTGATGTTGCCTCCGATGGTGTCCAGGACCGATCGCGGCATGTCGATCGATGAAATCTACGACTTGTTCCCTAATCTTGCCGAGCGCCGACGCAGCCCGGGAACGCGTTTATCGGGCGGAGAACAGCAGATGCTCGCGGTAGCGCGCATCCTGCGTACCGGCGCGAGGCTGCTTTTGCTCGACGAGATTTCGGAAGGGCTCGCACCAGTCATCGTGCGTGCGCTCGCGCGCATGATCCGCAAACTAAAGGAGAGAGGCTACACCATCGTAATGGTGGAGCAGAACTTTCGGTTCGCCGCGCCTTTGGCAGACCGCTTCTATGTCGTCGAGCATGGGCGGGCAATCGAGCATTTCACGGCCGATGAACTGGAGGAGAAAAAGCCTGTTCTGACCGAATTGCTTGGCGTGTAGTGAGGGAAACATGGAAGAACTACTGGGAATTCCGCTACCGGCCCTGACGAGCCAATTGTTGATCGGCCTCGTCAATGGTTCATTTTACGCACTGCTCTCACTTGGTCTGGCGGTGATATTTGGGATGCTTAACGTCATCAACTTTGCCCACGGCATGCTGTACATGCTTGGTGCGCTGCTGACGTGGATGGGACTGAGCTACTTGGGGCTGAACTACTGGATCATGTTGATCGCCGCGCCGCTTGTCGTCGGCGTATTGGGGGGCATTTTTGAAAGGACCATGTTGCGTTGGCTTTACAAGGTCGACCACATCTATGGTCTGCTGTTGACATTTGGCATCACGCTGGTCGTGGAGGGCCTGTTTCGGTCGATCTACGGCGCATCGGGGCAACCCTATTCAGCGCCCAATGCGCTCGGTGGCACGCTCGATCTCGGTTTCATGCTGCTTCCTGCCTATCGTGCCTGGGTCGTCGTTCTTTCCCTTGTCGTTTGTCTGGCGACCTGGTTTGTGATCGAGCGGACGAAGCTCGGTGCCTTTCTGCGGGCTGGAACGGAGAATCCGAAGCTGGTTGAAGCGTTCGGCGTCAATGTGCCGGTGATGATCACGCTAACGTACGCCTTCGGTGCCGCACTGGCGGCGCTGGCTGGCGTCCTGGCCGCTCCAGTAGTTCAGGTGTCGCCGTTGATGGGAACGAACCTGATCATCACGGTGTTTGCTGTCGTCGTCATCGGCGGAATGGGCTCGATCGTAGGTTCGATCCTCACTGGCCTTGGATTGGGGGTCGTCGAGGGACTGACGCGCGTCTTTTACCCGGAAGTTTCAGCGACGGTGGTCTTCATTGTCATGGCGGTCGTGCTGATGGTTCGTCCGGCAGGGCTGTTCGGAAAAGTGACTTGAGGAGTACGAGGTGAACAAGAAAATCGGCTATTCGATCGCGCTGATCGCGATGTTGGTCGCACCGGTTGCCATCTATCCGGTGCTGCTGATGAAGTTGCTCTGTTTCGCGCTGTTTGCCTGCGCCTTCAATCTCCTGATCGGCTTCACCGGGTTGCTCTCATTCGGACACGCGGCGCTTTTCGGGGGAGCGGGCTATATCGCCGGCTATGTCTTGCGTAACATCGGCTATCCGTTTGAGATCGGGGTGATTGCAGGAACGCTCGGCGCGGCAGTGCTGGGTCTCGCGATGGGCACGCTGGCCATCCGCCGAAAGGGTATCTACTTTACGATGATCACGCTGGCCCTCGCGCAGATGCTGTATTTCTACTGCCTACAAGCGCGTTTCACCGGTGGTGAAGATGGCATGCAGGATGTGCCTCGGGGATGGTTGCTGGGCATGTTCGATCTGGCCAGTGATATGACGATGTACTACGTCGTTCTCGTCATCACGGTCGCCGGATATGTCGCTGTCCTGCGCATAGTGCAATCGCCGTTCGGCCACGTGTTGAGGGCGATCAAGGAAAACGAACCTCGCGCTATCTCCCTTGGCTACGACGTCGACAGGTACAAGCTGCTCGCCTTCGTGTTGTCAGCTGCCTTGGCGGGGTTGGCCGGTGCGACAAAAACTGTGGTGCTTGGATTCGAGACCTTGGGCGACGTACATTGGACCATGTCGGGCCTCGTCATTCTGATGGCGCTTGTTGGCGGACTGGGAACGTTGACGGGGCCGGTGGTCGGCGCGCTCGTTATCATTTTGTTGGAAAATCGATTGAGCGATTTTGGAGGCTGGCTGGCGAATCTGACGCAAATCGAATGGTTCCGTGACCTCGGCGAATCCGTCACGATCGTCACGGGCCTCATCTTCATTGTCTGTGTTCTTCTGTTTCGGAAAGGCATCGTTGGCGAGCTTGCCAGTCGCTCACACCTCCGGCGAAAGCGGCGCGCGGCAAATTCCCGGCAGGCAATGTTGGACGCCGCCGGTGAATCCTCGTAATGAATCGGTCTTCCCTTGGCATCGAAGTAAGAGCGTGCTCGACTGAACGTGACGTTTATTGGAACCATGCTCGGATCAACGATACTCGGAAGCAAGACCCGGAGGCGAGGAGGACAAGTTACTCCGTAGATGACCAATTCGTATCTGTGTGCATATGGCGGTTGCCGTGTGGATGAACCAACTGGAGGAATCATGCGGGTTTATCAGGTTGAAAACGAATGGACCATGGCTAATCTCCGCATCGGCGAGCGCCCAATTCCCGAGCCGCGCGACGGGCAGGTGCGCATCAGGATGCGAGCAGCGGCACTAAATTACCGGGATTCGTTAATTCCGCTCCGCGGCTATGGAAAGCGCATGCAGGAATTGCCGCTCGTTATGCTTAGTGACGGCTTCGGTATCGTCGATGCGGTTGGCGCGGGAGTTACCCGCATGCAACCCGGCGACCGGGTATGTCCGCTGTTCTACCAAAGCTGGCTGGGGGGCCCGCCCGGTAACGAGCGCTTTCGATATAGCCTGGGCTGCGAGCAGGACGGTACGATGGCGGACTATCTTGTGCTATCGGCCGAAGGGGTAAGTAAGGCACCGGTACATCTTGACGACGTGGAAGCAGCAACGCTGCCGACGGCAGCGGTCACGGCCTGGCGCTCGTTGGTCACTGAGGGGAATCTCAGACCTGGGGAAACGGTGCTCATACAAGGAACCGGCGGCGTATCCCTGTTCGCACTTCAGTTTGCCAAGCTGCTCGGTGCCCGTGCGATCGTAACCTCATCCAGCGACGAAAAGCTTGCTCGGGTGCGCGCGCTGGGCGCGGACGAAACGGTTAACTATCGCGACAATCCCCAGTGGGGAAAGATCGCGCGAGAAATCACTGGAGGGCAGGGCGTCGATCACGTCGTCGAAGTAGGCGGGGCTGGCACACTGGAACAATCATTACGTGCGGTTCGCACAGGCGGGACGCTGAGCATGATCGGCGTGCTTGCCGGTTCGGAGCCGACGATCCCGCTCGGCCAGATCGTGACGCGCCATATCCGCCTGCAGGGCATTACTGTGGGAAATCGGGACGATTTCGAGGCCATGGCAGCTGCGATCGCACTACATGAATTACGTCCGGTCATCGATCGGGTATTTGAATTTGAAGCGTTGCGGTCGGCGCTCGATTACATGGCACGTGGACAGCACTTTGGGAAGATCTGTATTCGACATGCATCAAATTGAGCCGGCATATTGCGAGGGGTTTGAGCTGCGGCTGCGCTCGATCGCGCAAACGGCAGTCACCTCGTGGCGAGCTCGTTGTTGCCGCGCTGACCCGGCTGGCGCAGCATCCGTCCGCTTCCACGCTATGTCAAGGCAGACTATGGCAGTGAATTCGGGGGGGGCTGAGTTGCTCATGGTCCGCGACAACCGACGCCACATTCCCGCGAATTGTTAAGTCGCACCGAAACCGCCTGCAAAGAGCGCACCTTTAGTTCGTCGGCCTACCGACTCGTGGAGGCGCCAGCCAGACGCGTCACCTGGTCGCCGGTGGTGTTCTCTCGGCAATCGGCCGATACTCTGGACGTGATCCGCATTCTGCATATCACCGGATGGACGCCGAGCGGCGCCTGTAGCGCGCGCCGAGTCCGGCCGTCGTGCCAGCCGCCGTAGACCACAATAAATCTCTCACTCCAGAATCGTCGTGGATCAAGGCTTGCGGCCCGCAAGTTGACGACTTTATTGACGGTCCCGCCAAAGCAATGTCGTCAATTCGCATATGTCCGGATTAAATTTGTCAATTCGCATCATAGACTTCGGAGCCCGACCGTAAGGCCCTGATCTTATGGACGATTCCCGGTACGCAATGCGGCCGGCTACGACGCCACACCCGCGCGGCGCTGACAGCGGACCGCGGGTGTACCACGTTCGCCACGACAGATCTACGCAAGCTTCCCCAAGGATAACCATGGAATTGCGACACCTGCGCTCCTTCAACGTACTGGCTGAGTGCACTAACTTCACGCAAGCGGCGAAGCAGTTACATGTCAGTCAATCCACCCTGTCTCACACCATTAAGCAACTCGAAGATGAACTCAAAGTCGAATTGTTCGACCGGGTTGGCAAGCGCGTCACGCTCAATCGGGATGGTAAGCAATTTCTGGGAACCGTTGCTCGCACCTTGGGCGAACTTGACAGTGGCATCGTCTCACTAAGAAATTGCATCTCCGAGCTTTCAGGCGAATTGCGTATCGGGACGACTTCAACCTTCAACGTTCGCTTGTTGCCGGGCTGCGTTTCGGAATTCCTCACGCAAAACCCGACCGTTCACGTGACAATCGCCGAGTTGCCAGGCAAGTCGATCGAAGAACGCGTGCGAAATGGCCAGCTAGACGTCGGCATCTGCTATACACCATCCGACACGGGTGGGCTTTGGTTCGAACCGCTCTTCAACGAGGAACTCGTCATCTTTGCTCCGTTGAATCATCCTCTCGCAAAGCGACGACGTATCCGCATGGTCGAGCTCCATCGTCAGCCGCTGATTCTTCCGTCTGCCGAAGTGGGGGCACGGCACATTCTGAATGCGTGCTTTCGTGCCGCGCATGCTCAGCCTACGCCCGTCGCGGAAATCAACTCCATCGTGCCAATGTTCGAACTGTCCCGCTCACTACTCATTCCCACTATTGGCTCCGAGTTTCTGTCCAAGGCCATAAGCGATTTTGCCGTTGTCCGAATCGTCGACCCCAAGCCCATTCGCACGCCCGTGCTCCTGCAAAAACAAGATGGACCACAGAGCGCCACCTCGAAGGCCTTCGCCGACATACTGAAACGACAGTGCGCCCATCAGTCCGAATAGCGGCTTTAGCGGAGTTGTTCCTGCGCAGCTGGTTCCCACGAGCCTCACTCCATCAGGATTTGGCGCTGCGCAGGCCGATGAGCGCCTCGCTTCCAGCTCAAACTCGTGCGCTAGCGGTGCCCGTGGGGCCGAGCTTTGCGATCCGTCGAGCATACGCGTCACGCATTCGACGGCACGCTGCCACTGTTCAGACAGTGGCGCGAGCAGTCGTCCGACCTGCTCGTGCTGCACCGCCATGCACGACGGCTTTGCCCTCAAATCTCCTCGGCCTGTTTCTCAACCAATCGATCAAGACATCAGCCCCAGCGTCCTGGGCGCGACGGCTCCGCAACGCCAAGGCGATGCATCCGGGCCAAACTCATTGAGGGCACGCGCCTGAAACCAATGCACGGGAGAACCGGAGTCGGTGGTTCGTGCCTTCAGGCGCTGGAGCCGCCGATGGGCTCTCCAGTTCCCCGAGCAGGCTGGCGACAGTGCCGTATGTGAGGTCACCGGGAAGTCGAACAATGCAGCATCAATCGACCAAATCGATTGATTTCCACGAAAAATACCATTTCCTTAGATCGACCGTCTCTCCTAACCTTGGCGTAAACGTAGCCTCGAGTTGACGAACCTAAGAGGGCCCCACGCGCCCGGAAAAGTGTCACAACGAGCGCTGTGCCAGAACAGAACGCTGTCGCTACGCGGACAGCATGGAGACATCTAAGGAGTACCCGCCGTGCTGTATGCCTGCCTGCCAATTCAAGTTGCGCCTGTCTGCGCGTAATTTGTCGCTTTCGATGGTGGATCGTCCTACCCCGTGCCTTTCTGCTCCTTCGAAAAAGCGGCCTCGGACACCACGCGAACAGCGACCTCCGAAATGCTAGCTACCGGATTGCACCAGTAGGGAATTCCGAAGCTTTTTCTTTCGTAGTACTTGGATTAAATGAGACCTGGACAGAACATGAATCGCCCATTTTTGAGAAACGCGTGGTATGTGGCCGCGTGGGATAGCGAAGTCAAGGCCGACGAGCTTTTCCAACGCACATTGCTGAACGAGTCTGTACTTCTTTTCCGAAATGATCGAGGCGAAGTACAGGCCGTCTGCAACCGTTGTCCCCATCGCTTCGCGCCACTACACCTCGGAAAGAAACTTCCGAACGGTGTTCAATGCCCATACCACGGCCTCGAATTTGATGGCAGTGGCCAGTGCACGCGGAACCCCCACGGTGGGGGCGCTGTCCCGAAGGCAGCTCGGCTAAAAACGTATCCGGTCGTTGAAAAATACTCCCTTATCTGGATCTGGATGGGCGAACAATCGATAGCAGACTCATCCAAGATACCTGACTTCTCGTGCCTCGATCCCCAGCTCAGCCATGTCGCCAAGCGGTACCTTCACGTAAAAGCGAACTACGTTCTCGAGACGGACAACATTTTGGATTTGAGTCACATTCAGTATCTACATCCGGGAACGCTGGGTAGTTCATCGGTTGCGGACGCAATCACGAGCGTCGTTCAGGAGGGCAACACGGTTTATTCGATGCGACAAACGGTCGGGGACATCATGCCCGAATTCCTCTATCGCCAACGCCGAATTCCCGTTGGAACACCGGTCGACCGATGGATTGACGTTCGGTGGGACGCACCAGCGCACATGCTCCTTGACGCCGGCTCAGTCGCGACAGGCAAGCCTCGTTCTGAAGGCGTCTCCAACAAGATCGCCCACATCTTCTCTCCTGAGACGGCATCGACGACGCATTACTGGTTTGCCGTGTCCAATCCGCTCTCCATGGGTGACGACGGGATGCAACGTGCAGAGGACTTTGTCTCGGGGCTCGTCCATCCTTTCCAGAATGAGGACCTCCCGATGCTCGAAGCACAGCAACACATGATTGGAGAGGCGGATTTCTGGTCTCTAAAACCGGTCTTGCTCGCCGGCGATGCAGCAGCCGTCCGTGCGCGACGCATCCTTGACAAGCTTCTGGCCGACGAGGAAGCCACCATGCAAACCATCAGCTTCGTGGCGCATCCCGCGGCGGAAAGCCTGAAGTGTCAGTGACTTTCCGCGAAAGCTGCAGACGCAACATCGAATAACTTCGCCAACTGGAATAACCGGCAGTCTCGAAATCTGAACAACGATTCAATAAGTAAAGGGTCAACCGTTCCCTTTTGAACGCTTGACGCTCTCAGCAGATGCTTCATGGACTCAAAATGAAAGTACTTGTCAAATCGAAGAAGCTGGTGGCTAACGGAATTGCCGCCTTCAAGTTGGTAGCTCCCGGCGGCGAGCAACTCCCTCTCTTCTCGGCGGGCGCTCATATCGATGTTTTTCTCGGTAACGACTTGGTCCGGCAGTATTCGTTGTGCAACGCACCAAGCGACCGTTCGCACTATCAGATCGGAGTTCTTCTTGAGCCGAACTCACGAGGCGGCTCGCGAGCGATGCACAACCTCGCTGAGGGGCAGCTAATTGAAATCAGCGAGCCAAAAAATCACTTTCCGCTGACCGCCGGGGCGCGTCGTTCTGTCCTGATGGCCGGAGGCATCGGAATTACGCCTATCCTCGCGATGGCTGAACACCTCAGTGAGGAAAGACAGGACTTCGACCTTCACTATTGCGTGCGCGATCACGAGCGCGCCGCTTTCCGCGAACGGGTTGAGCACGACGACTTCGCCCCGCATGCTCGCCTCTACTACGACACGGCGCCGAGCCGAGAGAGGGTGAAATTCTCAGAAGTTTTGCGTTCGCCCGATCCTGATGTGCATCTCTATGTGTGTGGCCCCGGTGGATTCATCGATGCGGTCATCAAGGAAGCGACGTCAGCCGGTTGGGGTTCCGAAAACGTCCATCGCGAATATTTCGGAAATGCACCGACGAGCAGCGAGGGTGATTTGCCATTTCAACTGCGCCTTGCGCGAAGCGGGAAAATCGTCGAGGTTCGATCCGACCAAACCGCAGCACAAGCCTTAGCTGCGCACGGTATTGATATTCAGACGTCATGCGAACAGGGCGTATGCGGAACGTGCATGACGAAGGTCCTGGAAGGTGTGCCAGATCATCGCGACGTCTACATGACTGACGAAGAGCACGCCGCGAATGACCAATTCACTCCCTGTTGCTCAAGAGCCAAGACACCGCTACTGATCGACCTGTAGGACCATCGCCAGAAAGTAGCGAGACGAAGTTCACCAAACACATCGATTAACAGGAGGCATCCGATGCACGAAAACCGCGGTGTCGTTTATGTGGAGCCCGGCAAGGTTGAAGTCCGTCGCTTCCCCTAATGGACGCGGCGACGGCCGGCGTTGACACACCGCCGTCGCCGCGCCTTGCAGTGGGCGTATCCAATGCGCCGGATCAACCTTGCTTCGGTCTACGGCGGCGCAGTAATGCACCGCTGCTACCCGATCTGCTACCTCGAAAAGAGATCCGCCTGGGATCGGGGCGCGGCCGGCCAGTCGAGCGAGCCGGCCGCGGAAGGCCACCTGCGCTTGCCTAGAAGCGATGGATCATGCCGAGCCGCACCAGGGTCTGGTTCTCGCCCGACGAGGCGCCGGCCGAGGCGGGTGTGGTGGCGAAATCGAAGGCCGTGCCGGTATGCGCGCTGACCACGTGTTGGTAGGCCGCCTGCATGTAGAGCGAGGTGCGCTTGCTGAGGTCGTAGTCGAGCATCAGCGAGAGCTGGTGCCACTTCGGCTCGAAATCGCCGGTGCTCGCGTGCAGGCGCGCCTCGGTGAAGGTGTAGGCGCCGAACAGCCAGAGCGACGGCGTGAAGGCGTACTTCGCATTGACCTCGAAGTTGTCGAACTTCCAGGACTGCCAGCGCCCGCGCAGCGGCCTGGTGGCCGTCGAGGCGATATAGGCGTTGGCGGTCGGGTCGTAGACGTCGACATGCGAGTAGGACAGGCCCAGCTTGGCGGCCGCGAACGCGTAGGACAGCCCCGCCACGATGTTCTGCTCGGACGAGGCGGTGAACACCGCATCAGTGGACACCGCGCCGTTGGCCGAGCCGCCCGCGTCGATCTTCAGGTAGCCGAGCGCGGCGGTCAGGCCCGCCAGCTTATATTGCAGCGCGGCGCTGTAGAGCCGGTTGTTGGCGAAGCCGGTGTCGTTGCTGAAGCCGTACATCGCCTCGGCCTTCAGGCCATTGAAGTTCGGGCTGGTGTACTTGACCGAGTTGTTGACGCGGAAATCGAAGTCGGCGTTGTCGTTGTCGAACGGATGCGAGGCGACGTCGCCGCTCACGCCCCCCGCGCCGGTCAGCCCGCTCCAGAGGTCGATGGTCGGGTCGTACTGGCGGCCGAACGAGAGCGTGCCGAGCCGGTCCGACTGCAGGCCAACCCAGGCCTGCCTGCCGAACTCGCGGCCGCCCTGCCTGAAGGCGCCGCTGTTCACGTCGAAGCCGTTCTCGAGGCGGAACAGCGCGCGCGTGCCGCCGCCCAGGTCCTCGGAGCCGGCGATGCCCCAGCGGCTGCCGAAGGTGTCGCCGCTCTTCATCTGGAAGGTGCCGTGTCCCTTCGCGTTGCTGGTGTAGTTGAGCCCCTCGTCGATGATTCCGTACAGCGTGATGCTGCTCTGTGCCTGCGCCGCCGGACTGCTGCCGGCGAGTATCGTCAGCGCCGTCGCCGCCGTTGACGCAATGCGTGTTTTCAAGCCTGCTGCCTTGCTCATGATTTCCCCATGGTCGTGTTGCATGAATCGAAACCTTGCTGGCACCGCGCCGGCGTGCGGATACACGCCAGCGGACGAGAACGACCGATGGCGCGGCTCGGGCCGGATGAAACGAAACGGTTCGCGCCGGTTCAGTAACCACGCGAGAGATCGACGCCGGCCGGGATGCGGCCGCTGGCGCGATAGGCGGCGACATTGGCCGCGACCACGGCCGCCGCCGTGTGCAGGTCGGTCGGCGCCGAGATGTGCGGCAGCACCGTCACGGCCGGATGGGCCCAGAGCGGCGAAACCTCGGGCAGCGGCTCGACTTCGAACACGTCGAGCACCGCATGTGACAGCCGGCCGGCATCGAGGGCCTGCAGCAGGTCCTGGGTGACCACCACCGGGCCGCGCGAGAAATTGATCAGCGCCGCGCCGGGCCGCATGGCCGACAGCGTGTGCTGGTCGAACAAGCCACGTGTCTCGTCGGTCAGCGGCACCAGGCAGACCACGATCTCGCTCGCGCCGAGCAGGCGAGCCAGGCCCTCGGCGCCGTGATGGGTGTCCACGCTGGCCATGGTCTTCGGCGAGCGGCTCCAGCCGGCGACGCGGAAGCCCGCCTCGAGCAGGCGCGCGGCGGCGGCCGCCCCGAGCGTGCCGAGGCCGACGATACCGACCTGTATGTCCTGCGGTTTGCGATAGGGCCGCTGCCGCCATTCGCGCGCCTGCTGCTGAAGGCGGTAGGCGGGCATCTCGCGCTGCAGGTAGTAGGTCCAGGCCAGCACCGCCTCGGCCATGGTGCGCGACATTTCCGGGTCCACCAGCCGGACCACGGGCGGCGCGGTAGCCGGCAGGCTCTCGACCAACTGCTCGACGCCGGCCCACAGACTCTGGATCCAGGCGAGCCGGGGCAGGGCGGCGAGTTCGGCGGGATCGGGACGCGCCACGACCGCGACCCTCGCGACGGCGCGCGCGTCGCCATCGGCCTCGCGCAGGGGCACGATGGTTTCGGCCGGCATCGCCGCGGCGAGCGCGGCGCGATACTCGGCCTCCTGCCCGGCGGGCAGCCGGGTGGCCAGTATGATGATGTCGTTCATGGCGGGTGCCGTGGCGGCGGAAACGGTGGAGCGGGCGTGCCATGCGGCACGTCGTGATTTACTGCGAAATGGAGGAGACGCGAGCAGGCGCGGGGCTGGCGGGCCGCGAAGGCGCGCCAGCGCCTCAGTCGCCCTAGGTCTGCGCCTCGGCCGGTTTGCGGGCCTCCATCTCGGCCATGTCGATGAAGCGGTCGCCAATGCGCGGATGGGCGCGGCCGCCGTCGGCCGCGCCGATCGCCACCAGCACCTCGTCGGGACCCGGCGCGTCGGCGATCTGAAATGTCGCCGTCAGGAAGTGGGAGCGCTGCCCCGTGGCCGACTTGTGGATCATCGGCAGCGAGACCATCGAGCCCGGCCCGAGCCGCGTATTGGTGAAGCTCAGGAAGGCGGTGCCGTCGACCGCCTCGCGGAACAGGTTGCCGAAGCGCAGCGTATGGATCAGCGCCGAGGCATGCTCGATCTCGCCGTTTACGCCCACCACGGCGGCCTTGCCGTAGGCTTCCACGCGCGCGGCCGGCATCAGCGCCACCAGGCGCCGCGTCAGCTCGGCGCCCAGCGGTGGCGCGAGGCGCCGGATCTCCGGCTGCAGGTCCTCGCAGAAACCCTGCCCGGCCCAGGGGTTCCTCAGCACCGCCGCCACCACCACCGTCGTAATCGGGCGCGGCGCCGCGCGCCCGCCCTCGACAACCAGTTCCTCGACGAAGGTCGAGATCTTGCGCACTTGCAAATCGGTATTCATCAGCACTCCCATCGGATGACGTGATCGATGCGAGGCATGCTAAGTAGCGTCAATTCGAGCGTCTTCCTCCGTTCCGGGGGAAGCGCGACTTTTTTGACACTGCGATAAGTCGTATAGTCAGCTACGCCCAACAGGAGGCTCTCGATGCCGGATACGTTGTCGCTCATGTCGTCCTTGCGCGACGTCGCCAGCCGAATCAATGCGGATGCCGACGTCGACACGCTGCTGCACAGCCTGATCGACCTGGCCTGCCATCACGGCTCCTGGGATCTCGGCGCGATCATGAGCGTGGATATCGCGCACGGCTACGCGCTGGTGATCGCGCGGCGCGACCCGACCCTACTCAAGCGGACGCTTGCCGACCGGTGGGAGCTGGCCACCAGCCCAGCACTGGTCGCGCTGCAGCGCAACGAGCCGGTCTATATCCGCGACGCGCTGGAGACCACCGAATTCCTCGGCTACCGGCGCGAGGCGCCCGAGCGCGGCTATCGCACCGTGCTGGTGCTGCCGATGGCGAGTTGCGATGCCGAGGGGCGGCCGATGGTGCTGGTGGTGTCGGCGCGCAAGGTGGTGGACGTGGCGCCTGAGCACCTGGCCTTCATGGAGTTGCTGGTGCACCTCGGCGCGATCGCGATCGAGCGCGCCCATCGCCAGCGCGCGCAGCAGGCCGCCGCCGAGCAGTTGCGGCGCGTGCTCTCGGTGCAGGGCGCGATGCTGCAGGAGGTGCTGGTGGGCGGCTCGATGGACACGCTGACCGGCATGCTGGCCGACCTGCTCGACTCGCCGGTGCTGGTGATCGACTTCTATGGTGGCGAACTGCTGGCCTCGCGCCCGCCCGTCGAGGGGCTCGACGCCGCCGCCTGGCGCGCCCTGCTCGACGGAGAAACCGGCCGCCAGATGCGCGAGACCGCGCGCGAGGCGATTGCGCGCCACGCGTTGCGGCGGGTGGGCTTCGTGCTGCCGGGCGGGGTGCCGCTCACCGCCGACGTCGAGCCGCTGGCGGTGGACGGCGACACGGTGGGCGCGCTGCTGAGCTTCGGCGAGCGCGCCGAGGGTGACCTGCAGGCGCTCGCGATCGAGAGCGCGAAGTTCGCGATGAGCGTGCAGCTGATGCGCAGCGTGATCCGCTTTCGCGCCGAGACGCGCACCCTGACCGAGCTGTTCTTCGAGATCGTCGAGCGGCGATGGCGCGACGAGCAGGACATCGTCGAGCGCTCGCGCCGGCTCGGCATCGCGCTCGGCACGCCGATGCGCCTGCTCGTGGTCGACTATCCGCACCGCGAAGGTCTGGTGCTTGACCGATCGGCCGAGTGCCATCGCACCGTTGGTCTGATCGCGGCGCAGCACAAGCTCATCGCGCATCCGGTGACGGTCGGCGGCGGCCTGGTCTGTCTGTTGCCCGAGGACGACCAGCGGCCGCTGGCCAGCGTCAATGCCTTCGCGCGCCAGCTGTGCGGGGCGCTCACCCCCCTGTTCGGCGGCGAGCCGACCCTCGTGGTCAGCGACTGCGTGGCGGGCCTGACCGAGCTGGCCAACGAATGGGACCGCTGCTGGCGGATGATCCGCGTGGCGCGCTCGTTCGGCAAGACCGGCGCGCTGAGCGTGCCCGACCTGGGGCCCTTGCCGATGCTGATGGGCGCGGCCGATTCGCCCGACGTGCGGGCTTTCATCACCGGCACCATCGGTCCGATCGTCGAATACGACGCCAGCCATCGCGCTTCCTATCTCGACACGCTGGCGGTCTACATCCGACACGGCTGCCGCAGCCAGGCCTGCGCCGATGCGATGGGCCTGCACGTGACCACACTGCGCTACCGGCTGTCGCGCATCTCCGACCTGTTCGGCATCGACGTGGAGACGCCCGAGCGGCGCTTCGCCGTCGAGCTCGCGCTGCAACTGCACAACCTGCTGGAGGGCAGCGCGCCGGTGGCCGCGGCGGAGCGCGCGCATTAGGCGGGACGGCCGCGCAAGCGCCTGCTGGCGGGCTCGCGCGCGTCGCGGGCCTCGTTACGAAGTCGCCCGCGAAGCACGCCCTAGTGGTTTTCCCGGTCCGACGAACAGCAGGTGAGGTTCCGCCAGTTCTCCTTCGATCCGCAGGAAGCCAGCCCGATTTCAGCCACCTACATTCACCTCAAGACAACGATGTACGAGGTGAATGGCCATGCAAGCCGCGGTACCCGATAATCGAACCACCATCGACCCGAAGGCGCTGCGCCGCGCCTTCGGCACCTTCGTCACCGGCGTGACGGTGCTCACCACCATCGACGCCGAGGGCCGCCCGCGCGGCATGACGGCTAACTCCTTTGCCTCGGTCTCGCTCGATCCGCCGCTGCTGCTGGTCTGCGTCGGCGCGGGCGCGTCGAGCTACCCGGCCTTCGTCGCCGCCGACAAGTTCGCGGTGAACCTGTTGAGTGACAGCCAAGTGGACGTCTCCAACCTGTTCGCCTCGAAGGCGGTCGACAAGTTCGCCTCGATCAGCCACGACGTGGTGCACACCGGCGCGCCGGTGCTGACCGACTGCCTGACCTGGTTCGACTGCTCGATGCACGAGCGCGTCGAGGCCGGCGACCACCTGATCCTGATCGGCCGCGTGCAGGCCTTCGGCACCAGCCCCTCGGCGCCGCTCGGCTTCTGCCGCGGCCGCTACGCGCAGGTCAAGGACCCCCTGCCGCCGGGCTGGCTGTCGTCCACCGACATGATCGTCGGCTACCTGATCGAAGCGCAGGGCGAGGTGCTGCTGGTGGACGACGGCAAGGGCGGCTGGGTGCTGCCCACCGCGCCGCGCCGGTTGGTGGACGGGCGCCTGCCGGTGGCGGGCGGCGGCTCGCTGGCGCTGATGTCCGACGACACCTTCCTCTACTCCGTCTACGACACCGACGGCCACGATTCCGGCTACCTCATCTACCGGGCCCGCCTGGCCGAGCCGCGCGGCGCGCTGGCGCTGCCGCCGGAGTTTCGTTTCTTCGCTCTCGACGCGCTTCCGTACGACGAAATCGCCTCGGTCGAGATGCGCGCGATGCTGCGCCGTTTCGTGCGTGAGACGGCCGGCGGCGGCAGTTATTCGATCTACATGGGCTCGCACGACGGTGGGCGTGTCGCGACCGTCGGCGCGGCGCAGCCGTGGCGCCATCACGTGCACTCCTGAACCCAGGCTGGATGACCAAGGACATTTCATGAAGACCACAGTCGAAACCCTGCAGCATGCGCGCATCGGCAATTTCATCGACGGCCGTTTCGTCGAGCCGGCCAGCGGCAGCTATGCCCCGAGCTACGATCCCACCACCTCGACGCCTTGGTACGAGTTCGCGCAGTCGAACGCGGCCGACGTCGACGCGGCAGTGCGCTCCGCCCAGGCCGCGCTGAAGAACCCGGCCTGGCGCCGCATGACCCAGACCGAGCGCGGCAAGCTGGTGCGCCGTCTCGGCGAGCTGGTGCTCGAGCACGCCGACGCGCTGGCGCTGCTCGAATGCCGCGACAACGGCAAGCTGCTCAAGGAGATGCGCGCGCAGATGCGCGCCATTCCGGATTCCTATCTGTATTTCGCCGGCATGGCGGACAAGTTGCAGGGCGACACGATCCCCGTCAACAAGCTCGACATGCTGAACTTCAACCTGCGCGAGCCGATCGGCGTGGTGGGCATGATCATCCCGTGGAATTCGCCGCTGATGATGCTGACCGGCACGCTGGCGCCGTGCCTGGCGATCGGCAATACCGTAGTGGTCAAGCCGTCCGAGCACGCCACCGCCTCCTCGCTGGCGCTGGCCGAGCTGGCAATCGAGGCCGGCATCCCGCCTGGCGTTTTCAACGTGGTGACCGGCGACGGCGCCACCACCGGCGAGGCGCTCACGCGCCATCCCGGCGTGGCCAAGTACGTGTTTACCGGCAGCACCGTGACGGGCCGCAAGATCGCCGGCAATGCCGCGCAGAACCTGGTGCCCTGCCAGATGGAGCTGGGCGGCAAGTCCCCGCACGTGGTGTTCGGCGACGTGGAGATCGAGCGCGCCGTCAACGGCGTGGTGTCGGGCATCTTCGCTGCGGCGGGCCAGACCTGCGTGGCCGGCTCGCGCTGCTTCGTCGAGGCTTCGATCTACGAGCGCTTTGTCGAGGCCCTGGTCGAGCGCACCCGGCGCGTGCGGGTCGGCCACCCGATGCACGATGACACCGATATCGGGCCGCTCGCGCTGGCCACCCAGCTGGACAAGGTGCAGCGCTACGTGGCCTCGGGCGTGGAAGAGGGCGCGCGGATCGCGGCCGGCGGCCGCCGCCCGAGCTCGGGCGCCCTGGCCGAGGGCTGGTACTTCGAGCCGACCGTGATGACCCAGGCCACCAACTCGATGCGCTTCATGCAGGAGGAGATCTTCGGGCCGGTGGTGGGCGTGGTGCCGTTCCAGGACGAAGCCGAGCTGATGGCGCTGGCCAACGACACCGAATACGGCCTGGCTTCCGGCATCTGGACCCGCGACATCGACCGCGCGATGCGCTTCGCGCGCGACATCGACGCCGGCACGGTCTGGATCAACACCTACCGCTCGGCCGCCTACATGTCCTCGAACGGCGGCCTCAAGCACAGCGGCTACGGCCGGCGCGGTGGCTTCGAGGTGATGCGCGAGTTCTCACGGCTCAAGAACGTGGTGCTCGACTACTCGGGCGCGATGCAGGATCCGTTCGTCATTCGTCTGCGTTGAAACACGCGTTTCCATCCGACACGAGGCATCTATGAAATTCGCCGTATCACTGAGCATGGAGCGGTTCTCCCCCGAGGCGTCGATGACCGAGGCGCGCGACCGGCTGCTGGCGCTGGCGCGCGTGGCCGACGAAGGCGGCTTCGAGACGCTCTGGACTGCAGAGCACCACACCATCGAATGCACCATCTCGCCGAACCCGTTCACGGTGCTGACCTGGCTGGCCCAGCACACCGAGCGCATCCGGCTGGGCACCGCCACCCTGGTGGCGCCTTACTGGTCGCCGATCCGGCTGGCCGGCGAGGCCGCCATGTGCGATCACCTGAGCAATGGCCGGCTCGAGTTCGGCATCGCGCGCGGCGCATACCAGTACGAGTTCGACCGGATGGCCGGCGGCATTCCCCAGCAGGAAGGCGTGGCCTACATGAAGGAGCTGGTGCCGGCCGTCAAGCGGCTGTGGGAGGGCGACTACGAACATGAGGGCCATTACTGGCGCTTCCCGCTCGCCACCTCGGTGCCCAAGCCGCTGCAGCAGCCGCATCCGCCGATCTGGGTGGCCACGCGTGACCCCGGCAGCTTCGACTGGGCGGTCGGCATCGGCGCCAACATCCTGTCCACGCCGCTGTCGGCGCCGCCGTCCGAGGTGGCCGTGCTCGGCGCGAAATTCCGCAAGGCGGTGGCCGACCATCCCGAGCATCCGCGCCCGCGCTTCATGATGCAGCGGCGCACTTGCGTCTACGACCGCGAGGAGGACTGGCAGACCGCCGTGCGCCACAGCGTCGACTACGGCCGCTACTTCGAGAACCTAATGCAGAACATTGGCACCGTGCGCAACGGCTTCCCGGAGGCGGTGCCTTTCGAGACCGTGGCCAATCGCGCCAACTACGATCCCGCGGCGGTGCGCGACAACCTGATGTTCGGCACGCCCGACGAGGTGATCCGCAAGTTGCAGATCTACGAGGACGAGGGCGTCGACCAGTATTGCCTGGGCCTGTCCTTCAACCTGCCCTTCGAGCTGCAGATGAAGACGCTGCGCCTGTTCGTCGACGAGATCATGCCGCACTTCGCCGCACGCGAGCGCGAGCGCGAGCTCCAGGCCGCGGCGGCGGGGGCCTGAGCCATGTGCGACGCACTTCCCGAGGCGCCGCCCGACGCGATCGAGGGCAGTCTGACCGTCGACGGCGTGCGCCTGGCCTATCGCCTGCAGGGAGAGGGGCCGCGCGAACTGGTCTGCATTCACGGCGTAGGCTCCTATCTCGAGGCCTGGCAGGGCGCCATCAACGCGCTGGGCCGCGGCTTTCGCGTGCTCAGCTTCGACCTGCGCGGGCATGGCCGCTCCGAGCGCGTGAAGGGGCGCTACGAGATCGACGATTTCGTCGGCGACGTGCTGGCGCTGGCAGATCACGCTGGCTTCAGCCGCTTCGACCTGGCCGGCTTCTCGCTGGGCGGCCTGATCGCGCAGCGGCTCGCGCTGACGCGTCCGGCGCGGCTGCGCCGGCTGGTGCTGCTGGCCACCGTGGCCGGGCGCACCGCCGAGGAGCGCGCGGGCGTGGCCGAGCGGCTGGCCGCCCTGCAGGCGGGCGAGCGCGGCGCGCATTACGACGCCTCGCTGTCGCGCTGGCTGACCGAGGATTTCCAGGCGCGGCATCCGGCGCTGGTGGCCGAGCTGCGCCGGCGCAACGCGCAGAACGATCCGGACTGCTACGCGGCCGCCTACCGCGTGCTGGCGCAGACCGATTTCGGCGGCCTGATCGACCAGATCGCGATGCCGACCCTGATTGCGACCGGCGAGCACGACGCCGGCTCGAACCCGCGGATGGCACGCTACATGCATGAACGAATTCCGGATTCGCGGCTGGAGATCCTGCCGAAGCTGCGCCACTCGCTGCTCAACGAGGCGCCGGAGCAGGTCGCCGCCCTGATGCGGGAGTTCCTGATTGACAGCGGGGAGGCGGCCCGATGATCGTCGAGGAGCGCATCTACCGGATCCGCAACGGCGCGATGGCGCGCTTCCTGAAGCTGGTCGCCGAGGAGGCGCTGCCGCTGCAGCAGCCGGCGCTGGGCAACCTGATCGGTTACTTCACCACCGAGATCGGCTGCCTGTCCCAGGTGGTGCACTGGTGGGCTTATGCCGATCTCGAGGACCGCCGCCTGCGCCGCCAGCGGCTCGCCGCCGACCCGCGCTGGCAGGCCTTCATCCCGCGCCTGTCCGAGCTGATCGAGCAGGCCGAGAACCGGATCCTGGTGCCCACCGCGTTTTCGCCGCTGCAACAACTGCCGACCGAGCGGGCCGAGCCGAGCGCCCGGCCCGCTCCACCGAAGGAGTGACCTTGATGACTGAACGCCTGAAAATCGAGCATCTGTACAAGGTGTTCTCCGATCGCCCCGAGCGCGCGCTCGGCATGCTTCGCCACGGCGCCAGCAAGGCCGATGTGCTGCGCGACAGCGGCCAGGTGGTGGGCCTCGACGACGTGTCGCTGAGCGTACCGGCCGGCGCGATGTACATGATCATGGGCCTGTCCGGCTCGGGCAAGTCGACCCTGGCGCGCTGCGTGAACCGGCTCAACGAGCCCAGCGCCGGGCGCATCCTGCTCGACGACGTGGATCTCTGCGCGCTGGGAGAGCGCGAGCTGCGCGAGGTGCGCCGCAACCGCATCTCGATGGTGTTCCAGCATTTCGCGCTGCTGCCGAACCGGCGGGTGATCGAGAACGTCGAGTTCGGCCTGAAGCTGCGCGGCGTGGACGGCGCGACGCGCCGCAAGCGCGCCGAGCAGGTGCTCGAGGTGGTGGGCCTGGCGCGCTGGGCCGGCAAGATGCCGCACGAGCTGAGCGGCGGGATGCGCCAGCGGGTGGGCCTGGCGCGCGCGCTGGCCACCGACGCCGACATCCTGATCATGGACGAGGCCTTCAGCGCGCTCGACCCGCTGATCCGCACCGAGATGCAGGACGAGCTGCTGCGCCTGCAGCGCAGCCTCAACAAGACCATCCTGTTCATCACACACGACTTCCAGGAAGCGCTGAAGCTGGGCACGCGCATCGCCATCATGTCGGAAGGCAAGCTGGTGCGCGAGGGCACGCCGCAGTCGATCGTGACCGCGCCCGGCAGCGACTACGTGGCCGCCTTCACGCGCGAGGTCGATCGATCGCGCCTGTTCAACGCCGAGGCCTCGATGACGCCGCTGACGCCGCTGGTGCGCCGCGAGGGCTGGACCGTGCTCGGCTGCGCGGGGTCGGGGCCGGCCTTCGTGGTGGACGGTGAGGCGCGCGTGATGGGCATGCTCGGTGTGGTGGGCGACACGCAGTTGCAGGCCTTGCGCGATGGCGCCGCGCTGCCGCCGCTGGATGGCGCGTTCGCCTGCGTGCCGGGCCATGCGCGCCTGATCGACGTGGCCGGCCATTTCGGCACGGCGCGCGCGCTCGGCGTACTCGACGAATCGGGTCGGCTGGTCGGCCGGCTGGAAGCGGGGCAGATCCTCGCACGCATCGGCGCGGGCAGCGTCAACGGAGCTCATCATGTTTAAAGCCGACGATCTGGCGGTATTCCCGATCGCCCAGTGGATCCAGGCCGCCGTGCAGTGGATCGCGCTGCACCTGCGCCCGCTGTTCCTGGTCATCAAGTGGCCGATCCAGAAGCTGCTCGAGGCCAATATCGACGCCCTGCACGCGGTGCCGTTCCCGCTGTTCTGCCTGGTTTGCGCGCTGCTGGCCTGGCGCTTCGCGGGCCGCGCGATCGGCGCCTTCACCTTGCTCGGGCTGCTGGCCATCGCGGTGCTCGGCGTCTGGTCGGACGCGATGACCACGCTCGCGCTGATCGTCACCGCGATCGCCTTCTGCGCCGTGATCGGGATCCCGATCGGCATCGCCTGCGCGCGCAGCGAGCGGGTCTGGCGCGTGGTGCAGCCGATCCTCGACATTATGCAGACCACGCCCACCTTCGTGTACCTGGTGCCGGTGGTGATGCTGTTCGGCGTGGGCACCGTGTCGGGCGAGGTGGCGGTAGTGACGGCCGCGATGCCGCCGCTTATTCGCTTCACCAATCTCGGCATCCGCATGGTCGACCACGAACTAGTCGAGGCCGGACTCGCGTTCGGCGCGGACCGTCGCCAGCTGCTCTGGGAAGTGCAACTGCCGCTGGCCGTGCCGACCATCCTCGGCGGCTTGAACCAGACCGTGCTGACCGCGATGGTGATGTCGGTGGTGATCTCGATGATCGGCGCCGAGGGGCTCGGCCTGGTGGTGCTGCAGGGCCTGGGCCGGCTCGACGTGGGGCAGGCCGCGATCGGCGGCGTGGCGATCGTGATGCTGGCGATGATGCTCGACCGCGTGACCCAGAAGCTCGCGCGTTCGCAGCCCGGCGCGGGCGGCTCGCTGCGTTCGGTGGTAGTGCGGCTGGTGCGCGGCGGCCGCGGCGGGCCTGCGGCGCCGGCCTTGCCCGAGCACAGCGATCCCAAGCAGGCGCTCTGAAGTCATGCAGCGCAAGCGCGCAGCTGCACCGGGTGGCCGCGCCGTGTTCCCCGTCGCCGACATGGCGCCGGATCGATTTCCAGCAAGCATCGTCCTTGGACGATCGTATCCACACGCAGGAGTAGCTCGATGAAAAGGTTGGCGGCAGCATGCGGCGCGGCAGCGCTCGCGGCGGTGATGATGGCAGGCGTGCCGGCGTTCGCGCAGAACATGCCGGGCAAGGGCAAGACGATCCGGTATTCGCAGGGAGACAGTTTCGGTGGCAACTACGTCGCCACGCAGATCGTGATGGCGGCGATGAAGCGGCTCGGCTACGAGGTCAAGCTGACGACCATGAACACCACCTTGTTCTTCCAGGCGGTGGCGCAGGGCGACGAGGACCTCGCCACCGACGTGAACTTCCCGCAGCGGGAGCTGGCGTTTCGCGCGGTGGAGAAGGATGCGCAGATCGTCGGCAGTGGCATGATCGTGGGCGGCGGCATCAACGGCTACCTGATCGACAAGAAGACCGCCGACGCCTACAAGATCACCAATCTCGCCCAGCTCAAGGATCCGAAGCTGGCTGCCCTGTTCGGCTCGGACGGCAAGGCGCAGCTGATCAGCTGCGATCCGGGCTGGAGTTGCGGCGACGTGGTCGATTACCAGCTCAAGAAGTTCGGCCTGCAGGACACGGTGCGCGCAGTGCGTGGCAAGTACGAGGCGCTGATGGTCGATACGGTGGCGCGCATCAAGCAGGGCAAGCCGGCCTTCTTCTACGCCTGGAGCCCCTCCTGGACTGTCAGCAGCCTGGTGCCGGGCAAGGACGTGGTCTGGCTGCCGACGCCGCAGGCGGCCTTGCCGCCCAATATGACCAATAGCGGCTCGCCGCTAGTGAGCGGCGTGAAGGGTTGCGCTGGCGACGCGGACCCTTGCCGTATGGCGATGGCCTCCTGGAACTGGGGCGCCGTCGGCAACCGCGGCTTCATCGCGGCCAATCCGGCGATCCGCTCGCTGATCGAGCAGATCAAGTTCCCCTCGACCACCTGGTCATCCTGGGAATACGCGATCAGCAAGAACGGCGGCACCCAGGCGCTGATCACGCAGTTGGCCGGCGACTGGATGGCCGGCAACAAGGCCCAGCTCGATCAATGGATCACGGTGGCCAGCCAGGCGAAGTGAAGGATGGTATCGACCAGGCGCGCGGCGAGCCGCGCGCTTTTTTTCGTCCAATGAAAGGAGAGTGGAGATGAACGAAGACGACGCGCTGTTCCACAAGGGCTTGCCGATTCGCCGCGAGGTGCTGGGCGCCGACTATGTCGATGCCTCGCTGGCGAAGGCCGACGATTTCATGATGGCGTTTCAGCGCGCGACTACGGCCTGGGCTTGGGGATGGGCCTGGGGCGACGACACCCTGGACCGCCGCACCCGCAGCCTGATGCAGATCGCGTTGCTGACCGTAGCGGGCCATACCAACGAACTCAAGCTGCATGTGAAGGGCGCCTTGAACAACGGCGTCAGCGTCGAGGAGATCAAGGCGGCCCTGCTGCACGCGACGGCCTATTCCGGCATTCCCCACGGCCTGGGTGCCTTCAAGGCGGCGCATGAAGTGCTGGTGAGTGAGGGCGCGCTGGGCTGACGGTGCCGGGCGGACCTGGATTTGCGTTCTTTCTGTGCGCCGCCCGACAAGCAGAAAAAACCGTAAGCCCGCTGCCACTGAACCAAAAGTTTCGAGGCGGCCGCGGGGACATAGTAATGGCCATACCGTTCCTTCTGGAGTCGATGCCATGCTTACCGGACATCCGGTCCCGATCCGCTCGCAATGTCATGTCGACGGCCGCTGGCTGTCGAGCGACAGCGGCGCGACGCTGGACGTGCGCAATCCCGCCGACCGATCGGTGATCGGCCAGGTGCCGATGCTCGATCGGGCGCAGATCGTGGCGGCGGTGGACGCCGCGCAACGCGCCCACGAAAGCTGGCGCTGGGTGCCGCAGGCGCAGCGCAGTGCCTTGCTGCTGCGCTGGCACGCGCTGCTGCTGCGCCATCTCGACGATCTCGCGGCCCTGCTGTCGCTCGAACAGGGCAAGCCGTTCTCTCAAGCACAAGGCGAACTACGCTACGGCGTGAACTTCGTCGAGTGGTTCGCCAACGAGGCCAAGCGCCCGGCCGGCCGCACCATCGCCTCCCATATCGACGGCGCCCAGCTGGGCACGATCGCCGAGCCGGTCGGCGTCGCCGCGCTCATCACACCCTGGAACTTCCCGATGGCGATGATCACGCGCAAGGCCGCCGCGGCGATCGCGATCGGTTGCACCACGATCGTCAAGCCCGCGCACGAGACGCCGTTCTCCGCGTTCGCGCTGGCTCATTTCGCCGAGGAAGCCGGCTTCCCCCCCGGTGTGTTCAACGTGGTGCTCGGCGAGCCGCAGATGGCGATGGAGACGCTGGTATCCGATTCGCGCGTGCGCGCGGTCAGCTTCACCGGCTCGACGCGCGTCGGTAACCTGGTGATGCGGGCCGTCGCCCGGGCCGGCATCAAGAAAGTGGCGCTCGAACTGGGCGGCAACGCGCCCTTCATTGTCACCGCCTGCGCCGATCTCGAACGCGCCGTGGCCGTGGCGGTCGAGGCGAAGTTCCAGACATCGGGCCAGGACTGCTGCGCCGCCAACCGCATCTACGTGGCGCGGCCGCTCTACGAGGCTTTTCTCGAACGTTACGCCGCCGCCGTGCGGGGCCTGAAGGTCGGCCCGGCATTCGAGCCTGGCGTGGAGATCGGGCCGCTGATGCACCAGGCCGCCTTCGACGCCACCGCCGCGCGCGTGGACGATGCGTGCGAGCAGGGCGCGCGTATCTTGGCCGGCGGCGGCGCGCATGCGCTGGGCGGCTGGTTCTTCGAGCCCACCGTGATCGCCGACGCGCGGCCCGGCATGCGCGTGGTTGACGAGGAGAACTTCGCGCCGATCTCGGCCGTCAGCGCCTTCGACACGCTCGACGAGGTGGTCGCGGCAGCCAACGACACCGAATACGGCCTGGCCGCCTACGTCTGCGCGACGCGCGCCGACCTGATCTTCCAGCTGGTGCGCCGGCTCGATTTCGCGATGATCTCGGTGAACGGGTCCAGCTTCACCGGCGCGCCGGTCCCGTTCGGCGGGATGAAAGCTTCTGGGCTCGGCCGCGAGGGCGGCAGCGAGGGCTTCGAGCCGTTCACCGAAACCAAGTACTTCTGCCTCGGCGATCTCGGCCTGCCCGTGACGCCGATGGCCTGACGCAAGCACAACAGGAGATACGCAATGACTCAGCCGCTCGACACGCTGTTCGATCAGGATCGCGAACATTTCATGCACCCGTCGACCCATGCCTACGATCACGCCTCCGGCGCCCTGCCGGGCAAGATCATCCGCGGCGGCAAGGGGATCCGCATCCAGGACCACCAGGGACGCGAGTACATCGACGCGTTCGCCGGGCTCTATTGCGTGAACATCGGCTACGGGCGCACCGAGGTGGCCGACGCGATGCATGCCCAGGCGAAGGAGCTGGCCTATTACCACACCTACGTGGGCCATTCCTCGGACGCGATCATCGAACTCTCGTCGCGCATCATCGAGTGGTCGCCTGCCGGGATGAAGAAGGTCTATTTCGGCATGTCGGGTTCAGATGCGAACGAAACCCAGGTCAAGATCGTCTGGTACTACAACAACGTGCTTGGCCGGCCGAACAAGAAGAAAATCATCTCGCGCGAGCGCGGCTATCACGGCTCGGGCATCGTGACGGGCAGCCTCACGGGCCTGCCGAGCTTCCACCAGCATTTCGACCTGCCGATCGATCGCGTCAGGCATACGATCTGCCCGCACTGGTATCGCAAGGCGCCGGCCGGGATGAGCGAGCCGCAGTTCGTCGCACATTGCGTCGAGGAACTGGAGAAGCTGATCGCGCGCGAGGGAGCGGACACGATCGCCGCCTTTATCGCCGAGCCGGTGATGGGTACCGGCGGCATCATCGCGCCGCCGGCGGGCTACTGGGACGCGATCCAACAGGTGCTGCGCCGTCACGACATCCTGCTGATCTCCGACGAGGTGGTATGCGGCTTCGGCCGCGTCGGTTCCAGGATGGGCGCTCAGCATTACGGTATCGAGCCGGACCTGGTGACCGTAGCGAAGGGCCTGACGAGCGCCTATGCGCCGCTGTCGGGCGTGATCGTCGGCGAGCGCGTCTGGGATGTGATCGCGCGCGGCTCGCGCGAACATGGCCCGATGGGGCATGGCTGGACCTATTCGGGGCATCCCGTCTGCGCGGCGGCCGCGCTGGCCAACCTCGATATCCTCGAACGCGAGAACCTGGCCGGCAACGCGGCCGAGGTCGGCGCCTATTTCGGCGAGCGCCTGCGCGAGCACTTCGGCGCGCATCCGCTGGTCGGCGAGGTACGCAGCGTCGGCATGCTGGCCGCGCTCGAGTTCATGGCGGACAAGGAGGCGCGCGTGCCCTTCGATCCGGCCTTGAAGATCGGCGCGGAGGTTTCGGCGGCTGCGCTGGAACGCGGCGTGATCGCGCGTGCCATGCCGCACGGCGACATCCTCGGTTTCGCGCCGCCGCTGGTGATGACGCGCGCCGAGGCGGACGAGATCGTCGCGCAGGTGAGGCAGGCAGTCGACCAGGTTGCGGATCGCATCGCGGCCGGCGCCAGATAAACCCGTATGACGCGCAGGAACGGGGAAGCGCGCCGCGCCGGGCTGCTAGCAAACGATGGAGCACCGCGGTCTGCTTTCCTCGTTTCGGAGGAGGTACGGTTTTTTGACCTCCCCTAAGGTAGTTCATCCAATCGAGGATAGGGGGAGACCATGAAGGGTGAACAGGCAGGCGCCGCGGCCGGGCGGATCAAGCTCGATCGTTATGACATCGCGATCCTGCGCATCCTCTCGACCGAAGGGCGCATCACCAAATCGCGGCTCGCGCAGGAGGTGAACCTGTCGATCTCGCCGGCATGGGAGCGCGTCAAGCGGCTCGAGGCCCAGGGCCTGATCCGCGGCTATCGCGCGGAAGTGGATTGGGCCGGCGCGTTCACCGGCAGCCGCGTGGTGGTTGAGGTGACGCTGGCTCGGCATACCGCGCAGGACATGCGTCGCTTCGAGGAGCGGGTCGCGGCGGCGCCGGAGATCGTCGAGTGTCTGGCCACCGGCGGCGGCGTCGACTACGTCATGCAGGTGCTGTCGCGCGACATCGAGCATTACCAGCAGTTCATCGACAGCTTGCTCGGCGCGCAGGTCGGCATCGAGCGTTACTTCACCTACGTGGTGACGAAGGTGGTCAAGACCAAGGTGGACGGATTGCCGTCGTGGGCATCCGACGCGAGCCTGCCGGCCCGCTGAAGCGGCTCGCGACGTAGCGAGCCGAGCGGTTCGAGGCAGGTGGAATACAACAACAAACCGGCGCGCGTGGCGTGCCGGCATGCATCACACCCTATCCAAACAGGCATGGAGATCGATCATGAATAAACTGAAACCGGCACTGGCCGCATTGGCGTGCGTCGCGACGCTCGTTACCGGAGGCGCTGCGTCGGCCGCCGACCTGCCGGGCGCAGGCAAGACCATCAACTATGCGCAGACCGACGGCCTCGGCGCCAATTACGTATCGGTGCAGATCACGACCAAGGCGCTCAAGGCGATGGGCTACGACGTCAAGCTGAAGACCATGGGCACGGTATTGTTCTTCCAGGCCGTCGCGCAGGGGGACGTCGACCTGGAAACCGACGTCAACTTCCCGCAGAGCGACCCGAACTTTCGCGCGGTGCAGGACCGCGCGGTGCAGGTCGGCCGCGGGCAGATCGACGGGGGCGGTATCAACGGCTATCTGATCGACCGGAAGACGGCGCTCGCGCACAACATCACCAGCCTCGAGCAGATGAAGGACCCGAAGATCGCCGCGCTGTTCGGCAATGACGGCAAGGCGCAGCTGATCAGCTGCGATCCCGGCTGGAGTTGCGGCGACGTGGTGAATTATCAGCTCGACAAGTTCGGGCTCCGGCAGACCGTCAAGCCGGTCACCGGCAAGTACGAGGCGCTGATGGCCGACGTAGTGTCGCGCATCAAGGGCGGCGAGCCGGCCTTCTTCTATGCCTGGAGCCCCTCGTGGACCACCAGCGAGCTGGTGCCGGGCAAGGACGTGGTCTGGCTGCCCACGCCGGCCGACGCGCTGCCGCCGAACGTGCCGAACGCCGGCTCGGCGCTGGTGAAGGACGTGCCGGGCTGCGCGGGCGGGGCGAACCCGTGCCGGATGGCGATGGCCTCGTGGAACTACAGCGCGGTGGCCAACAAGGACTTCATCGCCGCGAATGCGCCGGTGCGCGCGCTGGTCGAGCAGATCCACTTTCCCTCGTCGACCTGGTCGAACTGGGAGCTGGCGATCAGCCAGGCGCATGGTTCGTCGGCGATCGTCACGACGCTGGCGGATCAGTGGATCGCTGCGAACAAGGCGACTTTCGATCGGTGGGTGGCGGCGGCGAGCAAGGGGCGCTGAGGGCGGCCTGGTTCTGATCTTGTGACGGCGGTCCCGGTGCCGATCCAGGCGTCGGTCTTGCACGGTATCGCCGAATTCACGTATCCGCTGCGATACGGCTGGATATACAGCGCAAGCCGTTCCTGTCAGGTCAGGTTGCTCGAAATCCTTCGCAAACGGGAGGCGTCCATATACATATCATGAGGTGTAAAAGCCATGGATATGTTAATGAAGAAGAAACGAACGGTGGCATCCAAGGCAGCGGCCCGCGGGCCGCTGCCTGAGGGATTACTTCTGGTATCGCTTCATGCTCATCGTGGAAGCATCGATCATCGACATGAACTGGCCGGCCGCACTAGCACGTTGAAAAGTCGCCATCGAGGCATCGGCGTCCTTCACGGATCGCCAATGGACGACCACCAACCATTCGTTGTCAGCGCCATGCGCACTCTCGCGGGAAATAAAACCCGGCTGTTTCGAGACGTGTTCACGCTCCACAGCTTTGTCGACTGATTCGAACGCGCGGATGGAGATGCCGGGCTTTAGCTTGAACGTGACAATCTCGATAACGCCGTTCGCAACTTCGTCGGCCGCAACCGGCTGGATTGCGAACGTCGTTACGAGAGCACAGCTCAATAGAAGTTTCAAAATTTTCATTTATTGCTCCGTCTCCTCAGAATTTTCCGTTTGTATTCTTCCAATCGGCCTGAGGCGGAATGGCTTCAATAGTGTCCCAGTGTTCGGCGATCTTGCCGTTCGCCACACGGAAGAGGTCGTAGAACGCGCTTGGCTTGCCTGCGAACTCTCCCTCACTGGCGACAAGCACGAAGTTACCTTCGCCGAGGACCTTGTGGACCTTTTGGTACTTCATCGTGACGCCTTCCATGGCCATGACATGCAGCGCGTCACCAAGACCGGATAGACCGTCAGCGATCTGCGGGTTGTGCTGGTGGTAGTTGTCGCCGTCGAAGTAACCCGCAAGGCGCTCCATGCGGCCGTTCACCAGAATGTCGTCGACGAATGCTGCAACCAGATTCTTGTTGACCTCCGTCTTGCCAAGGTCCTCCGGCACCGTCGGCCCGTCGATCATCGTGCGTCCGCTCGGGTTGGGTGTATTCGGCGTTTGCTGCAGGTTGTCCCAGTGCTCGACGATCTGGCCATTCTCGAACCGGAAAATGTCGAAGCCGATCTTCGGGCCAAAGAAGTTGTAGTCGGTGTGCGTGAAAACGAAATCGCCGTCTCTGAACACCCGTATCGTGTTCACCTTCGCCGAGCCCTTTGGCAGGGCCTGTAGCACGGCGCCGAAGCCTGCAAGCCCGTCACCGACGGCAAGGTTGTGCTGGATGTACTTGGCGGGGTTGATCACGGCCGCCGGTGCTGATTCACCGGTCTCAATGGACTTGAGTAGCGCGACGACTTGTGCTTTGAGATCAGAGGACATGAAAATCCTTTCGATGACAGAGTGGTTGAACCGCCAGGAATTAGCGGACCGGCTAGCCGGCTCGCCGCTTGTTCTGCTTGTCGGGTTGCGCGCGGGAGGAGCGCGAACGTGGCGCCCCCCCTGTCAGTCCAGCGCGCCCTCGCTCACCAGCACCTCGTGCGCCGCTTTGAAGGCGCCGAGGCCGTGGGGAATGCCTGAATAGGCGGTCGCGTGCAGCAGGGCTGCCTTGATCTCTTCAACGTTGACGCCGTTGTTCAGGGCGCCCTTCACATGCAGCTTGAGTTCGTTGGTATGGCCCGCCACGGTCGGCAGCGTGATCTGCATCAGGCTGAGGGTGCGTCGGCCCATGTGGTCATTCGTTCCGTGGGAACAGCGTGGTATCGGTCAAAATGATTTCAGCCGTTTTCTGGTAGTGCGTCTTGAGCAACTCGATAGCCCGCGGGCAATCTCGGGCGACGACCGCGTCCAGCATGGCCTTGTGCTCTTCCTTTTCGTGTCGGTTCGGAAAGATGCGCCGCACCGACAGTTGCCGATAGCGGTAGAGCTGGTCGGCGAGCTGCTCGCAAAAGCCCATGAGCCAGCGCGACCGGCAGCCGCCGATGAGCGCCCGGTGGAACGCGCGGTGGAGCCGCTCCCACTCTGGGTTCTCCAGATACTCGGTCTCGTTGAGCGAGCGCGGCGCTTTGGACAGCCGGTGATAGGCGAGCACCAGTTCTTCTTCCCACTCGGGCTGGTTGGCGGCAAATGCTTCACGCAGCGCGACTTCTTCGAGAAGGATTCGCGTTCGGGTGATCTCGCGCAGGTCGTCGGCGCTGATGTCCGTCACCGCGAAGCCGCGCTGGTCGCGCCTTTCCACCAGGCCGTCCGAGGTGAGCCGGTTGAGCGCCTCGCGAACCGGCGTCTGGCCCGCCTGGTACTGCTCGCAGAGAAATTCGATTTGCAGTTTACGGCCGGGTTCCAGCTTGCCGGCCAGCAAGTCCGTGCGCAGCCGGTCGTAGAGGCTGGTCGCCAGGGTGATATTGGATGGCGTGCCGTTGGCCGCGGTGGCGGGAAACGGCTGCTCGCTCGGTCGGGACACGGTGACCTCTAGTGTTTGGAATGTCCTGGAAAGTATATCCGATTGTGGCGCGTACCGTCAGAGTAGGTGAAATCTAGGTAATTTCCCTTGTTTGTATATAAAAACGGCAAAAAGCCCAGAAAATATATACAATCCATTCCATCAGAGTTCGCAGGGAGCGGCAAACGATGGACCGTTTGACCCTGGCGCAAGCCAACCAGATCATGGGTGTCGCGCTCGAGGCGGCGCGCGAGCACGGCTTCAAGCCGATGGCCGTGGTGGTCCTCGATGAGGCGGGACACCTCAAGGCGGCGCAGCGCGAAGACGGGGCGTCGATGTCCCGCGTCGACATCGCGCAGGGCAAGGCGTGGGCGTCGGCCAGCATGGGCGTCTCGAGTCGCGCGCTGCTGGCGCGGGCGAAGGACAACCCGACTTTCTTCAACGCGTTGTCGGCCATGAATGCCGGCAAATTCATTCCGCAGACGGGCGCCGTCGTGATCCGCAACGAGGCGGGCGACGTGCTCGGCGCGGTCGGCGCGTCCGGCGGGACGGGCGACGAGGACGAGATGATCTGCATCGCCGGCGTGACGGCGGCAGGACTTCAGCATGGATGAGGCAACGCGCGGGCATGCCGCCCATTCCTGCTGCGCGGGGCACGGCATCGACGTCCACACCCACGTCGTGCCGGCGGACTTCCCGCGTTATGCGGGGGCGCACGCGCCCTCGTCGTGGCCGTTGATGGCGCCGGCTCACGGGTGCCACCGCCACGTGATGATCGATGGTGCCGTTTATCGTACGGTGTCCGACCGATGTTGGGACGTCGGCAAGCGCATCGACGACATGACGGCGCAGCAGGTCGGCATTCAGGCGCTTTCGCCGATGCCCGAGCTGCTTTCGTATTGGATGCCGGGGGCCGATGCCGCCGTTCTGTTGCGCTATATCAATGATGAAATCGGCGGGATGGTCGCCCAAAGCGGTGGTTGCATGATCGGTCTGGGCGCCGTGCCGCTCCAGGACATCGATGCCGCGATCGCCGAGCTATCCAGACTGATGGCCGTGCCGGAGTTCGCCGGCGTCGAGGTGGGCAGCAACGTCAACGGCGTACCGATCGGCGATCGGCGCTTCGATCCGTTCTTCGAGGCGGCGGAAGCGCTCGGGGCGGCGATCTTCGTCCATGCACTGAAGCCTGCGGGCACGGAGCGGCTCGTAGGGCCCAAGCCCTTGTTGCAGGCGCTTGGCTATCCGACCGACGTGGGTCTTGCGGCGGCCTCTGTCATCTGCACGAACCTGATCGTGCGCCGGCCGCGCCTGCGCATCGCGTTCAGCCATGGCGGCGGCACGCTTGCGTCGCTGCTGCCGCGTCTCGAGCAGGCGCATTCGGTGTTCGCGCCGCTCGGCGAGGCGATCGTGGAATCGCCTTCTGCGCAGGCGCGGCGTCTCTATTACGACGCGCTCGTCTTCGATCACGCCACGCTCGCGCACCTCGTGTCGCATTTCGGCGAGACGCAGATCATGCTCGGCACCGACTATCCGTTTGCCTTCCGCGACAAAGATCCGGTCGGCCGGATTTTGAGCGCCGGCCTGGAACCCTCCGCGCAAGTACGCCTTATTCATCAGAATGCCGAAACGTTCCTCGGCATGCGTTCAAGGAGTTTTGCATGAAGCAACCGCTTGTCACCGCCTTGCGCGGCATCGCGATCGGCGTTCCCGATCTCGCGCTGGCCGAGCAGTTCTATACGGAAACGTGGCGCCTCGCGGTGGTCGCGCGCACCGCCGATGCCGTCTATCTGCGCGGCACCGGCGCGGCTCACCATATTCTGGCGTTGCATCGAAGCGAGCAGCCCGACGTGCGCTCGGTCGACTTCAGCGTTGCCTCGATCGATGCGCTGCATGCGCTGGCGCAAGTGATTCCCGAGCACGGCGGCGGGATCGTCAGCAGCCCCGACGCGACCGGCGAGCCGGGCGGCGGCACGCAGCTCGTCGCTCGCGATCCGCAGGGGCGCATCCTGCGCTTCATCACGGGGGACGAGCGCCATGCCGATACCGCCGAGGTCGAGGACCGTCCGGTCAAGATCACGCACGTGGTGCTCAACAGCGCCGACGTCGCCGTGGCGCAGCGCTTCTTCGAGGACGCGCTCGGCTTCAAGCTGTCCGACCGGACCAGGATCATGGCGTTCATGCGCTGCAGCAGCGACCACCACAGCATCGCGCTTGCAGACGCCACCGAGAACACGCTCAACCACATCGCGTTCCTGATGCCCGATCTCGATTCGGTTATGCGCGGCGGCGGCCGGATGAACGACGCCGGCTATCCGATCGAATGGGGCGTGGGCCGGCACGGTCCCGGCAACAACGTCTTCGCGTATTTCCTCGGGCCGTTCGATTTCGTGATCGAGTACACGGCGGAAGTCCAGCAGGTCGACGACACCTATCGCACCGGCGGTCCCGCCGACTGGACTTGGCCGCCTGGCCGCATCGACCAGTGGGGCGTGGGCCGTGCGCCGTCGCCTCGGCTCAAGGAAGCGCAAAAGAGGATTTTCTTTCACGGCGAGGCAGGCCGTCACTACTCATCCGATCCAGGGAGTCTCAATTGAAACTGATCACGTTTAAACAGAACGGCGACACGCGGCTTGGCGTACTCGACGGCAGCGATGTCATCGACCTGAACCGCGCGGACCCGGCCGTCCCGGCCGACTTGCGCGCGGCGCTCGAGGCGGGCGTGGATGTCGTCGCGGCGGCGCGCAACGCGGCCACCCGTGCTGACGTGGGCAATCGCATTCCGTTGTCCGAAGTAGAGTTGGCGCCGGTGGTGCCGAAGCCCGGCAAGATCGTCTGTCTGGGCCACAATTTCTACGATCACGCCAAGGAAGGCGGCAACCTGAAGCCCGTCTATCCGCTGATCTTCTTCCGCGGCGCGACCTCGCTGATCGCGCATGGCGATCCCGTGATTCGTCCGTTCGTGTCCGAAAAGCTCGACTATGAAGCCGAATTGGTCGTCGTGATCGGCAAGACAGGCCGCCACGTGAAGCGCGAAAACGCGCTCGACCACGTGTTCGGCTACGCCTGCTTCAACGACGTCTCGGTGCGCGACTATCAGAAGCGCACGGCGCAATGGACCATCGGCAAGAACTTCGACGGCACCGGCGCATTCGGCCCCTGGCTCGTGACGTCCGACGAATTGCCGCCGGGCGCGGCGGGCCTGAAGCTCGAATTGCGCCTGAACGGCGAGGCGATGCAGCGCGCGAATACGGCCGACATGATCTGGAGCGTCGCCGAGACGATCGAGCTCTTGACCGAGTGTCTCACGCTCGAGCCCGGCGACGTGGTGGTGATGGGCACGCCCGCGGGCGTCGGCTTCGCACGCACGCCGCCGGTGTGGATGAAGGCCGGCGATCGCGTGGAAGTGGATATCGAAGGCATCGGCGTGCTGTCGAACGTCGTGCAGGACGAGGCTGCGGCGCAGTGAAAGCGATGACCGACGATTTCGACGTTCTCATTTCCGGCTTCGGCCCTGCGGGCGCGGTGGCGGCCAACCTGCTCGGCAAGCTTGGCATCCGCACGCTGTGCTTCGACAAGGCGCGCACGGTGTACGACAAGCCGCGCGCCATCGCGCTCGATCACGAGATCATGCGGATCTTCCAGGATCTTGGTCTGGCAGAGCGCATCGCGTCCCATATTGCGGCGTTCCCGCCGTCGGAGTACTACGGCGTCGACGGCGACTTGATCAAGCGCATCGATACTGTTCCGCAGCCTTATCCGCTCGGCTACACGCCGACGATGGTCTTCACGCAGCCGCCCGTCGAAGCGGCGCTGCGCGAGCAGGCGGCGACCTACGATTGCATCGAGGTCGCGCTCGGCACCGAGCTCGTCGATTTCGAGGACGACGGTGAGCGTGTGCGGGCACAGCTTCGCTCGGATATCGGCGAGACGAGGACGGTGACCGGCCGCTATCTGATCGCGTGCGACGGCGCGTCGAGCTTCGTGCGCACGCGTCTCGGCATCGCGCTCGACGATCTGATCTTCGACGAGCCCTGGGTCGTCGTCGACATGCGCGTCAACGAGCGAGGCCTCGCGAAGCTGCCGAAGGTGGCGATCCAGTATTGCGAACCTGCGCGTCCCTGCACGTACATCGTCGGTCCTGGCTCGCATCGCCGCTGGGAAATCATGTTGTCGCCCGATGAAGATCCGCGCGAGATGCAGCGGGAAGAGAAGGTGTGGGAGCTGCTGTCGCGCTGGCTCACGCCCGACGACGGCGAGCTCTGGCGCGCGGCGAGCTATCGCTTTCATGCTCTCGTCGCGGCGCAGTGGCGGCGCGGGCGGGTGTTCATCGCGGGCGATGCGGCGCATCAGCAGCCGCCGTTCATCGGCCAGGGGATGTGTCAGGGCGTGCGCGACGTCGTCAACCTGACATGGAAGCTCGAGCGCGTGCTGCGCGGCGGGTCGTCCGATGCGCTGCTCGATAGCTACGAGGTCGAGCGCAAGGCCCACGTGCGCTGCCTCACAACGCGCATCAAGGACATCGGCCGCGTGATCTGCGAACGTGATGTCGAGGCGGCGCGCGAGCGCGATGCGCGCTTGCTGCGCGAGGCGGGCGGCGTTGTGAAGACGATCACGCGCCAGGAAATCGTGCCGCCGCTGCAGGCGGGGCTGCTCGCCGAAGACGACAATCCGGTCGGCGGGACGCTGTTTCCGCAGCCGCTTGTCGATGCGCAAGGCGGTGCTGCGCAACTGCTCGATGTCGTGGTGGGCGGGGGCTGGCGCATCGTCGCGTCGGAGGCGGGCGTGCTCGGCGCGTCGGCGCTGGCGGCAGCGCGGGAAATTCCGGCGACGGTCATACAGGTGGGCCCGGCAGGCGGCGAGGCCTCGGCTGGCGTGCTCGCCGTCACCGAATGCGAGGGCGTGCTGGCCCGTTGGTTCGTTACGCACAGCTGCAAGGCGGCGATCGTACGCCCCGACCACTATGTGTGGGGTGTGGCCGCCGACGCAGCCGAACTCGAGCGGCAGCTCTCGACGCTCGCAATAGCGCTGCGCTAGCACGCCGGCAAAACGATCGCGGAACCGGTGCCGTGCGCGGCGCCGGACCGTCATACCGGAAAAAGCAGTATCGGCCGGGACCACGTCCGGCACCCGTTCGAGAAGACGAGGAGACATCAGTGGCAATCACCATCAACGCACGCGAGGAAATCGCGCACGCCCGCATCGGCGCGTTTCATCTCCGGTTCGCGGCGCTCATCACCATCATCATGTTTTTCGACGGCTACGACCTGTTCAACGCCGCCTATGTGATCCCGCTCGTGCGCAAGAGCTGGCAGCCGTCGCCCAACATGATCGGCATCATGCTGTCGAGCGGCATCGTCGGGCTTTCGATCGGATCGGTCGTGCAGGGGCTGCTCTCGGACCGCTTTGGCCGCCGCCGCACGATGCTGCTGGCGCTCTGGATGCTCACCGGCGCAAGCGCCTTGCTCGCCACCGTGGTTCACACGCCGACGATGTTCGCGCTGCTGCGGCTTGTCATGGGTGTCGCGCTCGGCATGGTCACGCCGCTCGCGCTCACCTGCATCAACGAATGGGCGCCGGCGAAGCAGGCGAACCTGTTCGCAACCTGGGTGTTTCAGCTCGGGTTCTCCGCCGGCGGTATCTTTGCGGGCATCGCGGGGCTTTGGCTCACGCCGAGCTTCGGCTGGCAGTCGCTCTACTTCATCGGCGCGCTGTCTTTCGTTGTCGCGATCGTGGCGGGCTTCTGGCTGCCCGAGTCGGTCCAGTACCTGATGCTGCGCAAGCGTCATGATCCGGTGCGCAAGCTGCTGGCGACGCTGCGTCCCGAGCGGGCGGACGTGTACCGCGACGCCGCATTCGCACCGATGCACAAGCCGGCCAAGATCGGGTCTGTCGCCGAACTGCTGGCGCCGATCTATCGCCGCAACACGCTGGTTCACTGGATCACCGGCTTTCTGAGCCTCTTTTGCATCCACGGCCTGACGGGCTGGCTGCCGACGTTGGTGGTCGCACATGGTGAAGGCGTGTCGTCGGCGTTCGCCTACGGTGCCACGGTCATGGTGGCGTCCGTGTTCGGCGGGATCGGCATGGGCTGGCTCGCGGACCGGCTGCGCAGCCGCATCCGGGCGATGGTCGTCGGCTATGTGTTCGCGGCGGTGTCGATGGGCGCCATTGGTCTCGCCATCGGACATCTGTGGCTGCCGCCGTTCATCATCGCGGCTGGCTTCTTCGTCTTCGGCGCGCAAGGCGTGCTGAACAACTACCAGGCCATGAGTTACCGGACGGAGGTGCGCGGCACCGGGATGGGCGTGGCCATCGGCCTGAATCGCGTCGGCGGGATCATGGGGCCGATCATTGTCGGCGCGGTTGCTTCGGTCACGTCGTCGTCAGGCTATACGTTCGGACTCTTCGCGATCGCGCTGGCGCTGGCCGCCGCCGTGATCTCGCTCGGCCAGCGCGAAATTGCCGCAATTTCGGCCGGTACATCAGCGCCCAATGCACCGCCCGCGCGCGACGAGGGTGACGCGGGTTCGCTCCCTAATCCGGGAAGGGCTTCGCACTGACTTCCGGAGGAGGCAATGGCAACGGAGAGAAGACGTTGGTACTGAGCAAACTTCGTATTCCCGCAGCGCTGACCTTGGTTACGGGCGTCTGGCTCTTCAGCCTCCTCTTGGTACTAGGGCTCGCCACGGTCATGCTTTTCGTCGTCCCGGGCTTGTCGGGGAGTGGCGTGCCGTGTCATGCGGATCGCGTGGCCGCCGGAGGAATGTCTTGCTACCCGATGCAGATCGCCTTGCACCGATTGCTGATTGGGGTTGTCCTTATCGTCGCGGTCAGTGCCGTATCTGCTGTCGGGCTGCGGTGCTGGTTGAATCGCAAGATCATCCATCCATTGGACGGCGCGATGAAAGCGGTGAGTGCAGTCGCGAAAGGCGACCTCAGTCGGACGGTTGTCGTTACCGAGCTGACGCAAGCCAAGCGCTTGTTCACATCCATACGCGAAATGCAGGCCGCGTTGATACAAACGATCTTGCGCGTTCAGGATGCGGTGTCGTCGATCGAGGACACCATCGGACAGATGCGCGGCGAGAACGCGCATCTTGCTGCCCGCACGGAACAGCAGGCCGCGGCCGTCGAGCAGACGACGGCAACCATTCAGCAACTTACGGCGACAGTGACGACGAACGCGGAACTCGCCAAACAAACCCATCGGTTCGTGGAGGAAACCTCTCAGCTGATAGCCGAGGGCGCTGCTCGCGTCGAAGATATCGTCAAAGCGATGGGGGCGATGATCACAGACTCTGGCGCAATTGCCGCCATGGCCGATCAGATCGACGAAATTGCAGCGCAAACGAACATCCTGGCGCTCAACGCGGCGGTCGAAGCTGCGAGAGCCGGGCCGGATGGTCGAGGTTTTGCGGTAGTGGCAGCCGAGGTCCGCAATCTTGCTCAGAAGAGCGCAGGGGCAGCGAGTGAAATCGCGGCCATTGTGGGGCGTTCGAAAACCACGATCGAGCAAGGCGCAAGGGTTGCGGGCGATGTCGCAAAAACGATGCTGCGTATCGTTGCGGCCGCGCGCCAAGCCTCCGGTCAAAGTGCAGAGATGAGTGCGTCCGCCGCTGACCAGCGAGTCACCGTCGAGGAGATTGGCGCGGCGATTGAGCAGATCGACCATGTCACCCAGAGCAACGCGGCCTTGGTTGAAGAGTCGGTTCGGATGGCCGACGGGCTCAATCAGAGAGCCAGGGAGCTTGTGTCTACTGTCTCGGTTTGGAAGGTGAGGTAACCGCTGCCGGTCGACGGTTTTTCTCTGGCGTAAAGCTTCTATAGGAAGGGGGATAGCAGTTTGGAGACTTCAAAGATAGAAGCAAGCGTTTGCTAATTTTATATTTAGTAATACTGACTTTAATTGCATTCATATTTAATTAAATAACGACGTGGGCGGAGATCATGAGTGAGCAGAAAAGAAGTCGTCGTTCGAGGATAGGAACCGACAATCTGATTCCGGTGGGCGCGATAGCGCTGAGTATTGCGACTGGACCCGCGTGGGCTGGTGGCAACGAGGAATTGATGGAACTTGTCCGGAAGCAAAATGCGCAAATCGAACAATTACAGGCGGAAATGCGCGATCTACGCATGCAGGTTAACCAGCAAATGCCCGCATCGCGTTCCGCATTGACCGATTCGATGACGTCGACGAGTACTGACTCCCCTGAATCCGGGAACTCGTCGCGCAAGGCCGAAGCCATCGCGCGTCGCAAAGCCGATACGGCTCCAGGATCGGAGGCCGCTAGCGTGACACCGTCGGGCGCACTCGACACGATCGCGCCTCCGGCACTCTATTCAGGCATGATCCCGGATTTGACACTCGGCCGCGTAGTCACGCGGTTGCGCGGTGATGTTGTTGTCGAGGGGGGATACGTAAGCCAGGCTAACGACTCTCATCTCAACTCGAGTGCGGTACGGGAGCGCTTCAGATTTATCGTCAACCCTGAAGTGCAGGCTAACGGCGGATTCAGTTATGGCGGTCTCGTTCGTTACGTTGTCGCGAAGGGCGATCAGAGCGTCAACGCACCAGACCGCACGTTTCTATACGCGCGAGGACCCTATGGTGATTTCAGCGCTGGCGTTCGCAATGGCTATGGCGACGAGAGCTACTTTCCGTTCGCGCTTGATTACTTGCCTACCGGCCGCTTCGACACTGCGCTCGGCTTCATGGTTCCCAACGGCGGCACTACAGGAGGAGCACAAGGCGTAGATGCGATCAATGGCCGGTACCAGGGTGCGGACATCGGCGGCGGTGTAATGGGGGCACTGATGGGTACGAGCGTCGTTTGGCCGGCGCTTGCGGTTGACAACAATGCGAGCAAAGTGATGTACATGTCGCCCCGCTTCGCCGGGTTCCGCTTCGGCTTCGATTGGACGCCCCGGAACGACGCGTACGACATTAGTACCAATCGGCTCAATTACACGACGTCTACCGCGCTCACCGGGACTGGTTATGACGCAGTTTTCCGCAATCTGATTGAAGTCGGTTTCGACTACGATCAGAAATTCGGTGACGTGAGACTGTTGGGCGACTTCGTTTATATGACTGGCAAGTCCGTTCCCACGGCGACGACCGTGGGCGGCACGTTCTACGATCTCAGGGCCTATCAGGCCGCATTCCGCGTCGAGTACGGCGGCTTTGCAATCGGACCGTCCGTGCTCTATCTGGGCAAGAGCGCCCAGCAAAAGCATGGCACGGCAAGCTCCCCGATCTATAACGCAAATACCTACAACTATTCGCTCGAAGCTCAGTACCGCTTTGGTCGGTGGGTCGTAGGCGGCGCATATCGCTACGGACAGGACCCGGGACAAATGACACTCCCCGGTGCACGGACGTTGCGCGTGTACGAACTGGGTGCGGCATACACGCTGTGGAAAGGCATGCAGTTGCAGATGACATATGACCATTTTGTTGCGCACAGCGACAAGGCAACGACCGCGACGTCCGGCAGCCCGAGCGATCATGGTGACGTTATCACTGCACGTGCCGTCTTCCGCTTCTAACTGAACTTGATCTACTTACACAGGTGATCTATATCACCTGTGCGCAGATCGCGTTGGCTCTTAAGGACTCGAACGTGCATATTCCTAACATTCGTTTTCCAGCAAGGTTCGTCGTGTGCGCGTGCGCAATCGCAGCGGCCGCTTGCACGACGCCTCCGAGCGGTTCAACGAGGCAGCCTTTCATAGGCGCTCGCTCCGATTCACTGATTCATGTGGACGGCCTGGTCTTCAAAGATCTCGCACATGACGGAGTTTTGCATCCGTACGAAGACTGGAGACTAAGTGCCGAGACGCGCGCACGCGATCTGACCGCGCGGATGACACTTGAGGAAAAGGCCGGGACCATGATGCACGGTACCGCTCCATCACTGGGTCACGCTCCGGTTCCAGGTGCCGGGGATCATTGGGATTTCGATCGACTCGGAAACCTGATTGAACGCTCACATGTCAATTCTTTCATCACGCGCCTGAGCGGGAATCCCGCTGATCTCGCGAGGGAGTACAACGAGGCGCAGGCGATCGCCGAACATTCGCGCCTTGGTATTCCGCTTACGATCAGTTCGGACCCGCGTAATGGATTCGACTACCAGGCTGGGGCAAGCGTCGCAGCGGGTCGCTTCTCTCAGTGGCCCGATCCCCCAGGCTTTGCCGCGATCGGCGACGCTGGCCTGGTGCGACAGTTTGCGGATATCGCTCGGCAGGAGTACGGCGCTATCGGAATTCGCATGGCGCTGTCTCCCCAGGCGGACCTCGCGACCGAGCCGCGGTGGGGACGTATCAAGGGTACCTTCGGCGAGGATCCAGAAATGGCCCGGCGGCTGGTCAATGCGTACATTCTTGGCTTCCAGGGTGCTCACGGCATCGACGATACGAGCGTTGCGACAGTCGTCAAGCACTGGGTTGGCTATGGCGCATCTGTGAACGGCTACGACGGGCACAATCACTATGGTCGCTTCACCGATCTGTCGACTGAAACGCTCGAAAGCCACTTGACGCCATTCAAAGGCGCGTTTGACGCGGGAGTCGCTGCGGTGATGCCAACGTACAGCATGCCTCCAAAAGATCTGAATGTCCGCGGAGTAGAGGGTCCGCTGGAACAAGTCGGTGCCGGTTTTAGCCGACAGATGCTGACTGAGCTGCTCCGCGGTCGTTTTGGATTCGGCGGCATCATCCTGACCGATTGGGGAATCGTCGACGACTGCGACGAGGTTTGCCTGCATGGAGCCGCTCCAGGCAAAAAGGCCACGCCAGCCGACATCGCGATGCCGTGGGGCGTTGAGAATCTGCCGAAAGCCGAGCGCTTTTTGAAGGCGCTGAATGCGGGTGTCAATCAGTTCGGCGGAATCGACGACCCGACGCCGATCGTTGAGCTTGTGAAGTCAGGACGACTGTCCGAAACTCGTCTGGATGCCTCGGTGACTCGAATTCTGGAGCTGAAATTCAAGCTTGGGCTTTTCGAGAATCCCTACATCGATCCGGAGCGGGCTTCGAGAGTGGTGGGCAATGCCGCCTTTGCGGAAAAAGCAAAGGAGACTCAGGCTCGTTCGCTCGTACTGCTCGAGAACAAGGGAAATTTTTTGCCCTTGCATCCGTCTGCACAGCGAGTGTTCCTGTATCACGTGGACGCTGACGCCGCTCGCCGAGCCGGCTTTAAACCGGTGGACAAGCTAGAAGACGCCGATCTGGCGATCTTGCGCGTGACGACGCCATTCGAGCGCCCGCATGCCAACTATTTCTTCGGCGCACGCTACAACGAAGGCGATCTCGCGTTTGGCGAAAGCAATCCCGACTATGCCGCCATTGAAGCGGTAAGCCGACGTGTGCCGACAATCGTGACGGTCTACCTCGATCGCCCAGCGATTCTTACCAACGTACGCTCTAAAGCGACCGCTCTGATCGGTAACTTTGGAGTCAGTGACGCTGCGTTGTTCGACGTTCTCACGGGAAAGCTTAGCCCCGCAGGCAAATTGCCTTTCGAACTGCCCTCGTCAATGACCGAGGTGGCGCGTCAGCGCCCAGACGTGCCGCACGACACGGCACATCCTCTTTATCCGATTGGCTTTGGTCTTGTCTATGAGAGATAGTCGTTGTGATCAGCCCCGGTTTTAGTCCGAACTGCGGTTGGAGTCCGAGGTTAAAAATGCGCGGCCCCGGTTTTCAGTGCCAAGGGCAATGTTAGTCTTCGGCGTTCTGTTGGTCCGTCAGTTGGGTCTGTAGGCCCAACTGACGGACGTATTCGTCGCTCGTCGCGGCCGTGCCGGGCGCTGCCTGCTTTCGCGCACATCCGGTGCGCGAGTAGCACCGAGTTCATCAGCGACATTTTTTCGGTGGAATCCTCCTCGTCTTTGTCTGAGGCATGATTGCCATACGTTATGGATTGCCGACCCCTCATATGATGTCGCGTTGGCGAGTAACTTGTCGTTGTCTCTCGACATCCGCCGCGGCGCCCAGCGCCCGATTCTGATCGCATCGGTGCAATAGAATGCCGGTATTCTCGTTTGCCCACCCGATCTATTGCAACGATTCGCACGATGAAACGACTTCCACCGCTCAATTGGCTACGTGCATTCGAATCGTCAGCCCGGCACCTGAGTTTCACGCACGCGGCGACCGAGTTGAATCTGACCCAGGCCGCAATCAGCCAGCAGGTGAAAGGACTTGAATCCCAGCTCGGTACGGCGTTATTCAAGCGCCTGCCGCGCGGCATCGAGTTGACCGAGGCCGGACTCGCCTACCTGCCAGTCGTGCATGAAGCGATAGAGCGGCTTGCTGCCGCCACCGACGAGATTTTTGGGCAAGGGCATCTGAAGGTGCTGACGGTGCGAGTGAGTCTGGTGTTTTTCACGCATTGGCTCGCATGGCGCATACCGGACTTTCGCAAGCGGTATCCGAACGTCAATCTACGCATTACGAGCAATATCTGGGGAGGCGATAGCAGCGTCACTGATGTCGAAGCCGATCTGGAGATCCGCTATGGGCACGGGAAATGGACGGGGCTGCGTGCTGAGCGACTGACCTGGGACACGCTGCTGCCAGTCTGTGCTCCCGGGTTGCTGTCTCCCAAAGCGCCTCTTTCGGTGCCGAAGGACCTCGCGCATTACGAACTGCTCCATGTGCTCGGCTACGAGGAAGGCTGGGGATACTGGCTCAAAAAGGCGGGTGCATCGAAGGTCGATTCGTCGAAGGGGATGCAATTCGACACGCTGATTTCGGCCCTGAAGGCGGCTGAACTCGGTCAGGGCGTTGCACTTGCGCGGTCGTCTCTAGTCGAGCACATGCTGATCTCCGGCCAGTTGATCGCGCCACTGAAACCACGCCTTCCAACCAGCGAGGCGTTCTACCTCGTCTATTCCCCGCACAACATCGTTAACCCTCATGCGGCTGCGTTCGTTGAATGGCTCAGTGCACAGGTTAAGGGGGCCCACGCGAGATTCTGATCTCGCATGTGGTTTGCGTATGCGAGTCGGCTTGCCGGGATGCGATCTCTGACCGGCCCATCATTTGCTCGAGTCATAAAAAAAACGTACCCATCCTCGTTTTTTTTATTGCTTTACCCACCACGGCTTCTCACCGAAAGTTGCTTCCATCCCGTTTGACCGTCATCCAACCGCGACTCGACGCGGCCGGCCGGCGGTGACGGGGGATTGTCCACAACACGATGATCGACGGTCGCGCGATGCGGCCAGTCTGGAGGCGACTCGGCGGATTATGGGAAAGAGCAATCAATTGCCGTTCAGCGGTGTGAAAGTCATCGATTTCGGCCAGTACATTGCGGGGCCAGCCGTAGCGATGATCCTCGCGGATCTTGGTGCGACCGTCATTCACGTCGATCCTCCAGCCGGGCCGCTTTGGGATAGCCCGGCCAATGCGGTGCTCAACCGCGGCAAGCATTGCCTGCGGCTCGACCTGAAGACCGACAAAGGCTTGGAAGAAGCCAAAGATCTGATTCGGCGCGCGGACGTTGTCATCGAGAACTTTCGGCCGGGCGTGATGGCGCGGCTGGGTCTTGATTTCGCGAAGTTGCGTGAAGCACGCCCGCAACTGATCACGCTCTCGATGCCAGGCTTTGCCAGCAACGACCAGTTACGTCGCGAATGGCGCGCGTTCGAGCCGATCATCGCGTCCGCTTCGGGCGTATTTACGGACATGGGGCAGAACCGCGTGCTGATGGGCATCAATCCGAGTTTCTCGCCTTTGCCGCTCGCGTCCGCCTACGGCACCATGCTGGCCGTCTCGGCTGTCGCGCTTGCGTTGCAGGCGCGGCAGCGCACAGGCATGGGAGATGAAATCGAGGTCCCTCTGGCATCGGCTGTGATGGAGGGGCTCTCCTACAACTCGATCGATATCGAGAACTACCCCGAGCGATACAAGACCCTGCGCGAAAAGGAAATCGAGCGGCGGCGCTCCAACAATCTACCGATGGATCTGTCGTACGAAGCGCTGCAGGAATATCTGGATCCGTTCTACCGGACCTATGAGTGTGCCGATGGCCGCAAGTTTTATGCAGTGTGCCCGTCACATCGCTCGCACGCACGCCGCTGCCTGCAGGCGATGGGGCTGTACGAGGAAATGCTGGAGGCAGGCTTGCCGCAGATCGACGATCCGTACCTGCCGATTTCCGAATGGGAAGGGAACGCGTCGCTAGGGGTCTATCCGTTACCCGAGCAGTGGGCGAAGCGGATTTCCGCGCGTATGAAGGAAGTTTTTCGTACGAAAACAGCAGCCGAGTGGGAAAAGATTTTCGGCGAAGGAGGTTTCCCTGGAGCGGCACACCGGACCACGCGGGAGTGGCTGCATGACGACCACGCGAATACTGCCGGCCTGGTCGTGAATGTCGACGATCTCGAATATGGTGTGATGAAGCAGCCGGGGCCGGTCACATGGCTTGAAGACTGCGCCGAATCCATGCTCTCGCCGGTGTCCCGCCATCCGGTGACCTTCCGGGATGCGTTAGCCATTCTGGATGAGCAGGAGCGTACCGAGCTGCCTGCTCCGTCGGGGACGCCCACACAGGGGTGGCTCGACGGGGTGCGTGTGCTCGACCTGACGAACGTGATCGCCGGGCCCCATTCGGCGTCGTTTCTCGGCCGGTTTGGTGCCGATGTCATCAAACTCGACCCCGTCGTGCCGAATTATGATCCGTGGAATACCGTGGTCTTCGGGATGTCGTCGGCGCGTGGGAAGCGGAGCGTGCTCGTCGATCTGAACCATCCGGATGGACGCGAGGTGTTCGCTCGACTCGCGCGGTCTGTCGATGTGATCGTCATGAATGCCCCGGATCGTCAGCTTGAGCCGCTGGGGCTGGACGAGGCAAGCCTGCGTTCCATCAATCCCGGCGTGATCTTCTGCCAGCTCGACTGCTTCGGCGGTCCACGACGCGGGCCGCGGACCGACTACCTTGGCTACGACGATCTGATCCAGGCGTGCACCGGAATCATGGTGCGATTCGGTGGCGGCATGGAGACGCCGGAGGAGCATGCGCATGTCGGAACGATCGACGTCATGTGTGGATTCGCGGCTGCACTGGGTGTGGCTGCCGCGCTTTACCGCAAGGCGAAAACAGGCGAGGTCGGCCGCGCGAGAACTTCCTTGTCGGCGCTTGGCAATCTGGTGCAGATCCCGTTCTCGTATGACTATGCGAATCGCCCGCCGTTCGACGAGCCGTCCGGCCGCGAGGTGATCGGCTATGGCGCGATGTCCCGATTCTTCCGGGCCGCGGACGACTGGATCTATGTGGACACCGGCGAGAATGAGCTGGACAAACTGGATCGAGTAGAAGGTCTAGGCGGAATCGCAGCCGCCAAGGATCCGGCTGCATTCCTCGCCTCCGCGCTGGGTACCGCACCCGCCGAAACCTGGCAGACCCGGTTGCAGGCCGCCAACATCGCGGCGGCGGTGCCTGACAACATCGTCAACCTCCGCCGGCACAACAGTCGGCCCTGCGACGATCGCCCAGGTATCGACAACGGCAGCTATTCGTTCAGCGTCTATGCGAACCATCCTAGCGGTCGATGCGTCACGCAGCTCGATCCTTTCGCGATTCGTCCGCGCCATGCCCGGATTCACGCATTGGCACCGGCCGAAAAATTCGGCGCATCGACGTACGCCGTCCTGCGCGAGTTCGGATACAACGATGCCGAGATCGAGATACTGATTGCCCGACATGCGGTCGGCGATAGCTGGTCCGAAGAGTATTTGCCCAGCTAGTTGCATGTCGTCGTCGAGTCGCGCGACCAGTCGAGCATTTCCGCATGAAGCGCGGTGCAAAACGAACGTCGCGGCGACGAGAGAGTCGTGCCGGCGCTTCGCCGGATGAGTCAACGCGACACACAGCCGACGTGCGCAAGGCTACGGCGGAATGTGAATATTCTTACATTGGAGACAGCCATGCACGATCCGACCCAGGCTCTTGTGAGCTTTCGTCACGTCAAAAAAACTTACGACGGCGAGACGCTAGTCGTCAAGGATCTCAATCTTGAAATCCAAAAGGGCGAATTCCTGACTTTACTCGGCCCATCCGGCTCAGGAAAGACGACCTGTCTGATGATGCTCGCAGGATTCGAGTATCCAACCGATGGCGAGATCTGGCTTGATGGCCAGTTGCTGAATCGGATCCCGCCACATAAACGCAATATCGGGATGGTGTTCCAGAACTACGCGCTCTTTCCACATCTAACTGTCGCGCAGAATCTGGAATACCCGCTCAAGGTTCGGAAAATGCCGCCCGCTGAACGAGAGGCAAGGGTCAAGCGAGCGCTCGACATGGTCGGCATGGGTCAGCTGAGCAAACGGATGCCCAGCCAGCTGTCCGGCGGTCAGCAGCAGCGCGTTGCGCTGGCACGAGCACTCGTATTCAACCCTCGGCTCGTGCTGATGGACGAACCGCTCGGTGCGCTCGACAAACAATTGCGCGAACACATGCAGCTCGAACTGAAGGCGCTTCACGAGGAGCTCGGGCTGACTTTCGTCTACGTCACGCATGACCAGAGTGAAGCACTCACGATGTCCGATCGTGTTGCCGTGTTCGACCAGGGCGTGATTCAGCAGCTCGATACCGTGGATCGCTTGTACGAATCACCGACGAATCTCTTCGTCGCGAATTTCATCGGCGATAACAATCGGATGAGCGGCACGGTCGTTGCAAGGAACGGTGACCGTTGCCAGCTTCGGCTCGCAGATGGGACGACGGTGAACGCACTGAATGTGGCTTCCGTTGACGTCGGCAACCAGGCGACGGCGGTTATTCGACCGGAACGGCTCTCCGTCGAATCGAAGTTTACGACCCACGAGGGAAATGTCATCGACACCGAAACGCTCGACGCAATTTATTTCGGCGACCACGTCCGACTGCGTTGCCGTGGCCCGGGGCAAGCCGAGTGTTTCGTCAAGGTTCCCCTCGAACACGATTGGCGGTCGCATGTTCGTCAGGGAAACAGGATTGCGCTGTCGTTCCGTGAGGACCACCTGAAGATCTTGAGCTGACTTTCTAGTTTTTATCACTCAGTAGGAGGAGACAATGAAATCGAATTCGAAAACGATTTGCGCCGCGTTGTTCGCGTCACTGTCGATGGCAGCTTTCGCCGATGGTCTCACGACCGTCAACTATGGTGGCGCGGCCGGTAATGCCCAAAAGGCGGCGTGGGTGGACCCGTTCGCGAGGGAAAGCGGCATAGCGACGAACGCCATCCAGTACACGGGTGACATGGCCAAGGTCAAAGCGATGGTCGAAGCCAGAAATGTCACCTGGGATGTCTTGGAGGTGGAAGCGGCGGACGTCGGTCGCGGATGCCAGGATGGTCTCTTCGAGAAACTCGACTGGCCCAAGATCGCCAACAAGAGCGACCTGATGGCCGGAGCTGCCACACCTTGCGCGGCCGGCACGTTCGTGTGGTCGACCGTGCTCGCATACAACCCCGCGCTGACCAAGGGTGCGCCGCAAGGCTGGAAGGATTTCTGGGACGTCAAGAAATTTCCGGGAAAGCGGGGATTGAAGAAGGAGGCTCGTTATAACCTGGAGTTCGCGCTGATGGCTGACGGGGTGGCGCCGAAGGACGTCTACGCGGTGCTCGGCACGTCTGCGGGTGTCGAACGCGCGTTCAAGAAGATGGACGAACTCAAGCCCTACATCCAGTGGTGGGAGGCTGGCGCGCAGCCGCCACAATTCCTGATTGCGGGTGACGTCGCGATGTCGACCGCATATAACGGTCGCATCGACGCGGCAGTGCGTGAAGGAAACAAGAATCTCGGTATAGCGTGGGATCAGAGTATTTACGAACTCGATTTCTTCGTCATTCCGAAGGGCTCGAAGAACAGGGAAGCGGCCGAAAAATACATCTCGTATGTGCTCAAGCCCCAGGCACAAGTCGCGTTCGCGCAGAAGATTCCGTATGGTCCGACCAACAAGGCAGCGCTGAAAATGCTCGATGCGGCGACACAGGCAGCGCTTCCCAATTCAGCGAAGAATGGCAAAACCGCCATTCCCAACAGTGTCGAGTTCTGGACGGACCACGGCGACGCACTGGAGCAGCGCTTTACGGCTTGGGCCGCGAAGTAACGACCGGGGGAAGAAGCATGAGCACCATAACTTCTCGGCAACAGAGTTGGAATACACGCCAGCTTAAGCGGTCACTGCGAGCCGTTCAGTTTCGAAAGGAGGTCGTGGCGTTAGGACTGGTGGCGCCCCTCGTTCTGTTCATCCTGCTTGTGTTCGTGATGCCGGTCGCATCGATGATTTCTCGATCGGTCCAAAGTCCCGAGGTGGTCGATGCATTGCCGAAGACGACCTCGGCATTGCGCCACTGGGATGGCAAGTCACCCGTTCCTGCCGAGGCTTACCGTGCGCTGGTCCTTGACGTGGAGAGCAACGGTGGCGACAACGATACCGGTACCGCGGCCGGCCGGCTGAACGGGCTGAAGGATGGATTCCGGTCGTTGTTTTACAAGACGACCAGTGCGCTTCCTTTCACCGATGACGATGCGGCGATATCTGCGCAGGATATGCAAAAGCGCCTGATCGAAGTCGACCCACGCTGGGCCGATACGAGCTACTGGCAGGCGATCGCCAGCGTATCGTCCCGTTACACGAGCCAGTATCTCCTTGCCACGATCGACTATCGTGAGGACTCGGGCGGCCGCATCGTGCCGGTCGAGAACGGCGCGTCCGCATACCGCGCGGTGTTCATGCGGACCTTCGTGATCAGCGGGCTTGTGACGCTTGCGGCGCTGGTGCTGGGTTATCCGCTCGCTTACTGGATCTCGATTCTGCCGGCTCGAAAGGCGAATCTCGTCATGATCCTGGTGCTTCTGCCGTTCTGGACATCGATTCTCGTGCGGATCTCGGCGTGGATCGTCATTCTCCAGGGGGCGGGCCTCGTCAACAAGGCGTTAATGGCGCTGCAGGTGATTTCGACGCCCCTGTCGCTCCTGTTCAACCGGACGGGGGTGTTGATCGCGATGACGCATATCTTGCTGCCATTCATGATCCTGCCGCTCTACAGCGTGATGAAGTCGATTCCTTCGAGTTACACGAAAGCGGCAATTTCCCTCGGCAGTCATCCTTTCGGGGCATTCTGGAAAGTTTACGTGCCGCAGACGCTTCCCGGTGTCGGCGCGGGCGGGTTGCTGGTATTCATTACCTCGCTGGGCTACTACATCACCCCGGCGCTGCTCGGTGGCGCCGGCGACCAGATGGTCAGTTACTACATCGCTTATTTCACTAACGTGGCCCTGAACTGGGGGATGGCCTGCGCGCTCGGTGCAGTCCTTCTCCTGGTGACGCTGGTGCTCTTCGCGCTCTATCGAAGGATCGTCGGTTCGGAAATCAAGGTGGCCTAGCATCATGAAAACTCACGTGCAGCGTTTCGCACCCTACATGTCGACGCAGGAAATCGTATGGCATTACGCACTGCGATCGGCAAACGTCGTAGTGCTACTGTTTTTGATTTTGCCGATCCTGGCGATCATTCCGCTTTCGTTCAACGAGAACTCATTTCTCGTCTATCCGATACACGGATTCTCGTTCAGGTGGTATCACAATCTGTTCACGTCCACGGACTGGGCGCGCGCCGGCGCAAACAGCTTCATCGTGACGCCGATCGCGACGATCGTTGCGACCGTCCTCGGAACGCTGGCGGCATTGGGATTGAACAAGGCGTCGTTCAGGGGCAAGGGTTTGCTGGTCGCCATCCTGATCTCGCCGATGATCGTCCCGGTCATCGTCACCGGTGTCGGGATGTACCTGCTGTTTGCACGATGGGGATTGGCCGGAACGTATACCGGCCTGATATTCGGGCATACGGTGATCGCCGCGCCGTTCGTCGTGGTCACGGTCAATGCGACGCTTGCCGGCTTCAACCAGAACTATGTGCGAGCCAGCCTGAGCCTGGGGGCATCGCCGGTGCGAACATTTTTTGCCGTTACGTTGCCGATCATTGCGCCAGGGGTGATTTCCGGCGCGCTGTTTGCGTTCGCTACGTCGCTGGACGACGTCGTGATCACGATGTTCATCGCCGGTCCGACGCAGGGAACGCTTCCGCTTCAGATGTTCATCGGGATTCGCGAAAACATTACGCCCACGGTCGCTGCGCTCGCGTCCATTTTCATCGTCTTCTCAAGTCTGCTGCTGATCACCATGGAATGGCTGCGTTCCCGATCCGTCGCGAGGCAGGCGTCGACCTGACGTCGTCTGCACTGGCGATTATCGGATCTGCCTTGGTAGAGGCAAATGTCCGGAACGACGCGCAGACGTTATGCACACAATCCAGGAGGCAAGATGTCGGCAGGAGAGATCAACGAAGCCCGCGCGACGCGATCGGTTGGCGAGTTCGACTATATCGTGGTCGGAGCGGGTACGGCTGGCTGCGCGGTCGCGAATCGCTTGAGCGAGGACGACGACGTATCCGTGCTGCTGATCGAGGCGGGTGGGAAGGATAACTACCACTGGATTCACATTCCGGTGGGGTACCTCTATTGCATCGGAAACCCACGGACCGACTGGCGTTACAAAACCCGTGACGAGGCGGGACTGAACGGCAGGGCGCTGTCCTATCCGAGAGGCCGGGTTCTGGGTGGATGCTCGTCGATCAACGGCATGATCTATATGCGAGGTCAGCGTGAGGATTACGACGAATGGGCGCGAGTGACGGGCGATTCGTCCTGGCAATGGGACTCGGTGGTCGAAACGTTCAAGAAGAGCGAGGACTATCACGGCGGTGCAAGTGATGTTCATGGTGCAGGCGGCCCGTGGCGCGTAGAAAAGCAGCGGCTGAAATGGGACATTCTCGAAACGTTCGCGCAAGCCGCCGAACAGACCGGCATACCCGCAACGGACGATTTCAATCGAGGCGACAACACCGGCGTCGGATATTTCGACGTCAATCAGAAGCACGGCATTCGCTGGAATGCGTCGAAAGGTTATCTTCGGCCAGTATCGAAGCGGGGGAACCTGACGATTCTGACGAACGCGCAGACCCGTCGACTCCTGTTCGACAACAAGCGCTGCGCCGGAATCGAGTTTCGACTCGGCGACGAACCGCGCATTGCCGAGGCAAAGCGCGAAGTGATCCTGTGTGCCGGCGCCGTCAATTCTCCGCAATTGCTCGAATTGTCGGGAATCGGGAGTGCCGAGCGTCTGGCGAAGCTCGGAATCGAGGTGGTGCAAGATCTGTGCGGTGTCGGCGAGAATCTGCAGGATCATCTGCAATTGCGCATGGCCTTCAAGGTAGAAGGTGTGCGGACCCTGAACACACTCAGTGCTCACTGGTGGGGCAAACTGATGATCGGCCTCGAATATGGGCTGTTCAGAAGCGGGCCGATGGCGATGGCACCGTCGCAGCTCGGCGTGTTTGCGAAGTCGGACCCGAACGATAAGACGCTGACGCGCCCCGACGTTCAGTACCACGTGCAGCCGCTGTCGCTCGAACGGTTCGGCGAACCGCTGCATCCGTTCGACGCGTTTACAGCGTCCGTTTGTCAATTGCGGCCGTCGTCGCGCGGTAGCGTGCACATCACGTCGAATGATCCGCTGATGGCGCCGAGTATTGCACCCAACTATCTGTCCACGGAGGAAGACCGCCACGTCGCGGCCAACGCGCTGCGGCTGACCCGGCGCATGGTTGCGGCACCCGCGCTCGAGCGGTTTCGCCCGCGGGAGATACTGCCCGGCATTCAATTCCAGACTGAGGAGGAGTTGCAGTATGCGGCCGGCAACGTCGGAACAACCATCTTTCATCCGGTTGGAACCTGCCGGATGGGTAGGGCGGACGATCCGGGCTCGGTCGTCGATTCCAGGCTTCGCGTGCGTGGCGTGAGCGGCTTGCGGGTTGTCGATGCGTCGGTCATGCCAACGATCACATCCGGCAACACTAATTCGCCGACCCTGATGATCGCGGAGCGCGCTAGCGAGATGATTCGTGCAGATCGAAAGCGGGAAGGCCGGTTGGCGGAGACAATTCGCGGTGGAGTATTGTCGACATGAAGAATAGGTACTGGCGTTGAGAAAATAACTTTCTCACTCCGGAGCCCCCGTAGTCCGTGGCATTTGAGTTGAAGCCCGTTGGCGCGTTCGGCGTCAAGTGAAAAATAACATCCACGACTGGTCAGTCAGCCGCTTTCTTCGATCCTGATGTCCATGAGAGGAAATACTTTGATAGCCTCTGTCGACCACATCCAACCTGAAGGTGAGACCCATGTTTGTCGCCTCCAGTCCGCTTGTTGCCTGGTCGATCGTTGTGGCTTCCGGTGTATTGGAAGTCGTCTTCTCCGTGACGATGAAGCTCTCCGACAGCTACACAAAAGTACTGCCCGGCGGGATATCGATCGTGGCAGCCGTACTGAGCGTGTGGCTAATGAGTCTCACATTGACAGTCCTCCCGCTGGGAGACGCTTACGCTGTCTGGGCAGGAATTGGTGCAGCGGGAACGGCGTTGGTCGGCATCGTCTGGTTTCATGAGCCCGCCGTCCTCGGGCGGCTGGTCTGCATGGCTCTCGTCGTCGTGGGCATCGTGGGTTTGCAACTGCAGGAAGGCGTCTAGCTCGGCGTATCGACGTAGATCAACGGAATAACGCGTCAATTCATTGCCGACACGCGTGTTCGATGGATCGCCTGCGGTGGGTTCGAGTCATCGGCCCCCTGGGCGGGCCCGTCTCCTTCATGATCGCGGGCTTCGTCGGCGATTCGATGTTCAAGCGATCACCGTGCTCGTCGGGGTGGCGTCGTGGTGTGAACCCCCGTGGCCGATAGCAGATTCGCCTCGAGACATCGAGCATCCGCGGAGCGTGTTGGCCTGTAACCGCGATGCTGTCGTCTTCCCGCCCGCACCCGTCACCGGACCTGCCGGGAACCTGGATGGATGCAAAACATCCAGGCGTCTGATTTTTTCGACGATTTACGTCGAAATGCCTGGCTGTTGAGATTTTTTTGGTCGCATCCGCGCGATATTATTTCTTCAACCGCCAACATCGTCAGTCGATCCACGAAGTGCGCCAGGATCCCTACGACGCGCCCCGCAAGCACGAGAGAGTTGTATGCCGGACACGCCAATCGCCATCGTTGAACACGCCCGCAGGCGAACCGCTCAAGTCCGGGCCGGCGACGCCCCCGCCGCCTTGCAGGATGGTCCCAAGTGGGTGTGCAGGATCGTCCCGGACAGGATCGTCCCGGATCACGCACAGAGGTCCCGCGCAGGGCACCGATCCGCTGCAAGTGCGGCTGAAATGCTCGGCCGACTGAAGCCTGCGAACGTCGTGTTGACGGACCCTGTCCCGAGCGCCGGCGGCTGGCTGGCGCGTTCTTCGTCCGACGGGGTCGGCCGGTGTCGCGCCTATGCGCATCTCGGCGCGGACCGGATCCTCGAGATGGTCGGAATGCCGGGCGTCGGCCCCTGGCTCGACGAGCACGACACCTGGTGGCCCGGCGCGTACGAACTGCCGCTGCTCGAGCAATTGTCCGAGAACGAGTCGCCCCTGCGCGACATGCTTGGCACGACTGCCCGCGCCCATCTGTTGATGAGCCTGACCGAAGTCGACGGCACCGCACTCGTGACCGAATCGGACGATGGCATCGAGCGTCCGTTCCGTATTCCTGCGGGTGTGGATACGATCCATTTCGCACCCGTGTGTATCTGCGGGCCGGTCGCGCAGTGGCGCGAAACGCTCGTCACCGCGTTCGACCGTGTCCGGCATCTGGTCGGGCTCAGATCGGCCCGGCCTTTCTATCTTTGACGCAAGCCCCCGTTCTCCGGCAGACCACGCCATGACCGATGCACTCGACTCCTTCGACCGCAAGATCCTGAATATCGTCCAGCGCGACTGCACCGCGACTGCGGATGCCATTGCCGAACGGATCGGTCTGTCCACGTCGGCCGTGCAAAAGCGGCTGAAGCGCATGCGCACCGAAAAGATCATTTCGGCGGAAATCGCGGTGGTCGATCGCGCGGCGGTCGGCAGGCCGATGACGTTCATTGCGGCAATCGAGATCGAACGCGAAAACTACGAGACAGTCGCCAGGTTCCGCGAGTGGTCGAAGGCGCATGACGAAATCCAGCAGATCTACTACGTGACCGGCTCCGCCGACCTGATCGCAATCATCACCGCACACGACGTGGAGGCCTACGACCGGCTGTCCGCGCGGATCATGCAGAGCAACCCGATGATTCGCCGCATCAACACGAACGTCGTGCTGAGCGCGGTCAAGGTCGGGCTGTTCGTACCGGTCGACAAGGACGGCGACGACGAACCGCCGACCACCTGACGTACTTGTCTCGCGCGGGAACTGGCGATCCGCCCGTCCCGCGTGACAAACCGCAACGGGTGACTACCTGAATCGGGCGAAACGACTAATTTGAAAATCAATTCGCATAACTAACCTGTGCCATGTAGTCAATGAACAGGAGATGATCAAGATGGAACTCAAACTGGCGTTGGTCGGTTTCGGCGGAGTCAATCAGGGACTGGTCGAACTGCTCAAGAAGAAGCGTGCGATGCTGGGTGCGGTGGGACTCGACGTATCGGTGACGATGGTCGCCGACCTGCGGCTCGGGATTGCGACGAATCCTCGCGGTATCGCGCTGGACGTCCTCGACGAAACCGCGCGGCGGGGCGTCGACGCGGAAGCGCTACGTCGCGATCCCGGCACGCTGGTGTCGCCGGACGTCGGCCTCGGTGCGGTGCTGAAGGCCATCGCGTCGGAACACGTGGATGTCGTCATCGAGGCGACCTTCACTGACCCGAACACGGGTGAGCCCGCGCTGTCGCATTGCCGTACCGCGCTCGAATGCGGCAAGCACGTGATCACGACCAACAAGGGGCCGATCGCGCTCGCGCAGCCGGCACTGGAGCGGATCGCCGCGCAATCGGGTGCTTGCGTGATGTACGAGGGCACGGTGATGAGCGGCACGCCGGTGCTGCGGCAACTCGCGACCTCGCTGCGCGGCTGCGACATCAACAGCTTCGCCGGCATCCTGAACGGCACATCGAATTACGTGCTCGGTGAGGTCGAGGCCGGCGCGAGCTTCGATGCGGCGATCCGCGATGCGCAGCAGCGCGGCTATGCGGAGGCGAACCCGGCGGCCGACGTCAACGGTTCGGACGTACAGCTGAAGGTCGTCATTCTGGCGAACGCGCTGTGGAATGCCGGCCTCAAGCGGGGCGATGTGACGTGCCGCGGCATCGTCGAACTGACCGAGCACGACGTGCGCGCAGCGGTGGCGGAGCGCATGTCCTGGCGGCTGATCGGTTCTGCCGTCCGCCATCCGGACGGCACCGTCACCGCGAGCGTCGAACCGCGCAAGCTGCCTGCCGGCCATCCGCTGCTTGCCGCGAGCGGCGCGACGAACGCGATCACGTTCGACACCGACGTGCTCGGCGGGGTGACGATCAGCGGGCCCGGTGCGGGGCGCGAGGAAACGGCGTTTGCGATCCTCTCCGATCTTATCGAACTCGCGGACAGGATTGGTGCAGCCTCGCACGAGGTGGCCGCATGAGCGCGCGCGATGCGGTGATGACCGAGTGTACGGGAGCCGGCGTAGCCGAGGTTCGGTCGCCGTATGACGGCACGATCGTCGGCCGGGTTCGTCTGTCGCGCGCCGACGCGGCGCCGGCCCTCGTCGAGCGCGCGCTCGATGGCGCGCGTGCAGCCGCAGCCATGCCACGCAGCCAGCGGGCCGACATCCTGTCTCGCGCAGCCGCGCGCGTGGAGGCACAAGCGGAGACCTTTGCACGCACGATCGCGCTCGAAGCGGGCAAGCCGCTGCGGCAGGCCCGCAAGGAAGTCGCGCGCTGCGTGAACACGCTGCGCCTGTCGGGCGAGGAAGCGAAACGACTCAACGGCGAGACGATCCCGTTCGACGGGTATCCCGGCTCCGAGGATCGCAGCGGCTACTACACGCTGGAGCCGCTGGGCGTGATTCTCGCGATCACACCGTTCAACGACCCGCTGAACCTCGTCGCACACAAGCTCGGACCGGCGATCGCGACCGGCAATGCGGTCATCCTGAAGCCCTCGTTGCTCGCGCCGCTGTCCGCACAGGCGCTCGTCGAGGTGCTGTGGGAAGCCGGTGCGCCGCGCGCTGCGCTGCAGATCGTGCACGGCGGCGCGGATATCGCGTCCGCTCTGGTGCGCGACCGGCGGATCCGGATGGTGACCTTTACGGGCGGCCCGCAGACCGGCGAAGCCATCACGCGCGAAGCGGGACTCAAGAAGGTCGCGATGGACCTGGGCGGAAATGCGCCGGTGATCGTCATGGCCGATTGCGACCTGCAGGATGCCGCCGAAGCCTGCGTGTCCGGCGCGTTCTGGGCGGCGGGACAGAACTGCATCGGCACGCAGCGGATCTTCGTCGCCGAAGCCGCGTACGAGCCGTTCGTCCGGTATTTCGTCGAACTGACCGGCAGGATGGTCGTCGGCGATCCACTGGACGACGCGACCGACATAGGGCCGATGATCGGCGAGGAACAGGCGATCCGTATCGAACGCTGGGTCGACGAAGCCGTGTCGTGTGGCGCGACAGTACTGACCGGCCATCGGCGGCGCGGGGCACTATACGAACCGACGGTGCTCGCGGATGTGCCGCACGACGCGCGCGTATGGACCGACGAGGTATTCGCGCCGGTCGTGACGATCGAGAAATTCGCCGACCTGCAGCAGGCGTTCGACGCGGCCAACGCGTCGGAGAGCTGCCTGCATGCAGGCGTGTTCACCGGCAGCCTGGAGGTGGCGCTCGGCGCGGCCGAGCGCCTGCAGGCGGGCGGCGTGATGATCAACGATTCGTCCGATTACCGCTTCGACGGCATGCCGTTCGGCGGATTCAAGCATGGGTCGCTGGGCCGCGAAGGCGTTCGGTTCGCGATGACGGAAATGACGCAGCCGAAGGTGGTCTGCTTCAGGCGCAACCGGCGGCTGTCGAGCTGATGCGCAAGCGCGGGCCCCTCGCGGGCCGGCGCGGCGCGAACCGGAGCGGTGTGAGCAACGTATCGAAGAAGGAGTCGAGGATGCCAGCAGCAATTCCTGCATGCAAACCGGCGGCTGACGCGCTGGTGGTCGAGGATATTCACAAGTCGTTTGGCGGTGTCGAGGTGCTGAAGGGCATCTCGTTGACCGCGAGGAATCACGAGGTTGTGTCGATCCTCGGCAGCAGCGGGTCGGGCAAAAGTACGTTCCTCAGGTGCATCAACTTGCTGGAAATGCCCGACCGTGGCCGGATCTGCGTGAATGGCGAAACGCTGGCGCTGAAACAGGCGGGCCGCGACGGCGCGCTCGTCGCGGCCGACGCGCGGCAGGTGATGCGCGTGCGCCGCAAGCTGGCGATGGTGTTCCAGCAGTTCAATCTCTGGGCACACATGACCGTGCTGCAGAACGTGATGTTCGTGCCGGTGCGCGTGCTCGGTGTGCCGAAGCGCGACGCCCGCGACAAGGCGATTGCGATGCTCGAACGCGTCGGGCTCGCCGGCAAGTGCGAACACTATCCGAACCAGCTGTCGGGCGGCCAGCAGCAGCGCGTTGCGATTGCACGAGCGCTCGCGACCGACCCCGACGTGATGCTGTTCGACGAGCCGACGTCGGCACTCGATCCGGAGCTCGTCGGCGAAGTATTGAAAGTGATGCGCTCGCTGGCCGACGAGGGACGCACGATGCTCGTTGTCACGCACGAGATGGGGTTCGCGCGCGAAGTCGCGAACCGCGTCGTGTTCGTCCACCAGGGACGAATCGAGGAAGACGGCAGTCCCGATGAGGTGTTCGCGAGCCAGAAATCGCCGCGTTTCCAGAAGTTTCTGTCCAGCATCATTTGATGCGGATTCAATGTCAACCGGAGAGGAAACCATGAAAAAGCTGCTTCAGTCGCTGTGCGTGGGCGCGGCATTGCTCGGATCGGTCGCGCATGCCGAGCAGGTCGTGCGGGTCGGCACGCTCGCCGATTACGCGCCGTTCGAATACAAGGATGCATCCGGCAAGCTGCAGGGTATGGAGATCGACATCGGCAAGAAGATGTGCGACACGATGAAGGTCAAGTGCCAGTGGGTGACGATGGATTTCGACGCGCTGATTCCGGCACTCAAGGCGAAGCAGATCGATGCGGTGCTCGCGCAAATGTCGAAGACGCGGGAGCGTGAGCAGTCGGTGGACTTCACGCGCATTTTCACGACGGCACCCGTGCAGCTCGTCGCGAAGCAGGGCTCGGGCATCACGGACAACGCCGCCACGCTGCGTGGCAAGACGATCGGCGTTCAGACGGCATCGACGCACGAATCCTATCTGCGCCGCCGCCTGCCGGCGAGCAAGTCGGGAATCAACGTGAAGGTCTATCAGACGCTCGACGAAGCCTGGCTCGATCTCGAGGCCGGACGCGTCGATGCGGTGTTTGCCGACAACACGGTCGCGTACGACTGGCTGACGAAGGCCGGCAGGAAGGAAGGCTTCGACTTCGTCGGCAAGCCGATCGCCGATGCGGAGATCTTCGGCGACGGTACGGCGATCGCGGTACGCAAGGGCGACGCGCCGCTGAAGGCACTGTTCGACAAGGGCATCGCGCAGGCGCAGGCGGATGGCACGTTCGCCGCAGCCAACAAGCGCTATTTCCCATTCAGCATCGCGCCGCAATAACTGCGCATCGGTACCGCGCGGGCGCCGGACGGCGGCCTGCGCGATCCGGGTCTTACACGGAGCGATATTACGATGGATATCCTGGTGAACTACGGCGCGCAGATCGCGGCTGGCGCGCTCGTCACGCTGGAGCTTGCAGTCGCCGCGCTGTGCGTCGGCATGCTGCTCGGCATCGCCGGTGCATCGGCAAAACTGTCGAGCCTGGGGTGGCTCAGACATGCGACCTATGCGTTGACCAATTTCCTGCGCGGCATTCCCGAGTTCCTGATCCTGTTGATCTGCTACTTCGGGCTGTCGCATCTGCTCAACGCGCAATTCGATGGCGCCCTTGTCATCAGCCCGTTCTCCGCCGGCGTGATCGCGCTTGCCGTGGTGTTCGGCGCCTACTCGTCGGAGATGTTCCGCGGCGCGTTCATCGCGGTGCCGGCCGGACAGATCGAGGCCGCGCGCGCGTACGGGATGACGCGCCTGCAGACACTGTGGTACGTGCGCCTTCCGCAGGCGTGGCGCATCTGCCTGCCGAGCCTGAACAACATGTGGCAGAACTTGCTGAAGGACACGTCGCTGGTGTCGATCGTCGGACTCGAGGACATGTTGCGCAAGGCCAACATCGCCGCGCAGTTCACCAAGCAGCCATTCGTCTTCTACGTGACGGTCGGAATCGTCTATTTCGGCTTTCTCGCCGCATCAAACCCCGTGTTCGCGTGGCTCGAGCGCATCGCGGGCCGCGGTTACGCAAGACGCACCTGAGGAGGGCCATGTGATGAACGACTTTCTTTCCCTCATCGTGCAGTCCGGCCCGGACGTCGCGCGCGGCATAGGGATCACGCTCGAACTGCTGGTGCTGTCATGCGCCCTTGCGTTCGTGCTCGCGGTGCCGCTGGCGGTCGCGCGCACGTCGGCATGCCGGTGGCTGTCGACACCGACCCGCCTGTTCATGTCGGTGTTTCGCGGCACGCCGCTGCTGGTGCAGATTTTCGTGCTGTATTACGGGCTCGCGCAGTTCGCGATCGTGCGTGCGTCGCCTCTGTGGCTGCTGGTCGGCGGATCGTTCTCGTGTGCGTTGTGCGCGCTGACGCTCAATCTCGCGGCCTACATGGCGGAAGACATCCGCGGCGGGATCGCCGGCGTTCCCGCCGGCGAGAAGGAGGCTGCGCTCGCGTTCGGGATGAGCCGCTTCATGCTCACCTGGTTCGTGATCGTGCCGCGCGCGATCGGCATCGTCGCACCGACGCTCGGCAACGAGATCGTGCTGCAGCTGAAGTCGACCGCGCTGGCCAGCACGATTACCGTGCTCGACCTGACCGGTGTCGCGCGACGCATCTCGATCGAAACCTATACGACCGACGCGCTGATGCTGGCCGGCATCGTGTACGTCGGTATCACGGCTGTGCTTTCGACCGTGCTCAAACGCGTCGAAGGCCTGCTGAATCGCCATCTGGGCAGCGTGCGTGCTTGACGGGCGCCGCATGAATGCGACACAACGAACGATCCGAGGACGACATGGGATACAAGCTTGAAACGCTGGCTCTCGCTGCGGACCGCGACGTGACCGACGAGAAGTCGGTCGCGCCGGCGATCCACTATTCGGCGGTATTCAAGGCAGCCGGCAGCGAGGAATTCGCGGAGATGTCGAGCGTGGCGCAGCATCCGCGCAACTACACCCGCTACGGCAATCCGGTTCACGAGCGCGTGAAGGCGATCATGGCGGAGCTCGAGGGCACCGAGACCGCGCTCGTTACGGCATCCGGAATGGGCGCGATCGCAACCGCGATCCTCAGTGTCGTGAAGGCCGGCGATCACGTCGTCGGCCAGACCCGTCATTACATGAGCACCACGAAGATGCTCGACGACATGCTGCGCCGGTTCGGCGTCGAGGTGACGTTCGTCGACCAGACCGACGTGGCCGCGTTCGATCGCGCGATCCGGCCGAACACACGGCTGATCGTGCTCGAGTCGCCGGTCAATCCGCTGCTGCTCGTGACCGACATCGGGGCGGTGACTGAAATCGCAAGAGCCCGCGGCATCCTGACGCTCGCGGACAACACGTTCGCGTCGCCGGTCAACCAGCAGCCGCACCGGCTCGGTGTCGACATCGTCGTGCATAGCGCGACCAAGTATCTCGGCGGCCATCATGACCTGACGGGCGGCGTGATCTGCACGAGCCGCGTACTCGCCGAGCAGATCTGGCATACGCACATCACGCTTGGCTCGGTGCTGTCGCCGATGGACGCGTGGCTGCTGCTGCGAGGGCTGCGCACGCTGCCGATGCGCGTCGAGCGGATCAATGCGAACGCTCAGGCGCTCGCCGAATTCCTGGAAGCTCACGCGAAGATCGAGCGCGTGTTCTATCCGGGCCTGCGCAGCCATCCCCAGCATGGGCTCGCATGCCGGCAGATGCGCGGTTTCGGCGGCGTGGTGGCGTTCGGCGTGCGCGGAGGCTATGGCGAAGCGCAACGCTTTGTCGAGGCGCTGCGCTTGCCGATGAATGCAGGCAATCTCGGCGGCGTCGATTCGCTCGCGATCCACACGGCGTCCATGTGGGCGGGCACGATGTCGGCGGAGCAAATGCGTGCAGCCGACATTCCGCTCAATTTCATCCGCTATTCGGTCGGCATCGAGCACATCGACGATCTGAAATGCGATATCGCGCAGGCGCTGGAGCAGATCTGACTCGGATCGGCGCTTACGCATCGATGGATGCCGTGTGCGTTGCGCCGACTTTTGAATCGATTCGGGCACTTGATGCACGGATTGCAACCATGGAGCACAGACTATGCATGACATCACAGTACTCGACGGCGGCATGGGGCGCGAACTGGCGCGGATCGGAGCGCCGTTCAGGCAGCCGGAGTGGTCGGCGCTCGCGCTGATGGAAGCGCCGCATTACGTCGGTCTCGCACACGACGCGTTCGTTGCGGCGGGCGCCGATGTGATCACCGCGAACAGCTATGCGGTCGTACCGTTCCATATCGGCGAGGAGCGGTTCCGTCGTGACGGCGTCGCGCTCGCGTCCCTTGCCGGGCAACTCGCGCGGCAAGCGGCGGACCGTGCGGGGCGGCCCGTGCGCGTCGCCGGATCGCTTCCGCCGACGGGCGGCTCCTACCGACCCGACCTGTTCGATGCGGCGCGCGCCGATGCCATCTTGGCGACACTCGTCGATGGGCTCGATTCCTACGTCGACTTGTGGCTGGCCGAGACGCAGAGCCTGACCGACGAAATCGGCGCGGTCAGGCGAGCGCTCGGTGACAATCCGAAACCGCTGTGGGTCTCGTTCACGCTGCGCGACGACGTCGAGCCAGGCGCCACGCCGGTACTGCGATCGGGGCAGGCGCTCAACGAAGCGATCGACGCTGCCGTGTCCGCGGGCGCAACTGCGCTGCTGTTCAACTGCAGCCAGCCGGAGTCGATGGGTGCGGCGATCGAGATGGTGCAGCGCACGCTCGCGCAAATGGGAACGCCGCTCGCGGTCGGCGCCTATGCGAACGCGTTTCCGCCTCAGCGCGCCGATGCGCGCGCTAACGAGGAACTCCACGGTTTGCGCGGCGACATCGATCCACCCGGCTATGCAAGATGGGCGGAGCAGTGGCTTGCGCTGGGCGCGCAGATCGTCGGTGGGTGCTGCGGAATCGGTCCCGGCCACATCGCGGCATTGCGCGACGCGGTCGATGCACGCGGCGCCCTGCACCCCGGGTTCGGGGAATGAAGATCGACAGCCTGGACCAGAAGATCATCGACGCGTTGTCCGCGGATGCGCGGGTTCCGCTCGCGGTGCTGGCCGACAGGATCGGTTTGTCCAGGCAGGCGGTTCGAAACCGGATCGACCGGCTCGAAGCGCTGAACATCATTGCAGGCTATACGGTGCGACTCGCATTGCCCGACGATGTCGTGCCGGTGCGCGCCGTCATGCTCGTTTACCGCAAGGATCGGATGCGGGGCGCGGACGTGCTTGCCGCACTCGAGCGGATCGCCGAGGTGCGCGATTGCGCGGTGCTCAGCGGCGAGGTCGATTTGCTGGTGCAGATAGAGGCGCCCACGCACGAGCGCATCAGCGATATCTGGGCGACGATCAGTGCGATGGACGGTGTGCAAAATATGACGACCAGCTTCGTGCTTGATTCAATCGTTCACAAGCGGTGAATCAACCGGCGCAATGGGGAAGGGAAGGTCGTTGCCCGATCTTACAGCCGCGACCGGCCCGAGAAACAAGCTACAGGAGCTGGTGTACGAGTGCACCGATGCCCTGGACGCTTACAGCAGATTTTTGGGACGGAATCCTGATGCCGAAGGCGCGTTGGAAAGCGCGCTTTTGCTCCCGGTTGAGCTTTGGCAGGATAGCGCGCGGCGCGAACTCGATACGCTCGTCACGACAGTCGCTAAAGGATATGGAACAGGCAAGTTGCATCATCTCTGCATATTGTTGGATAGCGCCGAGATTGCCTTAAAAGCGCGCAACTTTAGTTCGTCGGGCTGTATTGCCAGTTCGCCTCGCCGCGCAATCCCCCTTGCCTCCGTGAAATTGCCGTGCTAATTTTTCATGAAATTAACCGGCGAAAATTTCACGGGAGTCCGCATGTTCGTGCAGTCCGACCGTCACGTCGCAAGCTACTACGCCGGCACCTACCCGGCGCCGATCCCGCTGCGTCCCGAACTGGACGAACGCATCGACGCCGACGTGCTGGTCGTCGGCGCGGGCTTCAGCGGGCTGCACACGGCGTTGCGCCTCGCGCTCGCGGGCAAGCGCGTGGTCGTGCTCGAAGCGAGCCGCGTCGCGTGGGCAGCATCGGGCCGCAACGGCGGTCAGGCATTGCTCGGCTGGTCGTGCGACATGCAGCCGCTCGAGGACTCGCTCGGCCGCGATGGCGCGCGCGTGCTGTGGGACAGCATGCGCTGGGCCGCGGCCGAAGTGCGCGAACTGCCCGCACGTCACGGCTTCGACATCGACTACCGGCCCGGCAGCCTGTGGGCCGCGCTGCGCCCGCGGCGCGTCGCGATGCTCGCGCAGGCCCGCGATGAAGCGGCACAGCGCTGGGGCTACGACCGGCTGCGCGTGATCGGGCAGGACGAGATGCCCGAGTGGATCGGCAGCGCGCGCTATCTCGCCGCGCTTTACGATCCCGAGGCCGGCCATCTGAATCCGCTGAAGCTCGCGCTCGGTCTCGCGCAGACGATCGAACGGGCCGGCGGCCGCATCTTCGAGCAAAGCCGCGTGCTCGATTATCGCGAGACGGCCGGCGGCCACGTTGCTCGCACCGCGCACGGCGAAGTGCGCGCGGACGTGCTCGTGCTCGCGTGCAACGCGTACGTCGACCGGCTCGATTCGGAGCTGTCGCGCCGGCTGCTGCCGGTCGGCACCTATCAGGTCGCGACCGCGCCGCTCGCGCCGGACGTCGCACGCTCGCTGCTGCCGCGTAACAGTTGCGTGATCGACAACCAGTTCGTGCCCGACTACTTTCGCCTGAGCCCCGACAACCGCCTGCTGTTCGGCGGCGGCTGCACGTATCTCGGCGGTATACCTGCCGACATCGCGGCGGCGACGCGCCCGCACCTCGAACGCGTGTTTCCGCAACTGAGCGGCGTGCCGCTCGACTACGCGTGGGGCGGCCATATCGATATCAGCATGCGACGCACGCCGGACATCGGCCGCCGCGGCCAGCGCTTCTGGCTACAGGGCTTCTCGGGACACGGCGTGCTGCCGACGCTCGCCGGTGCCCGCGCGGTCGCCGATGCCGTGCTCGGCGACGATCGCCTGCTCGCGCAGTACCAGCGCATCCGCAACCCGCGCTTTCCCGGCGGCGACCGCCTCGCCGCGCCGCTGGAAGCGCTCGGCAAGGTTTGGTACCGTCTGCGCGATACCGTCTGACACCGTCTGACGCACCGAAATCCAACATGAACGAACAGGAAGAGATAGAAAGTCTGGCGATCCTGATCCGCGACCTGCGCAAGCATCGCAAGGTCACGCTCAACGATCTCGCGGAACGGATCGGCCGCTCGGTCGGCTTTCTGTCGCAGGTCGAGCGCGGGCTGTCGCGCCCGACGGTGGCCGATCTCACCGCGATCGGCGAGGCGCTCGGCGTGCCGACCACGTATTTCTACAGCCTGAGCAAGCCGCGCGGCGTGCCGTGGGTCACGCGGCCCGACGAGCGGCGCACCGTGTATTACGCGGCCGGCATCACGGACATCCTCGTGTCGCCGAACATGCGTTCGCGCTTCTCGATCCTCGAGAGCCATCTCGCACCCGGCGCGAACAGTGGCGAGCGCTCCGTCGACGACAGCGACGAGCAGGGCGGCTTCGTGCTCGAAGGCGAGCTGACGATCTGGATCGACGGCGACGACACGCCCGTCACGCTCGGCCCGAACGACGCGTTCCAGTTGCCCGCGCACCAGCGGTTTCGTTACGCGAACCTGGGCGACACGCTGACGCGCGTGATCTGGGTGTTCACCTGAGTCGTCGGCGCGGCGGCGTGACGCGCCGTCACGCCGTGCCACCGATTTGCAGTACTGATCGACATCGGGCATGTAAGTGCCGCATGCCGATGGGTCCGGTTCGCCGCGATGCGGCACCGCCATACAAGACATGGAAAGGATGAGACATGGCTGACGTCGTTCCCGTGCTGGTCGATGAAGTCCGCGCATTCCGGCAGGCGCATCCCGAGATCCGTTATGTCGACCTGATCTGCCTCGACCTGCCGGGCCACTTCTACGGCAAGCGCTATCCGATCGATGCGCTCGAAAAGGTCGCGGCCGGTGCGCTGCTGAAGCTGCCGCAGAACTGCGTGCTGCTCGGCACGCAGGGCGGCCTCTACAAGATCGGCGATTACTGCTTCAACGACGGCGACCCCGACGCGCCGCGCCGCCTGATTCCCGGCACGCTGAAGCCGGTGCGCTGGGAGCGGCAGCCGCTCGCGCAGATGCTGATCAGCTCCGACGGCACCGATGCGCCGATCGAGTTCGAGCCGCGCGAGGTGCTTGCGCGCGTGCTGCGGCGCTTCACGGCGCGCGGCATCCGGCCGGTCGTCGCGTTCGAACTCGAGTTCTATCTGTTTGCCGCGCAGCTCGCGGACGGGATGCCGCAGTATCCGCGCGACCGCCTGAGCGACGATCGCGACGATCAGCCGAACATGCACATCGAACGCCTGTCGCGGTTTTCCGACGTGCTGCACGAGATGGTGGAGGCGGCGTGCGAGCAGGGTGTGGACGCGACGGTGATCACGGCCGAGCTCGGGCCCGGCCAGTTCGAGATCAACTTCGGCCATACCGACGATGCGTTGCGCGCGGCCGACTGGTCGGCGCTGTTCTGCCGCAGCACGCGCGGCGTCGCGTTGCAGCACGGCTATCGCGCGAGCTTCATGGGCAAGCCGTACCTGCATGCGCCGGGCAGCGGCATGCATGTGCACGTGAGCCTGTACGACGATGCGGGCCGCAACCTGCTCGCTGCGGACGGGCAGCGGCCGCTGCTGCATGCGGTGGCGGGCTGCCTCGCGCTGCTGCCGCACTGCATGCCGGTGTTCGCGCCGAATCACAATGCGTTCCGCCGCTACGGATCGATGGTGAACGCGGCGAGCCGTGCAAGCTGGGGCTTCGAGGATCGCGACGCGTGCATCAGGATTCCGGAATCGGATGCGCGCAATCTGCGCATCGAGCATCGGCTCGCGAGCGCGGACGCGAATCCGTACCTCGTGCTCGCGGCGATCCTGGCCGGGATGGAGCACGGACTCGACGCACGGATCGAGCCGATCGCGCCGCTCAACGACGATCGCGGCAGCGGGATCGATTTTCCGAAGGAGATGCTGTCGGCCGTCGCGGCGATGCAGGATCACGCGGCGGTGCGCGACGGGCTCGGCAGCGAGTTCGCGATGGTGTATTGCGAGAACAAGCGGCAGGAGGAGCTGGATTTTCGCAACGAGATCGGTGCGCGGGAGTATCGGTGGTTTCTGTGAGCGCATGACGCGTGACCCCGCAGCGGGTCACGCGCGATCGGCGCGCGTCGCGTCGTTGCGATCGAATGCGCTCAATACGCGGACAGCGGGTTCCAGCGATTGCCGTCTTTCACGTCGATGGACGCCGTTGGGACCGGCGTCATGATCAGCAGTTCGGTCGGGCGTACCGACCAGACGACGGCGATCAGCGTCGAGTCGTCGACCGACGTTCCGTTCAGGTAGAGGCTCATGCCCTTGACGTTGGCTTTCATCACGCTCCAGTCGACTTTGTTCAGGCCGTCGATCGCGAGACGATAGAAGAAGTCGTAGTGGTCGTAGGCCGTTTGCACGTCCGTGCCGGTGCTGAAGAACCAGCCGTTCTCCTTGTTCTTGTACATGCACCAGCTTTGCGCCTGTTGCGCGAGCGTGCCGGCCGTGACGAGCGTCACGAGGTTGCTTCTCGCTTCGTCGACGGTCTTCGCCCGCCACGGCGTGAAACCGCCTGCTGCCTTGACGTCCGCCGGCGTGCGGCCGGGTTTGCCCGCGTGGGCGTTGTCTTCACCACGATATGCGTATTGCATGATGTGCCTCCGGTTCGATATCGGTCGGTCTGGATGTGTCCGCGATGGGAGTGGACACAAGCACGATATCGGCGTCGAAAGCGGGGGAAAATGGACCGAAGGTATGCGGGGCGTTACGGGGAGGGCGGCACGGGAGGCATGGCCCGGCTACGGTAGCGCACGCCAGTAGCGGACATCTTCGATCGGCACGCCGTCGATCTCGAACGTCTTGATGTCGCGCTCGGCGACGAAGCCCTCGCGTTCGTAGAACGCCTTCGCGCGACGATTTTCGACCAGCACCCACAGCGACACCCATCCATGGCCGGCGTCATGCAGCGATCGGCACGCGTGAGCGATCAGCGCGGCGCCGATTCCCTGTCCGCAATGCGAGGGATGCAGGTAGATCGCTTCGACCTCGCCCCAGGTGGCGTCCTTGTCGGCGTCGCGTGTCGGGCCATAGGCGATCCAGCCCGATGGCTTGTCTTCCGTGAAGGCGAGCGCGACACGCGGCCGCCCCGAATCGAGCGCATTGCGCCAGGCGGCGGTGCGCTGTTCGACCGACAGAGCGGCGAGGAATGGCGCAGGCATGATGCCCGGGTAGGTCGCTTGCCACGATGCGACGTGGATGTCGGCGATGATCGGCGCGTCGGCGGACGTGGCGGCGCGGATGTCGATCGTCGTATTCGGTGCCATGCGTACTCCGCAACGAATATGGCGGGATAGCGGGTGCCGCGCCACGAAGCGATTCACGGCACGACACCCGCGCAGCGCTTACTCCCCGAGCTTCGCCGTCACGCACCCCGTGCTCGAGCATTCGCGCTCGCGTTCGCGCAGGAACGACAGGCGCGATTGCGTCGCGTCGATCGCGCACTGGAGGTTCACGAGGTAGCCGTCGTCGCGCGTTTCGCTGCAGCGGTCGTCGCGCTGCTTCATCCACGCGAGCTGGCTCGTCTTCAGCTTCGCCTGCTGGTCGCCGCTCAGGTGCTTGCGCACGCGGCCGTACTGATCGTTCAGTTCGCGGTCGAGCTGCGAGAACTCGTTGCTGCTGCAGTACACCTGATCAAACGCGCTGCGCGGTTTCCCGCAGCCGGCCGCATGCGCGGCGAACGGAACGGCAAGCGCGAGCAGCGCAAAGGATGCAAGCAGATTCTTTTTCTTCATGGTGGGGCTCCTCTGGGTGAAAACCGTTGAAATCGACCGGCGCCAGCCGCTACCTGGCCGCCGTACACGCATCGATCCCGCCCGCGATCGCGGTGGCGAGACGCTGGATCGTCTCGCGCTGCGCGAGACGCTTTTCCTCGTCGGGATTGACGATCACGCCCGCCTCGACCAGCACGGCCGGAATCGGCGCGGTGCGCAGCACGACGAGATCGTCGAAGCGATGGATGCCGAGTTGCGGATCGATCAGCGGACGGTTCTCGCCCTTGATCGGCTGCGCGTGATACAGCGACGGCCGTTCGCCGGCCGCGATCAGCCGCTCGGCGATCGACTTCGCGCAACGCAGGCTTTCCGCATAGTGCGGATTGCGCTCCGACACGAACACGGCGAAACCGCGGAATTCGCGTTGCCGCCCCGCGTCGATGAATTGCTGCTGCATCGAATCGTGATGGATCGACACGAACAGGTTCGCGTCGGGCGCCTGCGTCGAACGCTGGTCGAGCGTGATCTCGCGGCCGTCGGCCGACGTGCGCAGCACGCGATCGCCGTGCGTGGCGAGCTTCTCGGCGACGGCGGTGGACAGGTCGAGGTTGTACCGGTATTCGACGCGGCCGCTCGCGCCGGTTGCACCCGGATGGGCCGGCGTATGGCCGGTGTCGACGACGATGTAGCGGCCGGACGCGGGCTGCGCGTCCGGGCTGGCGGCATAGGCCGCATGCAGCGCCGGCGGCGCGGCCAGCAGCGGGGCGCACGCGAGCAGGCGCGCGGCGGCGCGAGCGAACGGGCGAAGGCGTCGAACGGTTCGGTGTGTCATTGTTGTTGTCGAGGAGGGCATGCGGCGCGGCGAATAGCGCGCACCGTCGGCCTGCTCAATGCAGTCGGAATGTCGCGCGATTATAGCGGTTGCCGGCGGCGCCGCAATGACGGAATGAGCACCGCCGCGTGCGCCGGCAGCCGGCGCTCAGGCGAGCACGCGCCGGGCCGCGAGCATGCCCCAGTACGACGCTTCCTCGAACAGCGACAGCCCGGACAGGTCCGCATGCGCGAACACGACGGGGCCGTCGGCCTCGCGCAGCGCGAGCAGCCCCGGCCGGCTCAGGAAGCCCACGTCGGGTGTCGCCATCGCGTGACCGCGCACGGTGATTTCCAGCGCGCTCGCATGCTTCCACAGCTCGCGTCCGTACACGGCCTGCAGGTCGATCGCCGCCTGCTCGCGCAGCGCGTCGGGCTTCGCCTGCGCGAGCCAGCGGCGCGTGTCGTCCGGCGTGCGCGTGCTCAACGCCTGGTAGGCGGAGAACACCGAGCGCGTCGGCGGCGACATCCGGATCAGCTGGTGCGTCGACACGACATAGCCGAGCCCCGCGCCGTCGTAGACGACGTTGTCCCACGCGAGCGGCACGCCGGTTTCCTCGGCCGGCATCCCGTCGAGCAGGAAGTTGGACACGAGCCACGGCGCGCGCGGCGGCAGGTCGCGCGCGGGATCGAAGCCGTACGCGTGAAGCTGCGGAAACACGCGCGCCGCGACGAACAGCGGCATCGCGCTGACGACGCGCCGCGCCTTCAGCGTGAAGGTCGACAGCGTACCGTCGTCGGCGATGCGCGCGCACAGCACGTCGACGCCGCCCGCGCGCTCGGTCGCGCGCACGGCGAAGCCGTCCCGCGACCACGCGTTCGAACCGGTGCGCGCGGTGATCGAATCGCTCAGCTTCGTCACCATCGCATGCAGCCCGTCGGGCCAGGTCAGCACCGCGCCGTCGCTCGCGTTGCGCGCGTGGCCGCCGCGTGCCGAGAAATAGTGGAGCCCGGCCCACGCCGACACGTGCTCGTAGCCCGCGCCGTAGTCGTCGCGGCAGCAGTAGTTCAGGTACCAGTGCAGCGCGCTCGCGGTGTAACCCTCGTCGAGCAGCCACTGTTTGAACGAGCGCCGGTCGAGCGCACGCCAGCGCGCGTCGCGTGACGATTCCGCGATCGGGATGCAGAACACCTTGCGGCCGTCCGCGCCGCGCGCGGTGCGCAGGCCGTCCGTGTACGCGAAAAAGCGCGTTTGCTGTGCGAGGGCGTCGGCGTCGAGGCCGGTCGCCGGCACGATGCCGTCCTGCCACTCGCCGCGGATGAACAGCCGTTCGTCGGGCGCGTGCACGAGCACGCGCTCGTCGTACACGGGTTGCGCGGAGAACGGCGCCGACTCGATCACGCCGAGATCGGCGAGCATGTCGCGCAGATGCGCGGATTCGAGCGACGGCAGCGGCAGGTAGTGCGCGCCTTTCGGATAGCCGAGCTCGCCGAAGCGGCCGCCGGCCGCATTGCCGCCGAATTCCGGGCCCGCGAGCACGACGAAGCGCGTGTGACCGGCGCGCGCGAGCTGCCACGCGCACGACAGGCCGGCCGCGCCGGCGCCGAGAATCGCGACGTCGGTCTCGATCGTGCCGGACGGCGGCGGCAGCGCCGCGTGGTCGCGCAGCGCATGGCCTTCGCGCATGCCGGGGTAGCCGACGCGCGGCGTCGTCTCGATCCAGCCGGTGCGGCCGCACGCGGCGAGCGACGCGGCGGCGGACGCGACGAGGAAGGTGCGGCGATCCATCAGCGCAGCACGTGCTTCCAGTCGTCGTCGAAGCGGCGCACGAGCGGCTGGTCGTTGAGTTCGTTCGGCGACATCGGCCGCGCCGGCATGTCGGCCGGGAAGTGGAACATCTCGACGGCCGTCTGCGCGTCGAGCCAGCGCGTCGGCACCGAATAGCGCGTCGGCACGGTGAAGTCGCGGCGCTTGCCGGCGATCACGAAACCCCAGTCGCCGAACGACGGCACGTAGCAGTGGTACGGCCACGTGTTGAGCCCGGCTTCGTGCAGCGTCGCGACGATCGTCCAGTACGCGTGCGGCGCGAAATACGGCGACGTCGACTGGATCACCGCATAGCCGTTCTCCGACAGGTGGCGCGCGAGCAGCCGGAACACCGGCACCGAATACAGCCGGCCGAGCCCGAAGTTGGTCGGGTCGGGGAAGTCGACGACGATCGCGTCGTACACGTCGGCGCTCGCTTCGAGCCAGCGCACCGCGTCGGCGTTGATCACCTGCACGCGCGGGTCCTTCAGCGAACCCTGGTTCAGCTTCACGAGCGGCACGGAGGTCGAGAACAGCTTCGTCATCGCCGGATCGAGATCGACGAGCGTGATCTGTTCGAGGTTGCGGTGCTTGAGCAGTTCGCGCACCGCGAGGCCGTCGCCGCCGCCGAGCACGAGCACGCGCTTCGCCCACGGCAGCGCTTCGATCGTCGGATGGATCAGCGCCTCGTGATAGCGATGCTCGTCGCGCGACGAGAACTGCAGGTTGCCGTTCAGGTAGAGCCGCACGTCGTCGTGCCACTGCGTGAGCACGATGCGCTGATACGGCGTCGTTTCCGAATAGACCGTCTCGTCGCCGTACACGCCGTGTTCGGCCCAGTGCGTGATGCGGTCCGACAGCGCGAAGCCGGCGACGAGCAGCCCGATCACGAGCGAGGCGCGCATCAGCTTGCCGCGCACGTTGCGGATCTCGTCGCGGAACAGGTGCGTGGTCCACAGCGCGACGAATGCGTTGAGCAGCCCGAACAGGAAGCTCGTGCGCAACAGGCCGAGACGCGGCGCGAGCACGAGCGGGAAGATCAGCGACACGGCGAGCGAGCCGAGATAGTCGAAGGTCAGCACCTCGCTGACGGTATGGCGGAACGCCTGGCGGCGCTGCTGGAACGCACGCATCACGAGCGGGATCTCCATCCCGATCAGCAGGCCGAGCGCGAGCACGAGCGCGTAGAGCGCCGCGCGAAACGGCGCGGCGAGCCAGCCGAACACCGCGAACAGCAGCGCGGCCGACACGCCGCCGAGCAGGCCGACGAGCAGCTCGATGTCGACGAAGCGGTCGAGCACGTCGTCGTCCTCGACGAACTTCGCGAGCCACGAGCCGATCCCCATCGCGAACAGGTAGCAGCCGATCACCGACGAGAACTGCAGGATCGAATCGCCGAGCAGGTAGCTCGCCAGCGCGCTGCTGATCAGTTCGTAGCCGAGCCCGCACGACGCGAGCACGAGGATCGACAGGACGAGCGCGCGCTTATGCAGCATGGCGCGTCCGTTGTGCAGTGTTCGTCAATGTGGATATACTGGCGCGGCCATCCGTGGGGCGGCCGGGCGCGGGGCGGCGCGCCATGGGCCGACCGGAGAGGGGGCGGCGAAGCGAGCACAAAATCCGAGGAAAAGAATGAATAGTGCCTATCTTTATGCGGTCCATTTACTGTCGGCGTTCGTGCTGCTTTTTGTGTTCGCGGCAGTGTACCTGAAGGTCACCCCGTTCGACGAACTGGCACTGATCCGCGACGGCAATCCGGCCGCGACGCTGTCGTTCGGCGGCGCGCTGATCGGCTTCTGCCTGACGCTCGCCTCCAGCATCGCGCACAATTCGACACTCGGCGAAGTCGTGCTGTGGGCCATCGGCGCGATGGCCGTGCAGCTCGTCACCTATGCGGTGCTGACCCGCCTGATTTCCGGCATGAACCATGCGATCGAAGATCGCAACGTCGCGATGGGCGGCCTGATGGGCACCGCGTCGCTCGTCGTCGGCATCATCAATGCCGCCTGCCTGACCTGACGCGCCACGCGTTCGAGGAGACCAACATGAGTCTGGGTTCGTTTATCCGCAAGCAGTTCATCGACGTCCTGCAATGGACGGAAGACACCGACGGCGTGCTGGCCTGGCGCTATCCGATGGAAGACCAGGAGATCCAGTACGGCGGCCAGCTGACCGTGCGCGAAACGCAGGTCGCGATCTTCGTCAACGAAGGCAAGGTCGCCGACGTGTTCCAGCCCGGGCTGTACAAGCTGGAAACGCGCACGCTGCCGGTGCTCACCTACCTGAAGAACTGGGACAAGTTCTTTCAGTCGCCTTTCAAGTCGGACGTCTACTTCTTCAGCACCCGGCTGCAGCTCGGCCGGCGCTGGGGCACCGCGCAGCCGGTGACGATCCGCGATCGCGAATTCGGCTTCGTGCAGCTGCGCGCGTTCGGCATCTACTCGTACCGGATCGTCGATGCGGCCGCGTTCCACCGCGAGGTGAGCGGCACGCGCGCGCAGTACACGGTCGACGATCTCGAACAGCAGCTGCGCAACCTGGTCGTCACCGCGATGAGCACGACGTTCGGCTCGGCCGACGTGCCGTTCGTCGACATGGCCGCGAACCAGACGCTGCTGTCGCAACGGGTCGCCGAGGCGCTGGTGCCGGTATTCACGCGCTACGGTCTCGCGCTCGATGCGTTCGCGGTCGAAAGCGTGTCGCTGCCGGCCGAGCTGCAGAAGGCGCTCGACCTGCGGATCGGCGCGGGGATGGCCGGCGATCTCGCCCGCGCGACGCAATACCAGACCGCGCAGGCGATCCCGCTGGCCGCGCAGAACCCGGGCGGCATCGCGGGAGTCGGCGCGGGGCTCGCGGCCGGCGCGGTGATCGGCCAGGCGATGGCCGGCCAGATCGCGGGCGCCGCGCACGCGGCGCAAGCAGCGCCGCCCGCGCCCGCCGCGGCACCGGTTGCGGCCGCGCAGCCGGCCGCACCGGCCGCACCGTCCGAAGGGACCGACTACGTGCAGCGCCTCGAGCAGTTGAAGGCCCTGCTCGACAAGGGTCTCGTGACCGAAGAAGACTATTCGCGCGCGAAGGCGGAAATCCTCGCGAAGCTCACCCGGTAAGCGTCACGCATGTTCAGTACTTCGTGCCCCCAGTGCGGCGCGCCGGTCGAGTTTCGCTCGGCGGCGGCGGTGATGGCCGTCTGCGCGTTCTGTCGCAGCACGCTGCTCAAGCGCGGCGCCGACGTCGAACGCATCGGCGAGCTCGCCACGGTGCTCGACGACGCGTCGCCGATCCAGATCGGCACGGCCGGCCGCTACGGCAAGCGCACGTTCACCGTGCTCGGCCGCATCCAGATGACCTACGACGCCGGCACGTGGAGCGAGTGGTACGTCGTGTTCGACGACGGCGCGTTCGGCTGGCTGTCGGATGCGTCGGGCCAGTACGCGGTCACGGTGCGCGAGCCCGACGATGCGTCCGGCGGCGCGTGGCCGGCGTTCGGCACGCTCGAACCCGGCATGCGGATCGATCACGGCGGCCGCGCGTATCTCGTGTCCGACGTGCGCACCGCACGCTGCACGGGCGGCGACGGCGAGTTGCCGTTCCGTGTCGATGCGGGCTGGGAGGCGCGCGTCGTCGACCTGCGCACCGGCAACGCGTTCGCGACCTACGACTATTCCGACGCCGATGCGAACGGCGGGAGCCCCGCCGTCTATACGGGCGAGGCACTGGAATTCGACGCGCTTGCGTTCACCGGGCTGCGCGATGCCGAAACCGATACGCGCGAGAAACTCGGCGCGGCGATGGTGCCGTTCGCGTGCCCGAGCTGCGGCGCGCCGCTGTCGTTTGCGCCGAACCTCGCCGACTACGTCGTGTGCGGCAGCTGCCACGCGGGCGTGCAATGCACGGCCGAGCAACAGACTGTCTTCGCCGCGCAGCGCAGGCTCGATGCGGTGAAGGGCGCGCTGGAGCTCGGTGCGACCGGCATGTTCGACGGCGTGAAGTACACGGTGATCGGCATGATGCGTTGCCGCGTGCCAGGCGACGACGAGACGTGGGACGAATACCTGCTGCTGAACCCGAAGCGCGGTTTCCTGTGGCTCGTGCAGAGCGAAGGGCGCTGGGAGCGCGTGCAGGTGCTCGATCACTGGCCGACGATCGGCGGCGAGTCCGACGTGACCGATGACGGCAAGACCTATCGGCTGCGCGAGACGTACGACTCGGAAGTGGTGTACGTGGTCGGCGCGTTCAACTGGCGTGTACAGATCGGCGATCGCACGTCGATCGTCGATTACGGCTGGCAGAAGGACAAGCTCACGCGCGAGCGCAGCGCCGCCGAGATCGTGTGGTCGCGCGCGCGCCCGCTGTCGGCCGGCGCGCTCGCCGAACGCTTCGCCACGCCGGCGCTCAAGACGGCGGCGGTTGCGTCCGCAACGGGTTCGGCCGGGAAGTCGACGGGCTTGTTCGATGCAAAGTACCCGCACAGCTTCGCACCGCTGCCGTTCGTGTTCAGCGCGTTGCTCGTGATCTTCAACATCGGCTCGCTGTTCTCGTTCAGCGGCCGCTCCGTCTTCGTGCTGGTCGGCCTGCTCGTGCTGTGGCTGCCTGAATGGCTGTGGAAAGGCTTCGCATCGGATGGGGGCAACAGCTGATGCGTCACATCCTCTATGGACTCTACGGGCTGATCGTCGTCACGTTGTTCAGTTGCACGTCGCTGGGCGGCGTGAGTTCGGTCGGCAGCGGGTGGGGCAGTTCGTCGGCGCGCAGCGGCTACTCGTCGTACGGGTCGCACAAATGACGGCGCGCGAGTGCATCGCCCCGCCGCGCGCGACGCTCGGCTCGCACGTGCTGGCCGATCTCGCCGGCATCGACGCGGCACTGCTGCGCGATGCGGCGCGGCTCGAAGCGATTCTTGCCGACGCCGCGCAGCGGGCCGGCGCGCGCGTGATCGGCGCGCACTTCCATCATTTCGGCGGCGAGCACGGCGTGACGGGCGTCGTGCTGCTCGCGGAGTCGCACATCACGATTCATACGTGGCCGGAGCATGGCTTCGCGGCCGTCGACGCGTTCATGTGCGGTGCGGCGCGCGCGGCCGATGCGGTCGACGCGATTGCCGCCGCGCTCGGCACGCACGCGCAGGTCCGGCAGCAGGTCGCGCGCGGCGTCGCGTGAGCGGCGCTCAGCGCGGCAGCGCTTCGGCCTCGGCCCAGCGCTTGAACGAGTCGAGACGCCGGCGCGTGTGCACGAGATAGAACGCGCCGATCAGCGGTTCGAGCAGCCAGCGCAGCCACGCCGGCTGCGCGCGGAAGTGGTACGTGAACTTCACTTCGGTCGTGCCCGGGGTGCGCTCGGTGAAGTTCCAGCTGCCGCTGAAGCGTTCGAGCACCTTCGGCCCGTCGATCATCTCGACGGCCGCGACCTGCGGCGGACGGTACGAGATGTAGCGCGATACCATCGTCGCGCCCGACTGGCTGCGACAGAACGCGTCGACGCCGACGTCGGCCGTCATCCCGTCGGGCAGATAGGCGTCGGCGAGAAAGCTGTCCCACACGAGCCGCCGCGCGTAGTCCTGCGACCATGTGAAGAGGCGCCTGCGATCGACGCCGACGATCCGACTCACTGAAATTCTCATGATGGATGGCGGGCGCACCGGCGCGGATTAGGATGAAATCGAGTGTAACGCGCCAAAACCGCGCGTTTCGTCAGACTTCGTCAAGTCGAGCGCAGGCTCGATTGACCTTCTCCGGGAATTCCCCTACGATCGATTCCATGCCTTCGGGAAAGACCCGAAGCGTTTCAATCTCTTGAGGGAGCCTCATGAGTACGCAACAGAACCGGCGCTTCGACGCGCTCGTTTTCATTGGTCGTTTCCAGCCTCCGCATCGCGGTCACCTAAACGTGCTGAAGTCGGCACTGAGCCGGGCCGAGCGCGTGTGCGTGCTGATCGGCTCGACCGACAAGCCCCGCACCATCAAGGATCCGTTCTCGTTCGACGAGCGCCGCCAGATGCTGGCCTCGCTGCTCGATGCGTCCGAACGCGAGCGCGTGACGATCGCGCCCGTGCAGGATTCGACGTACAACGACGGCGACTGGGTGCGCTGGGTGCAGGATGCCGTGGCCGCCGCACTCGGCAGCATCGCACAGCGCAAGGTCGGGCTGATCGGTCACGAGAAGGACGCCACGTCGTATTACCTGCGGATGTTCCCGCAATGGGAGCTCGTCGACGTCGATGCGACCGAAGACATTTCCGCAACCGAAATCCGCGACCAGTATTTCGCCGAACGCACCAACAGCTTCGTGCAATGGGCCGTGCCGGAACCCGTGTTCGGCTGGCTCGAGCGTTTTCGCACGCAGCCGGAATTCGCGCAGCTGAAGGCCGAGGCCGAGTTCATCGCCGCGTATCGCAAGGCATGGGCGGCCGCACCGTATCCGGTCACGTTCGTGACGGTCGACGCGGTGGTCGTGCACTCGGGCCATATCCTGCTCGTGCGCCGGCGCAGCGAACCGGGCCGCGGCCTGTGGGCGCTGCCGGGCGGCTTCGTGGAGCAGGACGAACGGCTCGACGCGGCATGCATCCGCGAACTGCGCGAGGAGACCGGCCTGAAGCTGCCGGAGCCCGTGCTGCGCGGTTCGATCAAGGATCGCCAGGTGTTCGATCATCCGACCCGCTCGCTGCGCGGCCGCACGATCACGCATGCGTGCCTGTTCAACTTCCCGACCGGCGAGCTGCCGCGCGTGAAGGGTAGCGACGACGCCGACAAGGCGCGCTGGGTGCCGCTCAACGAATTCGCGCAGATGCGCAACGTGATGTTCGAGGATCACTTCGAGATCGCGTATCACTTCCTGGGGAAGCTGTGATCCGCTGATTCCCCGGATACCGGTCCGCTGCGACAGACGCGGCGGCACTTCAACGGCCTAGAGGAGCTCTAGCCATGCAAAACGATCCCGGCGGCTTTGCCGCGGTTCTCGCCAATCCGATCCTCAACACGGATTCGTACAAGGCTTCCCACTTCCTGCAATATCCGCCCGACGCGCAGGCGATGTTCTCGTACGTCGAATCGCGCGGCGGCCGCTACGACCGCACGCTGTTCTTCGGCCTGCAGATGCTGCTGAAGGAATATCTGTGCCGGCCCATCACGCACGCGATGATCGACGACGCGCGCGACTTCTTCGCGATGCACGGCGAGCCGTTCAACGAGGACGGCTGGCGTCATGTCGTCGAGCACTACGACGGCTACCTGCCCGTGAAGATTCGCGCGGTGCCCGAGGGTTCGATCGTTCCGGTGCACAACGTGCTGATGACCGTCGAATGCGACGATCCGAAGGTGTTCTGGCTCGCGTCGTATCTCGAGACGATGCTGCTGCGCGTGTGGTATCCGGTGACGGTCGCGACGCGCAGCTGGCACCTGCGGCAGACGATCCGCCACTTTCTCGAGAAGACCGACGACGATCTCGCCCAGTTGCCGTTCAAGCTGCACGACTTCGGCGCGCGCGGCGTATCGAGCGCGGAATCGGCCGCGATCGGCGGCGCCGCGCACCTCGTCAGCTTCATGGGTTCGGACACGGTGCTCGGCGTGCTGGCCGCGAACCGCTTCTATCGCGAGCCGATGGCCGCGTACTCGGTGCCGGCGGCCGAGCACAGCACGATCACGTCGTGGGGGCGTGAGCACGAAGCCGATGCGTACCGCAACATGATCAGCCGCTTCGGTCTGCCCGGCGCGATCGTATCGGTCGTGTCGGACTCCTACGATCTGTTCGCCGCGCTTGAAATGTGGGGCGGTCCGCTGCGCCAGGCGGTGATCGATTCGGGCGCGACGCTCGTCGTGCGTCCCGATTCAGGCGACCCGGTGACGATCGTGCTGCAGACCGTGCGTGCGCTCGACGCATCGTTCGGTTCGACCGTGAACGGCAAGGGGCGGCGCGTGCTGAACCGCGTGCGCGTGATCCAGGGCGATGGCGTCGACGAGCTGTCCATCGGCGCGATCCTCGCCGCGCTCGACGACGCGGGCTATGCGGCCGGCAACGTCGTTTTCGGGATGGGCGGCGCGCTACTGCAGCAGGTGAATCGCGATACGCAGCGCTTCGCGATGAAGTGCTCGGCGATCCGGCGCGACGGCGTTTGGCACGACGTCCGCAAGGATCCGGTCACCGATCAGGGCAAGCGCTCGAAGAAGGGGCGGCTCACGTTGCTGCGCAATCGGCGCACGGGCGAGTACCGGACAGTCGCGCTGCCGGTCGCGTGGGACGATCGTGCGCTGGAAGGCGAGTGGGACGACGCGCTCGAAACGGTGTTCGACACGGGGCGGATGCTGGTCGATACGACGTTCGCCGAGGTGCGGGCGAGGGCGCACGCGGCGGAGCAATGAGGGCAATGCGGGCGGCGGCGGGGCGGTCATTCGCCCCGCCGCCTTCGGCGTTCATCGTTGGTCGGCCAGTGTGCGGCCGCTGCGTTCCGCCGCCCGCGCCGCGTCCATCGCCCGCGCCAGCGCATCGAATACCGCCGGCCCCTTGCAGCGCGACACGTTGAAGCGCATGAACGACGTCGCGCTGTGCGACGCGCTGAACACATCGCCTGGCGCGAGCACGACATCGTGATCGAGCGCATGACGCGCGACCCGCGCCGCATCGAGCCCGTCCGGCAGCTCCGCCCACACGAACAGGCCGCCGCGCGGCTCCGTCCAGATCCCGAGCCCGGCGCGCGCGAGCCGCCGGATCGTTTCGCCCATCGCATCGGCCAGTTGCGCACGCAGGCTGTCGAGATGGCGCCGGTACGTGCCGTCGACCAGCAGCCGGTGCACGACGTTCGCGCCGATCTGCGCGTTGCCGAACGACGTCGCGAGTTTCAGGTCGACGAGCGCGTCGATCCACTCCGGGCGTGCGGCGACATAGCCGCAGCGGATCGCGGCCGACAGCGTCTTCGAGAAGCTGCCGATCGACACGACGCGCGACAGCCCGTCGAACGCCGCGAGGCGCGGCGCGGGCGTGCTTTCGAAATCCGCGAAGATGTCATCCTCGACGATCAGCAGGCCATGCTCGGTCGCCAGCGTCAGCAGCCGGTGCGCGACCGGCGGCGCGAGCGTCGCGCCGGTCGGGTTGTGCAGCGCCGAGTTGGTGATGTACAGGCGCGGCCGGTGCTCGGCAAGCACCTGTTCGAAGCGCGCGAGATCGGGGCCGTTCGGCGTGTACGGCACGCTGACGATCCGCGCGCGATGCGCGCGCAGCAGCGCCTGGAAGTTGAAGTAGCACGGATCGTCGAGCACGACGGTGTCGCCCGGCTCCAGCAGCAGCCGGCACACGAGATCGAGCGCATGCGTGCCGCCGTCGGTCAGCATGATCTGCGCGGGCTCCGCCTGGACGCCGTGCTGCGCGAGCCGCCATGCGAGCTGCTGGCGCAACGCGGGTAGCCCGAGCGGCGTCGCGTAGTCGGTCAGCGCGTCGGGTTCGTCGCGCGATACCGCGCGCAGCGCGCGGCGCAGGCTCTCGTCCGGCAGCCACGACGACGGCAGCCAGCCGCAGCCGGGCTTCACGGAGTTCGGCGCCGCCTCGAGCGACTGGCGCGACAGCCACAGCGGATCGAGTTCGCGATCGAGGCGCGGGCCGAGCTCGGCGAGCGCGAGCGGCGGCGCGTGGCCTGACACATAGAAGCCGGAGCCGCGCCGCGCGACGAGCACGCCTTCGCTCGCGAGCCGCTCGTAGGCATCGACGACGGTCGATTTCGACACGTGCAGCCCATCGGCCATCATCCGGATCGACGGCACGCGTGCGCCGGGCATCAGCGCGCGGCTCGCGATCCGCGCGCGCAGCGTGTCCATCACGGTTTCCACGCGCGTGCGCGACGGCGTGGGCGGAGCAGGGCTTTGCACGGAACGGCTCATGGCGAGAAGGAACTGTACGGCCGGTTGTCCAGTACAGTTTGTCCGAATTGTATTGGGCTGTAGCTTACGCGCTTTTCGCGCACGGCGGATCATCGGTCATCCCCCCATTTTTCGACCAGGATTTCCCGTGCAAAAGACGACCGACGGATGGCTCAGCGGCCTGCTGGGCGTGATCATCTTCAGTGGCTCGCTGCCGGCGACGCGTGTCGCCGTGCAGGGGCTCGATCCGCTGTTCCTCACGTTCGCGCGCGCGACGATCGCCGGCGTGCTCGGCCTGATGCTGCTCGTCGCGCTGAAGCAGAAGCGGCCGACGCGCGCCGAGACCGTGTCGCTCGTCATCGTCGCGCTTGGGGTCGTGGTCGGTTTTCCGTTGCTGACCGCGCTCGCGCTCAAGCATGTGACGTCCGCGCATGCGATCGTGTTCGTCGGGCTGCTGCCGCTCGCGACCGCGTTGTTCGGCGTCTGGCGCGGCGGCGAACGGCCGCGGCTGCCGTTCTGGATCTTCTCGCTGGTCGGCAGCGGCGCGGTGGCCGCCTTCGCGCTGCGCAACGGCGGCAGCGCGTCGGTGGTGGGCGATGCGCTGATGCTGGCCGCGATCGTCGCGTGCGGGCTCGGCTATGCGGAAGGCGCGCGCCTGTCGCGCCAGCTCGGCGGCTGGCAGGTGATCTCGTGGGCGCTCGTGCTGTCGCTGCCGGTGATGCTGCCGCTCACGGGGTTCACGTGGCCCGCGACGTTCGACGGCGTCGACGCCGCCGCGCTGTGGGGGCTCGCGTACGTGTCGCTGTTCAGCATGCTGATCGGTTTCGTGTTCTGGTATCGCGGCCTCGCGCTCGGCGGGATCGCGGGCGTCGGCCAGCTGCAGCTGCTGCAGCCGTTCTTCGGCTTCCTGCTCGCGGCCGGGCTGCTGCACGAGACGGTGCCGCCGTCGATGCTCGTCGTGACGGTCGTGGTCGTCGCCTGCGTGGCGGGTGCGAAATATTTCTCGAAGATGGCGCCCGTGCAGCGCGCGGGCTGACGCGCGTGCGCGCGACGACGTGACGGGTGCCGCCCGTTCGCCGTCGCGCGTGCGCGGCTTACCCCATCACCACGTTCGCGAGCCGGAACTGGTACGCGGTCGCAGTCGTGCCGCCGCCGCCGCCCGTCATCACGATGTCGGCTCGCTTGATCCCGAGCAGCGACAATTCGGTGTTGATGTCGGACAGCACGGCCGAATTCATCACCGCGCCCTGTTCGATCTGCGACGCGGTGCCGATCCACAGCGTCGGCTTGAACTCGAACACGGCCTTCTGGCCCGGCACGATGCCGGTCTTGTGCGCGAGCAGCCGGTTGTCCTTGAAGACCGACGCGGTGATCGCACCCTGGCTCAGGTCGTTGCGCAGCTGGATCTCGCGCGACGTCGGCGCCGGGCCGGCCAGCGCGAGCACGTTGCCCGACGTCGAGCGCGACACGTTGAAGAGCTGTCCGTTGTCCGCACGCTTTTGCGGCATGTAGTTCCCGTCGGCATCGCTCGCGGAGACGGTCGTCAGCATCGGGAACACGAACGGATGGTTGTCGCCGCGTCCGCAGTTGGTGATGACCTTCCACGCGATCGCGAGCTCGTCGAAGTCCGTCGACACGTTCTTCTGGAAGATCACGATCTGGCTGTTGTTGACGTCGTTCGACAGGTTGACGAAGTTGAGATTGATGTCCATGAGTCACCTTGATTCGATTCGGATAACTGATTGATAGGGCGCCGGCCATGCGTTGCCGGCGCACGAACCGTTACGCCATCACCACGTTTTCCAGCCGGAACGTGAACGGCAGCGAGCGCGGGCCCGGGCCGCCGCCGGTCATCACGATGTCGGCGCTCGCGATGCCGAGCAGCGACAGTTCCGTGTTGATGTCGGAGATCACGGCGGAATTCATCAGCGCGCCCTGTTCGATCTGCGACGCGACGCCGATCCAGATCGTCGGCTTGAACTGGAACACGGCCTTCTGGCCTGGCGCGACGGAGGTCTTGCGCGCGAGCGCGCTGCCGTCCTTGTAGATCGTCGCGTTGATCGCGCCGGCCGGCAGGTCGTTGCGCACCTGCACCTCGGCGCTCGCGCCCGGATCGCCGCCGAGCTGCAGCACGTCGCCCGAGCTGGAGCGCACGACCTGGAACACCTGGCCGTTCGTCGCGGTCTGCTGCGGCATGTAGTTGCCCCAGCTGTCGCTCGCGCTCACGCTCATCGTCATCGGGAACTTGAACGGATGGTTGTCGCCCTGGCCGCAGTTGCGGATCACCTTCCACGCGATCGCGAGTTCGTCGAAGTCGGTCGCCACGTTCTTCTGGAAGATCACGACGCTCGAGTTGTTGGCGTCGTTCGAGCGGTTGATCAGGTTCAGTTGGATATCCACGTCGTTGCTCCTTGAGTTTGAAAAAAACGGCAGTCGGTCTGCCGCACACCTTTCCCCGCCGGCCCGGCTGCGAAGCCGTGCCGTCAAGCCGGTCCAAACGGTATCGGGCGGCGCTACGCGCGCACGATGTGCTCGAGCGCGAACGCGAACGGCTGCGCGTCGGCGCCGGTGCCGCCGCCCGTCATCACGATGTCCGCCGCGGCCACGCCCGCCAGCGGCAGCTGCGTGTTCGCGCTCGACATCACCGCCGCGTGCAGCGCGCGGCTTTCCTGCACCTGCGACGCCACGCCGATCCACAGCGTCGGCGTGAAGCGGAACACGGCCTTCTGCCCGGGCGCGACCGCTTCCTTCACCGCGATCAGCCGGCCCGCGCTGAACGCGTTGACGTTCACCGCGCCGCGCCGCATCCGGTTGACGACCTCGATGTCGCCGCCCGGTGCGTCGGCCGGATCGGGCACGAGCCGGCCGCGTCCGGTCGGCTGCGTGTCCACGACGAAGCGCACGCCGGCGGGCGCCGTGACGCGCGGCGAGAAGTTGCCGTGCTCGTCGCCGAGCGCGACGTCGATGTCGGTCGAGTAATCGAACGGGTGAAAGCAGTCGCGTCCGCAGTAGCGAATCACCTTCCACGCGATCGCGAATGCGTCGAGATCGGGCATCACGTCGCGCTGGAACAGCACGACTTCGCTGTTGCCGCGGTCGTTCGAGCGATTGATGAAGCGCAGCTTGATGTTCATGGCGCTTGCTCCTGATCGGGCGTGCCGCGTTCGTCGCGCAGCGTGCGGTCGGCCCACTGCGCAAGCGCGGGCGGCACGCCGTTCGCGAGCGACGCGACGTGCAGCGCATGCGCACGCGCCTGGGCCTGCAGGTCGCCGGCGAAGCGGCCGAGCGCCATCGCGGCATCGGCCGGCCCGCGCGTGCGGCCGAGATCGTCGAGGTATTGCGCGGCGGCATCCGCCATCGCGCCCGCATGCTGCAGGTGGCTCTGCGTGAAGCGCGTGGCGAGATCCGCATTCAGCGCCGCCAGCTCCTTGACCGCGGCGGCCGAACCGCCGAGCCCGAACCGTTCGAGCTGGCCGCGCCACAACGCGTCGGTCGCGGCCTGGCAGGCATCCGTATAGCGGTGGCCGGCGAGCAGCGCGGTGTGTGCGAACGCGCGCCACGCGGGGGCGCCGGGCGTGCCGCCGGGGCTGGTCGTCTGCGCGGCGAGCGTGCCGAACAGCTGGAGCGCGTCGGCGTGCGCGCGTTCCCATTGGGCGATGAACGTGGAGAACATGGCGATTCCTCGTGATGAAGGCGCGATGAAGGTGCAATGACGGCGTGATGGCGGCCGAAGCGCGGATTACTGACGCGCGGCGCCGAGGCGCTGCACCATCCGCATCACGGCGGCCATTTGCGGCGCGTCGCGGCGGTAGAAGCCGGGGTTGAGCGGATCGGCGCTCGTATAGCCCCAGAAATCCCAGCAGCCGGCCGGATTGACGGCCGATTTCTCGACCTGCGGATAGAGCACGATCAGCCGGTTCGTATCGGCGATCTCGTTGTAGCCGACGCCGCGAATCATCCTCTCGCCGACCGTCGCGACGTTCTGCACGCAGCCGTGGAACACCACGTGCACCGCGCAAGTCACGCGCTCGCAATCGGCCGGCACGTAGGCATAGCCGGTATCGCCGAGCGACGCGGTGCGGCGCGGATCGAACGCGCGCTGGTCGAACGCCAGCAGCTTGCCGCCTGCCTGCGCGGCCGGCGGATTGAGCGGCTTGTCGGGCGTGCCGTAGATCCAGCGCACGATGTCGTGCGCCTGTTCGAAGCCGCAGTTGTCGATATACGGGCTCGCGTTCGCGCTGCACGCGTTGTCCTCGGGGCGGTTCGTGATGAACGCATGCCCGGCATCCGGCGATGCGCGGTACTGGAGGTTCGCGGCCGGCACCTGCGCGAGCGTGTAGAAGCGCGCGGTCTGGTCGACGACGCGCGTCGACACCACCGTATCCTTCGCGCCGCTGAACACGTAGATGCGCTGGCTGCGCAGCGCGGCCGGATCGTCGATCTCGCCACGCTGCGCGAAGGTGCGCGCGGCGCGCCACGCATCGGCCGCGGACGGCGCGGGGCCGATCGGCTGCATGCACAGCGTGGCCGCGGCCACGGCCGGCGGGATCAGTGCGTTCACGCCCGCGCAGTAGAACGGGCCTCCCGCGACGATGCCCGCGCCGATCAGCCGGCTCGAGAACGCGACGTCGAACTGCGCGGCCATGAAGCCGCCGGACGACAGCCCCGACACCGACGTGCGCTGCAGGTCGGCTGCGTAGGCGGGCAACGGATCGGTGGAAGCCGCGACGGCTTGCGGCGCGCCCGAAGCCACGGCGGCCGCGGCGGCGAACGCGACGCAGACGGTGCGCAGCGCGCGGCGCAGCGCGTGCGAAACGGCGAAGCGGGACGGCATCGTGCGGCCGGTCGAGCGAGTGATGTTCATGCGAGGCTCCTGTTGTCGTGGCGAATGGCGGATGACGAATCGTTGTAACGGATCGGGTACGGCAAGACCGGACTTCAGCGACGGTTTCAGCTTACGGGTACGCGACGACTTGCGAAATGGCGCGAACGGCATGCGCGGCGACCCGTGACGTTCGGCCGGTGCGGCGTCACGGCGCTCATGACAGAAACAGCGCGCGCTCGGCCTGGCGGCGCTTCGTGAGCCCCGCGAGCGGCTTGCCGCCGGCCTTGTTCCAGACGAGGAACTGGTCGGCCGCACGCGTGCGCGCGCCGGCGTTCAGGTAGCGCAGCAGCGTCGACGAGCGCAACCGTCCCGCGCCGAGATTGAAGACGAACGACATCAGCGCGTCGAACTGCTGCTGCGTGACCGGCACGTGCAGCAGCTTGCGCAGGTTCAGCTCGGCGCCGCGCAGGTCGCGGCGCAGCAGCGCCTCCGCTTCGGCGGGCGTGAGCGGGCGCGTGAAGCGCTCGTTCGGCAGGATCAGGTGCCCGTAGCCGATCGTCGGCTTGCCGACCGCGTCGAGATAGCGCGCGAGGCGCAGCCCCTCGAACTGCTTGATCAGCGCGATGCCCTGCGCACCGGTGCGTTCAGGCTGGTTCGCCATCGTCGTTCTCCTTGCTGCCCGGCCGTGCGCGCGGCACCAGGCGATGCGTGTATTCGTCGATCACGCGCATGATCGCTTCGGGCGGGGCCAGCGCCATGAATTGCATTTCGATGTCGATGTGCTCGGTGTCGCGCTGCCGCGTATTGCCCTGCGCGTCCTTTTTCCCGGAACGCGGCGCGAACGTCACGTAGAAGCGGCTGCGCTGGTCGTCGTCGCCCGCGATGCCGCCGGCCGGCAGCGCCTCGGTGAAGTCGCCGCGCACGGTCAGGTGCACGATCATCCGGTCGAGCGCGAGCCCGCGCGGCGTGGCGAGCGCGACGAGCGGCACCGGCATCGTGTGCTCCGCGTCGAGCGCGACCGTGACCTCGCGCGGCGCGAGCAGGCCGTCGTCGCGCAGGTCGAAGAACTGGTCGAGCACGGCCGTGTACTGGTGCGCGAGCAACTGGTTCGCGGCGGCGGCGGCGTGCTGCATCCCGCGCGCGATCTCGTCGAGCGCGATGCCGCGCGGCGGCGGGCGCGCGTCGTCGGCCGGCATGCCGGGCGAAGGGGCGGGTGGCGCTGGCGGGGCAGGCGGCAGGCTGCCGGCGGAAGCGCCGGGCGCGGTGGCCGGTGCGTCATGCGTGCCCGGTACGGCGCCGACCGGCCAGCCGGCGCCATCGGGCGGCACATGGCGCGCCGGATCGGCGGCTAGCGCCGCCGGTGCAGCGGTACCCGCGCCCGCGCCGGCATGGCCCGCTGCCGGCGCGGCCGGCGGCGGGACCGGCCCGTCGGGTTCCTGCCGGGCGTTGCCGCCGTCCGGACGCGGATTCCCGTCGTCGCGCCTGCCGCCGTCCGCGCGGCGCGACCGTCTGAAGAGCCTGAACATGGCCGGTCCGCGCGCTTACGCGTGCGCCGGCTGCCGGGCATCCGCACCGGCGGCGGCCGGCGCGGCCGCGCTGCCGCCGGATCCGGACGCGTCGCCGACCAGCTTGCCGTCGGTCGGCGTCGCCGGCAGCGGCTTCACGTCCTTCGCGTTGCCTTCGGTGACCACCGGCTTGGTCGCGGCTTCGGTCAGGAAGTCGATCACGCGCATCAGCGCTTCGGGCGGCGACTGGCGCTTCACCTGCGTATGGATCGAGTATTTCGCGCGCGTGTCGGTGCTGCGCGTCTGCTCAGCCTTGTGCGACACGCGCCCGGACACGCTCACGCTGATCGGCCCCCAGCCGAACTTCGCCTGGAATTCGCCGCCGGCCTCGGTCGACGACGACGACTTCTCCGACTGCGTGATCTCCATCTCGAAGTCGATCGTGCCTTCCTCGATCGCGATGATCGGGTGGACGATCGCCGCGAGCAGCGGGATGCGCATGGTCTTCTGCACGACGCCTTTCGACACGCCGCTTTCGTCCACCAGCGTCTCGTCGTAGTCGAACTGGACGGCCACGGCCTTGCCGCCCTGGATGCAGACCTGCATCAGGAAATCCGCGTAGCTCTTCGCGGCCTGCGTCTGCGCGCTGATCATCGCTTTTAACGGGCCGGCGATCATTTGGTCCATGGGTAAAGCGTTAATGACCGAGCCGATGAAATTCGCGTCCATGAATAAACTCCTCTTCGTGTCGAAGACAACGGAAATTCGCTGTCGTTATTCACGTTAGGAAATTAAAAACGGTTACCCAATATGACGTCCGTCATGGCCGGCGGCCCGGGCCGGCCCGCGACGGGCATCGGCGCGCGCGGCGGGGCCCGGCGCGGACGAATTAGGCCATTCGTCACGGAGCGACGGGCCTAGTGCGCGGTGCGTGAAACAGCGGTAAAAAAACGCCGGGTAGGGAAGTAAAAAAAACAAACCGAGCAGCCCGATTTCGAGGAAACCGCGCAATGAACGTTCTAATGATCGATAGCCCGCCGTTATTCGTCGCGGGTGTGGCGGACGTACTGTGTAAACGCGATGTCAACTGGCATGTGTGGTCGGCTCGCTGTCCCGAGGACGTCTTGCGCCTGCGCGATGCGTTGCTGCCCGAGACGGTGGAGGCAATCACGATCGAATGCGACGAGCACGCCGCGCGGCCGAGCTGGCCGAACGTGCTGCACGAGACGTTCGCCGGCGCGCCGTGGCTGTGCGTGGCGACGGCCGTGTGCCGCCGCACGATTGCCGATGCGCTGCTGGCGGGGGCGGCCGGCATCATCGACCGGCACGCGAGCGCCGACGAGTTCGCGGATGCGCTCGGCCGGGTGGCGGCCGGTGCGATCTACGTGCCGCCGAACGACGGCGGCGCGACGCAGGCGCGCCCGGGCGGCCTGCCGGCCGGCGACGATCGCGCGTTCGAGCGTCTCACGCCGCGCCAGCGCGACGTGCTGCGCCTGTTGGCCGAAGGCAAGTCGAACAAGCAGATCTGCCGCGTGCTGAACGTCGCGGAAGGCACGATCAAGAACCACCTGTATGCGCTGTTTCGCCAGATCGGCGTGAGCAACCGGACCGAGGCCGCATTGTGGCTCGCGCGCCACGTGTCGTCCGATTCATCCGGCTTCCCGTTTGCGCCGGCCTGCCATGCGCCCGGCTGATGCGTGTGACGGGCGCACCGGCCGGGCCGGCGCGCGAGTTCGGCGTCGCGCTATTGCCGGGGCGCGTCGGGCGGGAGCGGATCGTCCGCGGCCGAGGGGACGGGATGGGCCGCGAGCATCGCGCGCGTGAACTCGGCGAGGCGCGCCCGGACGACGTCGGCGGACGCCGCGCCGTCGAGCGATTGCTGCAGGTCGAGCAGCCTCGCCGCCAGTTCGCCCTGCCATTGCGCGCGTTCGCCGGCCGCGCGCGCGCGATTCGCGGCGAGCGTCGCGCCGACCTCGGCCGAGCGATCGCCCTGCACGAGCGTCTCGAGCGTTTCGACGAGCCGCTGCAGCACGCGGTGCACGGCCGTCGCCGAGAAGCCGCCGAGCATCGCGAGCGCCGGCCGCCCGAAGCTGTGCATGCTGCCCTGCGCGAACAGCTGCGCCGGCAGCATCTCGACGAGGATCAGGCCGGCGATCACGCCGAGAATCAGCCGTGCACCGTACGATGCGTCGTACTTCGGATCGTAGGTTGACGCGGCGACATAGTGGTGCGCCTGGAACAGCGTCGCGAACGAGGCGCCGAGGCCTGCGCAGCACAGCAGGAACGTCGTGTTCCACAGCAGCTGCATGCCGTTGGATTGCAGGAAGCCGCGCTCGATGTTCTCGCCCGACACCTGCGGCGACAGGCTCGTCAGCACGACCGCGAGCAGGAAGCCGAGCGCCGAGCCAGTCAGCAGCCGGATCAGCGGCACCGGGCCGAGCCACGCGAACGGGTGCGCCTGGCGCCGGTGCATGTCGAGCAGCGCGACCGCTTGCGGCGTCGCGGGCGCGACGAGCGTCGCGAGCTTGCGGTGGATCGCGGCGAGCGCGTGCTGCTGCGCGGGCGCCAGCGGCGTCGCGGCCGATGCGCCGGCCGATGCGCCGGCCGAACAGGCGGCCGCGATCAGCGCCGCGAGCCGCGCGACGAGTTCGGGCTCGATCGGCAGCCCGTGATGGAGCGCATAGCGCGCCATCGCCTCGCATTCGTCGCACAGCTGCGCGGCGAGATCGTCTGGTGCGCGTGGCGCCGCCGGCATCGCCTGCCGCGCGCGCCAGCGGCCGAAGCGCGAGGCGCCCATGTCACGGTGTACCGTCCGCGCCCGGCACGTCCACGTCGAACGCGTGGATTGCGACGCGTTCGCGATCCGAGCTCGACAGGTGACGCACGCACGGCGCTTCGGCGATGCGCTGCCAGCGCGTTCGCGTGCGGTCGACCGCGAACACGACGACTTCCCTCCGGCTGCGGCCGTCGTTGTGCGCGATGTATTGCAGCGAGTCCGGCACGTCGAACGTGCGATCGGTCGGATTCACGCCGTACGACAGCACGAAGTCGAGCACGAGTGCGCCGTCGTCGAGATGCGGCGGCTTGACGTCGTTGCCCGGATGCCGGCGCCATTTCAGGAAGTCGAGGCAGATGTCGATGCCGAACGGCGGCGCGTCGCCGAGCCGGTTGTCGAAGCTGTCCGACAGGCGCGGGCCCTGGTACGGTGACGATGGCGGCGGCTCGGCCGTCGCGCTTTGCGGCGACACGTCGCTCGTCTTCAGCACCGTCACGAGCGTGCCGTCGCCGAGCCGGAACGTGTGGGCGAGCGGCGTGTCGAGCGCATCGACCGAGTTGCCGTAGTCGATCCACGATGTATGCCGCTTCGGCCAGATCGCGGCGCGGCGCGGCGCGTCACCGTCGCCGTCGTCGTGCGCGAGCGGCGGCAGGAAATTGGTCGTCGCGAACGTGAAATTGAGCGACACGTATGGCCCGACGGGCATGCCGTTATCGGGCACGTCGGCCGCCGCCTCGTGCTTCACGAGCATCGCGACGGTGCCGGGCAGGAACACGATCGGCCCGTACCGTTGCACCGGAAAGCGATCCGCGATGGCGCCGATCGCGCGCCGCACCGGATCGAGCTGCAGATCGACGAGCGCGTGGAGTTCGTCGACGTCGCGCAGCGCGTCCCACGGCACGTTCCAGTAGAACTCGGGCGCGGTCACGAACGTGACGGGCGGCGCATCGTCGTCTTGCGCGTCGCGACGCACGGCTTCGAACGCGCTCGACAGCGCGCCGCTCAGGTAATTGAGCGCGACCTGCTGCACGCGCGCCGCATAAGCTTCGAGATCTTCGTCGGGCGCACGCTTGGGTTTGCTGTCGCACGCATAGCGTACGGAAACGACTCGGACAGGCTGTTTCAAGATCGGTTTCCTCTTTCTTCATGGCGGCGGCGCGGCGGGGCCACGCCGCCGCGGCTTCAGGTGGACGTGATGTCAGTGATCCAGAACCACGGGTTCGCGTACGGCCCGTCGACGACCTTCGCGACGGTTTGCCCGGGGCCCGGATCGAGCGTGCCGGGCACCCAGGTTTCGTAGTGGATCGGCGAGAAATACAGGCGGCCGAACACATAGTCGAACGCGATGCGCGCGCGATTGCCGCCGCGGAACAGCGTGTTCGTGCCGGCCGTGTATTCGACGTAGCCGGTCGTTTGCGTGTCGCCGCCGCGTCCGTTCGAATTCGCCTTGAACGTGCGCGCGTAGCGTTCGTACAGCTTCGCGCGCTCGGTGAGCCCGTCGAATGGGTCCGTCGGCGTGCCGTATCCGAACGTCGGCAGGTAGCGCGGCGCGTTCTGGTGGATCTGCCGCATCGCCCCAAGCACGTCGCTGCCGATATGGCGCCCGGGCGGACCGCGATCGACGACGCGCGCGGACGTAGCGATTTCGGACATCAGCGCCCGCAGCTCGGGCGGTGCGTCGAGCCGAGCGAACGGAATCACGTACATCGGCAGTGCGCAGCCGGTCTGCTGCTTGCCCGCGCGCGGCGTATCGCCGGCATTCGCGATCAGGCTCAGCACGAACGTTTCCCACCGCAGCGACGCATTGAAGTCGAGGCTTGACATGGCGTGCTCCTTCGTCGGCATCAGGCCGGATCGCCGAGCGGGAAGCCCTTGGCCGCCCAATTGTTGAAGCAGGCCGTGCGGTCGTCGTTCGGCGCGTAGGTCGCGAGCGTGCCGTCGAGCAGGCCGGCGATCGCGTGCGCGGTGCGCGCGAAGCGCAGCGCCTCGGACAACGCGATCACGAGCCGCGTGAGATCGGGCTTGAACGGCGCGAACTTCGATGCGTCTGCCGGCCGGACCTTCGACAGCGTCCACACGGCCTGATGGAGGTTGCTCGGATTGATCGCCGGCAACGGATCGGTCGCGTAGCCGAGCCAGCCGTACGAACCGTCGCCGCCGAGCGCCGTCGCGCCGGTCGGCGTGCCGCCCGGAAACGGCCGGATGTCGAACACGAAGGCCATGCCGCTCTGGCCGACGAAGCCGAGTGTGTACAGCGACGCGTCGACGGCGGGGCCGTTCTTCGCGGCTTGCCATGCGAGGTTCAGCAGCAGCGACACGCGCGGCGCGCCGGCGTCGTCATCGATCACGAGGTCGACGGCATGCCGCGTCGCGCGCGTGCCGTTCCGACGGATCGTGTCGCGGAGCGCCGCGAGATCGTCCTGGTAGTCACTGCCCGTGGTGAGTCGAAGTTGCACGATGTCCACTCCTGTCGATAACCCGGCGTCGCTCGGCCGTCGAGACGGCGCGCGGATGGAAGCGGACGCGCAGCCGTGTGGCCACTGTGCGCGGCGCGCGGCGGGTGAACAATGCGGCGGAAGTCATGGCCATCGGTGTGACCGAACACCCGGGAAGCAGGTGCCGGATGCGGCCGACGCAGGCGGCGCAGGATGTGCGGCGGCGTCACGCGACGCGCATGAAGGCTTGGCAACTTCGACGGCGTGCTTCATGCATCGTCGAGCAGCACGCCTGCGCCGCGCCGAAAAACACAACGGCCAGGCTTGCCGGCAGCGGCAAGCCTGGCCGTTGGCGTTGCTGCCGCCGAACGCGTGTTGCTCGAATGTGTCGAGTGCGATCAAGGTACCGATCGCCTGCCGGCGGTGAATCAGCCGCGGCGTGCTTACGCGACGTGCGCGACGCCGTATTGCGACGACAGATAGCGCCGGATGTCGGCCGGCGAATCGATGAAGCGGCGGCCGTCGTGTTCGCGAATCCCGACCGCGTCATCCTTCGGCATGCGCCCGTCGCCGAGCACGAGCACTGGCGCCGACTGGTTGTCCTCGCCGATCAGCGCGACGATCGGCAGGCGCGGCCGCGGCGCGTCGATGTACTCGACCGCGACGGCCTCGCGCAGCTGCGGATAGAAGCTCAGCAGCCCTTCGACGGCGACCGAGTCGCCGCAGTAGAACGGACCTTCGGAGTCCTTGAAAAAACCGGGACGGAGAATGAACAGCGTGTCTTTCATGAGGGTCTCGCTATCAGTGGTGGTCGAACGTTGAAGAAAAAGGGTGGTGCGCGGTGACGCGGGTGACGCAGATGGCGTTGTCGGATTTCAGGCTTCCGCGAGCGCGGCCGCGGCGGCGCGCATTCTCGCGAAGCCGGCGTCGAGGTCGGCGATCATGTCGTCCGGATGCTCGAGCCCCGCGTGAATGCGCAGCAGCGGGCCGGCCGCGTTCCATTGCGTCGCGGTGCGCTGGCGCGACGGATTCGACGGGATGATCAGGCTTTCGAAGCCGCCCCAGCTGTAGCCCATGCCGAAGCACGTCATGCCGTCGAGCAGCGCGCGCACCGCATCGTCGGGCTGCGGATGCAGCACCAGGCCGAACAACCCGCACGCACCCGTGAAGTCGCGCTGCCACAGCGCGTGGCCGGCGTCGCCCGGCCGCGCGGGATACAGGATCTGCGCGACTTCCGGCTGCCGCGCGAGCCAGTCGGTCAGCACCTGCGCATTGCGCTGGTGGCGTTCGAGGCGCACCGACAGCGTGCGCAGGCCGCGCAGCGCGAGATACGCATCGTCGCCGCTGACGGTCATCCCGAGCTGCCGGTAGCAGCGCGTCACCGGCTGCGCGAGCGCTTCGGTCGTCAGGATCACCCCCATCAGCACGTCGGAGTGTCCGGCGATGTATTTGGTCGCCGCGTGGATCGACACGTCGACGCCGTGCGAGAACGAGCGGAAATTCAGCGGCGTGCCCCACGTGTTGTCGAGCAGCACGACCGCGCCATGCTGGTGCGCGACGCGGCAGATCGCGGGGATGTCCTGCACCTCGAACGTCAGCGAGCCGGGCGATTCGGTAAACACCGCGCGCGTGTTCGGCCGCATCAGCGCCGCGATGCCGGCGCCGATCGACGGATCGTAGTAGGTCGTCTCGATGCCGAGGCGGGCGAGCGTCTCGTCGCAGAACGAGCGGGTCGGGTCGTACGCCGAATCGACCATCAGCAGGTGATCGCCGGGATTCAGCACCGCGAGCAGCGCGGTCGTGATCGCGCTGAGCCCGCTCGGCGTCAGCAGCGCGGCATGTGCGCCTTCGAGGCGTGCCAGCGCCTTTTCGAGCGCCCGCGTGGTCGGGCTGCCGTGGCGTCCGTACGCGAGCGGCGTGCCGCGCACGGCGTCGAGCGCGTCGGTGCCGTGAAAGAGCAGCGTCGACTGGCGGTACACGGGCGGGTTCACCGGCGAACCGGGCTGGCCGTGCGAGCGGCCTTCGTGAGCGAGCAGGGTGTCGGTCGAATGCAGGGGATTCAAGATGTCGTCCTTTGAAGGTCAGTCAAATCGGAGCGAGGCCGTCGCGCGGTCAGTGCAGGATCTTGTCGAGGAAGTCGCGTGCGCGTTCGGAGCGCGGCGCGGCAAAGAACGCATCGCTCGCCGCATCCTCGACCACCGCGCCCTGGTCCATGAAGATCACGCGATGCGCGACCTTTCTCGCGAAACCCATCTCGTGCGTGACGCACACCATCGTCATGCCGTCGCGCGCGAGCTCGACCATCACGTCGAGCACTTCGTTGATCATCTCGGGGTCGAGCGCGGAAGTCGGCTCGTCGAACAGCATCGCGACCGGGTTCATCGACAGCGCGCGCGCAATCGCGACGCGTTGCTGCTGCCCGCCGGACAGTTGCCCCGGATACTTGTTCGCATGCGCCTTCAGGCCGACGCGATCGAGCAGCTTCATCGCGTTGTCGAGCGCTTCGTCCTTGCGGCGGCCGAGCACCTTGACCTGCGCGAGCGTCAGGTTGTCGGTGATCGACAGGTGCGGGAACAGCTCGAAATGCTGGAACACCATGCCGACCCGCGCGCGCAGTTGTGCGAGTTTCGCGGCGGGATCGCCGAGCCGCATGCCGTCGACGACGATGCTGCCTTTCTGGAACGGCTCGAGGCCGTTGATCGTCTTGATCAGCGTCGACTTGCCGGAGCCCGACGGCCCGCAGACGACGACCACTTCGCCTTTCGATACCGCCGCGCTGCATGCCGAAAGGACCTGATGCTTGCCATACCACTTGGAAACGTTGTCGAGCGTGATCATGGGTTGTCCGTGGTGGAGGTTCGGGTTGAATGACATGCGCAGGCTCAATGCGTGGACGGCAGCGACAGACGCGTTTCGACACGGCCCTGCAGCCGCGTGAGCAGCGTGCTCAGCACCCAGTAGAGCGCGGCGGCCGCGAGGTACAGCGGCAGCGGCTGGAACGTCGCTGCGATGACTTCCTGCGTCGAGCGCAGCAGCTCGGTGACGGTGATCACCGACACGAGCGACGTGTCCTTGATCAGGCTGATCAGCGTATTGCCGAGGCTCGGCACCGCGAGGCGCAGCGCTTGCGGGCAGACGATGTAGCGCAGCGTCTGCACGTGCGTGAGGCCGAGGCTGTGCGCGGCCGCCCATTGCCCGCGGCCGATGCCGAGGATCGCGCCGCGCATGCTTTCCGACAGGTACGCGCCGGCGTTGAGCGTCAGCGTGAAGATGCCGGCCGTCGTCGGATCGAGCGTGATGCCGAGATCGGGCAGCCCGTAGTAGACGACGAACATCTGCACGAGCAGCGGCGTGCCGCGCATCAGGCTGACGTAGCCCTGCGCGAGACCGGACGCGAGCCGGTTGCTGCCAATGCGCATGATCGCGACCACGAGCCCGACGACGAGGCCGAGCGCCATCGACGCCACCGCGAACTTCAGCGTGAGCAGCGCGCCCTTCACCATCACGGGCAGGGTATGAATGATCAGATCGAGTGCTTCCATCGCGTGTCTCCTGATTGTGTGTCGTGTGCCGCCGAGGGGGCGGCGCTCCCGCGCGTTCAGGCGCGCGGGCGCGTGACGGCTGCGTTATTGCGCGATCGGCCGCGTCGTGTCCGTGCCGAACCACTGCATCGAGATCTTCTTTAGCGTGCCGTCCTGCTGCAGCGACGCGACCGCGTCGTCGATCGCCTTCGCGAACTTCGGATTGCCCTTGCGGAACGGGATGCCCATCCGGTCCTCGCCGCCGGCGAGCACGGAGCCGGGCCGCAGCGGCAGGTGCGAGTTCTTGATCAGGTAGCTCAGCATCAGGCGGTCGTTGACTGCCGCGTCGATACGCCCCGCCGCGAGATCGCGCAGGTTTTCCGGCGTGCCCGGATAGACCTGCAGATCGATCGCGGGCACCGTCTTCACGAGATCGACGTAGTTGCTGCCCATCGTCACGCCGACTTTCTTGCCCTTCAGCTCGTCGAGCGACTTGAACGCACGCGTGTCGTTCTGGCGTTGCAGCAGCTGCGCGGACGAATACACGTACGGCATGCTGAAGTCGAGCGCCTGCTGGCGCGACGGCGTGATCGCGACCTGGTTGACGATCACGTCGAACTTGCCTGCCTGCAGCCCGGCGAGAATCCCGCTCCATTCGGTCGTGACGAACTGCGGCTTCACGCCGAGCCGCGCGGCGATCGCCTTCGCGACGTCGACGTCGAATCCTTCGAGTTGTCCTTCGGCATTGCGGTAGTCGAACGGCGGGTAGGTGCCTTCGAGTGCGATCTTCAGCACGCCGGCCTGTTTGACGGTGTCGAGCAGATCCGCCGCGTGTGACGCCGTGGCCGCCACGCTGAGGAGGGCGGCGGCGAGGCCTTGCTTGAGCGTCGGGGTGAAGGGCTTCATGGTTGTCTCCGGGTGTTGTCGAAACATCGTTGTCGAAATTTTTGGGCGTACGTATCCGCGGCGACGGGCGGCGTCGCCGTGGGCGGGAAGCAGGCCGCAGTGGAATGCGGCGCGGGAAAGGTGCGGCGAGAGACGGCGAAAGACGGCGCGAGAGGCCGCGAGCCGTTTGCCGCGATGCGTTACGGCATGCGTTCGCGCACGGTGGCGTAACGGTGCGCGGCGAAGAGTTCAAGCATCGTGTTCATGAGTGCCCGTGCGGCTTGCGAGTGGGGTAGACCGGCTGCATCGTCGATGCGTGTCCGGTGACGCAAATGCTGAACGACTGAGGGCAATCTTAGATTTGTCAAAAAGGAAAGTGCTTCCAAAAATGCACGGACTTTCCACGCGGCATGGAATGTTTTTCTCCTTGCATGAAACACGGTGCAAGCGATCTGCTGCGGTTGCACGGGATGCGCAGCATCCGGTGCTACGCCGTGCTCGAGCGGTTGCTCCGAGCACCATCGCCGAAAAGCAAAACGGCCAGGCATGCCGGTAGCGGCAAGCCTGGCCGTTGGCGTCCGGTTGATCGAACGCGGCGCGAAGGCGCGTGTTACTCGAACGTTTCGAGCGCGAGCAGTTCGCCGATCGTCTGCCGGCGGCGGATCAGCCGCGGCGTGCCGCGATCGACCAGCACTTCCGGCGCGAGCGGCCGGCTGTTGTAGTTCGAGGACATCGATGCGCCGTATGCGCCCGCATCGTGCAGGAACAGCAGGTCGCCGATCTGCGGTTGCGCGAGCGTGCGGTGCGTGACCACGCCGCCTGCGTCCTGGGTGAACACGTCGCCGGATTCGCACAGCGGCCCCGCGATCGCGATGTCGACGAGCGGCCGGCCGGCCGGCAGCGCGCCGTCCGGCGCATGCACGGACACCGCGTGGTAGCTGCCGTACATCGACGGACGCATCAGGTCGTTGAAGCCCGCATCGATCAGCACGAAGTCGTGCTTCGGCCGGTGGTTCACGGCCTGCACTTCGGTGACGAGCGTGCCGGCCTCGGCGACGAGGAAGCGGCCCGGCTCGATCTCGATGCGCACCGCATGCCCGAGATGCCGTTCGATCCGCTTGCGCGCGGCATCCCACTGGCTGAAGTAGTGGCCGACGTCCACGCGCGGCTCGCCGTCGCGATACGGAATCGACAGCCCGCCGCCGGCGGAGATCGCTTCGATGTCGTGGCCAAGCGACGTGACGAGGTCGACCATCGCGTCGCACACTTGCGACAGATGGCCGTAGTCGACGCCCGAGCCGATATGCATGTGGATGCCGACCAGCTTCAGCCCGTACTGGCGCACGATCTCGATCGCGCGCGGCACGTCGTCGATCCAGATCCCGTGCTTGCTCTGCGGGCCGCCGGTATTGGTCTTGTTGCTGTGGCCGTGGCCGAAGCCGGGATTCACGCGCAGCCACACGCGATGGCCGGGCGCATGCTCGCCGACGCGTGCCAGCATGTCGAGCGAGCCGGCGTTCACGGTCACGCCGTGCTTCAGCACGGCGGCGAGCGTCGGGCGGTCGATCAGGTCGGCTGTGAACACGACGCCTTCCGGATCGCCTGCAGGACTGAACCCCGCCGCGAGGCTGCGCTCGATCTCGCCGAGCGACACGGCGTCGACGCACACGCGTTCGTCGCGCATCAGCTTCAGGATATGCAGGTTCGAGTTCGCCTTCTGCGCGTAGCGGATCACGTCGAACTGACGCAGTTGGGCGATACGGTCGCGGATGACGTCGGCGTCGTACACCCACAGCGGGGTGCCGTATTGCTGCGCGAGCGTCGCGAGCTGGCGGGAATCGAGGGACATGGCGGAGGAACCAAAGCGAATGAACGGACAGCCTGAATGATGCGCCTGTTCGTCTATACAGTAAAATGCCTGATTATCGATGTTCGATTCATTTCTGATATAGGCAGCCATGCTCACACACCGGCACATCGAGGTCTTCCGCGCGCTGATGGTCACCGGCAGCACGACGCGTGCGGCCGAGATGCTCTATACGTCGCAGCCCACGATCAGCCGCGAGCTCGCGCGGATGGAGCAGGTGGTCGGCTTCGCGCTGTTCGAGCGCTCGCATGGCCGGCTGCGGCCGACGATGGCCGCGCTCACGCTGTTCGACGACGTGCGGCTCGCGTATGTGGGGCTCGAGCGTGTCGCGGCGACGGCCGCGCGGCTGCGCGAGTTTCGCGACGGGCAGCTGTCGGTGATCGCGCTGCCGGCGTTTTCGCACGCGATCCTGCCCGGCGCCTGCCGGCGCTTTCATGACGCGCATGCGGGCGTCAGCGTGTCGGTCGCGACGCAGGAGTCGCCGGTGCTCGAAGAGTGGCTGACCGCGCAGCGCTACGATCTCGGGCTGACCGAACACGACGTCGCGCCGGCCGGCACCGTGCTCACGCCGCTGCTCGAAGTCGACGAGGTGTGCGTGCTGCCCGACGGCCATCCGCTGCTCGCGCGGCGCGCGATCGATCTCGCGGATCTCGCCGATCGTCCGTTCGTGAGCCTGTCGCTGAACGACCCGTACCGGATCCTGATCGACGAGGCGTTCGCGCAGCTCGGCGTCGCGCCGCGTTCGGTGGTCGAGACGCCGTCGGCCGTGTCGGTGTGCGCGTTCGTGCGGCAGGGGCTCGGCGCCGCGATCGTCAATCCGCTGACCGCGCTCGATTTCGTCGGGCGCGACCTGCACGTGCGGCCGCTCACGCGCTCGTTTCCGTATCGCGTCAGCGTGATCGTGCCCGAGCACCGGCCGAAGAGCCTGCTCGTCGACGCCTTCGCCGATGCGCTGCGTGGCGAAGCGAAGGCGATTCGCCAACGGCTCGCCGCGCTGCCCGGCTGACGCCGGCCGTATGATGGGCATTTCGATGTGCGTTTTGCCGCGCACGGCGTCCTCCTCCTCGTCACCTTCACGGCAACGGAACCCGTCATGACCGACGCTTCGTCTTCTCTCGAACAACCGACGCTTGCCGGCGCGCGCATCGTATTGCGGCCGCTCGCAGCATCCGACCGGCAGGCGCTGCTGGACGCCGCGGCGGACGGTGAACTGTGGAATCTGAAGGTCACGGTCGTGCCGGGCGAAGACACGGTCGACGCCTATATCGACACCGCGCTGCAAGGCCGCGCGGCCGGCACGGTGATGCCGTTCGTGATCGTCGAGCGTGCGTCGGGCCGCGCGATTGGCAGCACGCGTTTCTGGAAGATCGACCGCAACAATCGCAAGCTCGAGATCGGCCATACGTGGCTGAGCGAATCGGCGCAGCGCACGCGCGCGAATACCGAAGCGAAGTGGTTGTTGCTCGCGTACGCGTTCGACACGCTGCACTGCGTGCGGGTGCAGTTCACGACCGACGAGCTGAACGAGAAGTCACGCGCGGCGATTCTGCGGCTCGGCGCGAAGCAGGAAGGGATCGTGCGTCACGAACGGATCATGCCCGACGGCCGCAAGCGCAATTCGGTGCGCTTCAGCATCATCGATGACGAATGGCCTGAGGTGAGCGAGCGGTTGCGGGCGAAGCTCGCGACGTAACGCGAACCGGGTGCCGCAGGCGTCGCGCCGCCGGAGAGGGGGGGCGGCGACGCGACGAGGGGGGAAGCGGGGTGCCGCGCAGGTTGCGCGGCGGGTTATCGCCTGACTGGCGTTACTGGCGTTACTGCGCCGATGCGAGGTGATGACGCTGCGCGAGCTTCTGCGCGTCTGCGTAGTGGGCCTGCAGGATCGGCAGCGACTGGCGTGCGACTTCCTTCAGCTTCGTGTCGCGGCCCGATGCGATTTCGGCCTGGAATGCCGAGATCGTCTTCTGCTGGCCGGCGAGCGCGACTTGCTCGATGTACGCCTTGTCGAATTCCGCGCCGCGCAGGGTCTTGATGCTGTCCAGCACGGTCGTGTCGGGATCATTGGCCGGCACGTCGACGCCGCGCGGGCTGGCCGCGCGCATCGCCTGGATGATCTTCGCATCGTCGGTCGACACGCGTTGCGCGAACGCCTTCACCTGGCTGTCCGACGTGCGCGAATCGGCGATGCGTGCGGCGTCGTGCTGCGTCGACACGGTTTTCGTGCCGTCCGTGATGAAGGTCTGGTCGGCTTCGTGGATGCGCGTTTGCGTGGCGGCGGTCGGTGCGGCCGGCGCCGGTTGAGCGGTTTGCGCGGTCGCCGTCACGGCGACGAGAAGCAGGCCAGCGGCAGACAATGCAAGGCGCGAGATTTGGGGAAAGCGGTTCATAGGACCTCCTCGATCGGGGCTCTGATTAATGGGCGGATCGCGTGATCCGCGGCTGTGCGAGAGACCGGGCGCGCCCGGGCCGGACTCGACGCCGCTCTGCCGCGGCGGCGTTCGAAGTGTTTCCCGGCCCGACTGATTCTAGGAGAGCGATCCCGTAGCAGGTGCAACCACGCTGTGGTTTGTGTAACGGTTGGTAAGACGAATCGATGGGTGCGCGTGCGGACAGGTAGTGCGTACCTGTCGCGTGCATCGTGGCGGCAATTTTTGCGTGCGCGACGCGCATGCAATGAATGCGATGTGCGCACGTGTCATCGGCGTTTCATCGTCTTGCGGGCAAGTATCGGTGGTTGCGTCACGACGCGTCGAATCGAGCGCGCGATGCGCACGACACCGTCAAACGCGATCGAGCAGTGCGTCGAGACGCGGCAGCAATGGTGTCGCGCAATGCGCCTGCAACGCGTCGGGGGCCGTGTAACCCCAGGCGACGCCCTGGAATGCGATGCGCGCACGGCGAGCCGCTTCGGCGTCGCGGATTTCATCGCCGACATACAGCACGTCGTCGGGCTGCATGCCCGCTTCGCGCACGAGCGCACGCAGCCGGCGCGCCTTGCCGAACAGCGGAATGCCGCACGCGAACGTATCGACGCATCGGCTCGCGTGCGGGCCGAGCCGGTCGCGCACGATGTCCTCGGTGTTCGACGTGGCGATCGCGATCCGGATGCCGCGCGCGGCGAGTGCGTCGAAGGTCGCGTCGACGCCGGGGAACAGCTTCACGTGCGCGATGCGCGGCCGCATCAGCCGGCGCATGTCGATCGTCACGCTCGGCACTTTCCACATCGGCACCTCGAGCGCGCGGATGATCTCGCGCGCCGACATGCCGCGCAGCGCGGGGCGCAGCTCGGGCGTCGCGTCGCGAAAGCCGTGCCTGCGCGACGCCTCCGTCAGCGCCGCGAGAAAGCAATCGAGCGAATCGGCGAGGGTGCCGTCGAAGTCGAACGCGATGAGTCGATAGGGCATGAAGTGATGCGGGAGGTTCATCGAGCCGCCGACGATATCACTGAATTCAGCTTCGTTGCCTGCACGACGGGTTGCGCATGATGCGGGTGATCGGCAGCAGGAAGGTGGGGCGATTGACGCTACGCGTAGTGATAGCGGCAGGACACGATGCTGATCTGAAGATCGTCCGCTTCGTAGACGAGACGGTTCGTATCGTCGATGCGGCGTGACCAGAAACCGGACAAATTGGCCTTCAGCGGTTCGGGTTTGCCGATGCCTTCGAACGGCGTCCGTTGGGCTTCGCGAATGAGCTGGTTGATGCGCTTGAGTGTCTTGCGATCTTGCCCTTGCAAATAAACGTAGTCGTCCCACGCGTCGGAAGTGAAGAGCACGCGGCGTACGCTCATTCATCGTCCTCCGCCAGCTTGTGCTCTTTCGCCTTGCCCTTGCGCAATTGCGCAATCGAGCGTTCGAGGTGGGCGACGTTGGCCGGCGAGCGGAGCAGGTGAACCGTCTCCATCAGGCTGTCGTAGTATTCCTGCGACATGATGACGGCGTTCGGCGCGTCGCGACGTGTGATGAGCGTCACGTCCGCGTCGTCGACGACCTGGTCGATGACCGTCTTCAGATTGCCGCGGGCATCCGAAAAGTGAATCGTGCGCATGATTGACTCCACTTGTACTCTGAACTGTACAAGTATATCACGGGCGAATGTGTTGTACGGAATGTTGTACATGTCGAATGCAGCCTCGCTTGTCGCCTACCTCGCGCCGCGCTATCGTTGCTGCTCCGCCCCGATCCGACCGGAGAGCCGACGTGCCCGCAGCCCCAACCGCCACGCTGAGATTTTCCACCGACAAGCGCGAACTCGACATCGACGCGATCTTCGATTTCCTGCATCGCGACGCGTACTGGTCGCAGGGCATTCCGCGCGACGTCGTCGAGCGTGCGATCGACGGCTCGCTGTGCTTCGGCGCGTATGTCGGCGACCGGCTCGTCGGGTTTGCGCGGCTCGTGACCGATCACGCGACGTTTGCGTACCTCTGCGATGTATTCGTGCTGCCGGCCGACCGCGGCAACGGCTACGGCCGCGCGCTGATCGATCACGTGTTCGCGCAGCCGATGGTGCAAAGCCTGCGCCGCATCATGCTCGTGACGACCGATGCGCATGAGCTGTACCGGCCGGTCGGGTTCGGGCCGTCCGCGAATCCCGAGCGGCTGATGGAGATCCGCCGCCCCGACATCTACGCGAAGCGCTGACGCGCGGCGAGCGCATACAATACGCGCTTTCGTTTTTGCCGAAGGAAAGCAGATCATGACCGAACAGGACGCCGAACAACTCGCCACGCATCGTCACTACAAGGGCGGGCTGTATCGCTACATCGGCGTCGCCCGTCATTCCGAAACCGAGGAATCGGTGGTCGTGTACGAGCATCTGTGGCCGCATGCGCGCGGCCTGTGGGTACGCCCGGAAGCGATGTTCAACGAGAACCTGCCGGACGGCACTCCACGTTTTCGCAAGCTGCGCGACTGAGCGGTAGGCGGCGGCTGGCAACGGGTGCGTCGCCGTACACGCGCAAGCGGCAAGCGCCACGCGCATTGCCGCCGCTCGGCGCTCGCCGTGAATCCGCCGGCCTCATGCCCCGGCCAGCGCCTTCATCAATTCGGGCGGCGCATGCGCGACCGTCACGTCCGGCGTGCCATGCCACGCCGCCAGCCGCTTCACGGCCTTCGCGACGTCGGCCGCGAGTCCCGTGCCGAACCGCACGCCCGGCTCGACATGTACCGCCTTCAACTCGAACGTGCCGAGCACGCGATGCGCTTTCGCGTCGATGCGCCCGATCAGCCGGCCGCGATGCAGCACCGGCAGGCAGAAATAGCCATAACGCCGCTTGTGCGCCGGCGTATAGCACTCGATCGTGTAGTCGAACCCGAACAGCGTCGACGCACGCCGGCGGTCCCACACCACCGGATCGAACGGCGACAGCAGCGTCGTGACCGTCGAGCGCAGCGTGTCGGCCGCGGCGGCCGGCAGCAGCGCCTCGAGCGAGCGATGCACGTAGGCCGGCTCCTCCCAGCCGGCGATCTCCACCGGAAGCAGCTCGCCCGCGTCCGCGAGGCGCTCGAGCTCCGCACGGTACGAACGGCGCGGCAGCCGGTAGTAATCGGCCACCCAGTCCGCGCGCACGACGCCGAGCGCGCGGCACGTGTAGTCGAGCAGCGCGGGCAGCACCGCGTCGCGCGGCGGCAGGTCGCGCGCATCGTCCCAGCCGGGCAGCACGCGCTCGCGCACGTCGTAGATGCGCTGGAAATTGCGGCGTTCGGACACCATCAGGTCGCCGGTCGTGAACAGCACTTCCAGATGTTTCTTCTCCGGCTTGCGGTCCCACCATCCGTTGCCCTTCACGCCGTCTTCGCGGATGAAATCCGCCGACCGCACCGGGCCTTCGTCGCGAATCCGCGCGAGCAGCCGTTCAATGTCGGCGCGGTTCTGTTCGTGCCATTCGGCCGCGTATTTCCAGCCCATCCCCGACGGATCGAGCATCTTGTAGCGCATCAGCCCGAATTGCTCGATCGGCAGGAAGCACGCTTCGTGCGACCAGTATTCGAACAGGCGCGCCTCGGCGAGATGTTCGTCGAGCCACTGCGGGGCAAAGTCGCCGAGACGGCTGAACAGCACGAGATACGGGCTGCGCGCGACGACGTGAATGGTATCGATCTGTAACTGCGCCATCCGGCGGATCGTGTCGAGCACGTCGGCCTTGGTGGCCTTGCGGCGGGGCGGGGTCAGCAGGCCCTGCGCGGCGAGATGCAGCGCGCGGGCGGCGGCAGGCGAGAGCGTAAGCATCGGAGCGGCGGCTGAGGGTGACGGTCGGGCACCACTTTAGCGCGAAAGCGGCGCACAGGTGCGGCGCACGCACGCACGGCGTCTGACAATGCTTGACAGATGCGCGACGCGACTTTCCTTATAGTGCGGACATGGCGCGACGCATTGTGCGCGCAACGATTCCGCTTCCGACGCACATATGTCCATGGCACGCAGGAAGTAGATCCGGGATTCTCAACCCCCAACGAGAGACCCGGAGCCCTGAGCGGACATCCATGCGGCTGTGCACCGGCCCCGTGTGGATGTCCGCTGATTTTTTTGTTTTCCGGTTTTTTCAGCCGCCTGCCCGTTCCCCTCAGCCTTGCCCGTTCATTGCCGCTTGCCGCGCGCGACTTCGTCGCCGGCGCCGGGCGGCAGCCGCCGCGTGATCGGAATCGACGCGAACGAACACAGCCCGACCACGACGAACGCGGGCCAGAAATCCGACCACACCATCGTCTGATGGCCCTGCAGCCAGTGCGACACGTGCAGCACGAGGCCGGCGACCGTCACGCCGAGCCCGAGCGACATCTGCTGCACGACGCTGCCGAGGCTCGTCGCGCGGCCCGCGTCGGCCTGCGAGATATCCGCGTAGATCATCGAATTCAGGCTCGTGAACTGCAGCGCGGGGAAGATGCCGCCGACCAGCACGATCATCCAGATCGCCCAGGTGGCCATGCCCGGATGGAACACGCCGTATGCGGCGATCGCGAGCCCCGCGAACGCGGCGTTGTAGATCAGCACCGTGCGAAAGCCGAAGCGGCGCAGCGTATGGGTGGCCGTCGAGCGGCTCACCGCGCCGCCGAGCGCGGATGCGCAGGTGATCAGCCCGGAGTGGAACGCGCTCATGCCGAGGCCTTCCTGCAGCGCGAGCGGCAGCAGGAACGGCACCGCGCCGAGGCCGATGCGGAACAGCGACCCGCCGACCACGCTCGCGTGGTAGGTGGGAATCTTCAGGAAACTGAGGTCGAGCACCGGCCGCTCCTTGCGGCGCGCGTACGGCACGTAGAGCGCGAGCATCACCGCGCCGGCCGCGCACATCATGATCGCGTTGCCGCGCGACGTGAGCGAGCCGTCGATCAGCGTGAGGCCCATCAGCAGCAGCGCGGCGCCGCTCGCCGACAGCAGGAAGCCGAACCAGTCGAGCGGGCCCGGGTCGGGCTCGTGCGTGTTCGCGATGTGCTTGCTCGCGACGTAGATCCCGTAGATGCCGATCGGCACGTTGATGAAGAAGATCATCCGCCAGTGCAGGTAGGTCGTGATGAAGCCGCCGACGAGCGGCCCGACCGTGGGCCCGAACAGCGCGGGAATCGCGAGGTAGTTCATCGCGCGCACGAGATCGGAGCGCGGCACCGCGCGGAAGATGATGATCCGGCCGACCGGCACCATCATCGCGCCGCCGACGCCCTGCACGAAGCGCGCGAACGTGAGCACGCCGAGGGAGTTGGAGGCCGCGCACATCAGCGAGCCGACGACGAAGATGCCGATCGCGGTGCGGAATACGGAGCGCGCGCTGAAGCGGTCGGCGAGCCATCCGCAGATCGGGATGAAGACGCCGAGGCCGACCACGTAGGCCGTGATCGCAATGTTCAGTGTGACGGGATTGTGTCCGAAGTCCCTCGCCATCGCGGGGAGTGCGGTGACGATGATGTTCGCGTCGACGCTTTCCATGAACAACGCACAGGCAACGATGAGCGGTGCTAGAAAGACGGGCGACATGAGCAGGGCGCGCGGTAAAGACGCCATTATGCCCACAATGTGGTCGTTGCGTCACGTGAGGCAACGCCTGTTTCGCATGTTGCAACAGTCGTTCCTGTTACCGTGCCCGGCAAAAGAGACGACTGCGGCGCATGACATCCCCCATGACACGCGTGCGCGGGCCCGGCCGCCAAACTTGCGTGCGATGCGCGTTTCGTGCGACAGTCGGAACTCATCTGCGACATACAACGACGCGCATCGATCGACGGCCATCGAGACGAGCGCACGCGCGAACGAGACCCCTGCCGATCCACTCACCATCGAAAGGAGGGGACACGTCATGACGTCACGTCGTGCCGCATCGACCGCATCGCATCCTGCCTCGCACTCGCACTCATTCGCTCCCGCACCAGCGCCCGCGCCGCGCATGCGCTGGGCCGCCGTCCTGGCCGTCGCGTACCTGGCCGTCGCCGGGTGCGCGGCGCAAGCCGACAGCGCGAACCACGCGGCCGGCCAGTCGGCCATGCCAGCCTCGGCGGCGCTCGCGAATCCGGCCTCCGGCGGCACGCTGCCGCCGCCGAGCCAGCTCTACGGCGACCTGTTCGTCGCGGTGCAGACCGCGCAGCTCTATCCCGACCAGAAGACCTTCGTCGATGCGACGCCCGATACCGATCCCGCGACGATCGTGCAGTTGTATCAGCAACAGAAGTCGCAGCCGGGCTTCTCGCTGAAGGCGTTCGTCGACCAGCACTTCACGCCGCCGCCGGCAGGCGGCGTCACGCCGCCCGCGAACCAGACGCTGCGCCAGCACATCGACTGGCTGTGGCCGCAGCTCACGCGCACCAGCACGACGGTGCCGCCGTACGGTTCGCTGATCCCGATGCCGAAGCCGTACGTGGTGCCGGGCGGCCGCTTCCGCGAAGGCTACTACTGGGATACCTATTTCACGATGCTCGGGCTGCAGGTGTCGGGGCGCGAGGATCTCGTCGACGACATGCTCGACAACTTCGCGCATCTGATCGACACGATCGGCCACATCCCGAACGGCAACCGCACGTACTACGCGAGCCGCTCGCAGCCGCCGTTCTTCGCGTACATGGTCACGCTCGCCGCGCAGGCCGAAGGCGACAAGGTCTACCAGAAATACCTGCCGGCGCTGCGCAAGGAGCATGCGTACTGGATGCAGGGCGAAACCACGACGCCGCGCGGGCAGGCCGCGCGCCACGTGGTCGCGATGCCGGACGGCGCGGTGCTGAACCGCTACTGGGACGCGAGCGACACGCCGCGCGACGAGTCGTATCTCGAGGACGTGACGACCGCGAAGGTCGTGCCGGATCGCCCCGCGAACGAGGTGTACCGCGACCTGCGCGCGGGCGCCGAAAGCGGCTGGGACTACAGCTCGCGCTGGTTCGGCGACGGCAAGACGCTCGCGACGATCCGCACGACGTCGATCGTGCCGGTCGACCTGAACAGCCTGATGTTCCATCTCGAGACGACGATCGTGAAGGGCTGCGCGGTCACGCACGACATCGCGTGCGTCGCGGACTTCTCCGGACGGGCGGGCCGCCGCGCGGCCGCGATCAACCACTATCTGTGGAATCGTCACGGCTATTACGGCGACTACGACTGGCAGTTGCGCAAGCCGCGCGACGGCGTGACGGCCGCCGCGCTGTATCCGCTGTTCACGAGTGTCGCGTGGCCCGAGCGCGCGAAGGCGACCGCGCGCGAAGTGCGCAAGACGCTGCTGCAGCCGGGCGGCCTCGCGACGACGACCGAGAACACGGGCCAGCAGTGGGATGCGCCGAACGGCTGGGCGCCGCTCCAGTGGATCGCGATCGACGGGCTGCGCCGTTACGGCGACCCGGCGCTCGCGAAGGACATCGGCACGCGCTTCCTGACCGACGTGAAGCATGTGTATGCGACGGAAGGCAAGCTCGTCGAGAAGTACGTGGTCGAGGGGGCCGGCGCGGGCGGCGGCGGGGGCGGCGAATATCCGCTGCAGGACGGTTTCGGCTGGACCAACGGCGTCACGCTGAAACTGCTCGGGCTGTATGGCGAGTGACGGGGCGCGTGCGTCGCGCGCTAGCACTTGAATGCACAACGGGCCGGAGCGCCGCGCAAGCGGCAGTCCGGCCCGTGTCGCCTGCGCGGTGCGTCAGAACGTGATCGTCGTGCGCACGCCGACCACCGTTTCGTCGCCGATGCGCGCGCCGGCCGCGTTCGGGTTCGGGATGCCGCCGCCCGGCCGGAAGAAGTGCTGCAGGTCGGCCTGCAACTGCCACCACGGCGTGACCTGGTACTGGTAGGTCGCCTCGATCACCGTTTCCGCGCGACGCACCGGATAGCCGGGCGTCGTGTAGGTGCCGGTGTCGCCGTCGAGCGCACGCGCGTGCGAGCCGATCTTCGTGTAGCCGACCGCGATGCCGGCCGTATCGTTGTCGCGTCCGGCGAACGGCGCCTTCAGCGTGATGCCGGCATTCGCCGCGAAATCGACGACGTTGCGATCGCCCGGCGAGCCCATCACGCGCGCGAACACGCCGACCGAGCGCGGGCTGTCGGCCGACGGCCGCCACACCATCTGATCCGCGACCGCATAGAAGCCGTAGTTGCCGCGATGCGTGGCGGCGATCCCGTTGCTGTCGGGATTCGCGAGCGACAGCCCGTCGGTGCCGAAGCGCGGATCGTTCGCGTGCTGCGACTGATACCAGAAGCCGAGCTTGTACGTGCCGGGCAGGCCGGCCGGTTGGGGCGCCTTCGGATCGGCGGGCGGCGCGTTCAGCGCGTACTGGAGTTCGCCGATCACGAACGCGCCGCTGCGCAGGTTGAAGTTGGTGCCGTGCGCGTTCAGCGACTGTGCGTCGCCGTCGCTGCGGCCGGCCGGGTTGCCGTCGAACACGCCGACCATCGCGGTCCACGCGTCGGCCGGTTTCACGCGCAGCCGCACGCCGAGCGACGACAGCGGATACGCGGGGCCGCCGGCCGGCAGGTCGGTCGCCGGCAGAACGGGCCAGCCGAACGTCGCGTTCATGAACGTCGCCGCGTACTGGCTCACCATGAACTCCTGGTCGACGCTCTGCTGGCCGACCTTCACGTCGGCCTTGCCGTCGAGAAACGCCTGCTGGTACCAGAGCTCCCACAGCCGCGTGGTCGAATTCGCCTCGATGCCGGTGGCGGTCTGCAGCGTCTGCAGGTAGCGCTGCGTGAGGTTGGTGCCGTGGATCTGCAGCCCCGACACGTTGAACGTGCCGCCCGGCAGCCCGATCGCCTTCTCCGTATCGACGTTGAAGCCGAATTGCGTGACGCCCTGGTACGCGCCGCCGCGATGCGTGCCGCCCGCGGCGTTGTACAGGTATTCGCTGGTTTCCTGCAGGCTCAGCGTGACGCCGTGGTCGCCGAGCACGTCGCGCAGGCCGCCCATGTTGCCGAACAGGTTCGAACGGTCCCAGAAGCCGGTGGGGGCGGGCGCGGCGGCATCGGCGGCCTGGGCGGCGGCGGTGTCGCTGGCCTCGGCCGTCGGTTCGGCTGCGGCTGGCGACGCCGACTGCGCGAATGCGGGTGCGGCGGCGAGCGACAGCATAAGCGCCGCGAGCGCATCGAGTCGGCGCTTGCGCGCGGGTTCGAAACGATTCTTCATGTGTGCTCCGTTACTTGAATACTTGGTCAGGCTGGCGAGGTGGCGGCGTGAGGCGATCGCATGGGGGCGGGCGGCGCATGGACACAGGGCCGCGCCGCGTTGCCGCTTACGGCAGCCAGCCGCCGATACGCCAAGCCTGTGTGAAGCCGAGGTGCGACGCGGCCGTGCAGAGCAGCGCGACGAGCGCGACGGCGGCGGCCATCGCGCCGACCAGCAGGCAGTCGAGCGGGCGCGGTGCCGCCGGCCTATGCGCGAGCGCGCTGCCGCGCCAGTTGCCGAGCGCGTGGGCGAGCGGTGAAACCGACGAGCGATCGCACGTGACGTGCAGGAGCCGCTTGAGTGTGGCCGCGAGCGATTGAAAGAACATGGCGTATCTCCGTCCGGTCCGGAGCATACCGGACGACGTGATCGAGCGTAGGCATGACGCGGCCTGCGATCGGCGGTTGGAACGTAACGGAGCGTGCGACGGACGAACCGGCGAGGCCGGTCCGGGAGGAAGCGCGCTAACCCGACGAAGCGAGCTAGCGGCGAAGGACATGCGTCCGGCTGCTATCTCGCGATGGCTTGGCCGGCCTGTGCCGGCATCGAACTACAACTTGAGCATGTGTCCACGAAGGGACTCCCTTGACGATTCGGGGCGGATTGTAGTCGCGAGTTTTGCTGCGGTGCAAGCAAAAAGCGTCGTCTTGGCGCGCGTCGCGACAGTGTTGCAGCGGCGGTTCGCCCCGGCCGACACGCGGTACAGCCTCCCGTCGGCGGCTTGCGGGGACTGTTGCTCGCACGCATCGGCGGCACGCGGCCGCCCACGCGTTGAAAGGTTGCGGCGCGTCATTCCGGGCGCAAATCTTTCAGCGTCCCGATGCCGGAAAAAATATTCCCCGAAGGGCGTTCCAGAGGGTTGACTTCCGTTTCGGGCGGTCCATAGAATCCGCCATCTTCACTCTTGGGGCCGCCGCCTTGGACGCCTGCAGTAGTCGATCTTCGAACGAAGTTTCCGCCTGAGCGACCGACGTCCGCGCCTCATCGAAGCCGCCGTTTGTCCCCCAGGCAAACGGTGCGCGCAGCAGTATTCCGCAGTAACCCCCTACGTGCACCCTGATTCGCGCCGGTTAGCGTGATGCCTTCGCGCATGCGCGATCCGGTTTCGCCGCCGCCTGGTGCGCGGCCGCCGTTCGCGCATGCGTTTCGCATGCAGCCGAACGGCGGTCAGCGCGCCGGACGGCGGTCAACCGTGTTTTCCGGAACACCGCACAGGAGCCGCCATGAACGACAGTGACAGTTGTCCCTTATGCCCGTTGCGTCAACAGACCCTTTTGAACCCGGGTCGCAGGGACATGCCGGCCGACTAGCCTGACACGTCGTTCAGGCCCGGACTGGCCCCGCGCCCACTACGCGGCCGGCACACATGCCGTCGCCGCCAGGAGCCAGACCATGAACTTCGGCCTTCTGCTGTCGAATCTCCCGCAAGTCACGCAATCGCGCTCGCACTACGACGCGATGCTGACGTTCGACGCCCGTCCACGGGTGTTCTCCCGGTTGTTGAACCGCCTCAAGTCGTTGATCCACTGACACGCCGAGCACGTCTCGGCATGCGCACGCGGGCCGGTTCCGCGCGCGTATGCCAAGGCCACACGCTTGACCGGATAAAAAAACCAGCCGTACGGAATTCATCATGTCCACGCCATCCAACGTCTCTCCACCGATCGCCGTCGAGCGCAGCGCCGTGCTCGATGAAGCCCACCTGGGCGACATCCGCGGTGCCCTCGGCACGATCTCGCATCACGACACCGCCGCACGCGGCACGTGGTGGGCACGGCTGCGCACGCTGCTCGCGATCATCGGCCCCGGCCTGATCGTGATGGTCGGCGACAACGACGCGGGCGCATTCGGCACCTACACGCAGGCGGGCCAGAACTACGGCACGACGCTGCTCTGGACGCTGCTGCTGCTGGTGCCGGTGCTGTACGTGAACCAGGAAATGGTGCTGCGCCTCGGCGCGGTCACGGGCGTCGGCCATGCGCGCCTGATTTTCGAGCGCTTCGGCCGGTTCTGGGGCGCGTTCAGTGTGATCGACCTGTTCCTGCTCAATGCGCTGACGATCGTCACCGAGTTCATCGGCATCACGTTCGTGCTGGCTTTCTTCGGGCTCCCGAAGGTTGCGGGCGTGTGCGTGGCGGCCGCGCTGACGATGGCCGCGGTGAGTACCGGCGACTTCCGGCGCTTCGAGCGGTTCGCGATCGTACTGTGCGTGCTGAGCCTGCTGCTCGTGCCGGTGCTCGTGTCGATCCACCCGCCGGTGTCGCAGATGTCGCGCGACTTCTTCGTGCCGAACTGGCCCGCGCACGCGAAGCTGTCCGACGTGATGCTGCTCGTGATCGGCATCGTCGGCACGACGGTCGCGCCGTGGCAGCTGTTCTTCCAGCAGAGCTACGTGATCGACAAGCGCATCACGCCGCGCTTCATGAAGTACGAGAAGGTCGACCTGTGGATCGGCATCGCGTTCGTGTTGATCGGTGCGGTCGCGATGATCGGCTTCAGCGCCGCGCTGTTCGGCGGTCATCCGGAAGCGGGCAACTTCACCGACGCGGGCGGCGTGATCGCGGGCCTCGAGAAGTATGCGGGCCGCACGGGCGCGACGTTGTTCGCGGTCGCGCTGCTCGACGCGTGCATCATCGGCGCGGCGGCGGTGTCGCTGTCGACCGCGTATGCGATCGGCGACGTGTTCAAGATCCGCCATTCGCTGCATCGCGGCGTGTCCGACGCGAAGGGCTTCTATCTCGTCTACTTCGGGATCGTCGCGGCCGCTGCCGCGCTCGTGCTGATTCCGGGCAGCCCGCTCGGCCTGTTGACCGAAGCGGTGCAGACGCTCGCGGGCGTGCTGCTGCCGAGCGCGACGGTGTTCCTGCTCGTGCTCTGCAACGATCGCCAGGTGCTCGGCCCGTGGGTCAACTCGACGAAGCTCAACGTGTTTACGGGCGCGGTGATCTGGGTGCTCGTGCTGCTGTCGATCATCCTGACCGCGTCGGTGATGTATCCGGACATCAGCGGCGAAGCGATCGTCGACGTGCTGGTCGGCGGCACGGTGCTCGCGATCACCGGTTATCTCGCGACGGTGCTGATCCGCCGCAACAAGCGCGTCGTCGAGCCGGGCATCGATCGTGCGGCGCGCGACACGTGGCGCATGCCGCCGCTCGACTCGCTCGAGCCGCAGAAGATGACGGTCGCGACGCGTGTGTGGATGGCCGTGCTGCGCGGCTATCTGGTGGTCGCGGTCGGTCTCGTGATCGTCAAGGTCGTGCAGATGACGCTGATGAAGTAACGGCGCGCGTCATTCTCGCGATGAGTTCCGCACATGCCGGCCGGCGAGGCCGGCATGTGCGTATACGCCAGTCAGATCAGCTCGAGTTTCGACGTCAGGTACGTGAGCTGGATCCGGTTCGCGACGCCGAAGCGCTTGCGCAGCTTGCGCAGGTGATAGTCGACGTTATGCGCGCTGGTGTCGAGGCGCCGGCCGATCTCTTTGTCGGATGCGCCTTCCGCGATACCCAGCAGCAGTTCCTGCTCGAACGGCGTGAGCCCGTTGACCGCGCGCTCGCGCGACGTCGCGATCAGTTGCGGCGACGCAAACTTGTGCACCGACAGCCCGATCGACAACGCCTGCTCGATCGTCGCCGGCGTGATCCACTCGCGCGTGCGGCGCGGTGCGGTGAAGCTCATGAACGCGTGCAGCCGCGTACCGGGCACGGCCATCGAATACATGATGCCGCTGCACATCCCGTCCTCCTGCATCGTCTGCAGGAAACCGTCGAGCGCGGCCGGCGTCACGCACGGGCCGTCGTCGCGCTCGCGGTGTTCGCGGCGCAGCTGCTGCAGGTCCCACACGATCGGCATGTTGCACACGCGCGCGTCGAGCGTGCGCGGATCGATGTCGTGATGGTTGTGCCGCACGTAGTCGCCACGGTAGGTGGTCGGCGTGAACGCCTCGTGCAGGTAGAGACTTTCGACGCGCTCGCGTGAGAATTCGAGCGCGAAGTACGCGAACGTCGAGAAGCCCGTCAGGTGCAGCAGGCTTGCGACGATCCGGTTGCGTTCCGCCGTGCTCTGCGCGTTCGCGAGCGTATCGGCGACGCCGAGCTTCGGCGCGTGCGGCTGCGTGATGTCGCCGCGCTTCAAGTCATCGCACCAGACGACCTGCACCGGGCGCTCTCTCGACGCGTCGGCGCAGGCGACCGTCCGCCGGGGCGAACGGGACAACGTTGGGGCGACCGCTTCTTCTTGCAATGCAATATCGGACATGAGCCATCCCTCGGAATCGACGCGCATCGCGTGGCGGCAGCCGTGTCGTGCACGGCGCTCGCGACGGTGCGATCGAGCATCTTTATGATATGCGCCGATCGTCATCCAGACGAAACGCGGGGGCATTGTACAAAAATGCCAGTGTGCGCGTAATATGCCGTAATACTAATGCGGGCGAAAGGTTCATATCCGCACCGGTATAGAGATGACCAGAAAATCATAAAGAAAAGACCAGGTGATGACGGGGCAAGTTCACATATTGGGAAAGGGTGGGCTGCTCATGACATATGCTGACGACGCGCCACGCGTCGAGTGGTTTTCGCAAGCCGATATCGCGGCCGCCGCCGCTTATTCGAAAGAAATTCATGCATTCGAGCGTGACGTTTTTACCGGCATTCAAATCGCGCCCGGTAAGTCCGACCTGAGTCTCGTCGATTTCGCCCAATGCCATGCGCGATTGCGGCAAATCGGTTTCAGCACGCTCGGTTACGGCGCATACGAGATGATCGGGCGGCGCATTCTGTGCGCGCATCTGCTGCGCGACCTCGCGCCCGCGACGTTCATGCAGCCGTATATCGACGGCATGCTCTACGAGAGCGACCCGCGTTTCGCGCAGGTGCGGCAGAGCGGCTTTCCGGTCGCGTGGCGGCTCGACGAGATCGAGTCGGCCGCGCAGGGCAGCGGCGATCGCAAGGTGCTCGCGCTGGCCGGTCATTTGCGTGCGCATGCAATGAACAGCGGCGTGATCTTCAGCCTGTCGGCGCCGCGGCTCGACCTGCGCGTCGCGGTGAACGTGACGTCGGAAGCCCACGGCACCGAGTGGATCGACGATCGCGTGATCGGCGGCGCGCTGTCGGTGAGTCTCGCCGTGCATCGCATCGCGCTGCCGTTTCTCGAGGCGCGCATCGCGCGCATGCGCGGCTTCGCGCTCGGCGACGAGCAGCAGCAGGTGCTCGAGCGCCTCGTGCACGGGCTGTCCGACCAGGAGATCGCCAGCGCCTTGCGCACGTCGCTGCACAAGGTCGGTCACCATATCCGTTCGCTGGAAAAACTCTTCAACGTCCAGAACCGCGCGCAGCTCGCGTACCTCGCCGCGCGCCGCCTGGAGTCCTGACCCTTTCCGCCCGCGCGGCGCCCGCCGCGCGATGGAAGCGGTTCCGGCGATGGGCACGCGCACGCGCCGCCGGGTTTCGTAGTCCGATCCGATCGTCGCCGGAAAACCGCCGCGACGCTACGAGGCGCGTCCCTTTTCACGCGGTTTCCCGTCGCTACACTCGTCCCATTCAACGGTCCGAGCGACGCGGGGCATGACGGCCCGCGCCCGCCGGCGACAACGACAGGACGACGGCACGATGGCAGAACCGAAGGCGCTCCCTCGCGACTGGCAGCGGATCTTTTCCGCCGGCCGCAGCGTGTCCGGGCGGCGCCTCGGGGCGTCGCCGCGCGCCGACCTGTTTCTCGCCGGGTTCATCGTGTCGGTGGTCGCGCTGTTCATCCTGCCGCTGCCGCAGGCCGCGCTCGACGGGATGATCTCGCTGAACCTCGCGGCGAGCGTCGTGCTGCTGACGGTGTCGACCTACGTGCCGTCGGCGGTCAGCTTTTCGTCGTTTCCCGCGCTGCTGCTGTTCACCACGCTGTTCCGGCTCGCGCTGAACATCGCGTCGTGCAAGCTGATCCTGCTGCACGCGAACGCGGGCCACGTGATCGACGCGTTCGGGCGCCTCGTGGTCGGCAACAACGTCGTGGTGGGCGGCGTGGTGTTCCTCGTGATCGCCGTCGTGCAGTTCATCGTGATTGCAAAGGGCTCCGAACGGGTCGCCGAAGTCGGCGCGCGCTTCTCGCTCGACGCGATGCCGGGCAAGCAGATGAGCATCGACGCCGACCTGCGCGCGGGCATCATCAGCGCCGACGAAGCGCGCGAGCGCCGCGAGAGGCTCGAGCAGGAATCGCAGATGCACGGCGCGATGGACGGCGCGATGAAGTTCGTGAAGGGCGACGCGATCGCCGGCCTCGTGATCGCGTTCATCAACATCGTCGCGGGGATCGCGGTCGGCACGCTGATGCACGGCATGGATATCGGCGAGGCGCTGCAGCGCTACGCGATCCTGACGGTCGGCGACGGGATGGCGTCGCAGATCCCGTCGCTGCTGGTGTCGATCGCGGCCGGCATCGTGACGACGCGCGTCGCGACGCGCGACACGCGGCAGCGCCAGCTCGGCGAACAGCTGGGCGAGCAGCTCGGCGCGCATCCGCGTGCGCTGCTGATCGCGGCGCTCGTGCTCGCAGGCTTTCTCGTCGTACCCGGTTTCCCGAAATGGTCGTTCGCGCTGATCGCGCTCGGCCTCGGCACGTTCGCCGTCACGCAACTGAAGCGCAAGACGACCGCGCCGAGCTTCAACCTGATTCATATCGCCGGCCGCATCGGCGCGACCGACGACGGCCAGCCCGCGAAGGTGTCGCACGCGGCGGGCGTCACGTCGCTGATCGCGGTGTCGCTGTCGGACGACCTGCGCACGACGCTGAATCTCGCGCAACTGCAGACCGCGCTGTCGAGCGCGAAGGCGCGCGTCGACGCGGATATCGGCACGGTGTTTCCGCGCATCACGCTGAACGACGACGAGGGCGCGGCGGCCGGCACCTACCGGATCTATCTGCAGGACGTGCTCGCCGCCCATGGCGCGCTGAAGCCGGGCTGGCTGCTGTGGGACGGTGTCGCGCCGCTGCCGGAGCGCGCGGAACGCCAGCCGGCCGAGGCATTCGGCCCGTTCGCGACCGCGCTGTGGATCAAGCCCGACGGCCCGGCGCCGGACGGCAAGTGGCTGACGAGCGAAGTCGCGCTCGCCGCGCACGTCGAGCAGATCGTGCGCCAGCACGCGGACGAGCTGCTCGGCATCCAGGAGACGCAGGCGCTCGTGCACCTGGTGCGCCGCGAGCACCCCGAACTGGTCGGCGAACTGACGCGGCTCGTGCCGCTACAGCGCGTGACCGAGGTGCTGCGCCGGCTGCTCGCCGAACAGGTGCCGATCCGCAACCTGCGCGTGATCTTCGAGAGCCTGATCACGTGGGCGCCGAACGAGCCGGACGACGTGATCGCGCTGGTCGAGCTGGTGCGCGTCGACCTGCGCCGGATGATCACCGATCGCCATGCGGGCGCGGCGCGCCAGCTGCGCGTCGTGCTGTTCGAGCAGAACCTGCAGGAGCGGATCGAGAGTGCGGTGATGCGGACGAAGCAGGGCAATTTCCTCGCGCTGTCGAGCGCGATCAAGCAGGACATCGGCGAGCAGGTGCGCGCGATCGTGCAGGCCGCGCAAGCGGCCGGCGCCGGCGGCCACGGCAATCCGCAAGGTGCGCCGCGGCTCGCGGTGATGGTCGCGCTCGGCGCGCGCCGCTACGTGAAGACGATCTTGCAGCCGGTGCTGCCCGAGCTCGCGGTGCTGTCGTACCAGGAGGTCGAGGAGGACGTGCAGCTCCATACGGTCGGCTGGGTGAAGAACCCGCCCGACGACGGCACGCTCGGCGCGGGCGCCGGCGTGCGCGTGCCGGGAGTCGTGCAATGACGAGCTCGACGATCCTCGACCTGACCCGGCAGGCGCTGATGCTGGTGCTGCTGCTGTCGCTGCCGATCGTGCTGATCGCGACCGTCACCGGCCTCGTCGTCGCGATCCTGCAGGCGGTCACGCAGGTGCAGGACGCCAACATCGGCATCGCGGTGCGGCTGATCGCCGTGATGGTCGCGCTCGTGCTGCTGTCGGGCTGGCTCGGCAGCGAGGTGCTGCGCTTCGCGCAGCAGGCGCTGGAACGCATGTTTGTTTCTTCCACAGGAGTGCTTTGATGCGTCAACGCGTCGCCCCGATCCGGTTTCAACCGCGCCGCCTGCAACGGGTTGCGCTCGCCATGTGCGCGACCGCGCTGCTCACGGCGTCGCTGTGCGTGACGATCGCGCAGCCGGCGCGCGCGGCCGACCTGCGCTGGCGCAACAAGCCGTTCACGATCGTCGCGAACGGCAAGAAGATCGGCGACTTCATTCGCGAGCTCGCGTCGTCGCAGGGCGTGACGGCCGTGGTCGATCCGAAGGTGGACGGCGTGATCAGCGGCCGCTTCTCGGGCACCCCGCAGCAGACGCTCGATACGATCTGCTCGACCTACGGGCTCACGTGGTACTACGACGGCTCGTTCCTGTACGTCGATCCGGCCGACCAGTCGCAGACGCAGATGATTCCGATCCCGCCGAACGCGGCCGGCGAGATCGGCCGCTCGCTGCAGGCGATGCAGATTCCCGACAAGCGCTACACGCTCGTGATCAACGACCGCGCGAACAGCGTGTACGTGGCCGGCCCGCGCCGCTATGTCGAACTCGTGCGCCAGGCGGTCGGCTCGGTCGGCGATCCGTCGGCGAACGGCGCGCATGCGGACATCCGCGCGTTCCGGCTCAGGTACGGCTGGGCGTCCGATTTCACGATCAACCGCTCGGGCAAGGAAGTGACGGTGCCGGGCGTCGCGACGATCCTGCGCCGGCTGTTCGGCAAAGGCGGCGGCACGAACGAGCCGCCGTCGAGCACGCCGCTCGGGCAGGCCGCGCGCCAGGTGAAGCTCGGCTCGGGGCTGACGATCGCGGTGCCGCGGCTCGACTTTCCGGACATTTCCGGCGGCTCGCGCCAGGGCAGCTATGGCGGCGCCGACAGCGCGGCCGGCGGCTTCTCGCCGTTCTCGAACGCCGGCGGCGGCGACACGCTGCCGCAGATCGTCGCCGATCCGGCGATCAACGCGGTGATCGTGCGCGACCTGCCGGAGAACATGTACCGCTACCAGTCGCTGATCAACCAGCTCGACGAGCGGCCGCGCATCGTCGAGATCAACGTGACGATCATCGACATCAACGAGGATTCGCTCGACAGCCTCGGGATCGACTGGCGCCTGCACACGACGCATGGCGACGTGCAGATCGGCAACGGCCAGAACCCGCTGAACGGCAACACGCAGTACAACGGCGCCGGCAATCCGCCGCTGACGTTCGGCATCGGCACCTCCGAAACCGGGCAGACCGGCACCTTCCTGCCGACCGGCATCGCGCTCACCGCATCGATCGGCGGCTCGCTGCGTAACTACCTGCTCACGCGCGTGAATGCGCTCGCCCAGAAAGGGCAGGCGCAGCTGCGCTCGAAGCCGAAGGTGCTCGCGCTCGACAACACCGAGGCGATTCTCGAGAACCTCACGCAGTTCTACGTGCAGGTGCAGGGCTACCAGGATTCGTCGCTGTACAGCGTGACGACCGGCACCAGCATCAAGGTGACGCCGATGATCGTCGACGAGGCGATCCGCAATGCGGCGGCCGTGTCGGGTAATCCGCAGAGCGTGATGATGTCGATCGACATCCAGGACGGCAACATCGTGCCGGGGCAGGCGGTGTCGAACGTGCCGGTGATCCAGCAGCGCAACATCGTCACCAAGACGATGATCGACGAAGGCAAGAGCCTGCTGATCGCGGGCTTCAACGACGACGAGGTGCGGCTGAACAAGAGCGGCGTGCCGTGGCTGTCGGACATTCCGCTGATCGGCAACCTGTTCAAGTACACCGACAAGTCGGGCAATCACATGGAGCGGTTCTATCTGCTGACGCCGCGGGTGGTGACGACCGCGTCGATGTACGCGCCGGATGGCGCGCCCGTGAACCCGGGCGCGGGCGGGCCGGCCGATCCGAACGGCGCGTCGATGTATCGCCCGCCGGACAACGACATCGCGGTGCCGCTGACGCCCGCGCCGCTGCCCGGCACGAAGTTCGGCCCGCCCGCGCTGCCGCCGCCGTCGTCGGATTCGGCGTCGCGGCCCGTGGCGACGACCGCAGGAGCGTCCACCCATGTCGACGACCATCATTGAGCCGCATGGCGACGGCACAGTGCCCGGCGGCGCGGCGGCCGGGGCGGCCTCACTCGCGTCGCCGTGGAACCTGTGCTTTCTCAGCGGGCCGATGTACGGCCGCACGATGTCGCTCGCGCGCGGCGCGAACTGGGTCGGCACCGCGGCCGATTGCGAAGTGATCCTGCCCGATCGCGAGATCGGCGCGAAACAGGTGTGCCTGCAGGTCGGCGCGCTCGCGGTGACCGTGCAGAACCACGGCGGCGACGGCGGCGCGCCAGTGCTGTTCAACGACGAGCCGCTCGGCACGGGCCGCCGCTCGATGACGCCGCAGGACGTCGTGACGGTCGGTTCCATCAAGCTCGGCATCGCGCGTCATGCGCAGGCGAGCGTCGCGGTGCCCGACGAGGCCGATGCGCCGGACGCCGCGCGCGAGGCCGCGTGGCTCGGCTGGCTCACCGGCGGGCTGCGTCGTCTCGGCAGCCGGCGGCTCGTGATCGCGCTCGTCGCGCTGTGGCTCGGCGTGCTGCTCGGCGCGCTCGGCTACGGCTTCGTCGCGTGGTCGGGGCGCCTGCCGTGGCAGCACGAATCGGTGCTCGCGCGCACGCACCGGCTGCAGCAGCAGCTGCATGCGTATCCGGAACTCGCCGTCGCGCCGCGCGACGACGGCGTGATCGTGTCGGGCTACGTGAGCGATCCGGCCGCGCGCGAGCGTGTCGCGCAGATCGTCGCGGGCATCGACAACGCGGCGCTCGGCAACATCTACGTCGTGAGCGATCTCGTCGCGACCGCGCAGACATATTTCAGCGACACGGCGCTGACGGTCACCTATCTCGGCCGCGGCCGGATCGAATTGACGGGGGCGGCCGAGCGCGCGCAGATCGAGCCGCGCATCCGCAACTACATGAAGGACGCGCGCCCGGCGCTCGAGGTCGTCGACCACGTGCGCGACGCCGATGCCGCCGCGCCGCGCACCGCGACGACGCTCGGCGGTGTCGCGGGGATTCCGGAGATCACGACGGTCTTCGCGGGCGACGGCGACCAGCGTTATATCGAGACCGTCGACGGAAGCCGCTACTTCGAAGGTGCTCGGCTGAAAGAAGGGTCGACGGTCGTGTCGATTGGCCCGGACGAAGTCGTGTTCGAACGCAACGGCCAGCGCATCACGATGCCGCTCGGCGGTTCGTCCGCGAGCGCGCCCGGGCAGGCGCCGGCGCCGCCCGTGCCGCCGCTCGCGAGCGGTGCGGCGGCCGGGGTCGCGCAGCCGGTGCCGGGGCCGACGCTGTTGCCGGATGCGCCGGCAGTCGCGTCCGTTGCGGCAGTCGCGGCCGCCGGCGCATCGAAGGGGGCGGCGCGCTAGCGCCGCGACGGAATGACAGGCGCATCGCGTATCGCGCGGTGCGCGCAGGACGCGACACGCCGCGGACGAGCGGCGCGTCACGGTGCCGGCGGGGGCATGGGGCCACCGCCGGAAAGTGGGTGATGTTCTTCACGTAAAGGAGCGAATCATGGGTGCCTCAGCAGCCGGTAGTACGGGTGGTGCAGACAACACGCAACAAGTCCAGCAGCAGGCGGACGATCTGACCAAGACGCAGCTCGAACTGACGAAGATCAACTTTCAGGTCCAGCAGTCGACCGCGACGTTCGAAACCAGCAATGCAGTAACCGCGCAGGAAGGGACGGCGAACGCCCAGGTTGCGCAACACCTGAGTTCCGCCGGCCGCGCATGACGCCGGTCGCCGGCCGTGCCGCGCGACGCCACATGCCGGGGCCGCCCATGACGGGCGCCCGGTGGGGCGTATGCGTGTGCCGGCCGGCTTATTCAAGGAGGACACGATCATGTCGGTAACAGGCGTAGGCGCGGCGCCGCCGGGCGCGGCCGCGCTCGCGGGGGCCGTGCAGCAGGCGGGCACGGCGTCCGATCCGGCGCAGGTGCGCCAGTTCGATGCGTTGATGCAGCCGGGTGCGGCCGCGGCGTCGCCGTCGGCATCGGGCGTCGCGATGTCGCGCGTGCCGGCCGATGCGGCGCCGGCGGTGCAGATGACGCCCGCGACGCCCGCGCAGGCGAACCATTCGTCGCTCGTCGAGCGGTTGCGCACGTACGGCAACGATCTCGACACGCGGTACGCGAACATCGACAAGCATCGCACCGAGATGCTGACGTCGATGGCGGACAACCGCCGCGATCCGCTGATGACGATGGTGCAGGCGATGGATTTCCAGTGGACGGCGACCACCACGATTTCCGAATACCAGTTGAGCCTGTCGGTCGCGCAGGCGGCGAACGGCTTCACGCACACGGTGCTGAAGACGCAGGAGTGACCGGGATCCGTTCCTGCTCGTGACGGGCTTGCGCCGGCCGCCGGACGGGCCGGGCGCGAGGCATGGGACGACCCTGAGGTGCGTGTGCCTGAAACGGGCCGCGCGCCCTGAGTGGACAAACGATGACGACGATCGATTCGACGCCGCGCGTGCATGCGTGGCGCAGCCGGGCGGCGCGTGCGCTGCTCGCGGGGCTGCTCGCGCTGCTGGCCGGCTGCCAGAAGGAGCTTTACTCCGGCCTGTCGGAGCGCGACGCGAACCAGATGGTCGCCGTGCTCGGCGACGCGGGCATCAGCGCGTCGAAGGACAACGACGCGCGTGACACGTCGGATCGCAATGCGTGGCTCGTGAGCGTCGCCGACGGCGACATGCAGTCGGCGCTGACCGTGCTGCAGGCGAACGGGCTGCCGAAGCCGAGCTATGCGAGCCTCGGCGAGCTGTTCCAGAAGCAGGGGCTCGTCTCGACGCCGGCCGAGGAGCGCGTGCGCTACCTGTACGGCGTGTCCCAGGACCTGTCGCGCACGCTGCAGGACATCGAGGGTGTGGTGGTCGCACGCGTGCAGGTCGTGATTCCGGAAAACGATCCGCTCGCGGACAAGATCAAGCCGTCGTCGGCGGCCGTGTACATCCGCTACCGGCCCGGCGTGGACCTGCGCGCGATGGCGCCGATGGTCAAGGATCTCGTCGCGCACAGCATCGAGGGGCTGCAGTACGACAACGTGTCGCTGTTCCTGCAGCCGGCCGCCGCGCGCGCGACGCGCGTGGACGGTATCGGCAGCGCGGTGTCGGACATCCTGCGGCTGCGCTCGCCGCTGGGCTGGCTGGTGTTCGCGCTGATCCTGCTGACCTGCGCGGTGATCGCGCTGTCGGCCGCACGGCGCGGGATGTTCGGCGCGCGGCTGGCCGGGCTGGTCGGCACGCCGCGCGGCGCGAACGGGGCCGGCGGTGGGTCCGCGCAGTCGGGCGGCGGCAGCCTGCGCACGCCGGATGGCGCGCGCGACGGCGCATGAGCGAGCCCCATGCGCTGCCGCCGGGCGTCACGCCCGACGCCGCGTCGCCGCCGTGGCTGCACCCGATCGCGCCGCCGCCTGCCGGGCGGCGCACGGCGTTTCACGCGCTCGTCTGCGAATTCAACCTGCGGCCCGACCGCTATCTGCACGTGACGCGCGTGCCGGCCGAGTGGCCCGCGCGCTATCGCTCGCCCGACGCGTTCGGCCCGGCCGGCCGCAAGCTGCTTGCACGCCATCTGCTCGACGCGAACGGCGTGGCCGGGCACCACGATTTCGACGTCGCCAATCCGTGCGCGCGGCTCGCGCTGCTGCCCGGTGCGGCGCTCGAGCAGCTCGCGTCGTATGCGGGCCTGCTGCTTCATCGCGGCTGGCTGCGCGATGCGCTGACCGTGCGGCGCATCCGCGCGGAGGTCGCGGCGAAGCTCGGCGGCGATGCGCTGGAGCTCGCGCTCGAGCGCGCGCCGGAATTCGGCGCGCTCGCGGAAACGCTCGAACCGTGGCGTGCCGATCCGGCCGCGTTGCCGGTCGTGATTCGTGCGCGGGGCGGCCGGCTGCTCGCGGATTTCATCGGCGTGACGGGCGACGCGGTCGCGCGGCGCGTGCGCCTGAAATTCAACCGCGCGATCGACGACGAGGCGCCGTACTGGCTGAACCGCGCGCAGCGCGACCAGTTCGGCGAATTGCTGTTCCTGTTTCTGATTCCCGAGAGGCTTGCGTCATGGGACTGGCTTTTCTGATCACGAGCGACAACCTGCAGCTGCTGTCGGAGCGCAAGGTGCTCAAGGAGCGCGAATACGCGGCGCTGCTCGATGCGTCCGCGGTGATCGCGACCGCGCGCGACGAGGCCGCGCGCATCGTCGCCGACGCGCAGCGCGAATTCGACAAGCGCCAGGCGGCCGGCTACGACGAAGGGATGCGTCGCGCCCAGCGCGAGCATGCGGCGCAGACGTATACGCAGGCGCTGGCTGCCGCGCGCACGATGGAGTCGATGAAGGATTCGATGGCCGATATCGTCGTGAAGGCCGTGCGCGCGATCGTCGGCGAGATGGGCACGCAGAAGCTGTACGAGGCCGCGCTCGCGCGGATCGCGCCGCTCGTGCGCGACGAAGCGTTCCTGATCGTGCGGGTAGCGCCTGGCCGGCAGGACGAGATGCGCGACGCGCTCGAGCGCGCGTTCGCCGGCCAGTCGAACCGGCAACGGATCCGCATCGTCGAGGATGCGCAGCTCGAACGTCACGCGTGCACGGTCGAGACGCCGTCCGGACGCATCGACGCGAGCCTCGACCTGCAGATCGACGCGTTGCGCCAGGCGATCCGCCGCGACGCACTGAAGGGCACGACGCGATGAATGGGCCGCTCGACGATCCGCAGCCATTCGGTGACGGTGGCGACGACGATGCCGTGCCGTTCGATCGCGGCCGACTCGTCGGCGACCTCGATGCGGGGCTCGCGTTCTTCTCGCCGGTGTCGGTGCAGGGCCGCGTCAATCATGCGGTCGGACAAATCCTCAACGCGACGGGCATCCGCGCGCGGCTCGGCGAGATCTGCGAGCTGCGCACGCCGAACCAGCCGACGCTGCTTGCCGAAGTGGTCGGTTTCTCGCGGCAGACCACCTTGCTCACGCCGCTCGGCGACGTGGCCGGCCTGTCGCCGGAGACGACCGTCGTGCCGTCGGGGCGCGAGCATGTATTTCCGGTCGGCGAAGCGCTGTTCGGCCGCGTGCTCGACGGGCTCGGCCGGCCGCTCGACGATCGCGGGCCGGTGACGGGCGCCGCGTGGGTATCGACGCAGCAGGACCCACCCAATCCGCTCGCGCGCAAGATGATCGACACGCCGTTTCCGACCGGCGTGCGCGTGATCGACGGCCTGATGACGCTCGGCATCGGCCAGCGTGTCGGCATCTTCGCGCCGTCGGGTGTCGGCAAGAGCACGCTGCTCGGGATGATCGCGCGCGGCGCGCAGGCCGACGTGAACGTGATCGCGCTGGTCGGCGAACGCGGCCGCGAAGTGCGCGAGTTCATCGAGCACAGCCTGTCGCCCGAAGTGCGCGCGCGCTCGATCGTCGTCGTGTCGACGTCCGATCGTCCGGCGATGGAGCGCGTGAAATCCGCGCTGGTCGCGACCGCGATCGCCGAGCATTTCCGCGATGCGGGCAAGCGCGTGCTGCTGCTGGTCGACTCGCTCACGCGCTTCGCGCGCGCGCAGCGCGAGGTCGGCCTCGCGAGCGGCGAGCCGCCGACCCGGCGCAGCTTTCCGCCGTCGACATTCGCCGTGCTGCCGCGCCTGCTCGAACGCGCGGGGCAGGGCGCGACGGGTTCGATCACCGCGCTGTACACGGTGCTCGTCGAAGGCGATGAGGAATCCGATCCGATCGCCGAGGAAGTGCGCTCGATCCTCGACGGCCACATCGTGCTGTCGCGCAAGATCGCGCTCGCGAACCGCTATCCGGCGATCGACGTGCTCGCGAGCCTGTCGCGCGTGATGCCGCTCGTCGCGAGCCGCGCGCATCAGCAATCGGCCGCGCGCGTGCGCGAGCTGATCGCGAAGTATCAGGAAATCGAGCTGCTCGTGCAGATCGGCGAGTATCGCGAAGGTAGCGACCGGCTCGGCGATCTCGCGCTGCGCGCGCGCGATGCGATCGGTGCGTTCTGCGCGCAGGGGTCGCACGAGGACGTGCGCTTCGACGCGCTGCTCGCGAAGCTGACGAAACTCGCGAACGACCATGTCTGAAGCCGACGACCGCCTCGTGCTCGCTACACTCGCACGCCTGAAGCGCGTGCGCGAGATGCGCAGCCAGATCGCGCGCGTCGCGGCCGCGCGCCAGCAGGGCATCGCCGCGCAGAGCCGTCGCGCGCTCGACGCCGCGCAGGCGCAGCTCGCGCAGCAGGTCGCCGCGAAGGCCGCGATCCAGACCCGGCTCGCCGACGACGTGCGCGAGGCGCGCGCGCTGCAGAACGCGGCGGCCGACACGCGCACGTTCGACCGTCATATCGGCGTCGCGAACGCGTCGGTGAGCGAGGCCACGCACGTGCATCGCGATCACGAGGCGGCGCTCGCCGACCTGCAGCGCGCCGCGCGCAAGGCGAAGGCCGCCGAGGACAAGCTCGACAAGGCCGGCGAGAAGGCGCTGCAGGCCCGCGCGGCGCGGGTCGAGCGCGACGCCGACGAAGTCGCGGATGCGCACGCGGTGCGGCGCTTCGCGACGGCCGGCGTGTGGGCGGGCGAGGCGGAGGGCCACGCAGCGGGGCAGCCGGACATGGCCGCCGCGTTCGATGCGCAGATGAGGTCGCGACCGGCGGATGCGGATGCAGACGCAACCGACGCGGCCGACGCAACCGACTCGGTCGATTCGGCCGCCCCCGCCGACGACATCGCACCCACGGCCGCGGAGCGTCGATGCTAGACCACGCGGCGAACTTCAACGACATCGCCGGCACGCTGCGCCCGTTGCTCTACGTGATGCCGCGCCTGCTGCCGATCATGTTCGTCGTGCCGGTGTTCAACGAGCAGATCATCACGGGCCTCGTGCGCAACGGGATCGCGGTCGTGATCGCCGCGTTCGTCGCACCGGTGATCGACCCGGCGCAGGTCGCCGCGCTGCCGTTCCTGATGTGGTGCCTGCTCGTCGCGAAGGAGGCGGTGGTCGGCATGCTGCTCGCGGGCGCGTTCAGCGCGGTGCTGTTCGCGATCCAGGGCGTCGGCTACCTGATCGATTTCCAGACCGGCAGCGGCAGCGCCGCGTTCTTCGATCCGATGGGCGGCCATGAGGGCGGCCCGACGTCGGGATTCCTCAATTTCGTCGCGATCGCGCTGTTCGTGACGGCGGGCGGCCTGCAGGTGCTCGTGCAGCTGTTCGCGCAGTCGTATGCGTGGTGGCCGATCGGCTCGCTCGGCCCGGATTTCTCGTCGATGCTGCAGACTTTCGTCGTGCGGCAGACCGACACGATCTTCGAATGGATGGTGAAGCTCGCCGCGCCGGTGATCATCGTGCTGGTGCTCGTCGAGCTCGGCATCGGCCTGGTCGGGCGCGCGGTGCCGCAGCTGAACATCTTCGTGTTCGCGCAGCCGGTGAAGAGCGCGCTCGCGGTGCTGATGATGGTGCTGTTCCTGCCGGTGGTGTACGCGTCGCTGCATGCGCTGCTCAGCCCCGACAGCGGGTTGATGGCGCTGCTGCGTGCGTTGTTCGCCGCGCACGGCGGCGCGTGACGGCCCGCCGGAGCCGGAGCGACCATGGCCGAAAAGGACCAGAAGCCGACCGCGAAGCGCCTGCGCGAGGCGCGCCAGAAAGGCGATGTGCCGAAGAGCGCGGAGACGATCTCGTCGGCGTTCTTCGTCGGCGTATGCGTCGCGCTCGCGGTGGGGCTCGGCACGCTGTTCGCGCGGCTGCAGGCGCTGTTCCGGCTCGTGTTCGACGCGGCCGGCGCGGCCGACCCGTCCGCGCGGCTCGCGGTGCTGGTCGACGGCGCCGCGCGCGACTGGGCCATGCTGTCCGCGCAGATCGTCGCGGCTGGGTTGCTGGCCGGCCTGCTCGCGGGCTTCGTGCAGGTGGGCGGCGTGATGGCGTGGAGCCGGCTCGTGCCGCAGCTGTCGCGACTCAATCCGGCCGAGGGGCTGAAGAACATGTGGTCGATGCGCAACCTCGTGAACCTCGCGAAGATGCTGCTGAAGACCGTGCTGCTGGCCGCGACGCTCGGCTGGCTGATCGTCGAGTCGCTCGACCCGTCGGTGCAGTCCGGCTTCACGCGGCCGATGTCGATTCTCGCGCTGATCGTGAAGCTGCTGATGCTGCTGTTCGGCTGGGCCGCGCTGATCTATATCGTGATGGCGCTGATCGACATCGTGCACCAGCGGCACGAGTTCAATCAGAAGATGAAGATGTCGATCGAGGAAGTGCGGCGCGAGCACAAGGAAGACGAAGGCGATCCGCATATCGAGGCGAAGCGCCGGCAGCTCGCGCGCGAAGCGCAGTTCTCGTCGCTGCCCGACCGGATCGGCTTCGCGTCGGTGGTCGTCTATTCATCGAGCGTCGCGGTCGCGCTCTACTACGGCGGGATCGGTACGCTGCCGTGGGTGCTCGCGCGCGGCGAGGGCGAGGCGGCCGAACGGATCGTGCGGCTCGCGCGCGACGCGTTGCGTCCGACGCTCGCGAACGCCGGCCTCGCGCAGGCGCTGTACGAGAGCACGCCTGAAAAGGGCACGATCCAGCAGCAGCATTTCCGCGAGGTCGCGCAGTTGCTGAAGTGGGCGACAGGCGCTGCCTGACGGGGGCGAGGTATCGGGGCCGGAACGCTGGCCTGCGTGTGGCCGGCGCGCTTCGCCGCGATGCGGGCCTATTTCCCGGGCGGCCTGCCGCGCCCACGGCGCTTGACGCCGTTTTTTTTCCGGGCTTGGCTGACATTCACCCATGAATTATTGCTGATTTATTTCTTCGTAATATGGCTCGACCGTCAGTGGGACGGCGGGCCGCGAAGTCGCGCCGCCGCTGATGGGACAGGTCAACAGGGGCAGACAAATCAAATGTGCGGAATCGACGGCTTTTTGAATAGCGTCGCCTTCGATGAGGAGACAGCGCGCGGCACGCTCGCGCGAATGACGACGAGCCTCGCGCATCGCGGGCCGGACGGGCAGGGCCTCTGGGTCGACCCGGAAGCCGGTATCGCGCTCGGCCACCGGCGGCTGGCGATCGTCGATCTGTCGGTCCATGGCCGGCAGCCGATGGCATCCGCGTGCGGCCGCTACGTCATGGTCTTCAACGGCGAAATCTACAACCATCGCGAGTTGCGCGCGGAGCTCGAGCGCGCGGGTCGCGCACCGGCGTGGCGCGGCCACTCCGACAGCGAGGTGCTGATCGCGGCGATCGTCGCGTGGGGCGTCGAGGCGACGCTGCGGCGCGCGACCGGCATGTTCGCGTTCGCGCTGTGGAATCGCGCGTCGCGGGTGCTGACGCTCGCGCGCGACCGGATCGGCGAGAAGCCGCTCTACTACGGCCGGATCGGCGACGCACTGGTGTTCGCGTCGGAGTTGAAGGCGCTGCGCAGCTATCCGGGCTTCGACGGCACGATCGATCGCGACGCGCTGTGCCTGTATCTGCGCCAGTCGAGCGTGCCCGCGCCGCATACGATCTATCGCGGCATCAGCAAGCTGCCGCCGGGCACCTTCATCCAGTTCGAGCATGCGCGCGACACGTCGCCCGCGCGCGCGTACTGGACGCTCGAGCAGGCGATCGAGGCGGGCCGCGAGCGGCCGTTCGAGGGCAATGCCGACGAGGCCGTCGGGCAGCTCGACGCGATCCTGCGTCAGGCCGTCGCGCGGCAGATGGAAGCCGACGTGCCGCTCGGCGCGTTCCTGTCGGGCGGCGTCGATTCGTCGGCGATCATCGCGCTGATGCAGGCGCAGTCGACGAAACCCGTCGACACGTTCACGATCGGCTTTCACGAGGCCGGCTACGACGAAGCCGGCTATGCGAAGGCGGTCGCGCGCCATCTCGGCACGCGGCATACCGAGCTCTACGTGACGGCCGACCATGCACTCGGCGTCGTGCCGAAACTGCCGACGATCTACGACGAGCCGTTCGCCGATGCGTCGCAGATCCCGACCTTCCTCGTGTCGGAGCTGACGCGCCGGCACGTGAAGGTGAGCCTGTCCGGCGACGGTGGCGACGAGCTGTTCGGCGGCTATACGCGCTACTTCCTGACGCCGCGCCTGTGGCGCAAGCTGCATCGCGTGCCGGCGGCGGTGCGCGCGCGGATCGCGGCCGCGCTGCACGCGCTGCGCCCCGATCATGCGGACCAGCTCGCGGCGGTCGCGCAGGGCGCATGGAGCGGCGTGGAAGCGCGTGAATCGGCGTCCCGCATCGGCGACCGGCTGCACAAGCTCGGCCATGTGATGACGGCCGAGAGCCGCATCGGGCTGTACCGGCTGCTGATGTCGTCGGTGCATCATCCGGAGCGCATCGCGCTCGCCGGGCAGGAGCCGCCGACGCCGCTCGATACCGTCTCCGCATGGCCCGCGCACCTGAGCTTCGCCGAGCAGGCGATGGCGATCGACACGCTCACGTACCTGCCGACCGACATTCTCGCGAAGGTCGACCGCGCGGCGATGGCGGTGAGCCTCGAGACGCGCATGCCGTTCCTCGATCATCACGTCGTCGAATTCGCGTGGCGCGTGCCCGCGTCGGTGCGCTTGCCGGAAGGGCAGTCGAAGGCGCTGCTGCGCCGGCTGCTGGACCAGTACGTGCCGTCGTCGCTGATCGACCGGCCGAAGCAGGGTTTCTGCGCGCCCGTCGATCATTGGCTGCGCGGCGCATTGCGCGACTGGGCCGACGCGCTGCTGCAGCCGTCGCGGCTGCGCGACGAGGGCTTCTTCGATGCGCAGGCGGTCGAGCGGCTGTGGCGGCAGCACCAGTCGGGCCGGATGAACTGGCAGCACCAGCTGTGGACCGTGCTGATGTTCCAGGCGTGGCTTCAGGCCCAGCGCGCCACATGATGCGCGATGACGCGGCGTGCCGCGTCATGTCCTGCGCGTTACGCGGGTGTCACGCCGGTGTCGTGTCGCCGCTCACTGATCGAGACACCGCACGCACAGCCGCCTCGCCTGGCTTGCCGACAACCCGCGGCACATCATCACGACCGGGCGCGCATGGCACGACGGCGCGTCGGCCGATGCCGCGGGCGACGCAAGCCGGCGCGCGCGTTCGGGCGGCGTGGTGGCGGCCGCGTCCATGCGTCGCTGCCGCGCCGGCGGCGGCACGTCGCGCACCACGGGAATCGGCTCGACGCCGCCTTCGCGCGCATTGCGCTGCGCGCTCGCGACGACCCGGCTCACATAGCCGCTCGAGAAACCGGTCGTGAAGTTGCCGCTGTAGTAGCACGACAGCGCCGCGCGCAACGCGGCTTGCGCAGGGCGGCCGGTGTTCGACGAACGCGCGAAGCATTCGGTCAGGATCGCGCCGCCCGCACGCAGGTTGCGGCACGGCTCGAACATCGTCGTGTCGTCGAGGCCGTATTTCGCGAAATTGCGCTCGTTCACCTGCGCGAGGCCGACGCTGTAGCTGAAGCCGCGCGCGGCCAGCTCGCTCGCGGTCGCACGCGCCTCGTCGAGCGACGCGGGCTGACGCGTCAGATGGCCGCCGACCACGCCGATCGCATACGGATTGAAACCGGACTCGGTGCGCACCAGCGCGGCGAGCGTGTCGGGGTCGATGTTCGGCGCGCAGGCGCGCGCGAGCTGCGCGAAGCCTGCGGCGCTACCGGCCGCGTGCGCGTTGCGCGGCTGCAGGCCCGCCCATGCGAGCGCCAGTGTGAGCGTCGTGACCAGCGCGCACAGGCTCGCAACGGCGGAGCGCGGGCCGCGCGTGTTCATCCCGCCCCCGCCACGCGGTACGACATCACGAGCCCGTGCACGAGCAGCGACCAGCCGTCGAGCGCGACGAACAGCAGCAGCTTGAACGGCACCGAGATCGTCGTCGGCGAGATCATCTGCATCCCGAGCGCGAGCAGGATGTTCGCGACCAGCAGGTCGACGACGATGAACACGATATAGATCACGAAGCCGATCTGGAACGCCTTGGTCAGCTCGGCGAGCGTGAAGCTCGGCACCAGCACGAGCAGGTCGTCGTCCTTGATGCCGTCCGCGCGATTCTTCGGCCAGACCGACGTCGCGGTGCGCACGAAGAATTCGCGGTCGCGCTGCCGCGTATGCGACACCAGGAAATCCTTGATCGGCGGCAGCGCGGCATCGGCGAGTACGCCGATATCGGCGGTCGACAGTTGCCCCGCTGCATCGAAGTGGCGAGACTGCAGCGCGTCGCGGATCGACATCCCGACCGGCGCCATGATGAACAGCGACAGGATCAGCGCGATGCCGTTCAGCACGAGGTTCGGCGGTACCTGCTGGATGCCGAGTGCGGAGCGCAGCAGGCCGAGCACGACCACGAGCTTCGTATAGCTCGTCACCATCAGCGCCGCGAACGGCGCGATGCCGAGCGCGGCGATCACCGCGATCAGCGCGACCGGATTCGGCAGGTTGCCCATCGTTCAGCGCTCGCGCGGCGCGGGCTGCGTCAGCGTGACGACGCGCACGCCGAGCTTCTGGCCGACCGCGATCAACTGGCCGGTGCCGATCAGCATCCCGTTCGCGACGAGATGGATCACGCTCTGGTTGATCCCTTGCTGCAGCTCGATCACCGCGCCGGGCTGCAGCGCGCCGAGTTCGCCGAGCGGGATCGACGTGGGCGGCAACTCGAAACGCAGGTCGACCGCGAGGCCGTCGAGCGAGCGCGGCGCATCGTCCGTCGACGCATCGTGTGTGGCCGCGGACGGGGTGTCGGTGCGGGTCGGTTCCAAAGGCATCTCCCTGATTCGTTCGACGGTCAGCCGGTTGCCCGACGGCCGTCCGGTGATCTCCCACGCCGGCGCGGCCGGCACCCGCGCGACGCACAGCAGGTTCTGCTCGTGCGCACGCCAGTGCTCGATCGCGATGATGTCGCCGCCGACGACGTCGGCCAGCTCGGCCATCGTCAACTCGGTCCGGCCGATCTCGAACACCAGCGGCACCGGCAGGCTCGCATACGCGGCGCGCGTATCGGCTCGCGTGGCCGCCGGCGTCGCGAAGAACACCGCAAGCGCGTCCGGCGCATCGAACAGCAGGGCGCCATGGCAGCGCCACGCGCCGTCGGCGCGACGCAACTCGAAGCGCAGCGCGGCCGGCGCGGTGCGCCACGCGGGCACGCTCGCGGGCGGCGGCAGCAATTCCACGCGCTGCCGCGTCGCGGCCTGCAGCACGGCGGCAAGCGGCGCGGCGAGGTCGGCGAGCAGCGCCGCGCGGATCACGGCCGGCACGGCCGGGTCGGCCGCGTCGCCGAGCCACTCGTTTTCCGCGACCGGATCGATCCACAGCGTGCCGGCGGCCGGGCCGATGACGAAGCGGTACGCATGGGCGTCGGCGGCCGGTTCGGCGTCGACGCGCCAGCGCACCTCGTAGGCGTGTTCGCCGAGCATGACCGGAACCGCGGCCGTCGCGCCGTACGCATGCGACAGCCCGCGCGCGGCGGCGGCGGACACGCGCGGCAGATAGGGCGACGCGTCGAGCGCGACCGCGGCGATGGCCGGGGTGGCGGCGGCGGGCGGAGCCCGGTTCGCGGCGTCGCCGGCGTCGGCATTCGTCAGGGACAGCGCAGGCACGGCGGGATCAGGGCGGATTCGGCGTTGGTTCGACGGGTTGTTGTGGCCGGCGGCGCCGGGGCGCGCGGCTGCTGCGTCGATTGTAGGGACGGCGCCGGCCGTGTGCCGCGCCGGAATCCGTAGTCGCATGTGTGCGGGGGCCGCGCGGGCGGCGGCGAGCTACGAAGCCTGTTGCGCGGCGGCGTGGCCGCGCGCGGCGTCGCCCGCGCAAATGCGGCCGCCGCCCGGAGGCGGCGGTCGTGTCGTATCGAGGCGAGGTGCGGCAGGCGTGCCGGGCCGCGAGGCGCTGCATGCCGCACGCGCGGCGCGCAACGGGAGCCTTGCCGGCGCGCCGCGCGATGGCGGCGCGCGGGTGAGCCGCTACGCGTTACGCGTAGTCGGCGGCCAGCGCCGACTGCGGCGCGGCGCGCAGGATCGGCGCCGCGTCGTGGCGCTCGACGTGCGTCATGGCCGCGCCGAACAGCACCAGCCGATAGCCGACCGCATAGATCGGGATGATCCGCAGGTTCTTGTCGTGATCGAGCTGCAGCTTTGAACGGATGCGCGAGATATGGGTGTCGAGCGTGCGCGACGACACGCCGAGCTCGCGGCCCCAGACCGCTTCCTGGATCGCCTGCCGCGGCACGATCTTGTTCATGTTGTCGAGCAGGAATTCGACGACATCGAATTCGCGCGGCGTGACGTCGACGATTTTGTTGTCGATTTCTATCGTGCGGCGCACGAAGTTGATTTTTATGTTGTCGATGTACAGGTATTTGCAATCCATGGTGGCCCTCGCATGTCCGTAAAGGAGTGTTTGCGGGTCATGTACCGCAACTTCCGGGCCAGGGAGGGTGTGTGGGGCAACGACGGAGGGTGGGAGCGGGGCGGGCGGCCCGCCAGCGTTGAATCTAAAAGAATTTTTAACGTGGGCCGCGCGGCGGGCTGCGGAAGGGTCCGAGCAACATTGAAGGATTGTTACGTAGCATCGATCGGGAACGTTACGGGCGTTACGGGCGGCGTAACGTGGGGACGAGCCGATGACGAGGTCGCCGCAGTGCCGTCTCGGCCTGCGCCAAGTTCGGCCAAATAAACCCGACGTGGAACCCTACATTCCACCCGACTCCATGAAATGGAAATCGCATATGAATCATGGATATAAGTCGACATGACTGGCGACTCCAAACCCTACATTCAACCCTACATCAAACCCGACTCGCACCGCGGCGAGCTTTCCTTCGGGTTGCTGCTTGCGGCACTTCGATTTCTGTTCCCGAAGCTTTGGCCGGAAGTCGAACAGGAATGAGCGATCCGTGGCGATCGCGTCGCGGGCGGCGGGCGGCAGCGCGGCACAAAAAACCGGCCGCGCGACGTTCCCGTCACACGGCCGGCGTTTCACCTACCCGTCAAGCCTTCGCGTTATCGCCCGAATCGAACGGCAGCACGTAATGCCGCTTGCCGGTCGCCGCGAAGATCGCGTTGGCGACCGCTGGCCCGATCGGCGCGACACCCGGCTCGCCGACGCCGGTCGGCGCCTCCGCCGACGGCACGATATGCACCTCGACCTTCGGCATCTCCGCCATCCGCAGCACGTGGTAGCCGTCGAAGTTGCGCTGCTCGACGTGGCCGTCCTTCAGCGTGATCGCGCTGTGCAGCGCCGCGCCGAGCCCGAAGCCGATGCCGCCTTCCATCTGCGCGGCGACGATGTCCGGGTTGATCGCGATCCCGCAGTCGACCGCGCACACCACGCGCTCGACCTTCACCTTGCCGTCGGCGTCCACCGACACCTCGGCCACCTGCGCGACATAGCTCTTGAACGCCTCGGCCACCGCGATCCCGCGCCCGCGGCCCTTCGGCAGCGGTTTCGCCGGATCCCAGCCGGCCTTCTGCGCGGCCAGCTCGAGCACGGCGCGCATTCGCGGCTCCTTCGCGAGCAGGTCGCGGCGGAACAGGTACGGATCCTTGCCCGCCGCGTGTGCGGCTTCATCGACGAACGCCTCGACCGCATACGCGGTGTGCGAGCTGCCGACCACGCGCCACCACAGCACGGGCAGGCCGACCTTGGTGGTGGTGAGTTCGACCGACACGTTCGGCACCGCGTACGGCAGGTTCGCCGCGCCCTCGACCGACGTCGCGTCGATCCCGTTCTTCACCATGAACGCCTCGAACGGCGTGCCGGCGAGGATCGACTGGCCAACGATCCGGTGGCGCCAGCCGACCAGCTTGCCGTCGGCGCTCAGCCCCGCATCGAGCTTGTGGAAGTACATCGGGCGATAGAAGCCGCCCTGGATGTCGTCCTCGCGCGTCCACTGCAGCTTGACCGGCTTGCCGTCCGCGCCGAGCGCCTTCGCGATCGACACGGCCTCGACCACGTAGTCCGACCACGCGTTCGCGCGCCGGCCGAAGCTGCCGCCCGCGTACAGCGTGTGGATCCGCACCTGCTCGGGCTTCAGGCCCGCGACCTTGGCGGCATTGCCCTGGTCGACCGTCTGGAACTGGTCGCCGGCCCAGATCTCGCAGCTGTTCGCCGTCAGCTTGACGACCGCATCGAGCGGCTCCATCGGCGCATGGGCGAGATACGGGAACTCGTAGGTCGCGCTGATCTTGCGCGCGGCGCCCGCGATCGCCGCGTCGGCATCGCCGTCCTTGCGCGCCGACGTGCCGGGCTTGCTGGCGAGCTGCCGGTATTCGCGCATGATCTCGTCCGAGCCGCGCTTCTCGGCGTTCGCTTCGTCCCAATTGACCTTCAGCGCGTCGCGGCCCTGTTTCGCGGCCCAGAAGCCGGTCGCGACGACCGCGACACCGCCCGGCACCTGCACGACCGATACCACGCCCGGCACGGCCTTCGCGGCCGTCGCGTCGAACGACTTGACGGTCGCGCCGAAACGCGGCGGGCGCTGCAGCAGCGCGACGCGCATGCCGGGGAAGGTGGTGTCGAGCGTGAATTGCGCGGTGCCGTTCGATTTGGCCGACGCGTCGACGCGCGGAATGCGATGGCCGATCAGCTTGAAGTCGGCCGGCTGCTTCAGCGTGACCTTGTCGGGTACCGGCAGTTTCGACGCGTCGGCGACCAGCGCGCCGTACGTGGCCGTCTTGCCGCTCTTAGCATGCGTGACGACGCCGTTGGCGGTGGTCAGCTCGCCGGCCGGCACCTTCCAGCGGGCCGCGGCGGCCGACACGAGCATGGCGCGCGCCTTGCCGCCCGCTTCGCGCAACTGCTGCCACGAGTTCGACATGGCCGAGCTGCCGCCCGTGCCCTGCATCGTGCCGAACGCGAGGTTCGCATAGCGCTTCGCATCGGCCGGCGCGCTTTCGACGCGCACGCTCGACCAGTCGGCGTCGAGCTCCTCGGCGACGATCGTCGCGATGCCCGTGTACGCGCCCTGGCCCATTTCGACGTGCTTGGCGATCACGGTGACCTTGCCGTCGGGCGTGATGCGCAGGAATGCGTTCGGCGCGAAGTCGGCGGCGGGCGCCGTCGCGGCGAGCGCGCGGCGGCCGAGGCCGGCCCATTCGAAGCCGATCGTCAGGCTGACGGCGGCCGCGGCGCCCGCGGCCTTCAGGAACGTGCGGCGCGACGGTCGCACCGAATCGGGGTTGTCGAGTTCGATCGTCATGGTCAGGCTCCCAGCGTCGCGGCCGCATCGTGGATCGCGGCCCGGATGCGGGCGTAGGTCGCACAGCGGCAGAGGTTGCCGTTCATCGCGGCGTCGATGTCCGCGTCGGTCGGCTTCGGGTTCTGTTCGAGCAGCGCGGTGGCCGACATGATCTGGCCGGACTGGCAATATCCGCACTGCGGCACCTGCAGCTTCACCCAGGCGGCCTGCACGGCCTGCGCGGGCTTGCTCTGCACGCCTTCGATCGTCGTGACGTGCTTGCCCGCGACGCCGGCGAGCGGCAGCACGCACGAGCGGACGGCCTGGCCTTCCAGGTGGACCGTGCAGGCGCCGCACTGCGCCATGCCGCAGCCGAATTTCGTGCCGGTCAGCCCCGCGTGCTCGCGGATCGCCCAGAGGACGGGCATCGACGGATCGGCGTCGAGCGTGACGCTCTTGCCGTTCAGGACAAACGTGGTGGGCATTTTTTGTCTCCGTGGGGAAAACCCGGCATCCGCCGGATCAGGTGGCAGTGTGCGCGAACGGTCGGTTTTTACGTCTACCCAATCCTGCAAATTTATTGAACAATCCTGCAAATCCCCGGCACGGCGGCAAGCGATTCGCTATGCTCCCGCGATTCAGGGAAATGAAGCGAGGAATCCGTCATGGACATGACCGATATCGCGGCGTCGCGCGAATCCGGGCGGCGCGAACTGGCGTCGCTGATCGGCCGTTTCGCGCCGGCGGACGGCTCCCACTCGACGGCCGTGCCGGCGCTGATGCTGCACCGGCATACGCGTCCGGTCGATCTCGGCTGCGGCGTGTCGCGCGCCGCGCTCGTGATCGCCGCGCAGGGCGCGAAGCGCGTGATGGTGGCCGGCCAGACTTACGAATACGACACGCAGAACTGCCTGATTACGTCGATCGACTTGCCGGTTCTCTCGCGCGTCACGCGGGCATCGCCGGATGCGCCGTACCTGTGCCTGTCGCTGACGCTCGATCTGCAGCGCATCGTCGAACTCGCGGCCGAGATGCGGCTGCCGGAACCCGAAGCGGGCCCCGAAGGCGAGGGCATCGCGCTCGCCGAGCTGACGCCGCCGCTGCTCGATGCCGCGCTGCGGCTGCTGCGGCTGCTCGATACTCCGGCTGATATTCCAGTGGTCGCGCCGCTGATCGAGAAGGAACTGCTGTACCGGCTGATGACGAGCGGGCAGGGCACGCGGCTGCGGCACATGGCCGTCGCGGGCAGCCAGACGCACCGGATCGCGCGCGCGATCGAGTGGATCCGCGATCACTACGCGGAGCCGATGCGCGTCGACACGCTCGCGCAGGCGGTCAACATGAGCGTGTCGTCGCTGCACCATCACTTCAAGCACGTGACCACGCTGAGCCCGCTGCAGTACCAGAAGCAGCTGCGGCTGCACGAGGCGCGGCGGCTGTTGCTGCGGCAGGGCGGCGACGTCGGTTCGGTGGCCGCGGCAGTCGGCTACGAAAGCGCGTCGCAATTCAGCCGCGAATACAGCCGGCTGTTCGGCGCACCGCCGATGCGAGACGTCGTGCACCTGCGCAAGAAGGAGTTGCTCGGCACCTAGCGGCGGCGCCGGTCATTTCGATTGCGGCGAGCCCGACTCCCTCGCGGGCCGCGCACGAACTTCCGTTTCACGCGTGCATCCCGCAGGCGGGCGGACGGATGCGGCAACTGCCGCCCGGATGCGGGCCGACCGGTCGAAACGTGCAAAAAAATCGCGCAATGACGAACCTTCCGCGTAGATCGAGCGTGGTACGAACATGTTTCGGTGACGGGATTCGCGATCGATATCACTTCGGAAATGTTTCTCGCGCGTATCGCGTGTCGCCATCCCGGCAATGAAATCAAATGGTTATCGGCATTGAATGCAGGCGAATGGAATGCAGGTAGTCGAATTCGATAAAGCATGTTGAGGGGTTCGTGCGCCAAGCGTGGCGTCTTTTTTCCCCGATATGCAGGCGGCGTGCGAGCCGTTTTTTCCACGCGTTTTGCATGGTTGATCGACGCTCGATCCCGTCGGTATTTTCATGGATGAATCAATCGCGTTGCGCGGTGGCGGGTGCGCACATCGGCAACCGTACCGATGTCCGTCGCGACGGCCCCGCCGAACCGTGTGACGCGCGCTTCGATTCATGATTTTTCGCGCACGGGAACGCGGTCGAACGGGCTGCGGCAGGCGGTTTGCAGGGGCCGAAGCGCCCCTCGGCCGGAATGTTCGACGGTGCGCTTCGCAAGGTTGAAACACCCGTTCGCCGCCCCCTGCAGGAGGCCCCGCGGGCCGCATTCGTCCGTCTTTTCCAGCCTTGCTGCGCGGCATTCAACGAGCGGCGCAGGCTGCCGACGGTCACCGCGATACATTCCTGAAACAAAAAATGCGATTCCCGGCGACAGATCCTGGCGCAGCGGACGGCATGCGACGCGCAACCATCGGTGGAATCACGCATGGCATGCCGCTTGCGATATGGGTTACACCGGCGAGCGGTCGACCAGATGCATCGAAGATGGGGGGCGGTCAACTCGTCAATAAGCAGTCGGGGAAACAGTGATGAAGACCACAAGCAGCAGCTTGATTCGCGCATTCCTTGCGCACCCTTGGGGTAGTCGGACAGGGTGTAGTACGACTCGCGATGCAGTGCCAGCCTCGCGGGTTCGTCGCTGCCCGTTTCCCGGCTTCCGCGCGTTGCACGCGCTGGCGAACCTGTCGTTGCGCATGACGACCGGCCCACAACGGCGCCCCTCTTCATCTTCGCTCCGTTCCCCCGGATGGACCAGGCTGTTCGTGCCGGACAGCTTGACGCCGATTCATCTTCGACCGTGCAGGGCCGTCTCGATCGCGCCGGAAAAACACCGGCGCCGGCTGGACTAATTCAAACGACCGTCGGCCGGATTGCCGGGAAGATATTCGATCGGTAGCTCAGGGAGAAACGATGCCATCTGACTGTCATGCAGGCCCGTAATCGCCGCGATGACGCGCACGGTTTCAATGGCACTGCATTTTCGGTGGATAACACTATTCACGCATTTTCGATTGCTGAAGCGGACGCCGTGTGCCGGCATGCCGCGTGAGCGAGTTTCGAAAGCGACTAATCCGGAACGGTGAATTCCTGTTTTCGGGTGCGTGACGCAATTTGTTTTCTGGTAGTTGAAAATCGATAAGCCTTATCGAAAACGTTTATAAAAAAGTTCGGAAAACTAAAAAATACGAACCTAAACTTCGACTGGCCAAAAATTACCGGGTGTCGGATTCGCGAGAATCGATTCTTTGTAATTAGATAGTGATCCTTATTTATGAGGATTGCTCAAGGCAGGGAAGTTGAAGGCGTGCAGCTTTCCTTGCTTGTTCCGTCCACGCCGTTATGGAGTCGACCATGAAGAAGCTTCTGATTGCAGCAGCAGTGATGGTGGTTTCGAGTGCAGCGTTTGCAGCGAGCGGCACGGTTTCGTCCAGCATGTCGTCGAGCGGCGGCCAGACGATGGCCGGTGTTGCCGGGAACGGGTCATTCACGGCCATGGACTCTGGCGCGGCACTCGGCGCAGCCGGTGCAACGGCGGGTGGCGGTGCGAGCAGCTCGATCTCGTACACGAACCACGTCAACACGTCGACGGTGAGCGGTTTCGGCTTTGGCGGCGCACAAGCCGGCGGCTCGAGCGGCGCGACTGCCGGCTCGACCGGCTGGACGATGTATCACTACTAAGCCGCGGCGCATAGCGGTCGTCATGGAGTGGTGGCACGGATGCCGGGTTTCGTCCCGCGAGGGCGGGCCCGGCGCCCTCGCCACCGACCTTCCTCACAGCAAGGAATTGCTATGAAAGCCAACGTCTTTTTAGCGACAGCGCTCACCGTTCTGTCGTCGGCCGTCCTGGCGTCCGGACCGTCGACCTTCAACCAGACGCAATCCGTTGCAACAGGTGTCTCGGGTTCGGTGTTGGTCGGCACCGGCAGCTATACGAGCAACTCGACTTCGGTAGCGGGCGCAAACGCGGGAAGTACCGTGACACCCGCTGGATCCACCGGCACGGCAACCGCCTATCACGACTCGACTTCGACGGCCAGCGGCTTGGGCTCGAACGGGGGCGCGTTCGCGGCAGGCGGCGGTATCGGTGCCGCAGGCTCGTTCGGTGGAACCGGCAATACGAGCGAGAACGCCAATGCGCTGTCGGGAGGGGTGACCGCCACGATCGTACTGGGCGCGAACCACTACACGGCAACCGGGGCGAACGACGGCGGCGTTGCCAACGCGGGTGCCGCAGGGATGACGGGCAGTGGCTGGTCGGGAACGGTTGCGGGCTCGAACCACTACAACACGTCGACTGTATGGGGTACCGGTCCGGCCGGATCGCCGTCCGCATCGGGCGGCAGTCAGGGCAGCTCCGGTGCGACCGCCGGCAGTCCTTGATTCGGGTGCTGGGGGGACCAGTTTCCCAGCGACGCTGGTCTCTTTCATCGCCTTGTTGTCACCGTAAGGAGTTGGCATGAAGCAGAAACTGATTGCCGCCGCTCTGATGCTCGCGTCTCTGACGGCATATGGCGCTGACCGTGCTGCCGACGACGTGCAATCGAATTTGCAGACGTCAAACAACCCTGACCAGGCAACCAAACCGTCACAACAACAAGCGCTTTCGTCGGGCAGTGCCATCGGTGCGCCAGGGGGGCCGCAATGGCCGGGTATGTCGGGCGGCTCGTGGTCCCAGCTGGGTAGCGGCTGGAAGCAGTTCGGGGAAGCAGGCAAATCTGAAGGAATTCAGGGGAAGTAGCACGGTTGCCTGGGTGGGAGGTCAAACCTCGTCCGGAGAATGAAATGAACAGCAACAAGATCAAGGTGGCATGCGCGGCGATGTTCGCGATGGCCACGATGGGTGCCCAAGCGCAGACAGCCGACTCGACTTCAAGTGCGCAGTCGTCCACATCGTCGACGGCAGTCAGCCTCGGGGGCGGGGCGAGCATGAACACCAACACCACGACTGGCGGCAATGCCACGAGCAGCAGCGGGATTCGGGGCAGCGGCAATTCGAGCGTCCAGGTCAACCTGACGATGCCGTCTTCCACGAGTGGCGGCTCGAGCGTGACGCCGCAGAGCACGAGCTCGCTCGCGGCCGGCACGCCCGGCACCAGCCCGTACAACACCCAGGCGGCGGAAAACGTCAACTATTCGGGTACCCAGACGATCAAGACGAACCCGGCGATCCAGGCGCCGGGCCTCACGACCACGCTGTCCGATACCTGCATGGGCTCGGTGAGCGTCGGCGTGTCGTTCCCGGGCTTCGGCGCGACGGGTGGCACGACCCTGGTCGACCAGGCTTGCGTGCGTCGTCTCGATGCGCGTGAATTCCGCGCGATGGGGCTGACCGACGTCGCGCTCGCGCTGCTCTGCCAGAGCGATGCGAACCGGCGCGCGGTGGAAGCGACCGGGCACCTGTGCCCGGGCACGACCGCGCCGCTCGCGCGCTCGAACGTGGCGCCTTCCGTCGAAGCGACCGTGGCCGACGACGTGAAGTATCGCGACCCGATCGTGCGCAACCGCATGGGCCTGCCGCCGCTCGATGGCGCTGCACCGGCGCCCGCGCAGACGCGCCCGGTGGCGACCACCGCGGTCCAGGCGGCGCCGGCACCGGTGTCGGTGCCCGCGCCGTCGATCGCCGCGCCGGCCGTCAGCGCGGTGCCTGCCGCGATGCAAGCGGCTGCCGTGAAGGCGTCGCAAGCGGCTGCCATCGTGCCTGCCGCCGTGCCGGTTCCCACAGTCGCACCGGTTGCCGCGGCCGCACCGGCGGTGAGTGCCGCGCCTGCCGTCGCACCGGTTGCTGCCGCAGCACCGGCGCTGAGCGCCACGCCTTCCGTCGCACCGGCCGTGATGAGCGCGGTGCCTGCCGCCGCCATCGTTGCCGCGCCTGCCGTCGCCGACAAGGCGCCGGAACAACCCGCGCCGGCAGTGGCCGACAAGGCACCGGAACCCGCGCCGGCCGCAACGGACGCCACCGCGCAAGCCGCGGCCGCGCCGGCCGCCGACGCGAAGGTGCCGGACACCGCGCAAGCGGCACCGGCGGCCGCGACCGACGCCGCACCGCAGGTAGTCGACGCAGCAGCGCCCGCGGCCGAAGCGAAGGCTGTCGAACCGGCTGCGCAGGCGGCAGCCGAAGCGCCCGCGCCCGAGGTCGCGCAGCCCGCGGCGGCGGCGGCCGTTGCCGACACGCCGGTGGTCGACGCGAAGGCGACGGACGCGGTCGAATCCGCAGTCGCGCCTGCGTCGTCCGCCGATATGCCGGCCGGTTCCGACACGGCGAAGGAGCCGGCGCCGGCCACGGTCGACCAGCAGGCCGCGCCGGCCATGCCGGCTCCGGCCATCATCTCGACGAGCACGTCGTCGTAAGCACGCGGGCCCGGCTCTCGCGCGACCGGCATGCCGGGCGCACGGGAGCCGCCGGGTCCGCTGCGCGACGCACGTCGCAAGTTTGACGGGTGTTGGTCCCATCCCCGAGGCCAACACCTCTTTTTGCCTGACGAGGGTACAAGGAGGCCTCAATCATGAGGATCTTTTTGATCGCTCTGCTGCTGTACGGCACGCAAGCCGCCGCGCAGTCGGTTTTCCAGAATCCTGCGGTGTTTGTCATCCTGAGCGAGCAGAACCTCGCGAACGCCGCGAGCGTTCAGCAGGCGCTGACGACGCTCGGCCGCCCGGACAACACCGGATGCGTGCCGATGATGATGGTCGGCGACCCGCAGATGATTTACATGATGCCGGAGGAAGGGCACGCACCGTCGTGGCAATCGCCGGTGTACGGCCGCGGCGCGCCGTTCGAAGCGCAAAGCGGGCCGGTCCCGACCGGCAAGACGGTCGGCGCGATGCAGCACGCCGAGGACATGCGGACGCAGCCGTGGAACGACAGCAGCGCGATCACGCAGAAGATCGCGGGCGAATCGAACCTGTCCGCGTCGGCGCAGGTCAGCGACTGGCAACGCAACGGGCTGAACACGATCGAGACGGCGTCCGCGACGGAGGTGACGGTCAACGGCAGGACCTACCGCACCTATCGCGAAGACCTCAACCAGGCCGCGCGACCCGCCGTCGAACCGCAGATCTACACGCAGCGCGTCGTGTTCTGCCGATAACGAACTTTCCCGAGCGGACACGCCGGCAGCGCGGCGCGCGGGCAGGAAGGCCTGCCACGCACCGATTCGCGCCGCGCTCCGCCAGACAACCCTAAGCGGCGAGGCCATCGTGAACCATTACTGCCCGATCACACTGTCAGGCCCGCAGGAGGGCGAACGGGCCGCATGCATGCCGCCGTTCGTCGCGTTCCGGCGTCCCCATACCGTGCTGTCGCGCCCGCTCGTGTATCTGTCGCAGCATCCCGATGCGGCGCTCATCGCCTGTCTCGCATCGCGCGGCTGGAACGTGTGGCGTGCGAAATCCGTTGCGGACGCACTCAATCTCGTCAAGGCGAACCGCTTGCACGCGGGCATCGTCGATTTCGACGACTTCGCGCCCCCCGACGTCGCGTCGTTCGAGGCGCTGCTGCGCGATCCGCGTATCGGCTGGGTCGCGCTCGCCGACGACGAGCGGCTGCGCGACGCTACCGTCGCGCGCATGATTCGCCAGTGCTGCTTCGACTATGTGTGCAATGCGACGGCCTGCACGACGATCGGCTATCTCGTCGGCCATGCGTACGGGATGCTGAAACTGGTGGAAAGCGAACCGGCCGTCGATGCCGCGCCGCCCGGCGGTGCGATGATCGGCGCATGCGGCGCGATGCGCCGCCTGTTCGCGACGATCCGCAAGGTCGCGAACACCGAGGCCGCCGTGTTCATCGCCGGCGAATCCGGGACCGGCAAGGAGTTGACAGCGGCGGCGATCCACCAGCATTCGTCGCGCGCCGACGCGCCGTTCGTCGCCGTGAATTGCGCGGCCATCCCGCCGACGCTGCTGCAGGCCGAGCTGTTCGGCCATGAACGCGGCGCGTTCACCGGCGCGCACCAGCGCAAGATCGGCCGCATCGAGGCCGCGCACGGCGGCACGCTGTTTCTCGACGAAATCGGCGACATGCCGTTCGAGAGCCAGGCGAGCCTGCTGCGGTTCCTGCAGGAGGGCAAGATCGAGCGGCTCGGCGGGCGCGTGTCGATTGCGGTGGACGTGCGGATCGTGTCCGCGACGCATGTCGATCTGGAGGCCGCGATGCAGGCGGGGCGGTTCCGTGCGGACCTGTATTACCGCCTGTGCGTGCTGCGTATCGACGAACCGCCGCTGCGCGCGCGCGGCCGCGACATCATGCTGCTCGCCGACCACGTGCTGCGGCGCTATCGCGACGACGGCTCGCACCGGATTCGCGGCTTCATGCCGTGCGCGATCGAGGCGATCCACAACTATGCGTGGCCGGGCAACGTGCGCGAACTGATCAACCGGATCCGCTTCGCGGTCGTGATGACGAACGGCCCGCTGATCTCGGCCGTCGATCTCGAACTGAGCCAGTACACGTCACATCGGCCGCCGACGCTCGCCGAGGCGCGCCGGCAGGCCGAGCGCCAGACGATCGAGGAAACGCTGTTGCGGCATCGGCACCAGCACGCCGACGTCGCGGCGGAACTCGGGATTTCGCGCGCGACGCTGTACCGCCTGATGATCGCGCACGGCCTGCACGGCTGATGCCGGTTACGCCCGCGCGGCGCGGCGCGGCGTCGCGCGGCCGCCGGCCCGCCCGCCGGCTCGCCAGCCCGCCCGCTAGCCCGCCAGCCCGTGGCCCGTGGCCCGTGGCGTCAGGCCGGCCGTTCGAAGCCCGATTCGACCCAGCGCGCGGCGCTGGCCTTGTTGAGCTTGAACCCGGCGGACACCTTCGCGTCGGCCAGCAGCTCGCCGTACGGGTCGAACGCCTTCAGTTGCGCATACGGCTCGAACTCGTCCGGCACGATGTCGAGCGTCACCGACACATCCTGCCCGTCGTCGCCCTGGACCGTCACTTCCTTGTGCAGCATCGCGCGGCGCTGCTGCTCGTGACGCATCAGCACCTCGGTCGCGGTCTTCACCAGCGTGCGGAACGCGTTCGCGTCCATCGGCTTCGGGTTCTTCTTGTCGCGGCCCATCGTCCACGGGCCGACCAGCGCGGGCTCGGCTTCGCCGTCCTTGATCATCTCGACGGCCCAGCCGTCGTCGTCCTCGTTCTTGATGATGCGGGCGGTCCAGCCGTTGTCGTGCCAGAGGCCGTCCTGGTGGATGGTGGTGTCGTCGGATTGCAGATCGGATTTGGTCATGGAGGAAGCGCGGCGAACGGGCGGGGCGCGCGGCCGGGAGCGGCGCGCTGCCCACGGCCGGTCGCCCGGAGTGGCATGCAAAGGCCGCAATTTTACCCCGCGGGCCGTCCGTGCGGCCCGCGCCGCCCGCAATGTCGGCCATCCGGCCGACTCAGGCAGCCGCCGAATGGTCGGACCGGCGCAAATATCAAACTCGTATTACGTTCCCGCAGGCCAATCTATACACCGTCCGATATCCCGGCCGCGCGCCGCTTCCTAGAATAACGTTCGGGATAAAAATATCTCGAACGTCATTCAACGCCGATCCGGCCGCGCACGCATTCCGCGCCGCGCGGCCCGGCGAACCTTCTGGAAACTGCGCATGGGGAAATTCAGTATTCGCACTGTTTTCGCGTACGACTGGCCGCTGACGCTCGCGGGCATGGAGCACATTGCCGGCGATGCGTGCGCGATCGATCTCGTCGGCGTCTCCCGGACCCCGGGCGAACTGGTCGACGCGCTCGGCCGCATCGACTGCGACATCGTGCTGGTCGACTATGCGATCGGCCAGGACGCGCAGATGGACGGCCTCGCGCTGTTCGACTGGCTACGCCGCTCGCGCCCGAACGTCGGCATCGTCGCGCTGGTCGGGAACGAGAATCCGGTGATCTTCCGCTCGATCCTCGCGCGAGGCGGCGCGAGCCTCGTCAGCAAGTTCGACGACGTCGGCCACATCGTCACCGCGATCCATTCGAGCTACAGCGGCGGGCGCTACCTGTCGCCGCTCGTCCGGCGCGCGCTCGAGGCGCTCGCCGAACACGACCAGCCGCCGGTGAAGCTGTCGACGCGCGAAATCGAGGTGATTCGCCTCTATCTGGCCGGCGTGCCGATCAAGACGATCGCGCAGCGGCTGAACAAGGGGAAGCAGACGGTCAGCGCGCAGAAGATCAGCGCGATGAAGAAACTCGGCGTGACCAACGACATCGAGCTGGTCCAGCGGGCGGCCGGGCTCGGGTTCGGCGGCGCCGGGAGCGTGAGCCAGCCGGTCGGCGCGGGGTAGGCGCGAGAGCAGCGCGGGCCGGGCAGGGCCGGTACCGCGCGGCGCCGGCCCGTCAGGGGGAATCCGCCGGGATCGGCGGAATCGATGGAATCGATGGAATCGATGTCAGGCCGGCAATGCGAATCGCGTGACCGCGTCGCGCAGCGCTTCGGCCTGGTCGCGCAGCGAATGCGCGGCGGCCGCGGCTTGCTCGACGAGCGCCGCGTTCTGCTGCGTGACCTGATCCATCTCGCCCACCGCCCGGTTGACCTGCTCGATCCCCGCGCTCTGCTCGCGCGACGCATGGCTGATCTCGTCGAGGATTTCGTTCACGCGCCGCACCGACTGCACGATCTCGGCCATCGTCTCGCCCGCGTGCGTGACGAGCGTCGCGCCGTGCTCGACGGTTTCGTTCGACGACACGATCAGCGACTTGATCTCCTTCGCGGCCGTCGCCGAGCGTTGCGCGAGCGAGCGCACCTCGGCGGCGACCACCGCGAAGCCGCGGCCCTGTTCGCCGGCGCGCGCCGCCTCGACGGCCGCGTTCAGCGCGAGGATGTTGGTCTGGAACGCGATCCCGTCGATCACGCCGATGATGTCGCCGATCTTGTGCGAGCGGTCGGTGATTTCGTTCATCGTGCGCACGACATTGTCGACCACCTCGCTGCCGCGCGACGCGACCTGCGCGGCCTGGCCGGCGAGCGTCGCGGCCTGGGCGGCGCTGTCCGCGTTCTGCTTCACGTTCGCGGTCATCTGGTCCATGCTCGACGCGGTCTGCACGAGCGCGGCTGCCTGCTCCTCGGTGCGCTGTGACAGGTCGGTGTTGCCCGACGCGATCTCGCTCGCGCCGACGTTGATGTTCTCCGTGCCCATCCGCACGCGCGCCACCATGTCGATCAGCCCGCTCTGCATCGTATGCAGTGCATGCAGCAGGCTGCCGCGGTCGTCATGTTTCACGTTCACGCGCGCGGTCAGGTCGCCCTGTGCGATACGCTGCGCGGCGTCGAGCGCGACCTCGAGCTCGCCGCCGAGGTTCGCGCGCACGCTTTTCAGCACCATCACCATCACGACGGTCGCGATCGCGCCGAGCACGGCCGTCATCGCGAGCCAGCGGCCCACGCTCGCGAGCACCGCCGAACGCACGTCGTCCATGTACATGCCGGTCACGAGATACCAGTCCCACGGTGCGAAGCGCTGCACCGCGCTGGTCTTGTCCTGCGGCTTGTCGGCGCCCGGCTTCGGCCACAGATACTCGACGAAGCCCTTGCCGCCTTCCGCGTTGCCGGCCTTCACGATCTCGACGAACAGGTGCTTGCCGTTCGGATCCGCGAAATTCGACACGTCCTTGCCGTTGAGGTCGGTCTTGATCGGATGCATCACGATCACCGGCTTCGAGTCGTTGACCGAGATGTAGCCGTCGGTGCCGTGGCGCATCGCGGCGATCACCTCGAGCGCCTTCTGCTTCGCGTCAGCTTCGGGCAACGAGTTCTGTTGCGACAGCTTGTAGTAGTGGTCGGTCACGCTCGTGGCCTGCGCGACGAGCGACGCCAGCTGGTCGCGGCGGTCCGTGATCATCGACGCGCGCGTCTGCCATGCGCCGACGCCGGCGATCACGAGCAGGCCGAGCCACAGGATGACGATCATCGAGGCGAGTTTCTGGTTCAGGGAAAGGGTGCGCATGAGTAGTGAGGTCGGTCGGTCGAACAAGCGCGCCGGAACGGCGTGACGGGATAAGTCTTTGACGGCACGCCACGCGCATGACCGTAGGCGGGAAATCCCTTAGAAACGGCAGCCGCTCGATACCAGCGAGCGCGGTGCGGTCATCTATGCATATACATATTTTCCGTCGCTATACTGTCGGGCGATGACGGTTGCGTGTCATGCCCGGATAGTCGGGCGGGGCGGCGGCGTCGAACGAACCTGAAAGGAGGCAACGATGCGAATTCTGGTGGTGGGGGCCGGCGCGGTCGGCGGATACTTCGGCGGCCGGCTCGCGGGGGCGGGGCGCGACGTGACGTTCCTGGTGCGCGACGGCCGCGCGGCCGCGCTCGCGCGCGACGGGCTCCTGATCCGCAGCCCGCGCGGCGACCTGACGCTCGCGAACGTGCAGACGGTGCGCGCGGGCGATGCGGCCGCGCCGTTCGACCTGGTCCTGCTGAGCTGCAAGGCCTACAGCCTCGACGATGCGATCGCGTCGTTCGCGCCGTTCGTCGGGCCGTCGACGCTGATCCTGCCGATGCTCAACGGGATGCGCCATCTCGACGTGCTGCGCGACCGGTTCGGCGCCGCGCAGGTGCTGGGCGGCCTGTGCGTGATCGCGGCGACGCTCGATCGCGAGCAGCGGATCGTGCACCTGAACGATACGCACGGGCTGTCGTTCGGCGAACTCGCCGGCGGCGAATCGGCGCGTGTGCGCGCGGTGGCCGACGTGCTCGGCGGCGCGGGCTTCGATGCGACGCTCAGCGACGACATCGCCGCACGGATGTGGGACAAGTGGGTGTTCCTCGCGACGCTCGCGGCGAGCACGTCGCTGTTTCGCGGTTCGGTTGGCGACATTCTCGCCGCGCCGGACGGCCGCCGTCTGCTCGAGACGATGCTCGACGAATGCAGCGCGATCGCCGCGCACAACGGTTACCGGCCCGATCCGGCCGCGATCGAGCGGATGCAGCGGATGGTGCTCACGCCATCGCCGCTGACCGCATCGATGCTGCGCGACGTCGAGAACCGCGCGCGGGTCGAAGCCGATCACGTGATCGGCGACCTGCTCGCGCGCCGCGACCCGCAGGCGGCGGATGCGTTGTCGCTGCTGCGCATCGCCTACAACCACCTGAAGACCTACGAAGTGCGCGTCGCACGGGAAAGCGCGGCTGCGTCGTCGCGGTAGCCGTCGGCGTCGAGCCGCCATGCCGGATGCGCACGGCGGCCGGTCGTTGCCGCCGCCGGCCGGCGCGCATTCCGCGCTGCACAATTTTGCCGTCCGGCGTCGTTTCCGCTCGCAAACCGCAAAAAAGTATCGAAAATCAGGCGTAAAGTTGGTGGAGCCGCGCGCGCGATCGACCTACATTGCTTTCCATGCGACCGGTCGCGATGCAGAACGGCCCGGCCAGCGACACATGGGAATGGAGACGCCAGGATGATGCACCCCGATCTGGAAGTGGTCGAAGTGCGACGCGACGAGTCGTTCAAGGTCTGGTCGCACGGCTATCCGTATCGCACGATCCGCTGGCATTTTCATCCCGAATTCGAACTGCACCTGATCGTCGCGACGCGCGGCAAGTATTTCGTCGGCGACCATATCGGCTCGTTCGGCCCGGGCCATCTCGTGCTGCTCGGCCCGAACCTGCCGCACAACTGGGTCAGCGACATGGCGGAAGGCGAAACCGTCGAGCGCCGCAACCTGGTGATCCAGTTCGATCCGTCGTTCGTGCGCCGCTGCATGGACGCGTTTCCCGAATGCCGCGATGCGCAGGCGCTGCTCGACGACGCGCGGCGCGGCGTCGGCTTCGATGACGACACGAGCGCGGCGATCGCGCCGCTGTTCGACGAACTGCTGGGCGCGCATGGCATGCGCCGCATCGCGCTGTTCATGACGATCCTCGAGCGGCTGTGCGGCGCGGCGGAACGCACGCTGCTCGCGAGCCCCGCCTACGACCAGGCGCACGTGACGCCCACGCGGCTCAGCCACGCGCTGTCGTACATCGGCAAGAACCTCGCGTCGGAGCTGCGCGAATCGGAGCTCGCGCAACTGACCGGGCAGAGCGTCAGCGCGTTCTCGCGCGCGTTCCACCGTCATACGGGCATGCCGTTCGTCCAGTACGTGAACCGCCTGCGCATCGAATCCGCATGCCAGATGCTGCTCGCCGACGACGCGAACATCACCGACATCTGCTTCCAGGCCGGCTTCAACAACGTGTCCAACTTCAACCGCCAGTTCCGCGCGGTGAAGGGGATGGCGCCGTCCGAGTTTCGCGCGCTCCAGCGCCTGAACGCGCGCAGCCGTGAACTCGCACTGCACGCGGCGCCCACCGGCAACCCGATGCCGCCGCGCGTGGTCACGCCCGGCGCGCCCGGGCTCGTACCGCAGCCCGGATGATCGCAGGGCGCTCGCCCGACCTTTCCTTGCCGTTTTACCCAGCCGATCGCGCCGTTCGCGTCGCGAGGGGCTCGCTTACCCACGAAAAAGCCGCACACACAACCGGAGACACCGTCATGACGCACGCATCGCCCATCGCATCGCCCGCTTCCTCCCCGCGCCGCGGCGCCCGCCTCGCGGCCCTTGCCACGCTTGCCGTCGCGGCCATGCTGCCGGCCGTCGCGCACGCCGCGCCGCTGCGCATCGGCATGACGTTCCAGGAGCTGAACAACCCGTATTTCGTGACGATGCAGAAGGCGCTGAACGACGCGGCCGCATCGATCGGCGCGCAGGTCGTCGTCACCGACGCGCATCACGACGTCAGCAAGCAGGTCAGCGACGTCGAGGACATGCTGCAGAAGAAGATCGACATCCTGCTCGTGAACCCGACCGACTCGACCGGCATCCAGTCCGCGATCACGCAGGCGAAGAAGGCCGGCGCGGTGGTCGTGGCCGTTGATGCGAACGCGAACGGCCCGGTCGATTCGTTCGTCGGCTCGAAGAACTACGACGCCGGCGTGATGTCGTGCGAATACCTCGCGAAGGCGATCGGCGGCAGCGGCGAGGTGGCGATCCTCGACGGCATTCCGGTCGTGCCGATTCTCGAACGCGTGCGCGGCTGCAAGGCCGGGCTCGCCAAATTCCCGAACGTGAAGCTGGTCGACACGCAGAACGGCAAGCAGGAGCGGGCGACCGCGCTGTCGGTGACCGAAAACATGATCTCCGCGCATCCGAACCTGAAGGGCATCTTCAGCGTGAACGACGGCGGCTCGATGGGCGCGCTGGCCGCGATCGAGGGTTCCGGCAAGGACATCAAGCTGACGAGCGTCGACGGCGCGCCCGAGGCGATCGCGGCGATCCAGAAGCCGAACTCGAAGTTCATCGAGACGACCGCGCAGTTTCCGGCCGACCAGGTGCGCATCGCGCTCGGCATCGCGATCGCGCGCAAGTGGGGCGCGACGGTGCCGAAGGCGATTCCGGTCGACGTGAAGGTCGTCGATCGCGGCAACGCGAAGGGGTTCAGCTGGTGAGCGACGTGCGACGTGACGCGAAGGGTGGCGGCGCGGCCGGCGCCTTTCGTACGGAGAAGCCGATGGACACGATACTGAAGCTTGGCCACATCACGAAAAGCTTTCCGGGCGTGAAGGCGCTGTCGGATATTCACCTCGAGATCGCGCGCGGCGAGATTCACGCGCTGCTCGGCGAGAACGGCGCCGGCAAGTCGACGCTGATGAAGATCCTCTGCGGGATCCATCAACCGGACGCGGGCACGATCGAGATCGACGGCGCCGCGCGGCATTTCGCGAATTATCACGACGCGGTCGCGGCCGGTGTCGGCATCGTGTTCCAGGAATTCAGCCTGATTCCGCACCTCGATGCCGTCGACAACCTGTTCCTCGGCCGTGAGCTGCGCACCCGCTGGGGCGTGCGCGACCGCGCGCGGATGCGCCGCACGGCGGCCGGCATCTTCGCGCGGCTCGGCGTGTCGATCGATCTCGATGCACCGCTGCGCACGCTGTCGGTCGCGCAGCAGCAATTCGTCGAGATCGGCAAGGCGTTGTCGCTCGATGCGCGCATCCTGATCCTCGACGAGCCGACCGCCACGCTCACGCCGGCCGAGGCCGAACACCTGTTCGCGATCATGCGCGAGCTGAAGCGGCAGGGTGTCGCGATGATCTTCATCTCGCATCATCTCGACGAAATCTTTGCCGTGTGCGATCGCATCACGGTGTTGCGCGATGGCCAGTATGTCGCAACGACCGACGTCGCGCGCACGGACGTCGAGCAGCTGGTTCGGATGATGGTCGGGCGGCGCATCGAGAGCAGCTTTCCGCCGAAGCCGATGCGGCCTGCCGATGCGCCGGCCGTGCTCGAAGTCGATGCGCTGCAGATCGAACGCGACGGCCCGGTGAACCGCTTCGCGCTGCATGCGGGCGAGATCCTCGGTTTCGCCGGCCTCGTCGGCTCGGGCCGCACCGAGACCGCGCTCGCGGTGATCGGTGCGACGCGCGTGCATCGCAAGACGGTGCGCGTGCGCGGCACGCCGGCGAAGCTTGCCGATCCGGCCGACGCGCTGTGTGCGGGCATCGGCCTCCTGCCGGAAAGCCGCAAGACGGAAGGGCTCGTCACGTCGTTTTCGATCCGCGACAACATCTCGTTGAACAACCTCGGCAAATACCGGTCGATGCGCTGGCTGATCGACCGCCGCGGCGAGGCCCGCACGACGCGCGACGTGATGCGGCGCGTCGGCGTGAAGGCGCCGTCGATCCATACCGAGGTGGCCACGCTGTCCGGCGGCAACCAGCAGAAGGTCGTGATCGCGCGCTGGCTGAACCATCACGCGAGCGTGCTGATCTTCGACGAGCCGACGCGCGGCATCGACGTCGGCGCCAAAGCGGAAATCTACGGGCTGATGCGCGAACTCACCGCGCGCGGCTACGCCATCATCATGATCTCGTCCGAACTGCCGGAGATCGTCGGCATGTGCGATCGCGTCGCCGTGTTCCGGCAGGGCCGCATCGAGGCGACGCTCGCAGGCGACGAGATCGATCCCGACACGGTCATGACCCATGCCACGGCCGGCACGCGAGGAGCGACCCATGAACCTGCCTGAATCTTCTTCCACGCCTTCCACGACGCTTGCGGCGGCTGCCGGAAACGGCGAGGCGCCGCCGCGCGCGATGTGGACGCAGTTGCGGCGCTCGACGCTGTTTTATCCGCTCGTCGGCCTCGTCGTCGTGTGCATCGCGATGATGATCGCGAGCCCGAGCTTCCTGTCCGCCGCGAACCTCGAGAACGTGCTGCGCCAGGTCTCGATCAACGCGATCATCGCGGTCGGCATGACCTGCGTGATCCTCACCGGCGGGATCGACCTGTCGGTCGGCTCGGTGATGGCGTTGTCCGGGACGCTCGCGGCCGGGCTGATGGTGGCCGGCGTCAATGCCGTCGCCGCGCTCGCGATCGGCATCGCGGTGGGCTTCGGGTTCGGCTTCCTGAACGGCGTGTTCGTCGCGTTCGCGGGGATGCCGCCGATCATCGTCACGCTCGCGACGATGGGCATCGCGCGCGGCCTCGCGCTGATCTATACGGGCGGCTATCCGATCGACGGGCTGCCCGACTGGGTCGCGTTCTTCGGCAGCGGCAAGGTGCTCGGTATCCAGGCGCCCGTGCTGATCATGCTGATCGTCTATGCGATCGCGTGGCTGCTGCTCGATCGCATGCCGTTCGGCCGCTATGTGTATGCGATCGGCGGCAACGAGCAGGCGACGCGGCTGACCGGCGTGCGCGTCGCGCGCGTGAAGCTGATCGTCTATACGCTGGCCGGGCTCACGTCCGCGCTCGCCGCGATCGTGCTGACCGGACGCCTGATGAGCGGACAGCCGAACGCGGGCGTGGGCTTCGAGCTCGATGCGATCGCGGCCGTCGTGATGGGCGGCACGTCGATCTCGGGCGGGCGCGGCGCGATTCTCGGCACGCTCGTCGGCGCGCTGCTGCTCGGCGTGCTCAACAACGGACTGAACATGATCGGCGTGAACCCGTATGTGCAGAACGTGATCAAGGGCGGAATCATCCTGCTCGCGATCTATATCAGCCGCGAACGATCGCGGTAACCGGCTATTCATCAGAAATCCGAATCATTAACGGAAGAGACAACTCATGACGACACCCGAAGCCCAGCCGCGCATGACCGCGGTGGTTTGCCACGGCCCCGAGGATTACCGCGTCGAACAGGTCGCGAAGCCGCGCGCGGGCACGAACGAACTCGTGATCCGGATCGCCGCGTGCGGGATCTGCGCGAGCGACTGCAAGTGCTATACCGGCGCCAAGATGTTCTGGGGCGGCCCGAATCCGTGGGTGAAGGCGCCCGTGATTCCCGGCCATGAATTCTTCGGCTACGTGGAAGCGCTCGGCGACGGCGCGGCCGCGCATTTCGGCGTCGCGCCGGGCGACCGCGTGATCGCCGAGCAGATCGTGCCGTGCGGCAAGTGCCGCTACTGCAAGTCGGGCCAGTACTGGATGTGCGAGGTGCACAACATCTTCGGTTTCCAGCGCGAAGTTGCCGACGGCGGGATGGCCGAGTACATGCGCATTCCACCGACCGCGATCGTCCACAAGATTCCACTCGGCGTGTCGCTTGAAGATGCCGCGATCATCGAGCCGCTGTCGTGCGCGATCCATACCGTGAACCGCGGCGACATCCAGCTCGACGATGTCGTCGTGATTGCCGGCGCAGGCCCGCTCGGGCTGATGATGACGCAGGTCGCGCACCTGAAGACGCCGAAGAAGCTCGTCGTGATCGACTTGCTCGACGAGCGGCTCGACCTTGCGAGGCAATACGGCGCCGACGTAACGATCAACCCGACGCGCGACGATGCGCGCGAGATCGTCCGCGCGCTGACCGATGGCTACGGCTGCGACGTGTACATCGAGACGACCGGTGCGCCGGTCGGCGTGAACCAGGGGCTGGAGTTGATCCGCAAGCTCGGCCGCTTCGTCGAATTCAGCGTGTTCGGCGAGGACACGACCGCCGACTGGTCGATCATCGGCGATCGCAAGGAGCTCGACGTGCGCGGCGCGCACCTGGGGCCATACTGTTATCCGATCGCGATCGACCTGCTCGCGCGCGGGCTCGTCACGTCGAAGGGCATCGTCACGCACGGCTTCGCGCTGGAGGACTGGGACGACGCGATCCGCGTCGCGAAATCGCCCGAATCGATCAAGGTGCTGCTGAAGCCGGCCCGTTGAACGCCGGCGCGTGCGCCTCACCGGAGACATCATGGAATACGTCATAGGCGTCGACATCGGCACGCAGAGCACCAAGGCGCTGCTCGTCGACCGGCACGGCACGATCGTCGCGCGGCGCTCGGCTGGCTACCAGCCCGATACGCCGCGCCCGTTGTGGGCCGAGCAGTGGCCGCAGGTGTGGTTCGACGCGGTGCTCGACTGCATCGCGGGCTGCGTGAGCGACGCGCGCGCGCAGGGCGTGCCGGCCGATGCGATCCGCGCGGTGTGCGTGAGCAGCCTGTATGGCGGCTCGGGCGTTCCGGTCGACAGCGGCATGCGGCCGATTCATCCGTGCCTGATCTGGATGGACCGGCGCGCGACCGCGGAAGTCGACTGGGTGAACGCCAACGTGAACGTCGAGCGGCTGCGCGTGATCACGGGCAACGGCGTCGACAGCTACTACGGGTTCACCAAGATGCTGTGGCTGCGCGAACAGCGCCCGGACGTGTGGGCGAACGTGCGCTACTTCCTGCCGCCGAATGCCTACGTGATCTACCTGCTGACCGGTGAGGTCGCGGTCGATCACAGTTCGGCCGGCAACATCGGCGGCGTGTATGACGTCGCGCGCCGCGAGTGGTCCGACGACGCGCTCGACATGCTCGGCATCCCTGCGACGATGATGCCCGAGCGGCTCGTCCAGTCGACCGATATCGTCGGCGGGCTGCTGTCGCAATGGACGGAGCAGCTCGGCTTGCCGGCCGGCACGCCGGTCGTCGCGGGCGGTGTCGACGCGGCCGTCGCGACCTTCGCGGCCGGGGCGACGCGCGGCGGGCAGCATGTCGCGATGATCGGTACCAGCATGTGCTGGGGCTACGTGAACCAGCACGTCGATGCGCGGCACGGGCTCGTCAGCATGCCGCACGTGTTTAACGGGCAGCGCGATCTTTACGTGTTCGGTGGCGCGATTACGGCCGGCGCGTCGGTCGCGTGGTTTCGCGACCAGTTCTGTCATGCGGAGATCGATGCGGCGAGGTTGCTGCCGCACGGCGATCCGCACGTGCTGCTCGAGGAAGCGGCCGAGAGCGTGCCGCCCGGCGCGGACGGCGTGCTGTTCCTGCCGTACCTGATGGGCGAACGCAGCCCCGTTTGGGATGCGCAGGCGAGCGGCGCGTTCGTCGGGCTGAGTCTCGCGCATACGCGTGCGCACCTGTATCGCGCCGTGCTCGAAGGTGTCGCGTTCGCCCTGCGGCACAACATCGAGGCCGGCCGGCGCGGCACGGTGGCGCTGGACGACCGGTTGATCGTCGTCGGCGGGGCCGCACATTCGGCGCTGTGGATGCAGATCATCGCGGACGTGACGGGTTTTCCGGTATGGACGATCGAGCAGGACGTCGAAGCCGCGATGGGTGCCGCGCTGCTCGCGGGCGTCGGTGCGGGGCTCGTGGCGCACGACGACGCGCAGGGCGGCTGGGTCACGCTCGTCGAACGCGCGCGGCCCGATGCCGGGCGCGCGAATGCGTATGCGGCGCGCTTCGCGCTCTATACGGCGCTGTATCCGGCACTCAAACCGATCATGCACGAACTGCGCACGTCATCATGAAGACGCGATTCGATTTCAGCGGTTCACGGGTGCTCGTCACCGGCGCGTCGAGCGGGATCGGGCGCGCATGCGCGGTCGCGCTGGCGCATGCCGGCGCACGGGTCGTCGCGGCGGGGCGCGATGCGGCCGCGCTCGACGTGCTGGCCGGCGAAATTGCCTGCGATATCTTGCGCATCGATATCGGCGGCGATGAACAAGCGATCGATGCGGCGCTTGCCGCGCACGACGCGTTCGATGCGCTCGTCAATTGCGCTGGCATTGCGTCGCTCGAGCCGGCGCTCGAGGTCAGCGCCGAGCACTTCGATCGCGTGATGGCCGTCAATGCGCGTGGCGCTGCGCTCGTCGCACGGGCCGTCGCGCGGAAGATGATCGCGCGTGACGGGCGTGGCGCCGTGTGTGCCCGGGGCAGCATCGTCAACGTATCGAGCCAGGCCGCGCTGGTCGGCTTGCCCGCGCATCTGAGCTATTGCGCGTCGAAGGCGGCGCTCGACGCGATCACCCGCGTGCTGTGCATCGAACTTGGCGCGCACGGGATTCGTGTGAACAGCGTGAACCCCACCGTCACGCTCACGCCGATGGCGCAATTCGCATGGAGCGAACCGGAAAAGCGCGCGCCGATGCTCGCGGCGATTCCGCTCGGGCGCTTCGCGGAGCCGGACGAGGTGGTCGAGCCGATCCTGTTCCTGCTGAGCGACGCGGCGTCGATGATCAGCGGGGTCTCGCTGGCGATCGATGGCGGGTATACGGCGCGGTAGCGGGCGCTCGGGCGACGATGGGCGACAGAGGGTTGCCGTTCGGCGTCGCGCGTCTTCGCACGTCGTCACGCATGCCGGCGCAGGCCGGATGATGCGGCCGGATGCGCTGCTCGGGTCGATGCCGGTTACCGGTTAAACGGGATCCTTGCTTGGCGGCCCGTCGGGCTGCTGCGGGTTGTCGTGCGGATGTCCCGGCGGAGGTGGCGACAGCGGGTCGTCTTCCGGATCGCGGTTCGGATCGGCCGGGGGCTCGGGCATCGGGGTCGTGTGGTCCATGGAGCGCTCGTGCAATGCGTGACGACGGTGGCGCGGCGGGTGCGCCTCGTCTCCGTTATAGGCAATCGGGCGAGCGTTTGCAGCGGGATTCTCGCGACAGCATCTGGATTGCCGGCGATAGTCGAGTGTCTGCAGGTATCGCGCCGGATCTCGCGGCGGCACGCATGTGCAATGCGCTGCGCGGCCGGCGCGCGCCGGTCTCAGCGCAGATCCGCCGGCGTATCGACGTCGCGCAGGATGCCGGGATCGTCGACGTCGAGCAGGTTCACCGACGCGCTGGCGAACAGCGCGCGGGCGCCCGTATCGCCGTCGAGCGCGGCGAGTGCATCGTAATGGTGCGCGGCGAAACCGACCGGATGGCCGCGCACGCCACGATGCACGGGGGCGACGATCGACGCGTCGTCGGCGTCGAGCGCGCGCGTGAGCATTTCGTAGGTGGGCGCCGCGATCCACGGCATATCGCCGAGCGCGACCAGCCAGCCGGTCGCTTCGGGCGTCGTGCGGACACCGACCGCGAGGCTCGCGCCCATGCCGCGCATCGCGTCGGGCGCGTAGACGACCTGGCAGCCGGCTTCGTTCAGCAGAATCGCGAGTTTTTCGGCGCCAGGACGCACGACGGCGATCACGTCGGCCGTGGCTGCGGCGAGACGGCGGGCGGCCGCGACCGCAACCGGCGTGCCATCGGGAAGCAGCGCGAGCAGCTTGCTGTGCAGACCGCTTGGGTCGAAGCGTTGACCGAGACCGCCGGCGAGCAGGACGCCGGTGGCGAGTGACGCATAGGACATCGGCGCGTGGGGGGGGATGAAGGCAGGTGGGCCGATTGTGCGGGAGCGGGCGGGGATCGGCAAGTGCGGATGTTACCGACGCGTGCGTATTGCCGCCGGAAAGAATGTCGGCACGTGGGTTCGTCGAGCAGGGTTTTCTCGACAGGGCTGGATAGGGCGAGCGATTCGCTTTGTATCACGGCCCAATCGCGGTCGCAGGACTGCCAATGCCACCATTCGCACGGGTAATGCGTGGAACCGGTATGGGGCAGCGTGTTGATCGGTCGTTGACGGTTTCGCGCGACCGTCGCGCTCGGTTCGGTCAGACGAATCGCCTGTCGACCGGAGTTCGGCTTCGTCGGTGTCGTGATTTGGCCGACGGGTAGATGACAGTCACCAAAGCGTCTTCACGTGCGGATACGCACGAATCTTTTCGTCACGCGTGACGAGCGACGCGCCGAGCCGCCGCGCGGTGGCGACAATCATGCGATCGGCCGGATCCTTATGGAACGTGCCGGGCAGGGCGGTGGACTTCGCGGCGATGTCGGCGTCGACGGGCACGAAGCGCATGCCGTCGATTTGCGCGACCGTCGCGAGCCACGCATCGACGTCCATCGTCAGCGCGAGGCGTTCGTTGCGCACCAGCATCGCGATTTCCCATGCGGAGATCGCAGAGGCTGCAAGTGTGCCTTCGCCGCGCGCGCGATCGATCGCGCTTCGCGCCTTCTTGCTGAGCGATGGATCGCCCGCCACCCACCACACCAATGCATGCGTATCCAGCACGATCACCGCGACGCCTCCCAATCATCTTCCGCAATCGGATCGAGAGGATTGTCGTAGCGCATGACCGAGCCGCGCAATATGTCCAACGGCTGGGCTTCGCGCGCGTGGTATGGCCGGATTTCGAGCGTCGGCTTGCCGTGGTCGGTGACGATGAGGCTTTCGCCCGACGCCTCGACGAGCCGGAAGTATTCGAGTGCGCGAGCCTTGAATTCGGATTTCGATACGGGAGCGTGCGGCATCATGATATGAGCATGGTCATTTGACGATGGTCATTTTAGATCGGCGTGGCGACCTGATGCAAGCGACGAGCGGGACGGTCTCGGCCGACGTTTTCCGTGGTGGCACGGCTTTGCCGGAGATCGCCGACCGGCGAGGCCGCAAGCGGTCGGTCGCACGACCGGCGAGCCGATGCATGATTGTCCAGGTGACATGCGCACGGGCTTTGGGAGGCTCGGGGAGATGCGGCGCGATCGGGACGCGATCGACAGGGCAAGCAGAGCCCCGCCAGAACAAGGCGCTGCCCGACCTGGATACGGTGAGTCATGGCGAACGCAGGAATTCTGATGCCGCTATCGCGGTGCTCATCCGAACCCGACGTGCCATACGGGAAATGGCGTGACTTCGCGCGATTGCGCAGGCAAGTTGGAACGAATTATTGGATGGATCGCATTGGGTGGCGCTCCCTCGCCGCGGTGAAGAACGCGCGCCACGGAATGAACTGTGGTCCGTCAACTAGTCGTGATTGATATATTGCACTGGTAGTAACCGGTCTGTCGGCCTTCGCGCCCAACTATTACGAAGCGAATTCCGCATGTGACTTGTCCCTTGCGGGCTGCGGTAGATTTCCAGTGCCACAGTTTTATATTGTTATTCACGGTTGGCTCACTCGGGTTTCCCGGGTTTGGAGTGAGAGTTGTTCCATTAAACGACTCTAATTGTGGCAGAGTGATTACTTCGTCAGTGCCGACGAAATCATAAATTTCGCATGGGTCGCCAAGCCCAAGCGCAGAGGCCCGCCAATAGACCGGATCGAGCAAATTGAAGGATAGGTTGTTATCCTTGGCACTCTGGCCGCTTCCGGCAATGGAAACATGCGAGGGGTCCACGGTAGAAGGATTGGAAGCGCTATTGTTGAATCCAACCGATTTTGCGATCGACTCCGTGTCGATTGCTACCAAAACGTCGATCACATCCGTATCCATAATTGTCTCCTTAAAAAGGGATGCGCCGAAATCGCCAGGCGGGATTTCGGTATCATGCAATTTCCACGACTGGTGCTAATTCTTAATGTTTAATAGTCATACCATAAGAACATAGCTCAAATTCGGAGTGCATGCTATCTCGATTTTGTAACGCAAGATGTGAAATCGATTACGCTGTCAACGCTCGGTCGCTACTCGCGGGCATGTGTATTACTTCTACCGAAAAGCCACCCTACGCATCCGCCCATTTCCGCAACAGGTTGTGATAAATCCCCGTCAATGAAATGACCATCGGATCCTTCGAACCTTTTTCCGCGGACAGCGCCTGAATCTGCGTATCGAGCTGGAACAGCAGCGTGCGGTCGCCGTCGTCGCGCACCATGCTCTGAATCCAGAAGAACGACGCAACGCGTTCGCCACGCGTCACCGGCGTCACGTGGTGCAGGCTCGACGCCGGATACAGCACGAGATCGCCGGCCGGCAGCTTCGCGCGATGCACGCCGTACGTATCTTCCACGCACAGCTCGCCGCCGTCGTACGCATCGGGCTCCTCGAGAAACAGCGTCGCCGACAGATCGCTGCGCACACGAAAATCCGTGCCGCGCAGCAGCCGGATCGCGTTGTCCACGTGCGTGCCGAACGTCTCGCCGCCTTCATAGCGATTGAACAGCGGCGGAAACACCTTCAATGGCAGCGCCGCCGAAAAGAACAGCGCATGCCGCGCCAGCGCATCCTGGATCGCATCGCCGACCGCCCGTGCGACCGGCGATCCTTCCGGCAACTGCCGGTTGCGCTTCGCGAGCGCCGACTGCGCGCCGGACGTCGCATTGCCGTCGACCCAGTCGGCAGTGTCGAGCAGGTCGCGGCATTGCGCGACCTGCTCCTTGGTCAGCACGCCGGGGATATGAAGCATCATGATTCGAATTCCATGCCGTGAGACGGCAGCTGCAGCGCCGCCGCGCGCAATGCAGCGAGCGGCGACGACGCAAGATACGCACGCATCTTCGCGACGAACGCCGGCGTAGCGGTGGCCGGCACGCGCGCGAGCCAGGCAAGCGCTTCGTCGATGCGCCCGCGCTCGGCGAGCAGCCGCGCATAGTTGAACTGGCCGCGGAAGTCGCCGGCCTCGGCGGCGCGGCGATAGTGATCGAACGCGGTGTCGACATCGGCAGTCACGACCCAGCCGTCCTCGTAGAAACCGCCGATCAGGTTGATCGACTTCGCATGGCCGAGCGCGGCCGCGCGGCGAAACCAGTCGAGCGCGTCGGCACGGTTCTCGTCGATGCCGTTGCCGAGTGCGAGCGCCGTCGCGTAGTTGTACATGCCCCAGTCGAGCCCTGCCTGCGCGGCGAGCCGGTACCAATACACGGCCACCGGCGCGCACGCGGCCGTGCCCCAGCCGAATTCATAGCAACGCCCGAGCATGTTCATCGCCATCGGGTGGCCGGCCCGCGCCGCATGCCCGAACCAGCCGAACGCGGCGGCCGGATCGCGCGCGACGCCGTGTCCGTCGAGCAGATACTGTCCGTAGACGGCCTGCGCGTCGACGATCCCGTGATCGGCCGCCGCCGCGACCCACGCGGCGGCGCGCTCGGGCGGCCCGGCCAGGATGTCGGCGAACGCGTGCGGCGACACCGACGCGAGCGCCTTCAGCGAGACGGCTTCCATCGATCAGTAGCGCGCATTCAGCGTGATGAACGCCGAGCGGCCCGGCGCGATCGACGCGTAGTGCGCCGGATACGCCTGATCGAAGTACGTGCGGTTGAACAGGTTGTTCACGTTCAATTGCAGGTCGAGCTTCTTGTTGATCCGGTACTGCGCCATCGCGTCGAAGCGCCAGTACGACGGCACCGCGCGCAGGTTCGCCGGATCGCCGAACACTTCCGACATGTAGAACGCGCCGCCGCCGATGGTGAACTTCGGCGTCACGTCGTAGTTCGACCACATCGTCAGGCTGTGCTTCGGCGTGTTCGGGAAGCGGTGGCCGTCGTTCGCGGCGTCCTTGCCGTTGTCGCGCAGCTCGCTCTTCATGTACGTGTAGCCGCCGAACACCTGCCATTGCTTCGTGATCTGGCCGGCGACGCCGAGCTCGAGACCCTGCACGCGCTTGTTGCCGACCATCGCGTACTGGTTGTTCGGCAGCGTCACGCGCGCATTCGTCGTATCGATCTGGAACAGCGCGGCGGTGAGCGCGAGCTTGTCGTTCAGCACGTTCCACTTCGTGCCGAGTTCGATGCTGCGGTTCTTTTCCGGCGCCATCTGGTCGGCGTTCGGCCCGACGCCGCCGCGGCCCGGCGTGAGCGACTGCGTTTCGCTGCCTTCGCCGAGCAGCATGCCGGCCGGCGTCGACGACGTCGCATACGACGCGTAGATGCTGCCGTTTTGCGCGGGCTTGAACACGAGGCCGGCCTGCCAGTTGACGAGCGTGTCGTCGCGCGTGGTGGTCTTGCCGCCGTTGGCCGTGGTGTCGGTGAAGCGGGTCGAGTAGTCGTCGACGCGCACGCCGCCGTTCACCTGCCAGCGCGGCGTGATCTCGATCGTGTCGAAGCCGTAGATCGACTTCGTCGTGGTGCGCGCATGCGCGTAATCGTTGTTGCGCGTGACCGAACCGGCCCACGGATCGTTCGGGTTCGGCGACCACAGGCTCGTGCAGTTGTAGCCCGATGCGGCGCCGATGCCCTTCTGGCAGATCTTGCCGGTGTCGGTCGCCACCGTGTACGAATCGCGCTTGCCCCATTCGCGCGACAGTTCGATGCCGGTCGTGAAACTGTGCTTGAACGGGCCGGTACGGAATTCGCCGAACAATTCGGTCAGGTTCGCGAGGCTGTTGATCGAGCTGTCGCGGTTGTTGTTGCGGCGCCAGACCTTGCCGTTCACCACGTTGCCCTGGCTGTCGTCGGGCTGTGTCCAGATGTAGTCCTGCGTCGATTCCGTATAGCGCATGGTGTTGCGCACCGTCAGTCCCGACGTGATGTCGTGCTCGATCCGGATCGTGCTGATGTCGGACGTGGTCTTGCGGAAGTCGCGGTCGATCAGGCCGTAGAAGTTGTGGCGGTCGACGGGCGCCGGATAGATCGTGTCGACGTTCGCGGGCTTGTTCGACGTCGTGTAGAAGTACGGAATGCCACCGTCGGGCATGTCGTCGGTCGACAGGTGGTAGTAGCTCGCGGTCACGCGCGTCGGCCTGCCGAGACCGAATGCGATCGACGGCGCGACGCCCCAGCGCTCGTTGTTGACGACGTCGCGGCCGGCGACGTCGTTGTTGTGGCTCATCAGGTTCAGGCGGAACGCGGCGTGATCGGCGAATTGCCAGTTGCCGTCGGCCGTGAAGCGGCGATAGCGGTCGGTGCCGAGTCCTGCGCTCGCGGCGGCCGTCGTGCCGAGGTGCGGGGCCTTGGTGATCAGGTTGATGCTGCCGCCCGCGCCGCCGCGGCCGCCGTACGCGCCGTCGGAACCCTTGGTGATCTCGATGCGCTCGGTGTTGAAGATCTCGCGGGTGGTCGCGCCCGTGTCGCGCATCCCGTCGACGAACATGCTGCCCTGCGTGTCGTAGCCGCGGATGAACGGACGATCGCCGAGCGGGTTGCCGCCTTCGCCCGCGCCGAACGTGATGCCGGGCACCGTGCGCAGCGCTTCGGTCAGCGTTGTCGCACCGCTGTTCTGGATCAGCTCCTGCGGGATGACGGTCACCGACTTCGGCGTGTCGACGAGCGGCGCGGTGAATTTCGCGGATGCGGAAAAGTCGGCCTTGTAGCTGTGCTCGGTCTTGCCCTGGATCTCGATCGGTGCGAGATGGCCTTCGGTGCTGACCGGGGCGGGCGACGGCGTGCCGTCGGCGAACGCGGGGCTCGCGGCGAGCACGCTGCACAGGGTGGTGAATTTGCCGAGCTTCAGCTCGTCAGGACGGGACTTCATGGTGCGCTTCGACCTCGCGGTGTGGCCCGGGAACGGCGCGTTACGCAAACGTGCATGCCGCCCGGAATTATTACGATTTGTTTTCAGCGGGCATTCTATGTAATTTTCTTTTGAATGAGAAGCATTCTTGTTTGCATTTGTGAGAAAACGTTGCCGAATGTGACGGAGGCCTTCAGGGCTTGCGGGGCGGGGGAGATGGCCGAATGGCCGAATGTGAAGGGCGTTTCGAACGAGCTACAGTGGTTGCGTTTTCATTCGTCTCCCGTGACAGCAAGGTGATAATATGAATGCATTGAAAGCAATTGTGGCGGGGTGCATCATGCCGGTTATTACCGTTCGAAATTTGCCCGACGAGGTGCATCGCGCGCTTCGCGTCCGTGCGGCGCAACATGGTCGCAGTACCGAAGCGGAGGTGCGCGCCATCCTCGAGGAGGCCGTTCGGCCCGGCGGGCGGGCGAAGCTTGGGACGCTGCTGGCCGAAATCGGGCGCGAGGCGGGTGGTGTCGATTTCGAGATTCCGCGCGAGAGCGCGCCAATCGATCCGATGAGCTTCGAATGATCCTCGTCGATACCAACGTCATTTCCGAGCCGCTGCGGCGCGAGCCGAGTGCGGCCGTGATCGAATGGCTCGATGCGCAGAATGTCGAGACGCTGTTTCTTGCCGCGATCAGCCTCGCGGAAATGCGCTTCGGCGTGGCCGCGTTGCAGGAAGGGCGAAGGCGGGACTGGCTGCACCAAAGCATCGAGCAGCGCGTCGTGCCGCTGTTTCGCGGCCGGATCCTGCCGTTCGACGATGCGGCCAGTAAAGCGTATGCGAGCCTTCGCGCGAAGGCTCGCGCCACGGGCAACGCGATGGCGTCTGCCGATGGATTTATCGCTGCAACGGCTGTGGCGAACGGGTTGATCGTGGCGACGCGTGACGTCGCGCCGTTCGAAGCGGCGGGCTTGCGCGTGATCGACCCGTGGGCCCGATAACGCCGTGCCGGCCGCTTGCGCGTCACCCGCGCCGAAAATGAAAACGCGCCGTGCAAGGCGGCGCGTTGTGCGTCATGTCGGCGTGCGCGGCCCCTGAACTGAAGCGATCAAGGGCGGCCGCGTGGCGCCGGATGCGGGTCAATCGATCCCGTGAAACACCGCATCCTCCGGCCCGAGGTACGCCGGCGGGCGCCATGTCGCGTCGCGCATCGAGTGCTGGACGAGATTCTCGACGCCGAGCAGCACCGCGAAGATCGCCATCCGCACCGGAATGCCGTTGTCGGTCTGCCGGAAAATCGCGAGACGCGGATCGCGGTTCAGGTCGACCGACAGGTCGTTCGCGCCGGGCCGACTGTCGCGCGGCAGCGGGTGCATGATCAGCGTGTCGGGTTTGCAGACGGAATCGACGAGTGCCTGGTTGATCTGGAAATCCGGCGTGTAGCCTTCGAACGACTCGTCGGTGAAGCGCTCCTTCTGGATCCGCGTCGCATAGACGACATCCGCGCCGCGCAGCCCCGCGGCGAGGTCGTTGGTCTGCTCGATCACGTGGCCGTTCGTCGCGATCTGCTCGATGATGTACGCGGGCATTTCGAGCGTCGGCGGCGATACGAGCGTGAACTTCAGCCCGCGATACAGCGCGAGCAGCTTGACGAGCGAATGCACGGTGCGGCCGTATTTCAGGTCGCCGACGAGCGCGATGTGCGCGCCGTCGACGATCTTGCCGAGTCGCGAGAATTCGCGCTGGATCGTATAGAGGTCGAGCAGCGCCTGGCTCGGGTGTTCGCCCGGGCCGTCGCCGCCGTTGATCACCGGCAGGTTGGTCGCGCGGGCGAATTCGGCAACCGAGCCTTTCTCAGGGTGACGGATCACGAGCGCGTCGACATAGCCGGCCATCACGCGGCTCGTGTCGTAGATCGATTCGCCCTTGGCCATCGACGAGAACGTGAAGCCGGTCGTGTCGCATACCGAGCCGCCGAGCCGGCAGAAGGCCGCGCCGAACGACACGCGGGTGCGCGTGCTGGCTTCGAAGAACAGGTTGCCGAGCACGGCGCCTTCGAGCACGCGCGAAATCTTGTGGCGGCGCGCGATCGGCTGCATCACGTCGGCCACACGGAAGAGCGCCTCGACCGAATCGCGCGAGAACTGGTCCACCGAGATCAACTGCGGCTTGCCTTCGAACAGGAACTGCTTCGAGAGCCCTTGTTTGTCTACGCTTTGCGTATAGTCGCCGCCGTCCGGGGCCGAGCGTTCGACGATTTCCGACACGAAGCGCTCGACGATCTCGGGCATTCCGCGCGATTCCTGCGAGTCGTCGGGCAATAGCCACGTATCGAGCGCGCGACGACTTACGCCGATGCGGTTCGCGAACGCTTCGCGGGTCATGTTGAGGCGACGCATCGCGTCGCGCAGGAAGGCTTGCTGGGGAACGGTCATCGGCAGCACCTGATGGAAAATGTACGCGGTGCGTATATTAGTTTGCGAGCCGGCGAAGTCAAGGAAAATCTGCGTGCCACGGCTGTGTGGCCCGTGTGACACCGGCTCGGCCACTACTGGCGTGCGGCGGCCGTCTCCGTATAATCAGGTCAGGCCCCGTGTCCTGCGCGTTGCAGGGCACCACGCCGCATACGATTCGCCCGGTCGGGCTTGTTGATTCGAAGGAGAATGAGAATGACGCGTACGATTGCTGCAGTGCTGCTGGTGGTGACTGCCGCGCTCGCCGGTTGCAATACCGTTGCGGGCGTGGGGCAGGACATTTCGAAGGGTGGCCAGGCGATCAGCGACTCGGCTGAAAAGGCGAAGTAAGCCGCCGGGTTCCGGAATGCAGAAGGCGCCGGGCCGTCCCGCGATTGCGGGGCGGCCCGGCGCCTTTTTTCATGGTTCGCGATGCAGGCGGAGGCGGCGTCAGGCGCTTTCCACGAATGCGTAACGGCCGTCGACCTTGCGGGGCGTGAACCAGCCGAAGTCGGGGAACATCCGGTTGCGGACGAACCAGACGTAGCCCAGCAGGATGACCGTCACCCCGAGGCTCGGCAGCGCCGACGACGGATCGTGTGCGAGATCGGCGATGGTCTTCGGCAGTTGCAGCAGCGACAGAATGATGAACGCGTGATACGCGCCGACGCGATGGGTCGCGAAGCCCCAGATGAACAGCAGGGACAGCGGCACGGTCAGCACGAGAAACAGCCCCGCAAGGCCTTTGCCGAGCATGCCGGTGCTGCCGGATTCGCTGGCGGCGGCCGCGATGAGATAGCCGAGTGCGAGGCTGATCAGCAACTGCGCGATGCCGAGCCCGATCAGGATCCAGGTGTGCACCTTGTTCTTTCTGCACAGCTCGGGGTCGGGGCGCGACGCGATCAGGCGCGCGAGTACGTGATCCTTGAGGCCCTGTCCGGCCAGCTCGGCCAGCACGTCGGCCTTCCTTGCGCCCTCGGACAGCAGCACCGCGATTCTCGTTCTGGCTTCCTTCTTGTTCATGGCGATGCGAATTATTGTTCGATGGTTGTCAAATGGCCCGGCCCCGCGAATATTGCATCTTGCGCGACGGCGCGCAACGGTTTTGCCGCGCGCGGACACATTCCTACAGTCGTCGCTCGCGCGGATCAATCGCTGGCGGTCGACGTGGATGCCGCCGGCCCCGTCGGCCCCGTCGGCAACCTCGACCGTGCATCCGTTTCGCGTGGCGGCGGTTCACGTCGCCGCGTCGCGCCCACCAGCATCCCCGTGACGACGAGCGCGATGCCGAGCAGCCGCGTGCCGCCGAGCGTCTCGCCGAACAGCGCGACGGCGAACAGCACGGCCGAGACCGGCGCGACCGCCGTGAACAGCGCGGCCTCGGTGCCGCTGGTGCGTGCCGAACCCGCATACCAGCAGAGGTAGCCGAGCACGGTCGGTACCAGCGCGTAGTACGCGATCGCCGATATCGCGCTGATGGTCCAGCCGGTCGCCAGCGCGTGCCATTCGAACGCGGCTGGCGCCAGCGCGAGCATGAAGCCGAGGCCCGACATCGCCGTCGACAGCGCGAGCGGCGGCAACGGTGTCGACAGCCGCCGGTTGAGCAGGATGAACACGGCTTCGCATGCGACGGCGGCCAGCACCAGCGCGTCGCCGGCGAGCGTCCGCAGCGACGGCATGGCCTGGCCGGGCGCGAACGTGACGAACAGCACGCCGGCGGTGGCGAGCGCGGCCGCGCCCCAGTCGCGCGGCGTCTGCCGCTCGTGCAGCACGAGCGCCGCGATCAGCGTCGACATCGCCGGCAACGTGCCGAGCATCACGCCGGCATCGATCGGCGACGACAGCTTCGTGCCGCTGATCAGCAGCACGGTATAGCCGACCCCGCCCGCCGCCGCCTGGACGACCAGCAGGACGGCGTCGCGTGCGGAGATACGCGGCCATTGCATTCGCTGCGCCCGCATCAGCCCGTACAGCAACGGGGTTGCGATCAGGAAGCGCAGCGCGGTGGCCGCGAACGGCGGCAGGCCGTCGGCCGCGAGGCGGCTCGCGATGACGGTGCTGCCGACGCCCGCCATCGCGGCGGCGAGATAGAGATAGCCGATCAGTCGTGTCTTCATGCGCCGCATCGTGCCGTGCGGCGGCGCGGGCGTCTTGAACGAAATTGCAGCGAGAATGGCGAGCGGGAGGGCGCGGGGTGGGGCGCTGTGTCCACCGTCGGGGCGGCCGGTAACGCAGGCATCGAGCGCTGCCGCTACGGAATGCGACGAATGGCAGCGATCCGCGCCGCGGTGCCGCCGTGCCGCGGCCAGCATCGCCTCGGGACCCTTCCTTCGGGACAACCAAGCCCGTCAGCCGGCCTGCGTGAATCGCCCAGGCGTGATGCCGAACTGGCGCGCGAATGCGCGCGTCAGGTGGCTCTGGTCGGCAAACCCGGCTTCGGCCGCGGCATCCGCGATCGGCCGGCCGCTTGCAAGCAGCGCACGAGCCAGTCGCGTGCGCGATTGCAGCAGATACGCGTGCGGCGTGATGCCGAGCTCGCGCGCGAACCCGCGCAGCAACTGGAAGCGGCTCACACCGCTCAGGCCGGCCAGTTCGGCAAGCGAAACGGGTGCCGCGGGTGCCGCATCGAGCCGCTCGCGGGCCATGCGGATCGCCGGCGCGACGCCGGCGGCCGGCAGCGCGCGGTTCGAATGCCGCGCGAGCAGCCCGGCGACCAGCGTCACGAGGGCCTCGTCGCGGGCGAGCGGCAGGGTTTCCCCTGCGACGATCCGTGCATGCAACCGGCCGAAGGCGGCGGCGAGCCGTGCGTCGCGCACGGCCGGGTGTGTGAGCTCGACGCCCTCGAGGCCTTCTTCCGTCGCGACGCCGGCCACCAGCGCGGGCGCGAGGTACAGCATCCGCCAGCGCCGACCCGTGCCCGCATCGATCGGCATCCCGTCGTGCATTTCGCCCGGATTGACCATGATCGCGTCGCCGGCCAGCGCGTCGACCTGCCCGCGGCCGCTCCACGACCGATGCGCGCCGCTGACGATCACGCCGACCCCGAATTCGTCATGCGCGTGCCGCGGAAACGCGCGATCGGACTCGAGGCTGATCGCCTCGATTCCTTCGTCGGTCCGTCGGTAATGGGTGATGCGATGCATGTGCGCTCCTTGCGCCGGCAGCGGCGCGGATCACGTGCACTCTAGCGCGTTCCGGCGCCGCGCGCCCTTCATCCTTTTGGCCGATACCGCGCGGCGCGCGCAGCCCGCACCATGTGCACATCAGCAGCGTACATGGCCCGCCGGGCCTGAAGCTGCGCGGGAGACGGCAGGTGGAACGACAGGATCCGGTATTCATTCAGGTTGGCGCGCTCGCGGACGGATTCGCGCCGGACGCGCACATCCTCGCGCCCGTGAACGCACTCGTCGGGCAATCGCTGACCCTCGTCGACGCATCCGGTGCATGGCGCGTCTATACGTTCGAGGCGGGCGCGTTGCAATGGCGCGACGCGGCGACCGATACGGGCGGCCGCGCACCGTGCCGCGTGACGCGGTTGCGCGACGCGCTGTACTTCGTCGATTACATCGATCCGGCCGCACGTGCGACGTCGGTCAGCCTCGTGATCGACGTCGGCAACGGCGTGTGGACGTCGGTGGTCGGCACGCTGCCGACCGAGGCCGACACGCATATCGACGCGTTCACGCGCGTCGCGCGCGGGCTGCCGCTGACCGGCGTCGACGCGGCGTTCCGGCACGGCACGCTCGGCGGCCACGCGCAGCCGGGCCCGCCGCACGGCCCCACGCGCGAACTGATCGGCAAGCGGACGATGTATCGCTACAGCCCGACCGAATGCTACGAGCACATCTACCTGAACGAGAACTTCTACGCATGGCAATGCCTGCAGGGCGTCGAAGGCGGGCTCGCCGACGTGGACCGCTGCCATTACTTCAGGATCGCCGATGAGCTGTATCTGTTCGTGTGGCGCGAGAAGGTGGTGCCGACGCTCGGCGTCGTGCTGATCGACCTCGCGCAACGCAAGACCGACGGCAAGATCTTCGGCTATCAGGGAGGCGATTTCGGCACGCTGTCGAACTTCCCGGTCGGCGCGCATGCGCAGGTTCTGAACGAAACCGTGCATCCGCTCGGCGACGGGGCGCAGCGATGAACGCCGTGCCGGGCAGCGGCCGCTTGCACGCTGATTTCAGCGGACGCGTCGTGCTGGTCACGGGCGCCGCGCAGGGGATCGGCGCCGCGATTGCGCGTCGTTTCGCGCAATCCGATGCGTTCGTCGCGCTCGCCGATCTCAACGCCGATGCGGCTGCCGCGCAGGCGGACGCGCTCGTCGGCGCGGGCGGCGCGGCGCGCGCGTATCGCGTCGACGCCGCGAGTCGCGACGAACTCGGCGCGCTCGTCGCGGCGGTCGAACGCGATGGCGGCCGGCTCGACGTCGTCATCCACAACGCCGCGTATTTTCCGCTGACGCCGTTTGCGCAGATCGACGAGCCGACGCTCGCGCGGACGCTGTCGGTCAACCTGTCGGCGCTGTTCTGGCTCGCGCAGGCCGCGCTGCCGGCATTCGAGCGGGCGGGGGCGGGGCGGCTGCTCGTCACGTCGTCGGTGACCGGGCCGCGCGTCGTCTATCCGGGGCTCGCGCACTACGCGGCGTCGAAGGCCGGCGTGAACGGCTTCATCCGCGCGGCGGCGCTTGAACTCGCGCGCCGCAACGTGACGGTCAACGGCGTCGAGCCGGGAATGATCCGCACGCCGGCGGCCGGCAATCTCGGCGATGCGTCGGTCGCCGCGCAGATCGCGCGCGACATTCCGCTTGCGCGGATGGGTGAGCCGGAGGACATCGCGAATGCGATGCTGTTTCTCGCATCGGCCGACGCGGCGTACATCACCGGGCAGACGATTGTCGTCGATGGCGGCGCGACGTTGCCGGAGAGCGGGGCCGTGCTGGGCGACACGTAACGCAAGCGTCGACGATGGCGCGATTGTGGCCGTCGCGTGTGCCGGCAGGTGCGTCGGCGGCCGGCCCGCGCGTCGTCGCGCGTGCTGCGCCTACAGCCAGCCGTTGTGAATGAACTCGACGATCGAATACCGGCGCGGTTCGAGCGCGTGCTGCCGGACGGCCTCGACGATCCGCGACACGCCGTCCGCGTAAGGCGACGCGCCGTACACGCGGGATTCGAACTGCAGGCTGCACGCGTCGTCCTCGATGCGGATCCGGTGGAATGCATGGCGGCCGAGCTGATCGTCGGGAATCTGCAATGCGTCGCGCTGCTCGTTCGGGTCGCGTACGGAGCGGATCTCCTGCGCTGGAATACCGAGCGACTGGCCGATGCCGACCGCGGTGCCGGGCACGGATGTCTTGCTGGCCTGATGCGACTCCGTCACGCTGATGCGGCAGTCGCGAAACAGATGGCCGCTGGTTTCCAGCATGCTCATGAACTTGAGCATCAGGATGTTCGTATTCGGACAGAGCACGATGGGGAAGTCGTGCGATCCGGTTTCGAGGTCGGAGCCGGTGGACAGCTCGACGAGCGGCGAACCGGTTGCCTGGCAGAATGCGATCGCGGCGGGCAGCTCGCGGCCGGACCCGGCGTGCACGACGATCGATCGGGCGTCGCTACGTCGGGCGTCGCTACGTCGGGTGTCGCTACGTCGGGCGTCGCTGCGTCGGGCGTCGTCGCTACGTTGCAGCTCGGTGCGTGCATGCTCGGACCAGGCCATCACGTGACAGGTTGACGGGTCGAGCCGGTGCGAGCCGAGCAGTTCGGTTGCCAGCTTGCCGGTGCCAACGACGATTACTTGCATGGGATAGACGGGTTGAGGTTCGGGTTTCAATACGAAAATGGCGCAGGCCGTTCAAGGGCCCGGCGCGATCATGATCCACCGCGCGGCGCACCGTGATCGCGCATTATGCCCGCCCGAGCGCGGCGCACCCATGCAGCACCGGCGTGTCGGCTTGCCGACGTGGCCGGCATCCACGCATGCGTCGTAGTGCCCACGCAAGCGTGAACGGCGCTACGCTGTCGAAACGCCGGCCGGGCGCGTCCGTGTCGCGGCCGGCATTGCCCCCTAACTACGCATCATCAAACACCCCTGGACCCAAGGAGAGCACATCGATGGAACACGACCTGAAAGGCAAGGCAGTCGCGATCACCGGCGGATTCGGTCATCTCGGCGTCGCCACGGCCGCGTGGCTCGGCCAGCGCGGCGCCCGCGTCGCGCTGATCGGCCGCGGCGCGGCGCCGGACGCGCAGGCGTTGCCCGGCGTGCCGGCCGATGCGCTGCGCGTCGGCGGCATCGACCTCGTCGATCCGCAGGCGGCCGCGCGCGCGCTCGACACCGTGAATCGCGAATTCGGCCGGGTCGACGCGCTGCTGAACATCGCGGGCGCGTTCGTATGGCAGACGATCGCCGACGGCGATGCAGCCACGTGGGACCGCATGTACGAACTGAACGTGAAGACGGCACTGAATGCGTCGAAGGCCGCGCTGCCGTATCTGGTGGCGAGTCCGGCCGGCCGTATCGTCAACATCGGGGCAGGCGCGGCGTTCAAGGCCGGCGCGGGAATGGGCGCGTATGCGGCGGCGAAGGCGGGCGTCGCGCGGCTCACCGAGGCGCTGGCGGCGGAGCTGCTCGATCGCGGCGTGACCGTGAACGCGCTGCTGCCGAGCATCATCGACACGCCGCCGAATCGTGCGGACATGCCGGACGCGGACTTCTCACGCTGGGTCCGGCCCGAACAGCTCGCGGCGACGATCGGGTTCCTGCTGTCGACCGATGCGCAGGCGATCACCGGCGCATCGATTCCGGTGAGCGGGCGCGTGGCATAGCGGGTGGCGGGCTATCGCGCTCGGGCACGACGTCAACGCATGCGGAATCGCGCACGCGGAATTTCCGCGATCGCCGCGATTTCAATCAGCAGATCGGGGCGGTAGAGACGTTCGACCTGGACGGTTGTCGTCACGGGATAGGGTTCGGCGAAGAACGTCTCGCGGATGTCGCCGGCCTGCATGAACGCGTCGATGTCGGTCGCGTAGTGAACCAGCGAGATCACATCCTGCATCTGCCCGCCCATCGCGGCGAGCACGTCGCGAATGTTGCCGAGCGTTTGCCGGACCTGCGCGCGCATGTCGGCGGCACCCACGACGCGTCCGTCCCTGTCGAGTGCGACCTGTCCCTTCAGATGAACGATCCGGCCGGCGCCCTGGACCACGGCCATCGAGAACGCGCCGAACGGCGCCCAGAGTTCCGGCGGATTCACTGCTTCGGCCATGACGCGGCTCCTGTTGGTCGGTCGTCGACGCGCGAACGCAGGGTCCCGTGCGGGCGGGGCGCCTGCATGTCGCAGTCCATCACCGTATACTGTTCGTTCAGCATCATGTGACCGAATGAAGACGTGACCAAGCCTGCCTCTGCGGATACGCCGGACGACGATCCGCGTCCCACCCCGCCCGAACAACCTGAACTGGAAGACTGCTGCAACAGCGGCTGCTCGCCGTGCGTTTTCGACCTGTACGACGAAGCGCTGGCGCGCTATCGCGTCGAACTGGCCGAATGGGAAGCGCGCCACGCGCCGCTCAAGCATCACCCGTGAGCCCGATGCCGGCGAGCGGTCGCGCCTGCACCGTTTCCGTGTCGCCGCCGGCAATGTGCCGCGAGCCCGCCACCGTCACACGCCGGCCCGCGCCCGTCGATGCATCGGCCCCAACGCGGCCGACAGCGCGACGCACACGAGCAGCACGACCGTCAGCGCCCACATCGCCGTCCTGAATCCCTGCACGTAGTCGAGCGCCCCCGGCTGCGCGCCGAGCCGCGCGAAGAACAACCCGCCGAGCGTCGCCGCACCGACGGCCGCGCCGATCTGCAGCATCGCGGTGACCATGCCGGAGGCGACCCCGGCGCGCGCCGCGTCGACTTCCGCGAGCACGATCCGCACGACCGACGGCAGCACGAGCCCTTGCCCGACGCCGATCGCCGCGAGGCCCGCATAGAAGCCCGCGCCGGGCGCATGTTCGCCGGCCAGCGCAGCGGCGGTCGCGACGCCGGCCGCGAGCATCGCGAAGCCGAGCGTGAGCACGCGATAGCCGCCGAACCGGGCGACGAGGCGCGGCATCAGCAACGGGCTGGCGAGGAAGCCGATGCCGAGCGGCAGGATCGCGAGCCCCGACGCGAGCGGCGACCAGTTCAGGCAGCCCTGCAGATAGATCCCGTAGCTCAGGAAGAACGCGCTCAGCATGTAGAACAGGAACGCGAGCGTGAGCCCGAGCGCGACGACCGGGTTGCGCAGCAGGCGCACGTCGAGCAGCGCATCGCGGCCGCCGGCGAGCCGGCGCGCTTCGACCGCCAGCAGTGCGCCGAGCATCGGCAGCGCGCCAACGACGCACGCGACCATCCACAGCGGCCAGCCCGCCTCGCGCCCGTGCGTCAGCGGATAGACGAGCATCAGCAGGAACAGCGACAGCAGTACCGTGCCGGGCACGTCGATGCGCTGGCCGCGCGGCGGCCGGCTCTCCGGGATGAAGCGCCAGCTGCCGAGCAGCGCGAGGATGCCGATCGGCACATTGACCAGGAAGATCGCGCGCCAGCCGAGCCCGAACGGATGCAGGCTGATCAGCGCACCGCCGCCGAGCTGGCCGATCACGGCCGCGAGGCCGAACACGAAACCGTAGAAGCCCATCACGCGCACCTGCTCCTGCGGGCTGAACACGCTGCGGATCGTCGCGAGCACCTGCGGCGCGAGGATCGCGGCGAACAGGCCCTGCAGCACGCGGCCGCCGACCAGCACCGCGCCGCTGCCGGCGAGCCCGCACAGCGCCGATGCGACGACGAAGCCGGCCATCCCGACCATGAACATCCGCTTGCGGCCGTACAGGTCGCCCAAGCGCCCGCCGGTGATCTGCACGACCGCGTTCGCACACGCGTAGGCCGACACGACGAGCTGCAGCTCGGCCGGGCGCGCACCGATGCCGTCGCGGATGGCCGGCAGCGCGAGATTCACGATGAAGTAGTCGAGCGGCGGCAGAATGGCGCCGACCAGCAGGACCACGAGCGCCCAGCCGTGATGGCTGCGCGGCGGTGCCGCGGCGGCTGCGCCGGCCGGTGCGCAAGGGGCGAGGGTGTTGTCGGTCATGAACGCAAGTCCGAGAGAATGAGGGCCGCATGCTGAATCCAGTCGAAACGGGTGTTCAGACGCGCCGGTGAACCGATATTCTGGGGACCGTCGATGATTCGGAAAAGCGGGAATTGGTGGTAGCATCCATCGGGTTATCCGATGGGTGGAGAGGGCGATGCGCGGTTTCGACCTGGATCAGTTACGCACATTCGCGGTGGTGGCGGACGCCGGCAGCCTGACGGCCGCCGCGCCGCGGCTGCACCTGTCGCAGTCGACGGTCAGCGAGCAGGTGCGCAAGCTCGAATCGCGCGCCGGCGTGCCGCTGTTCGTGCGCAGCAAGCGCGGCGTCGAGCCGACGCCGGCCGGCGCGCGCCTGTTGCAGCATGCACGGCGCATCGTCGCGCTGAACGAGGCCGCGTTCGACGAGCTGCGCGGACAGGCGATCAAGGGTGAGTTGCGCGTTGCGATCACCGACTACTACCGCACGCATGAAGTCGCGGGCCTGCTCGCGCGGCTGCGGGAGTGCTACCCGCAACTGAGCCTGCACGTGAGCGCGATGAAGAGCGCGGAGATCGAGGCCGCCCATGCGCGCGGGCAGATCGACCTCGGGGTCGTGATGAACCTGTCGAGCGGTCCGTTCCGGCCCGCGTCGGCCGATACGCGCTGGGTGCTGCGGCGCGAGCCGCTGTCGTGGGTCGCGTCGCCGGCGCTCGCCGAGCAGTTGCCCGAGCCGTTGCCGCTCGTGCTGCTGCCGGACGACTGCATGATGCATCAGATCGCGGTGCGCTCGCTCGACGAGCAGCACGCGCCGTACGTGCTCGTGCACAGCGCGTCGGGCGTCGCGGGGCTGCAGTCGATGCTCGCGGCGGGGCTCGGCGTCGGCTGTTTGTGCGCGTCGGCGATCGGTGAGGGCCTGGTGCGGCTCGGCGCGAAATACCGGCTGCCGGCGCTGCCCGACGCGGTGTTCTCGCTGACGCCGCCGATGCCCGGCGAGCGCGAGACGGTCACGCAGGCGCGCGAGGTGCTGTCGCGGCAGTTGCTGATGTGAAGCATGAAGCGGGCGGGCGCGGCGGGGCTGAACGGCCTAGTCGGCCGTCCCGTCGGCATACGCGCGCAGCCCGTTCGCCAGCGCATCGAACACGGCCCGGCAACGCGGGCTCGTGCGCAGATCCTCGTGCATGACCACCCAGGTCTCCAGTTTCATCGCGGGCCCGTCCGGCAGCACGCGCACGAGCCTCGCGTCGCGTTTCGCGAGCCCGTTCTGGCAGAAGCCGATTCCGTAGCCCGCGCGAATCATCGCGAGTTGCGCGAGATTGCTGTCGGTGCGCAGCGCGAACGCATCGCGCTTCCACAACGGCATCCCGCGTCCGGCCGAGCGGATGAAAGGCGTGACCGTATCGAAACCGATCAGCGCGTGATGGGCGAGTTCGCCGGTGGTCGATGGTGTGCCGTTGCGCGCCAGGTAGTCGTCGCGCGCAAACAGCCCGACGTCGATCTCGCCGACGCGCCGCGCGACGAGCGCGTCCTGCGCGGGCGGCGCCATCCGCACCGCGATGTCGGCCTCGCGGTTCAATACGTCCTGGATGCGGTCGGTCGGCACCAGTTCGATCACGAGCCCCGGATGGTCGCGCCGCAATTGCGCGAGCATCGGCGGCAGCACCTCGACCGCGATCACGTCGCTGGCCGAGATCCGCACGGTGCCGCGCACGCCCGCGCCGTGGCTCGCGGCCGCTCGCTCGAACGCGGCCGCCGCGCTGCGCAGCGCCTCGGCATGGCCGCGCAGCGCGAGGGCCGCCTCGGTCGGCAGCAGCCCCGACGGCGAGCGCGTGAACAGCGTCTGGCCGAATGCGGCCTCGAGCGCCGCGACGTGGCGGCCGGCCGTCGGCTGCGTGATGCCGAGCGCGCGCGCCGCGCCCGACAGCGAGCCTTCAGTCAGCACGGCAAGGAAGGTGCGGTAGCGTTCCCAGTTCAGATCGATGGTCATGCATAAATGTATAGCTGATCCATCAGGTTCGGCAATTCCTTATTAAGCGGCCGGGCGCCAGAATGCGTGCTGTCAACGGTTCATACACGGAGAACGGCAATGACGGCGAACGCAGGCGGGACGCAACGACAGGCACTCGTGCTCGGCGCGAGCGGAGGCATCGGCGGCGAGGTCGCGCGTCAGTTGCGCGATGCCGGCTGGCAGGTGCGCGCGCTCAAGCGCGGGCTCGACGCCGGGACGGTGGAGCGCGACGGGATTGCATGGATACGCGGCGACGCGCTCGACCGCGAGACGGTGGTCCGCGCGGCGCGCGGCTGCAGCGTGATCGTGCATGCGGTGAACCCGCCCGGCTACCGGAACTGGAGCGGGCAGGTGCTGCCGATGATCGACAACACGATCGCGGCGGCGACGGTGGCGCAGGCGACTGTCGTGCTGCCGGGGACTATCTACAACTACGGTCCCGACGCGTTTCCGGTATTGCGCGAAGAGGCCCCGCAGCATCCGACGACGCGCAAGGGCGCGATCCGCGTCGAGCTGGAGCAGCGGTTGCAGGCGGCGACCGCGCAGGGCGTCCGCACGATCATCGTGCGGGCCGGCGATTTCTTCGGGGCGCACGCGGGCAACAACTGGTTCGGGCAGGGGCTCGTCAAGGCAGGGCGGCCCGTTGCGGCCATCAGCGTGCCGGGCCGGCCGGGCGTCGGCCATCAATGGGCGTACCTGCCGGACGTCGCGCGCACGATGGTCGAGTTGATCGAGCGGCGCGACACGCTGGAGCCGTTCGCGCGCTTTCATCTTGGCGGCCACTGGGACGCGGACGGCACGCAGATGGCGCAGGCCGTGCGCCGCGTCGCGCAGCGGCACGGGATGCGGCCGACGGTGCGGCGTTTCCCGTGGTGGCTCGTGTGGGTCGCCGCGCCGTTCGTCACGACGATGCGCGAGATGATCGAGATGCGTTATCTGTGGCGCGAGCCGCTCCGGATGGATAACGCGCGGGTGACGGCGGTACTCGGCCGCGAGCCGGTGACGCCGCTCGATACGGCGGTGGAGGCGGCGCTGGCGGGGCTCGGGTGCTTGCGATGACGGTGGGCGGCGAAGGCGGGCGGCGGGCCGGCATGCGGTTGATGCCCATCGTTGCCTGCGTACCCGCCACGCTTCGTCACGCCACGACCGGCAATACCTCGATTGCATACCGGTGCCGCAGGCTGCGTCCGAGCACCGGATCGTGCAGTTCCATCTCGAACGCATCACCGTCGCCCATCGCCGCGATCGCGCCGTGCACGGCGACGGTACCGCCGAACATCGCGCAGCGTGCGGGCATCGTGCGCCGGTCGTCGAAGCGCTGCCACAGCACCTCCGGCGCGAGCAGTCCGCTGAGCGCACCGTGCTGATATGCGACGCGTTCGCCGCCGGGCCTGACCAGCCACGATCGCATCTCGATCGCGTCCCAGTGATCGGCGATGTCCGCATGACGCCAGGCATCGCGGCCGAGCGGTTTCGCGCACACCTGTTTCGACACCGCGACGCCGTAGGCCTCGACTTCCCGATCCGTATGATCGGAACCGACCGTCACCAGCGTGCCGGCCGGGCTGTCGATCAGCACGCACTCGATCTCGCCGCCCGAGCGCGCACCAAGCACGCCGATCGACGGCGCCTGCGTGAGCAGCGCGGACGCTACGCGATAGAAACACGGCGTGGTCGACGGCGGCGCGACGCCGAGCGCCGCGAGTTCGTCGATGTGTGCGCGGATCGCGTCCGGATCGCGGCCTGCCCAGCCGGCGATCACGACGCGTTCGATCTCGACGTCCACCTGTGCCGGTGCGCGTTGCAGGGACATCACGTTGAACGACAGGGCTTGCATGCGGGTATCCGTTTGAAGTGCGAATGAATGAGGTGGGCGAGCGGGACGCTCAGTCCGCGAGCGGACGGTGCGCGGTCTCGCGCGCGGCGAGCAGCGCGATCGAGGTCACGACGAGCGCCGCGGTAACGTACAGCGACACGGCTGTCGTCGTCCCCGTCTGGCGGAACAGCGTTGCGATCACGAGCGGCGCGAAGCCGCCGCCGACGATGCCGGCGAGCGTGTACGCCAGTGACGAGCCCGCATAACGGACGCGCGTCGGGAACTGCTCGGTGACGAACGCGCCTTGCGGGCCGTACATCACCGCATGGATCACGAGGCCGATCGCGACGGCCGCGACGATCGCACCCGGCCGCGCCGTGTCGAGCATCGTGAAGAACACGAACGCCCACACGATGCCGGCGAGCGCGCCGGCGAGGTACACCGGACGGCGCCCGAAGCGGTCCGACAGCGCGCCGAAGAACGGCACCGCGAGCGCGTTGCAGGCCGTGCCGACCATCACCGCCGTCAGCGCGACGGGGCGCGACAGGTGCAGCACGGTCGTCACGTAGGTCAGCGTGAACACGACGATCAGCGCATACAGCACGTCGGAGCCGATGCGCGAGCCGCCGGCGATCAGCAGGCGCCGCCAGTGGCATTTCAGCACTTCGGCGACGGGCACTTCGGCGGTCGCGTGCGACTCGGCGAGCTGCTCGAACTGCGGCGTTTCGTCGACGCCGCGGCGCAGCCAGAAGCCGAACACGACGAGCAGCGCGCTGGCCGCGAACGGCACGCGCCAGCCCCACGACAGGAAGGTGTCGGACGTGGTGGACAGCGTCACCAGCGCGATGCAGCCGGTGCCGAGCAGCGTGCCGAACGACGGGCCCATCTGCGTCCACGACGCGGACAGCCCGCGCCGCTTCTGGTCGCCGTGCTCGACCGACAGCAGCACTGCGCCGGCCCATTCGCCGCCGAGCGCGACGCCCTGCACGAAGCGCAGCGCGACGAGCAGGATCGGGCTCAGGATGCCTGCCTGCGCATAGGTCGGCAGCGCGCCCATCAGCGCGGTCGTGATTCCCATCAGCACGAGCGTGAGCATCAGCACCGCGCGGCGGCCGATGCGGTCGCCGAGGTTGCCGAACACGAAGCCGCCGAGCGGACGCGACACGTAGCCCACCGCATAGGTCGAGAACGCGAGGATCGTGCCGGCCAGCGGGTCGACCGACGGAAAGAACAGATGGTTGAAGACGAGCGCGGCGAGCGTGTTGTAGATCGTGAAGTCGTACCACTCGAGCGACGTGCCGATCATGCTCGCGGACGCGAGTCGGCTGTTGCGGACACGGCGGGGCGCGTGGGCGGCGGGCTGGGCGAGAGTGCTCATGGTGTCGGGCATGTCGTGAAGGATGACGGGGGACGCGCGGGGGTCGATGCGCCGGCCGCGTGCGGATGACGGACGCCGCGGCCGGTGGCGAAGCCGGCGTTCAGGCCGGCAGGGCGGCGGCCGGCTGCGTTTCGGCGCCTGCCACCGGCAGCGGCGCGGCGGCGCGCCACATCAGGTCGAAGGTGCGCACGTCGTCGTGACCGGCGATGGCGGCGGCGACCCGGCGCGTGGCCGCGGCGTCGCTGCCTTCGATCAGGACGAGCGCGTCGGCGGCCGGACGCGCGGCCGCATCGGCGCCGATCGGCGCGGACAGGTCCGGCGCGGTGCGGAACAGGCGTGCCGCATGGATGCCAGGTTCACGCAGCGCCGCGTCGAAGCGCTCGCGCAGGCGCGGCACGTCGATGCGTTCGGGCGGCAGCACGAACAGCGCGAGATGCACGCCTTCGCCATCGCCGGCCTCGATCGTCAGGTCGCCGACCCGCCGCTGCGTGCCCGTCATGCGCTCGAAGTTCGCGAGCGACCATGCGGTCTGCTGCGTGAACGCGCGCCGGTAGGCGTCGCCGCGGAACACGTCGAGCGTGTCCGTCACGTACAGCGCGAGATACTTGCGCGGGCCGCCGTCGGTCGCGCGAAACCGCCGCGCATGCGTGAAACCGGGAATCGCGACACGCTCCTGCATGTGCTCGCGGTCGTACCACGCGTTGAAATCGGCTTCGTGCGCGGGGTCGATATCCGTCCAGACGCAGAGCTGGCCGTGCGGAAGGGAAAGGCGGGTCATTGCGGGTTCCTTGTGACGGGGGGTGTCAGGAACCCGCAGTGTCCCGAAGACGGGCCGTGCCCGTCCAACAAGAAAACAAATTCGCGGTGAACAGGTTTTCTTATGAGCGGCGCGGACGGCGTTTCGCCGCAGCGGCGGCGGGCGGCGCGGATTTCGGCGTGCGTTTTGCCGCCGCGGTTCCGGTTTTTGTCGCCGGCCGGGCAGCGGCCTTGCCGACGGAATCGGCCTTGGCCTTTGCCGATGCGGCCGGCTTCGCATGACTCGCGGCGGCCGGCATCGCGCGCGCGACTTCGCTCGCCAGCTCCGCGATGCGCGCGGCGACCGGCAGGCCCTGCGTGCGATACGACGCGACGAGCGGCAGCGCGGGGAATTCGGGTTCCACGTCGAGCAGTTCGAGTGCGCCTTCCTGCAGTTCGCGCCCGATGATCGCGGGCGGCAGCGCGGCCACGCCGAAACCGTCGGCGACGAGCCGGATCATCGCGGCGACCGACGTGATGCAGTTGATGCTGGCCGGCCGCTCGACGGCAGCGAACAGCCGCTCGATCGTCGCGTGCGGCCCCGAATGGCGCGAGAAGCTGATGATCGGGTACGCGGCAAGCCGCGCGACGTCGAGCCGTTCGCCGCCGAGCCCGAGACGCGGGCTCGCCGCCCAGTGCACCGGGAATTCGCACAGCGGCAGGTTCGTGAAGTCGGGGCCGGGCACCGGGTCGGTCTGCAGGATCAGGTCGACGCCGTCGGTGCTGAGCAGGCGGATCAGGTGCAGCGTCGTGTCGCTCGTGATCTCGACGTCGAGGCGCGGATAGCGCTCGCGCAATTGCGCCATCAGCGCCGGAAACCAGCTGTGCACGATCGACTCGATCACGCCGATCCGGATCAGGCCCGCGTCGCTCGCCGCGTCGATGTCGCGCCGCATCTCGCCGTCGAGCCGCACGATCCGCTCCGCGTACGCGAGCATGCGCCGGCCCGCGGGCGTGAGCGTGGCCGAACGCGTGTTGCGGTCGAACAGCCGCACGTCGAACGCCTCTTCGAGCGACGCGATGCGGCTCGACACGGCCGCCTGCGTCGTGTGCAGTTTCTCGGCCGTGAGCCGGAAGTTCTCCAGCTTCGCGAGCCAGACGAAGGTTTCAAGAAACCGGATGTTCATCGAATTCCGAACGGTGAGGCGGTGCCGCACGAAGGCGGCGGGATCGGTCGATGTTAGCGGATTTCGGGGGCGGGAAACGAGCGGGGCGCGTGCGGGGCGTGTGCAGGGCCGGGCGCGGCCGACGCAGTGCCGGACGACGTGTGCGGCACGTCGCGCGGTCGCGCTCAAGCACGCATCGCGCGGATGCTTCGCCCTCCGGCGTCAAAGCTTGTCGAACGCGAGCGTCGGCACATCGACGACCGTCGCGCCGCCGTCGGCGACGAGCGTCGCGCCCGTCACGAACGACGCGTCGGGCGATGCGAGGAATGCGCACACGGCCGCGATTTCGTCCGGATCGGCCGCGCGCCGCAGCGGCACGTCGGCGCTCACGCGCGCATACGCACCGTCGAGCGTGTCGCCATGCGCGGACATCAGCGGCGTCATTTCCGCATCGGCCATCGGCGTGCGAACCCAGCCCGGGCACACCGCGTTCGCACGCACGCCGTGCGGCCCGTAGTCGCGTGCGAGCGACCGCGCGAGCCCGAGCAGCGCATGCTTGCCGACCGTATAGCCGCACACGCCCGGCCCGGCCGCGAGCGCGGCGATCGACGCAACCAGCACGATGCTGCCGCGCTGCGCGATCAGGTCCGGCAGGCACGCGCGTGCGCTGACGAACGCGGTGTCGAGATTTGCGTGCATCGCGTCGCGCCATTGCGCGTCGTCGGTTTCGTCCGCGCGGCCGAGGCCGTGGCCGCCCGCGCACGCGACGAGCGCGTCGACGGGGCCGAACCGTTCGGCGATCTCCGGCAGGAAGCGGGCCCACTCGGCCGTGCTCGCGGCGTCGCCGGCGAGTGCGAGGCCGCCCGTCTCGGCGGCGAGTGCGTCGAGCGGCGTCCGGCGTCGCCCGATCAAGACGACGCGCTCGCCGCGGGCGGCGAAGCGGCGCGCGCACGCGGCGCCGATGCCGGTGCCTGCGCCGGTGATCGCGATCGTTCGGGGTTGCGGGTGCGTCATGTCATTCTCCGGAAGGGTGTCGTTTCCGGTCACTTTAGGCGGCGTCGACGCACGCCGGTATCCGCCGAAAGGATGAACATGTACCGGCCGGACGGCCGAGGGTTGCGCGCGGCACCGGGCCGGCTGGATCTCGGCCATTTTGCAAAGGCTGACGATCCTCGGCGCCGAATCGCTCTATCCTCCGTATTTTTGCGACAAGCCGCAAAAGCCCGGCAAAATAGCACGGGCGTAGCGCGGGCGAGCCCGCGCACCGGCGCGGCGCGCCGGCCGATTCCGTCGTGCACGCGGAACGGCAGGCGGCGATATCGGCGTGAGCGTGCGCCGGATACGGATCCATCGCGTCCGCCGATCGCGCCTGTCGCGGCGGCGGATCGCCCGGTTGCGCATCGTGCGGCCGGACCATCGACAAGAGCAGGGAGGGGCCGGCAATGAGGCTGGACGACGAAACAGAAAGCGCGAACGTCGAGGATCGACGCGGCGGCGGCGGGTTCGGCGGGCGCGCGACGATCGGCATCGGCACGATCGTGGTGGCGCTGGCCGCATCGTATTTCTTCGGGATCGACCCCCGCGTCGTGCTCGAAGGCGCATCGGCGCTGCAGGGCCGGCAGCAGCAGGCGCAGCCCGCGCCCACGCAGCACCAGGGCGCGCCGGCGAACGATCCCGGCGCGGTGTTCACGCGCAAGGTGCTCGGCAATATCGAGCGCACGTGGACGGGCGTGTTCAACACCCAGTTGCATGCTCAGTACGAGGCGCCGAAGCTCGTGATGTTCACGAACTCGACGCCGACCGCGTGCGGCACCGGCCAGACCGCGATGGGGCCGTTCTACTGTCCGGGCGACCACAAGGTGTATATCGATCTCGGTTTCTATGACGAATTGCGCAAGCGGTTCGGCGCGGGCGGCGATTTCGCGCAGGCCTACGTGATCGCGCACGAAGTCGGCCATCACGTGCAGAACCTGCTCGGCATTTCCGACAAGGTCGATGCCGCGCGCCGCCGTTCGAGCCAGGCGCGTTCGAACGCGCTGTCGGTGCGGATGGAATTGCAGGCCGACTGCTTCGCCGGCGTATGGGCGAACAACGCGGAGCGCGCGAACCAGCGGCTGATGGAACCCGGCGATTTCGAGCAGGGGCTGAAGGCGGCGGCCGCGATCGGCGACGATCGGCTGCAGCAGCAAGGCCAGGGCTACGTCGCGCCGGAAAGCTTCACGCACGGCACGAGCGAACAGCGCGTGTACTGGCTGCGGCGCGGGATGGAAGCGGGTGAAGTGAGCGCCTGCGACACGTTCGCCGCGAACGCGCACTGACGGGGCGGGCGCGCCACCCGCCGCCCGCTGACGAATTGCCGATTTGGGCTCACCGGCCCATTTCGGCGCCGGTAGGCTGGCCCGAACTTCGACGCGTCGGCCGCCGGCCGCTCCCATCATGCCGACCCCATCCGTTCCCGCCGACCACGAAGCCGCCGACTGGCAGCGCGCGCTGCATGCGTGCGTCGCTGCGTTCGATGCATTCGCGAGCCCGTCCGCGATCGTGTTCTACCGGCTCGACCTGAGCGGCGAGCCGGCCGATTTCGAGCTGTTCGGGATGCCGGAGTCGATGCATCGCACCTACCTCGCGCGTTACCGGATGCTCGATCCGCTGCATCCGTCGCGCTGCGCGGCGGGCATTCGCGCGGTCGTGACGCTCGCTTCCCAATTGCCTGACGAAAGACGTGCCGCGTCCGCGTACTGGACCCGTTTCCTGCGGCGGCACGATGTCGCCGACGTCGTCGAGATCTGGCTGCGCGACGACGCGGGTCGCACCGTCGGCGCGTTTTCGCTGCTGCGCTTCGGAAAAGGCGACGCGCACGGCAACAGCACGGCGGGCCGGTTCGCGCCGGGCGAGGTCGACGCGCTGGCGCGGCTGCAGCCCGTCGCGGAAGCGGCGCTCGTCCCACTGCTGCGTGCGCGGCGCGGGATCCACCGGATCGGCTGCGAGGAGCGGCTGACCTACCGCGAGGAACAGATCGCACGCCTCGTGCGCGACGGCCGCTCGAACAAGGAGATCGCACGCGATCTCGCGCTCGGGCAGCCGACCATCAAGACGCACCTGATGCGCATGTACCGGAAGCTCGGCGTGTCGAACCGCACGGAACTGGTCGGCGCGTTGTTCCTGTAATTTTTCCGCCTCCGCCTCCGCCTCCGCCTCCGCCTTCACGCCGCCTTCACGCCGCCTTCACGCCGCCTTCACGCCACACCATTCATCCGACGATAGCGCGGCGTTCGCACGCCGCCATTCCACGTTCCCGAGTCACCCGCGTGTCGATCCGCCACGCGCTGCCAATTTGCGCTCACCGGGCGCGATCCCCCATCGATACAGTGGTTCGACGCCCGCATGCCCGCACGCACGCGGCCCAGCCACGACAATCATCGAGACGCCCATGAGCACCACGAACTTCGTCGCCGTCAGCGACACCGTGCGCACCTTCGTCGCACGCGACTTCGGCCTTTTCATCGACGGCGCGATGCAGCCCGCGCACTCGGCCGCACGGCTCGACGTGTACGACCCGGCGACGGGCGAGCGGCTCGCGACGGTCGCGGATGCCGACGCGCACGACGTCGATCGCGCGGTCGCGAGCGCGAAACATGCGTTCGACACCCGCGTGTGGAGCGGGCTGCGCCCGGCCGAGCGCGAGCGCATCCTGCTGAAGCTCGCCGAGCTGATCGAAGCCGACGCCGAGACGCTCGCGCAGCTCGAAACGCTGAACCAGGGCAAGTCGATCCACGTGTCGCGCGCGATCGAGGTCGGCGCGAGCGTCGAATACGTGCGCTACATGGCCGGCTGGGCGACCAAGATCACCGGCCAGACGCTCGACGTGTCGATCCCGTTCCCGCCCGGCGCGCGCTATACGGCCTATACGCGCAAGGAGCCCGTCGGCGTGGTCGCCGCGATCGTGCCGTGGAATTTCCCGCTGATGATCGCGGTGTGGAAGCTGATTCCGGCGCTCGCGGCCGGCTGCACGATCGTGCTCAAGCCGTCGCCGGAAACGCCGCTCACCGCGCTGCGCCTCGCCGAACTCGCCCGCGAGGCCGGCGTGCCGCCCGGCGCGTTCAACGTCGTCACCGGCGGCCGCACGTGCGGCGCCGCGCTGTCGAGCCACCCGTCGATCGCGAAGATCTCGTTCACCGGCTCGACCGCGACCGGCAAGCTGGTCGGCGCGGCGGCCGTGCAGAACATGACGCGCTTCTCGCTCGAACTCGGCGGCAAGAATCCGATCGTGATGCTCGACGACGTCGACGTCGCGCAGGCGCTCGACGGCGTCGCCGCCGGCGCGTTCTTCAACCAGGGGCAGGTGTGCGCGGCCGCGTCGCGCATCTACGTGCACCGCAGCAAGTTCGCGCAGCTCGCGGACGGCCTCGCGGGCGTCGCGCAGTCGATGAAGCTCGGCGCGGGCCTCGACACGACCGCGCAGATCAACCCGCTCGTCTCCGCGCACCACCGCGACAAGGTCGTCGAGCACATCGAAGGCGCGCGCCGCGCGGGCCTCACGTTCCTCGCGGGCGGCACGCCGGCCGACGATCTGCCCGGCTACTACGTGAAGCCCGCCGTGATCGCCGATCCGCATCCGGACAGCGCGATCGTGCGCGACGAGGTGTTCGGCCCGGTGATCGTCGTCGTGCCGTTCGACGATGCGGCCGACGCGGTGCGGCTCGCCAACGCGTCGCCGTACGGCCTTGCCGCGAGCATCTGGAGCAACGACCTGAAGCGCGTGATGAACCTCGTGCCGCAGATCGAGGCCGGCACCGTGTGGGTGAACTGTCACATTCCGCTCGATCCGTCGATGCCGTTCGGCGGCTACAAGCAGTCGGGCATCGGCCGCGAGTTCGGGCAATACGCGATCGAAGGCTTTACCGAAACCAAATCCGTCTGCATCGCGCACTGACGCGCGGCGCCAACGCCGACCACCTCGAACCCGAGCGATCGAGGTTCAACCGATCCGACAGTGGAGACTGCAATGAGCTACAACGAAGCGAAGTTCTGGCACCCGATGCTGCACCCGAACGAAATGAAACAGCGCAAGCCGATCCGCATCGTGCGCGGCGACGGCTGCTACGTGTTCGACGAAGAGGGGCGCAAGCTTGTCGACGGCGTCGCGGGCTTGTGGAACGTGAACGTCGGGCATAACCGCCAGGAAGTGAAGGACGCGATCGTGCGTCAGCTCGACGAACTCGAATATTTCCAGCTGTTCGACGGCATCTCGCATCCGCGCGCGGAAGAGCTGTCGAAGAAGCTGATCGACATGCTCGAGCCGGAAGGGATGCGCCGCGTGCTGTACAGCTCGGGCGGCTCCGACTCGATCGAGACCGCGCTGAAGATCGCGCGCCAGTACTGGAAGGTGCGCGGCCAGGCCGACCGCACGAAGTTCATCTCGCTGAAGCAGGGCTATCACGGCACGCACTTCGGCGGCGCGTCGGTGAACGGCAATACGGTGTTCCGCCGCAACTACGAGCCGAACCTGCCCGGCTGCTTCCACGTCGAGACGCCGTGGCTGTACCGCAACCCGTTCACGCAGGATCCGGAGGAACTCGGCCGGATCTGCGCGGAAATGCTGGAGCGCGAGATCCAGTTCCAGAGCCCCGACACGGTTGCCGCCTTTATCGCCGAACCGGTGCAGGGCGCGGGCGGCGTGATCGTGCCGCCGGCCAACTACTGGCCGCTCGTGCGCGAGGTGTGCGACCGCTACGGCGTGCTGCTGATCGCCGACGAAGTCGTGACGGGGTTCGGCCGCAGCGGCAGCATGTTCGGCAGCCGCGGGTGGGGCGTGCGCCCAGACATCATGTGTCTCGCGAAGGGGATCTCGTCCGGTTACGTGCCGCTCGGCGCGACGGCCGTGAACGCGCGGATCGAGGACGCATTCGCCGCGAACGCGGACTTCGGCGGCGCGATCATGCACGGCTACACGTACGCCGGGCACCCGGTTGCGTGCGCGGCCGCGATCGCGAGCCTCGACATCGTCGTGAAGGAAGACCTGCCGGCGAACGCGGCGAAGCAGGGTGCGTATCTGCTCGAAGCGCTGCGGTCGTTTCCGGAACGCTTCGCGGCGGTCGGCGAGGTGCGCGGCAAGGGGCTGATGCTCGCGCTCGATCTCGTCGCGAACAAGCAGACCCGCGAGCCGATCGACCCGCTGTCCGGCTATGCGAACGCGGTCGCGGAAGTGGCGCGCGAGCACGGCGTGCTGGTGCGTCCGGTCGGCACGAAGATCATCCTGTCGCCGCCGCTCGTGATCCAGCGCGAGCCGCTCGACCGGATCGTCGATGCGCTCGCGGCGGGCTTCGAGACCGTGCCGTTCGCGTGAGGGTGTAAGGGCCGTAAGGGCGTGCTGTCGTGACCGCGTGAGCGCGTGAGGACGAACCGGCGGTGGAGGGCGGGATAACCCGCTCCCCACCGCCGTTTTGCCGATTTGCGCTATGACCGAATTATTTTGCCTGCGTATTTTTTCGACATCGGATCAAGTTTGATCGACAGGGGCCTGGGGTCGAAGCGCTGACGCGCTGCCCCGGGCCGACCGCGAAGCACGGAACGGGCGCCGCAGCGGCGGCGCCGGCCGAAACAGGAAGGAGACGACGATGTCGGGATGGTCTGGAGTGACCGGCGCCGCGGGCGAAACGCCCGCCGGTGCGCCGGCTGAAGCGGGCGGCGGCACGGTGCTGACGGCGGGCGCGGTCGGGTTTCCGACCGCGCTGGCGAGTGCCGTCGGCCTCATCATGGCGAGCCCGGTGATCCTCACCGCGACCTCGGGCTTCGGGATGGGCGGCTGGGCGTTCGCGGTCGCGATGATCATCGCGTTCGTGATGATGCAGGCGCAGGCGACGACGTTCTCCGAAGCCGCCGCGATGCTGCCGACGGCCGGCTCGGTTTACGATTACCTGTCGTGCGGGCTCGGCCGCTTCTGGGCGATCACCGGCACGATTTCCGCGTATTTCCTCGTACACGTGTTCGCCGGCACGGCGGAGACGATCCTGAGCGGCATCATGGCGCTCGTGAGCTTCGAGTCGCTGAACGCCGCGTTCGAGAAGCACAACAGCTCGTGGCTCGTCGGCGTCGGCCTCGTGGTCACGTTCGCGATCAGCAACATCATCGGCATCAAGGTGTTCAGCAAGCTCGAGATCGTGCTGACGGCCGGCATGTGGCTGTCGCTGATGATCTTCGGGATCCTCGGCCTCGCCGCGGCGCCCGCCGTGCATCTCGATGGCTGGTTCGGTGGCTCGGAAGTCGGCACGTCGGTGCCGGCCGTGCTGTCGCTGGTCGGGATGGCGATGTTCATGTTCGTCGGCTGCGAGTTCGTCACGCCGCTCGCGCCGGAAATGAAGGCGCCGGGCCGCACGATTCCGCGCGCGATGGCGCTCGGCCTCGTCGGCGTCGCGATCTGCATGTTCCTGTACGGCGCGGCGATCCGCCGCCAGGTCGCGAACGTGCCGGTCAGCCCCGACGGCCTGACGCACCTGCTCGACACGCCGGGCGCGATTCCCGCGTTCGCGCTGCAGGTGCTTGGGCCCTTCGGCCGCGTGTGGTTCGGCATCGCGTTCCTGTGCGCGGGCGCCGCGACGATCAACACGCTGATGGCCGGGCTGCCGCGCATCCTGTACGGGATGGCGATCGACGGCGCGCTGCCGCGCTGCTTCGCGTATCTGCATCCACGCTTCAAGACGCCGGTGGTCGGCATCGTCGCGGCGGCGATCGTGCCGATCGCCCACGCATGGCTGATCCACGGCAACCTCGACAGCATCCTGCACCTCGTGCTCGCCGCGACCTGCGCATGGGGCACCGCGTACCTGCTCGTCACCGCGTCGGTCGTGATGCTGCGCATCCGCCGTCCCGACCTGCCGCGCCCGTACCGTTCGCCGCTGTTCCCGCTGCCGCAGATCGTGTCGAGCGTCGGCATCGTGCTCGCGATCTGGTACATCACGCCGCCGGGCATGAACGCGCGCGACATCTACGTGCCGTTCGGCGCGATGCTCGGGCTCACCGCGCTGTATGCGCTGTTCTGGACGGTCGTCGTGCAGCGCCGGCATCCGTTCAAGCCGGTGCCGGTCGAGGAAGTGCTGCGCCGCGAGCACGTCGCGTCGTGAAGCTCGCCTTCACCCGGTGGCGCATGGCGCCCGACACACCGCCGCCCGGCCACCGGCCCGGCGCGATCGCCGCGCGCGTGCTGGCCGACCTCGGTGCGGTGCGCGAGGCGAACGGCGGCGCGGCCGACACCATGGCCCGGCTGCCGAACGGTGTGCACGTGCGCGTCGACGAACGCGTCGAGCGTCAGTTCCTGATGCATACGGTCAGCGTGCAGGTGATGGTCACCGCGCACGGTCCCCCCGCACAGGGCCGCGCACGCGTGCTCCAGACCGGCTGGCTGCGGCGCACCGGCGTCGCGGCCGAACCCGAGCGGGGATGCGACCCCGGATTCGCGCGCGCGGTGGCCGCACTCGTCGCGCAGCCGTCGCTCGCCGATGCGTTGCGCCCGCTGCACCTGACCGACTGCACGATCGCCGCGCACGACGGACGCTGGACGCTTGCCGTCGTGCCGTTCGGCGGCAGCGAGGTGGTGAACCGGATGCCGTCGTTTCGCCGCTATGTCCGCCTGACCGGCGAGCAGGCCGCCGCGCTGTCGGCGGCCTGTCTTGCATTCGAAACCGCACTGCGCGGAATTTTGCGGGGGTAAGCTGTGCCGCTGCGAGCCGTGCGGCCGCAACGTGGATTCAGGGTTTTACCGGAGACGCCGATGCTGTTCCAGTCACGCTCACACGAAGACGTGCATGACCACGGGCTCGCGATCGCCGGTTGGCATCAGGTCTACCGCCAGATGACGCCGGGCCGGTTCAGGGGCACCGTCACGCAGGTGCTGTACGACGACTTCCATTTCTTCCGCGAGACGACCAACCGGCGTGTCGCGCAAACCGGCCTCGCGCCGGCCCGGCGCACGTCGCTCGCGGTACCGTTGTCGGTGCCGCTCGCCGGCACGTTCCAGGGCCAGCCGATCGACGGCTATGCGCTGCTCGCGCTGCGCGCCGGCGAGGATTTCGAATTCCATACGCCGGAAGGGATGGGGCTGGTCGGGATCAGCGCCGCATCGGACATGGTCGACGAGCTGTGCGAAGCCGAGTTCGGCGCGGCCGGCGCGCGCAAGCTGCGGCACGTCACGCGGCTGTCGGACGAGCAGGGCGTCGCGCTCGGCGCGCGGCTGTCGTCGCTGATCGACGACGCGCAGCGCAATCCCGGCTGCCTCGAATACGCGGCCACCCGCAAGATGTTCCGCGACGCGATGCTCGGCATGTTCCTCGATGCGCTCGATCAGGGCATCGGCGTCGAGCGCCGCGACATCACGCACGCCACCTACAGCGATATCGTCAGCCGTTGCGAGAAGCATCTGCGCGACCGGCCGGAGGAACCCGTCACCGTGCTCGAACTGTGCCGCGCGCTGCGCTGCAGCCGCCGTACGCTGCAGACGAGCTTCCAGCGCGTCGCCGACGTCACGCCCGTCGGCTATTTGCGCACGATCCGGTTGAACGCGGTGCGGCGCCTGCTGCGCACCACTGGCGCGCACCAACTCGGCGTCGGCGAGGCCGCCGCGAGCTGGGGCTTCACGCATCTGGGCTATTTCGCGCGCGAGTATCGCGACCTGTTCGGCGAGCTGCCGTCGCAGACCTTGCGTCCCGAATGACGTCTTCGCGCCGCGACGCTGACGCCGCGCGCCATCGTGTGTTACCCGATCGCTTCACCATTTGCTGATTTGGGATAGAGGTCCCGAATTTTCGCTGGATAGAGTCCTGTCACCCATATCGACAACTCCATCGATCTGCACTGCGAATCGATGACAACAGAGGGGCGGGACATGAAGATCGGACGACGACTGGCCGCGGCCGCAGCCACGCTGGGTTGCATGCACGCACACGCGCAGACCTCCGGCAGCGTGACGCTGTACGGCACCGTGGACACCGGCATCATCTATTCGACGAACCAGCAGTTCACCCGCGCCGACGGCAGCACGGGCGGCGGCCATGCGTGGCAGATGGGCGGCGGCAACCTGGTGCCGTCCCGCTTCGGCTTCCAGGGCGCCGAACCGCTCGGCGGCGGGCTCGACGCGGTGTTTTCGCTCGAGCAGCAGTTCCTGTCCGCGAACGGGCAGGCGCTGCAGGGCGGCACCGCGTTCAGCCGGCAGGCGTGGGTCGGGCTGCGCCAGGATGGAATCGGCACGCTCGGCCTCGGCCGGCAATACGACTCGTATACGGACATGCTCGGCGCCTATGTCTCCAGCAACAACTGGGCGACGCCGTACGGCTCGCATCTCGGTGACGTCGACAACCTGAATGCCGCGTTCAACTTCAACAACGCGGTGAAGTTCACCAGCGCGGACTTCCGCGGCCTGACGGTCGGCGGCACGTTCAGCTTCGGCGGGCAGGCCGGCGACTTTTCCGCGAAGCGCGGCTATGCGGTCGCGGCGACCTATACCCGCGCGCCGATCGCGTTCTCGGTCGGCTATCTCGACCTGCACCAGCCGCTCGATGCGGCGCTCGGTGGCGCGAGCGGCTATATCGGCGACTTCGCGTGCAGCAACCCGGGCGCGATGTACTGCCTGCTGCAGGACGCCGGCTCAATGCGCGCGTTCGGCGCGGGCGGCTCAGTGACGCTCGGCGCGGCGACGCTCGCGCTGACCTACACGCACACGCGCCTGGGCGACAGCCGTTATTTCTCGACCGACGCGCAGCCGCGCACGCAGGCGTTCACGTTCGACATCGGCGAGCTGAACGTCACGTACATGTTCACGCCGGCGTTGCAGGGCGGCGTCGCGTATATCTTCAACGCCGCACACACCGACGGGCGCGGCACGACGCGCTTCCACCAGCTCAACGTCGGCACGAACTACAGCCTGTCGAAGCGCACCGCGCTGTACGCGGTCGCGATCGGCCAGATCGCGAGCGGCGCGGGGCTCGGCACCGACGCGAACGGCAACGCGGCGAACTACGCGCAGATCCCGGTGCTCGCGAACAGCAATTCGAGCCGCCAGCTCGCGGTGATGGCCGGGATCCGCGTGAACTTCTGACGGCGCGCGCGCCGGCCCGGGCGGGGGCGGCCGGCGGCGCCGGCGGCCGGTTCCGCCGCGTGCCACAAATTCTTAACGATCGACGTGAACAATGGCGTTCGCTTCAGGCCGCCCGAAGCGTCGCCCGCGTTGCACACGTGTGCAACGCGAGGCCGACCCGTCACCACGCCGATCGAGAGAGACCTCATGACCCTGTTGAGCCGCCTGCGCGCGCTGTCCGCCGCCGTTGCGCTGTCCTTTGCCGCCTCGCACGCCTTCGCGGCGGATCTCGTCATCGCGGGCCGCGACGACATCTACGGCAAGGGGCTGGCCGACGCCGTCGCCGGCTTCACCAAACTGCATCCGGGCACCGACATCGAGCTGCTCAAGCTGCCGAACGCGAACCTGTACCAGAAGCTGAAGCTGTCGATGCGCGAAGGCACCGGCACGTACGACCTCGTGATGATGGACGACACGTGGGCCCCGGAATTCATCGGCAACGGCTGGCTGAAGCCGCTGCCGGCGTCGCTCGCCGATGCCGATCTGGTGCCGTCCGCGGTCGCGCTCGGCCGCAACGCGGCGGGCGCGCTGTACGCGCTGCCGATCGTCGGCAACGTCGAGATGTTCGCTTACCGGAAGGATCTGCTCGCGAAGTACAAGCTGCAGCCGCCGCGCAACTGGGACGACGTGCTGAAGATCGCGCAGACCATCGGCGGCGCGGACAAGAGCGTGTCGGGCGTCGTGTTCCGCGGCACGAAGGGCAACCCGGTCGTGACGGGTTTCCTGCCGATCCTCTGGGCCTACGGCGGCGACGTATTCGACCGTGCCGGCAACGTGACGATCGATTCGCGCGAGTCGCAGGCCGCGCTGAAGACCTTCCTCGCGCTGAAGGCGTCCGCGCCGAAGGACGTCGACGTGTACGGCGCCGCCGAAGTGCGCGACGCGCTGCAGCGCGGCACCGCCGCGCAGTCGATCGAAGTGTGGCCGGCGTGGATTCCGGCGCTCGACGATCCGAAGCAGTCGCGCGTGGTCGGGCAGATCGCGCTGCAGCCGCCGCCCGGGCAGACGGCGGGCCCCGCACCGATGCTCGGCATCTGGCAGATGGGCATTCCGAAGGATGCGCCGCACGCGAAGCTCGCGCAGGATTTCCTGAGCTACCTGAGCTCGCGCGACACGCAGGCCCGCCTCGCCGGGATCGGCATTCCGCCGACGCGCCGCAGCGTGTTCGCCGATCCTGCGCTGGTGCGCCAGTACCGCTGGTATCCCGATCAGCTGAAAGCGCTCGAGGCCGGCCGGGCGCGGCCGCGCGTGAAGGACTGGCAGCAGGTCGAGAGCATTCTCGGCGACCAGCTGCAGCTCGCGCTGACCGGGCAGGCCGCACCCGACGCCGCGCTGCGTCAGGCGCAGCAGAAGATCGCGCAGGCGATGGCCGCGGCCGGCAAGTGACGGCCCGCCGTCACGCATCGCACGGAGTCCGCGCATGAAAGCCCTCGGCCGCAGCCTGCCGTTCGTCGCGCTGCTCGGCCCCGCGCTGCTGGTGCTGGCCGCGCTCGCGCTGTACCCGGTCGTGCAGGTGCTGGTCGACTCGTTCTGCCAGGTCGACTATGCGGCCGGCCGGCGCACGTTCGCCGGGCTCGCGAACTATCGCGCGGTGCTTGGCGACGATGCGTTCGCGGCCGGCTTCGGCAACACGCTGCGGTTCACGATCGTGGCCTCGCTCGCCGAAGTCGCGCTCGGCTTCGGTCTCGCGTTGCTGTTCGTGCGCGCGTTTCCGGGGCGGCGCATCGCGCTGCCGCTCGCGATCCTGCCGATGATGCTGTCCACGCTCGTGTGCTCGGCGATCTGGCGCAACTGGCTCAACTTCGACGGCTTCCTGAACGCGCTGCTCGCCGCGTTCGGCGTCGAGGGCGTGCGCTGGCTGTCCGATCCGCATCTTGCGTTGTGGTCGCTCGCGCTCGTCGACGTATGGCAGTGGACGCCGATGGCGTTCCTGATCGTGCTGGCCGGGCTGCAATCGATCCCGCAGGAACTGTACGAAGCCGCGCGCACCGACGGCGCGAGCGAATGGCAGTGCCTGCGCGACATCACGCTGCCGCTTGCGGCGCCGCAGATCGGCCTCGCGCTGCTGCTGCGCTCGATCGACACGTTCAAGCTGTTCGACAAGGTCTATGCGCTGACGGGCGGCGGCCCCGGCAACGCGACGCAGACGCTGTCGACCTACATTTACGACACGGGCTTTCGCTTCTTCAACGTCGGGCCGGCGAGTGCCGCGTCGGTGCTGATGCTCGCGGCGTCCGCGCTGCTGGTTTCGGGGTACGTATGGCAGACGGTTCGCAAGCGGCGCGCATGACGGCGCGCCCCGCAGGCATCGCGCACGCACGAGCGGGCGCCGCATTCGGTCGCGCGGCGCCATGGGGCCTCCGCATCGTCGCGCTCGCGCTGTTGCTGCTGCCGTGCCTGTGGATGGCCGGCGCGGCGTTCATGCCGACGCTCGAACGCCTCGATCATCCGCTGCGGATCTGGCCGGCCGCGCCGACGCTCGAGCATTTCGTGTCGGTGTGGTCGAACGGCATCGGCGCGCCGCTCGCCAATTCGCTGCTGGTCGGGTTCGGCACGACGCTGCTCGCGCTGACGCTCGCGTTTCCGGCCGCGTATGCACTCGTGCGGCTGCGGTTTCCGGCGCGGCTCGACCTGCTGTTCCTGATGCTCGTGCTGGCGCTGAAGCTGATGCCGCCGATCACGATCGCCGTGCCGCTGTTCGCGCTCGCGAAGCGGCTGCATCTGCTCGACTCGACGCCCGGGCTGATGCTCGCTTACCAGATCTACGCGCTGCCGATGGCGATCTGGATGCTGCTCGCGTTCGTGCGCGACGTGCCGGTCGAATACGAGGAAGCCGCGTGCATCGACGGCGCGGGGCTCGCGCGGCGGCTCGTGCAGATCGTGCTGCCGCTGTGCGCGCCGGGGCTCATCGCGACCGCGATCTTCGTGTTCATCGCCGCGTGGAACGAGTTCCTGATCGCGCTGCTGTTCGTGTCGACGCCGAGCCGCTTCACGCTGCCGCTCGCGATTGCCGGCTACGTGACGGAGAACGGCATCGACTGGGGCGACCTGATGAGCGCGGGGTTGCTGGCGTCGCTGCCGACGCTCGCCGTGGCTGGCTACGTGCAGCGATATCTGCTGCGCGGCTTCGCCGGCGGGCTGAAGTGACCCGACGCGTTACGCGCAGCTATGCCGGACCACGTGCGTAACCGGGACGATGCGCGTGCGCGACGCACCGTCGAACGTCTGGATCCGGTCGGCGAGCAGGTCGACGGCCGCGTGCGCGAGGCCTTGCGTATCCTGGCGCAATGTCGTGAGCCGATACGCGTCGTATGCGGCGGCGGGGATGTCGTCGAAGCCGATCACGCGCAGGTCGTCGGGCACGCGCAGGCCGAATGCGTCGCGTGCGGCGTCGATCACGCCGAGCGCGAGCAGGTCGGACGAGCAGAACACGCCGTCCGGGCGCTCGCCGGATGCGAACAGTTGCCGCGCGGCATCGATGCCGCACGCATGCGTGTCGGAGCGCGTATCGATCACGCGGACGAGCGCCGCATCGAATGCGTCACCGCGTTGCAGCCCCTGCGCGAACGCATCCGCGCGCGAGCGCGCGCTGTAGCTCGCGGTACGCGGGCCGACGAACGCGAGCCGGCGCGCACCGGCCCGCACGAACCGTTGCGCGGCGTGGGCGGCCCCCGCCGCGTTGTCGCTGACGACGACATCCGCGCCCGGCAGGTTCGCTTCGCGATTGATCATCACGACGGGAATCCGGTGGTCGAGATACTGCCGCGCGACCGACAGCGGCGGCGACGCGGACGTCATCACGAGGCCCGCGATCCGATAGCTGAGCAAACGTTCGAGCGATTGCCGGACCTGATGCGGGTCGTCGGCGTTGGTCACGAGCGGTGTGAACGCGCGCTGGCCGAGCGCGGCCATCAGGTCGGACAGCAGCCGCGCACGGAACGGATTCTCGAACCCGGCCGTCACGACACCGATCATGCTGCTGCGCTGCGTGATCATGTCGCGCGCGATCAGGTTGACCTGGTAGCCGAGCGCGCGCGCGGCCACCATCACGCGTTCGCGCGTTTCGGGCGCGATGCTTGCCGTCGGCGAGAACGCGCGCGACACCGCGGAGCGCGACACGCCGGCCCGCACGGCGACATCCGACGCCGTCACCCACGTTTTTCTTTCCTTGTCAGTCATCGATTCATGATCCCTTCGCGACTCGAAGCCCCCACGCCGCTGGCCGACTGGATGTCGGCGCTCGACGACGCGCGGCCGCTGCCTACGCTGACCCTACCGGGCAGCCATGACACCTGTGCGTATACGGTCGACGATCCGCTCGTGCGCACCCAGCGCGCGCCGCTCGACGCGCAGCTCGCGCACGGCGTGCGCCTGCTCGACATCCGGTGCCGGCATCGTTGCGATACGTTCGACATTCATCACGGCGGGATCGCGCTCGGCATGTCGTTCGACGACGTGCTCGCGGACTGCACGCGCTTTCTCGATGCGCATCCGCGCGAATGCATCGTGATGTCGGTGAAGGACGAGTGGCCGGCGCACGCATGCACGCGCGGTTTCGACGCGACGTTCGATGCGCATTGCGCGCGGCATCCGCGGCTGCGCTGGCATGCGGGCGGCGCGCTGCCGGCGCTCGGCGACGTGCGCGGCGCGGTGGTGTTGTTGCGGCGGTTTCGCAGCCGCCGACCGATCGGCATCGACCTGACCGCGTGGCCCGACAACGCGACCTTCACGATCGATCATCCCGATTCGGCGTTCGTGATCCAGGATGAATACCGTGTACCCGTCGTCGGGTCGATCCACTACAAGTGGCGCGTGATCGACGCGCTGCTGACCGGCATGCCGTCGCCGGAGAGCGGCCGCTGGGCGATCAATTTCTGCAGCGGTACGGGGATGGGCGCGAATCCTTCGGTGGTCGCGCGCGGCGATGGCAGGGTGCAGGGGATTCAGGCGCGGCTCGCCGAGCGGTTGCGCGAGCTGCGTGGTCCGTGTGGGGCGGTGCTGCTCGATTTCTGCGACGACGATGATTGGGCGTTGGTGCGGGCGCTGGTCGAATGCAACGAGCATGTGCGTGAGTTGCGTCTGCGGCGCGGGCCGATCAGATGTTGACGCAGGTTTGTGTTGAGCGCGAGTGATCGTGCGTCGATCGGGCGTGTGTCGGGTTCGATCGTCACACTTTTTGACGAATCACCGGGCCGCATGCAGACACGCATCGGAGCGATGCACGGTCGTGGTCTCGAGGTTGCCGAGTCGTTTGAACAAGATTCGACCCGGACCGGATGCATTCGGCGGTGCCGCTCGCGCATTGCTTCATTGCTAGAATCTCCGCTCTTTCATGGGGATTCCACATGACGCAGTGCAAGACCTTCTACGGCGCATTCAAGCAAAACATGGATGCCCTCGGTTTGCCGGCGCCAACCAGTCTGTTTGCTGCACAGCAGACAGCAATCGGCACGCTTACGACCATTCTTGGGACGCTCAGGACACTCGGGCCAACTGCCACGATCGGCGAACTGATCGGAGCCACAACCGGGCTGGAACTGCTGGCAGCCGCATCTGCACTCGGGGCGAGCTTTTACGTTGGTGCGGTGATCGGCAGTCTGATTGTTGCTGCAGATGCGTCACTGGTGTGCGATCAGCGCGGCGTGGTTGCCGTGGATGGAATTCGCAGCTGGGCGACCCGTCGCGGCCTTGCGGTTCCGCAAGACGTTTATCGCGTGATCGCGCTGCATCCGGAGGTGTTCCGTCCGACGCCGGGAAGTGCGACGTTTGCCATCCGTGCACGATCAATCGGGAGGGCGATCGCGTGAGCAAAGTTTCAGACAGGATCGGCCTGATCGCCGCGGCAGTGGTGGTCGCCGCCGCCTCGTGGACATTGCTGCACTACTCCGGGAACTGGTTCTTCCCTGTTGCGACGCTGATCGCGCTGGCTGCGCTGCTTGCAGACAATCGGCGGTTGAAGAAACGCCTGCGCGACCTGGGGGAAGACTCACGCTCCCGCAAGTAGCCACCTGATGGACCAGCGAGATGGACATTCACCCGATTAGAAGTGAGGCTGATCACGAAGCCGCCCTGAAGGCGGTGTCCGCGCTTGTCGATCTGGACCCTGCACAGGGCACGCCGGAGGGCGACGCGTTGGAATCCATGGCGATCCTGATCGAGTGCCATGAGGTCGAGCATTTCCCGTTGGCTTCGCCGAACCCGATCGACGCGATTGAATGTCGGATGGAGCAAGCCGGCGTGTGACAAACGGCGGCGTCGTAAGCGTCCACGCCCGTGCCGGCTCAACGCGTCGCGATCGCCACCGCCGCACCCGCCATCGCAGTCGCGCTCGTGCGGTTCGCGAACCGCTTCGCGCGTGCCGAAGTAAGAAACGCGCGCGCACGTGAAGCGAGCAGCGACCAGAAGCAGTCGGCGAGGATCAGGATCGCGAGCATCGTGCCGACGAGCTCGGCCCACGCGACGATCCCGACATGCGTCAGGTCGACGATCGTCGGCAGCAGCGCGAGATAGAACAGCATGATCTTCGGGTTGCCGAGCGTGACCAGCGTGCCCGCGACGAACATGCGCCACGGCGACTGGCCGCGCGGCAGGTCGTTGGCCTGCGTGTCGGTCGGCGCGGTCCACATCTTCCACGCGAGGAACAGCAGGTACGCGACGCCGAGCAGCTTCAGCACGAGCAGGCCCGTCGCGAACGTGCGCGCGAACGCGGACAGCCCGGCGACGGCCAGCGTGAGCCACAGCGCCTCGCCGATCCACATCGCGGCAAGGAATGGCAGCACGTCGCGCACGCCGTTCGTCAGCACGCGCGCGACGAGCGCGGCGACGCTCGGGCCGGGCGTGCCGGCGGTGACGAGCAGGGCGATGGCGAACACGGCAAGCGCGGACAGCGTCATGACGAACCTCGTGGGCAGGGCGTTCGAAAGGTATGAAGTTTCGATTATAGTGACGGCCGTTCCCGCCCGCTTATCTCGTCGTAATGACAGTATCGATCCGGATTCGTCCCGCCACGCGGGAAGACGCGGCCGCCATGGCCGCCGTGGAAGTGGCCGCCGCCCAGCGCTTTCGTGCCATCGGCATGGTCGACATCGCCGAAGGCGAACCGACCGAGTCGGCCGACCTGCTCGTGCGCATCGACGACGGTCGCGCGTATGTCGCGACGGACGATGAGGGGACGTGCGTGGGCTTCGCGTTCTACCGACTGCTCGATGCGCGGCGGCTGTATCTGGAGGAACTGGATGTCGCGCCGTCGCATGCGGGGCAGCGGATCGGCGCGCGCCTGATCGAACGGATCATGACGCGCGCCGCGCAAGACGGCATTGCCGAGGTCGTGCTGTCGACGTTCCGCGATGCACCGTGGAATGCGCCGTACTACGCGCGCCTCGGTTTCCACATCGTCGACGACGCATCGCTCGACCACACACTGCACGCGATCCGCGCGCATCACGTGGCACGCGGCCTCGACGAGACGCAGCGCGTGTTCATGCGCGCTGACGTGCGCGCATGAACGTGTCGCCGGCCGTCAGGCCGCGTCGCTGAGCGCCGGGTAGTCGGTGTAACCCGTTTCGCCTTCGGCGTAGAAGGTCTCCGGCACCGGCTTGTTCAGCGGTGCGCCGATTTCGAGGCGGCGCGGCAGGTCCGGGTTCGCGATGAACAGCTTGCCCCACGCGATCGCATCGGCGTTGCCGCTCGCGAGCGTGTCCTGCGCGGATTCGAGCGTGAACTGCTCGTTCGCGATCAGCGGGCCGCCGAACGCTTCCTTCAGGCGCGGGCTCAGGTGGTCGCCCGAATACGACTCACGCGTGAAGATGAACGCGATCTTGCGGCGGCCGAGTTCGCGCGCGACATATCCGAACGTCGCGGCCGGATCGGAGTCGCCCATCGTGTGCGCATCGCCGCGCGGTGCGAGGTGCACGCCGACACGGCCCGCGCCCCACACGTCGATCGCCGCATCGACCACTTCGAGCAGCAGGCGCGCGCGGTTCTCGACCGGGCCGCCGTACGCGTCGGTGCGGTGATTGGTGCTGTCCTGCAGGAACTGGTCGAGCAGGTAGCCGTTCGCGCCGTGGATCTCGACGCCGTCGAAACCGGCCTTCTTCGCGTTCTCCGCGCCCTTGCGGTACGCGGCGACGATGCCCGGGATTTCATCGAGTTCGAGCGCGCGCGGCGTCACGTACGGACGCTGCGGGCGCACGAGGCTGACGTGGCCGCCCGCGGCGATCGGGCTCGGCGCGACCGGCAGGTCGCCGTCCAGGAACACCGGATCGGAGATCCGGCCGACGTGCCACAGCTGCAGCACCATGCGGCCGCCGGCCGCGTGCACGGCCTGCGTCACGCGCTTCCAGCCTTCGACCTGCTCGTCGGACCAGATGCCGGGGGTATCCGCATAGCCGACGCCCTGCGGCGTGACCGAGGTCGCTTCGCTGATGATCAGGCCGGCCGATGCGCGCTCGGCGTAATAGCGGGCCATCAGGTCGTTCGGCACGCGCGTCGCGCCCGCGCGGGAGCGGGTGAGCGGTGCCATCACGATGCGGTTCGGCAGGGTCAGGTCGCCGAGGGTAACGGGGTCGAACAGAGTGGGCATGGCAGATAACCTCTTCACGAAAGGCGGGATGGCCGTCGCGTCGTGCGCGGCGGGTGGCCCGCATGGCCTGGGTCAGAGTTCGCGGCGCAGAGCGTCGAGAAATGCGTCGATGACGGCCTCGTTGCGCCGGAAGAACGCCCACTGGCCGATCCGCGTCGACGTCACGAGCCCCGCGCGTTGCAGCGTCGCGAGGTGCGCGGAGACGGTCGACTGCGACAGCCCGCAGCGCGCGTCGATCTGCCCGGCGCAGACGCCGTGGTCGTACGGCAGCGTCTGCTCGGGGAAATGTGCGCCCGGCGTTTTCAGCCAGACGAGGATTTCCCGGCGCACGGGGTTCGAAAGCGCTTTCAGGATCGCGTCGATGTCGAGTTCGGTCGGCATGGAAGGGGCGGGGTGTTCCGGCGTTCGGTCGGAACACCGGCGCAAACAGGTATCGTCGATGGGCGAATCATATATCGGAAAAAGACGATATTAACGAAGACACTGACGGGAGTGGGGTTGCTTCATGTGGCCTTGCGACGCACCACGGCGACGCTTTCCGTTGACCCTATCGGCCGCCCTGTCACACCGCTCATCGGTGTACGTTTCTTCATAGAAGCTGTCGACGCGAACATCATGGGGGGCGTCGCTGCCGGTGAATTTGCACAATTTACGCGGTCTCTCAAGCACTGCAATCCCACGCCCGCGACCTGGAGATGTTCAGCGAAGCGAATGCCGAGCAAGGGCATTGACGCGCACGTACCCATCGCGTCACTTACTCTTTCAGCAGATCAATCAGCGCCCGGCTAACCGGATTGGGGCTTCGCTCATAGGTTACCAAACGTATTGTCGGCAGCATGGGCCACGCTGCATGGCTTTGCGGCAGGGGAACCAATCCAGCGGCCAATGCGGATTCGCATAGCACTGACACTCCGAGGCCCTCGCTGACACAGGACTGAACGCCGACGATGCTGCTCAACGTTAGCGCTTCACGCCATTGGATTCCGCTCGAATTGAGCGCAGAGATTGCCGCAGTCCGGAACGTGCAGGGCGCGATCAGCAAGCATAGGTTGACGACAGGCGATGGCTCACCAAGGTGTTGGTCAGCGACCCACAGCATCTTTTCCTCGCGAAACAGCCGGGGGGAACCGCGCCCCTCCTGTTCCTTCACTACTACTACATCAAGTTCGCCCGCATCGAACGCCTGGAGCAACGCCTCGCTGAGCGCCACCCGGACACTGAGTTCGACACGCGGCATCAGGCGGCGGATCCGAGCCAGCAACTCCGGTAGGCGATGAGGAACCAGATACTCGACAATGCCGAGCCGCAATTGACCTTCGAGGCTGCTGCGGCCAAGCATGCCCATGGCCTCATCGTTCAGGCGCAGCAATCCCATGGCGTAGTTGAGGAACTGCTCTCCTGCCGCAGTAAGCGCCACCTGACGGCTGCTGCGCGTGAAAAGCTCGACGCCGAGCAGTTCCTCGAGCCGCTGAACCCGCGTGCTTATCGCAGACTGGGATCTGCAAAGACGTTTTGATGCGCCGGTGAAGCTCCGCATGTCCGATACGGCGACAAAGCAGCGGACAAGGTCAATATCCAGATCTCGCATATCAATCGATTGGTCAGATAGCTGCGATCCGTATTATGCGCTTTCCCGATTGACGGGGTGTGCCTAGAATTTCCCCTCGTCACTCAGCAACTTTGGAGGTTAATGATGCAGGCTGTTTGGTATGAGCGGGTCGGGGCCGCACGCGACGTCCTGGTGACCGGGGATCGCCCGACGCCGTCTCCTGGTCCGGGTGAGGTCCTTGTGCAACTGTATGCGTCGGGTGTCAACCCGTCGGACGTCAAGGCAAGAGCAGGGGTTCGTGCCGGGAAGAGCGAGCTTCCTTTCCCCTTCGTGATTCCGCACAGCGATGGTGCCGGGATCGTTGTCGAATCCGGCCCCGGAAGCAACCGGTTCCCCCCGGGAAGCCGTGTTTGGGTGAGCAATGGACAGTGGCGACGCGCGATGGGCACGGCCGCTCAATACATCGCGATCGACGAACAGCTGGTCTTTCCGCTGCCGGAGAACACGTCGTATCTGACTGGAGCAGCGCTCGGCATTCCGGCGCTCACCGCGTGTCATGCCACGCTTGCTTTTGGCGATCTGACCGGGCGTCCTGTCCTGATCAGTGGCGGGGCCGGCACGGTCGGAAGGCTTGCCGTGCAGTTCGCGAAGCAGGCAGGCGCATTTGTTGTCGCGTCCGGACATGGTCCGATCGAGCAGCAACGTATCGAAAGCGCTGGTGCCGACGCATTCATCGATTACACGAGCCCCACCTTCGTCGCAGACGTGCTCGCCGCGACGAACGGACGAAGAATCGATCACGCCGTTGAAGTCGAGTTCGGTGCCAACGCGGAGTATCTGGGCGATCTGCTCTCGGAGCGCGCGACGGTTGTCACTTATGGTTCGGCAAGGGTGATGCGGCCCGAGATGCCCTTTTACAAATTCCTTTTCAAGGGCATCCAGCTTCAATTCGTGCTGGTCTATTTGCTGACGCCCAAGGAGCGGGCCGACGCGGCCGGACACATCAATCGTCTTCTCGAGCAGGGCAAGCTTGATGTGCCGATCCATTCGGCGCTGCCGCTTCGGGAATGCGCACGCGCGCACGAGATCGTCGAGAACGAACAGCGCCTGGGTGCCGTTCTTCTGAGCATGCAGGATCCCGCATGACTCGTTCGGGCTGCCACATGAAGACCGCACTCATCACCGGCTCGACCAGCGGAATCGGCCTGGCGATCGCCGACGCACTATCAGCGGCTGGGTGGCGGATTGCGCTTCACGGCCTGGGCACGGCCGATGAAATCGCGAAGGCCGTCGACCAGGTTGCCGCAAGCGCGACCCACGCCGGCTTGTGGTCGCAAGTTTCGATCGGCATGATTTTCGACCGGTGATGTAGTTGGCATTGCTTGGCATATGCATGTTTGCGTGCACCGCACGTCGTCGAATGCATGCGTTGTCGCGCAAGCGAAAGTTGCCTTGAAATCGGCTGTTTTTGCCGGGAAAGCGCGGGCTCCGGCGCCCCTTGCAAGGTCGACGAATCCGGTGGCCGTAGCCGGCGGCCTCCATCCGGATTAGCGGTGATCAACGGCGGTTGCTGGAACCGCTCCTCGCACGCGACGCCGATTGCTCGAAATTGCTTCCCGGTGGGCGGAGAAGCTGATCATTAATGCCCTCGGCGTCTATCCAGCTCCGTTCCGGCCCATGTGCCAACGATCCGTGACATCGGGTGGCGACCAAGGAACGGCTGTCCACCGTATTGACCGGCAATTGCGATGCGGCCGCGATTTCAGCCGATCACGCTTTCCCATACTGCGCAAACAGCCAGCGCCGCATGGCCTGCAACGCTTCCGAATGCGCATTGGCCTGCGGGAAGACGACGTAAAACCCGAGCGACATCGGAAACGAAAAATCGAACACGCGGCGCAGCCTGCCTTCCGCGATGTCGCGCTCGACGAGCGGTTCGCTGGTCAGCGCGATGCCTTGACCCGCGACTGCGGCGTCGATCGCGAGCAGCGACTGGCTGAATCTCGGCCCTTTCGTCGGATCGGCCCGACCCTTTCCACCGAGCTTCTCGATGAACTCGGGCCACAGATCGTGCGCGTCGTGCAACAACGCATGCGTCGACAAGTCCGCGGGCGTGCGGATCGGTGGGCCGCCGTCGAGCAGTTTCGGGCTGGCGACGGCGAAGATGTCGAGCGGAGCCAGCAACTCCGCGGCAAGGCCGGCCGGGAATGGCGGCTTGCTCAGTCGAATCGCGATGTCGACGCCGTCAGCCCGAAACGACGCGAGCCTTTCGTCGGCGATGACGCGAACCTCGATGTCGGGGTGCAGCCGGCCGAAGTCCGACAGGCGCGGAATCAGCCACTTCGACGCGAACGACGGCGTCGTGCTGACCGCCAGCACCGTGGGGCGCTGGCCGAGGGCGTCCGTGGCGTCGGAGATGATCTGCAGCGCGCGCTGGACCGACGAAAAATACTCGAGCCCTTCACGCGTCAGCGCAAGCCCCCTGGGCAAGCGCCGAAACAGCTGAACCTCCACGACGTCCTCCAGATGCCTGACCTGCTGCGCCACCGCACCCTGGGTCACGCCGAGTTCGTCGGCGGCCAGCCGGAAATTGAGGTGTCGAGCGGCGGCCTCGAACGCGCGAAGCGCATTGAGCGGCGGGAACCGGCGGGTACGCAACAGAGCGGTCATGCAGTAGAAATTCTACAGGGTGGATGGAGAAATCATCGTTCGACAATTCGATTATAGGGTCCTAGAGTGGCGCTTTGGAACGATGATCTCGGCGCTGAGCCGACCTATCCGGGAGAGCGGCATGACTGTAGAGAAAGTGGCTTTGGTGACGGCGGCGGGCAAGGGCATGGGCGCTGCAATCGCACGAGACCTCGCGAACAACGGTTATCGCGTCGCGCTGATGTCGCCGTCCGGCAGCGCAGTCGAGCTGGCCAGGGAACTCGGTGGTTTCGGCATTGCGGGGTCCGTCACCGACGACGCCGACATCGAGCGTTTCGTCAACGAGACGCTCGCGAAGTACGGCCGTATCGACGCGGTCGTCAATAACACCGGACATCCGCCGAAGGGCGACTTGCTCGCCATCGAGGACGACAAGTGGCACGAAGGGCTCGACCTGATCGTGCTCAACGTCGTTCGCGTGCTGCGCCGGGTGACGCCCGTCTTCCTGAAGCAGGGCGGCGGCGCGGTGGTCAATATTTCGAGCTTCGCGGCCGACGCGCCCGAGCAGGCGATGCCGGTGTCGTCCGCGCTGCGCGCGGCGCTGAGCTCGGTCACGCGCCTGTACGCCGATCGGTATGCGAAGGACAACATTCGCATCAATTCGGTGCTGCCGGGCTTCATCGACAGCTGGCCGGAGACGCCCGAGATCGTTGCCCGCATTCCGGTCGGCCGTTTCGGCAAGACGCAGGAAATCGCGCAGACCGTGAGGTTCCTGCTGTCGGACGGCGCCGGCTACATCACCGGGCAGAACATTCGGGTCGACGGCGGCATCGTGCGCGCGCTGTAAGCCGGATCCAGGGCAGGACGATGCGCACGCAGACGGGCGCCAGCGGCCTCAGTTATGCCGCTCGCCGATCCTGTTCTCTTCCGGACTCCAGACGCTGAGCCCTTCCGTCGGGTCCAGCGGCAGCTCCCACGGGCGCGCGGCGATCGCCTGCATCGTCGCGTCGAACCCGGCCTGGCGGCGCGCCGCGATGCCGTCCGGCGTGAAATCGATGTCCTTCCACTGATCGTCGCCGTCGAGGCGCGGCGCCGCGAGCTTGATCACGTGCATCGTGGTCTGGCAGCCCCACGCGGCGAGCGCCTGCACGTCGGGCGACTTGCGTTCGGCCTCCGGCAGCCGCATGACCAGTTCCTTGATCACGTGGCGCAGCCCGTGAATCTGCTGTTGCCGCGCGATGTTGCTGTCCGTGCGGCTCGCATACTGGATGTCCTTCTGCCGCTCCGACACCTGCCAGATGCTTTGCGGCTCGGGCCCGACCGGATTCCACATCTGCACCGAGAAGATGATCGAGCTGCGGCGCGGCGCGTCGTCCAGCACGACCTCCACCGGCGTATTCGAATAGATGCCGCCGTCCCAGTAGGGCGCGCCGTCGATCCGCACGGCCGGGAACGCGGGCGGCAGCGCGCCCGAGCTCATCACGTGGTCGAGGTCAAGCGGCCGGTCGCGTGAATCGAAATAGCGCATCGTGCCGGTGCACGCGTTGACCGCGCCGACGGTCAGCCGTGGCCGGCACGCGTTCAGCAGGTCGAGATCGATCAGCGACGCAAGCGTGTCGCGCAGCGGCTCGACCACGTAGTAGGACGCGTGCTCGACGCCGACGCGCGCGAGCGGCCCGAGCCATGCGGCGGGATTCGGCCGGAAGAATCCCGGGATGCCGGCGCCGATGACCGCGAGCTCGGCGCCGATCTTGTCCCAGCTGGTCGGGAAGCCCGGCACATTCAGGGCGGCCCGTTCGGTCACGTGGCGCCAGAATTCGGCCATCCGCTGCGCGCGGTGTCCGGGCGGGTTGCCGGCGATCAGCGCCGCGTTGATCGCGCCGATCGACGTGCCGATGACCCAGTCGGGCTGGATGCCCGCCGCGTCCAGCGCCTCGAATACGCCGAGCTGGTATGCGCCCAGCGCGCCGCCGCCCTGAAGCACGAGCACGACCTGGCCCGGCAGTTTCGGATGTGCGGGTTGACTTGCCGTCATCGCTTTCCTCGCAGTCGGTGACGGCCGGCGGGTTCCGGCCGAATGGAACCAGTGTAGGCGATCGACGCGCACCGTCCGTCATGCCGGATCGTTGCGCGTTTCGCGGGGGGGCCGTGTCATTCCACGGTGATGGTCTCCTTCATGTACGGATGAATCCCGCAGAACACCTTGTAGACACCCGGCTTGTCGAAGCGGAACGAGTAGGTCTCGTCCTGGTCGAGCGCTTTCGAACGGAAGATGCCCGCGTCGTTGACGACGGTGTGCGGTTCCGCGTCGAGGTTCTTCCACGTGATCGTCGTGCCGGCCTTGATCGTGGTCGACATCGGCGAAAACATGAAATTGTGGATCGTCACGAGCGGGCCGGCCGGGGTTTGCGCGAACGCGGCGAGCGGCGTGCCGGCGGCGGCCGCGCACAGGATCAGCGCGGCCGGCAGCATCGAGGGCTTGAAGAAGGTCATGTCGGTCTCCTAGCGTGTCCGGATCAGGCGAGCGTCGTGTCGCGCAGTGTCGCTGCCGTGGGATGGCCGGTGAAATCGACGGTCGTCACGCCGAGCATCGCGGGCAGCCGGTCGCGCGGCACCGTGAGCGGCACCGGGCCCGGGCCGTTGCCGGCAGTCGGCTGCGGGAACGCGGTGGAGCGCGCGGTATGGAACGTCACGTTGCCCTCGACCTTCGACACGATCTGGTGGATGTGTCCGTTCAGCACGGTGACCGAGCCGAAGCGGCGCAGCAGTGCCATCGTCTGCGGCGCGTCGCCGGTGCCCCAGCCCCAGGGCTCGTAGATCGTCCACATCGGCATGTGCGAGAACACGACGATCGGCGTGCTCGACGACTGCCCCTTCAGGTCCTGCGCGAGCCATGCGAGCTGTTCGTCGCCGAAGCTGCCGAGCCCGTTCGGCTTGAAGTGCATCACGTTGACGAGCGCGACGAAGTGCACGCCGGCGTGATCGAAGCTGTAGTAGCCGCGGTTGTTCGACGCCTTGCCGAACCGGCTGAAGTATTCGGCGCCCGAACCGTCGGTCACGTCGTGTTCGCCGGGCACCGTGTGCAGTTCCGGCACGCGCAGCGCGGACAGCAGCTGCGACGCGTGGTCGAATTCCTCCGGTTTGGACAAGTGCGTGATGTCGCCGGTATGGATCGCGAGCGCGGGCGCGGCGGACATCCCGTTGACCAGGTCGATGGTCTGCCGCAGCGTGGCCGCGACGTCGGGATTCGCGTCCTTGTTGAAGCCGATGTGCGTGTCGCTGATCTGTACGAACAGCGGCCGGCCCGCATTCGCGGGGACGGCGGCGCCGCTTTGCGCGAGCGCGAGATCGAACGGCGTCAGGATGCCGCCCGACAGCGTAAACAGCGTGCCGAGGCCGCCGAACGCCATGCATTGCAGGGCCTTGCGGCGCGACGGGCGGGTAGGGAGCGATGAAGACATGTGAGCCTCGCAATCGTATGACGTAACCGGACGGCCGGATCGTCCTGGAATAGCCGGCGCATTCGCATGCCATACCGGCGTTGCGACGGATTTATTCCCACCTGTTACGAGGTTGGGCACCGCTGCTCGCGGCTTGCGGCGCGATGACGGAGCGCCGGCGCATGACGTGTCAATGTCCTGTAAGTGACACGTCACATTTGCGTCATCCGCGCCCGATAGCCTGCGACACCGAATCACCTTCTCCGGAGCCCCTCATGCCGAATCTCGCGGCAACGGAAACCAGCAGTGCGGCCAGTCAGCGCACGCGCATCATCGGCCTCGCGCTGTTTTTGCTGATCATTGCCTGCGGGGTTGTCTATGTCGGCATTCATCTTGGCGCCGACCTCGGTCCCGTCAAGGAAAGCTCGGCTTTCCCGTTCCTGCTGCTGATCGTCGCGTTGCTGATCGCGCTCGGCTTCGAATTCGTGAACGGCTTTCACGACACCGCGAACGCGGTCGCGACCGTCATATACGCCAGCTGATGCCGCACCCGGCCGCGCGGCACGCGGCCGGTCCCATCGATTTTCAATTCGACCAAGACGCTACCGATGGATATCCGTTTCTTCGACCCGAATCGCACCGCCAACGCATCCGCGTGGCGCGTGCTCCCCAATCGCTGGGACGCGGTCGCATTTCCGTTGATCATCGGCATACTCGCGATGGCGATCGTCGGCTTCCATCAGACGCTGGCGCCGATCGCGACCCTGCAGACCCAGAAGATCTCGCTCGATCCGTCGAACCTGCCTGAATACGCGTTGCGCACGACGCTGCGGATGCTCGCCGCGATGGTCGCGTCACTCGTGTTCACGCTCGTGTACGGCACGCTCGCCGCGAAAAGCCGCCGTGTCGGCATGGTGTTGATCCCGATCCTCGACATCCTGCAGTCGGTGCCGGTGCTCGGCTACATCTCGTTTACGGTCACGTTCTTCCTCGCGCTGTTCCCGGGCCGCGTGCTCGGCGCCGAGTTGGCCGCGATCTTCGCGATCTTCACGAGCCAGGCGTGGAACATGACGTTCAGCTTCTACCAGTCGCTGCGCACGGTGCCGCGCGACCTGAGCGAAGTGTCGCGCGGCTTTCACCTGACGCCGTGGCAGCGCTTCTGGAAGCTCGAAGTGCCGTTCTCGATGCCGGGGCTGATCTGGAACATGATGATGTCGATGTCGGGCGGCTGGTTCTTCGTCGTCGCGTCGGAGGCGATCACCGTCGGCAACCAGACGATCACGCTGCCGGGAGTCGGCGCATATCTCGCGCAGGCGATCTCGGACAAGAACCTCGGCGCGGTGGGCTGGGTGATCGTCGCGATGTCGGTCGTGATCCTCGCGTATGACCAGTTCCTGTTCCGCCCGCTCGTTGCGTGGGCCGACAAGTTCCGGATGGAGAACACCGCGTCGGGCGATGCGCCGCAATCCTGGCTGCTCGACATGATGCGTCGTACGCACCTGATCCATCAGTTGTTGGTGCCCGCCGGCTGGCTGCTGTCGCAGGCCGCGCGGATTCCGTTGCGCGCACCGTCGCTGGCGGGCGCTCGCTCGCGCGCTGCGTCGGTGCGCGGTTCGTCGCGCATCGGCGATATCGTGTGGGGCACGTTCGTGATCCTGATCACCGTGTACGTCGCATGGCGCGTCGTCAGCTTCGTCGCGACCGGCGTGACGATGGGCGAAGTCGGCCACGTACTGGTGCTCGGGCTCATCACGCTGCTGCGCGTGCTGGTGCTGATCGCCATCGCATCGGTGGTCTGGGTGCCGCTCGGCGTGCTGATCGGGCTGCGCCCCGCGCTCGCCGAGAAGATCCAGCCGCTCGCGCAGTTCCTCGCCGCGTTCCCGGCCAACCTGCTGTTCCCGGTGTTCGTGATCGTGATCGTCCACTTTCACCTGAACGCGGACATCTGGCTGTCGCCGCTGATCGTGCTCGGCACGCAGTGGTACATCCTGTTCAACGTGATCGCCGGCGCGATGTCCTATCCGAACGACTACAAGGAAGCGACGAAGAATTTCCGCATCCGCGGCTGGCAGTGGTGGCGCCAGGCGATCCTGCCCGGCATCTTCCCGTACTACGTGACCGGCGCGATCACTGCGTCGGGCGGCGCGTGGAACGCGAGCATCGTGTCCGAGTTCGTGCAGTGGGGCGACACGAAGGTCGTCGCGCACGGCCTCGGCTCGTACATCGCGCAGACCACTGCCGCTGGCGACTTCCCGAAGATCATCCTGGGCATCGCCGTGATGTCCCTGTTCGTTACCCTGTTCAACCGTCTGCTGTGGCGTCCGATGTACGCCTATGCGGAATCCCGGCTCCGTCTCGATTGAGAGTAAGCGCGATGCAAAATTCGACCGTTATCAACGCCCCCGTCAAGACGTCCCAGCCGCTGCAGCCGCCGCGGCTCGGCGAGGAAATCCTGCGTGTCGATCACGTCTGCCGCGGCTTCAACAAGACGCAGGGCGAATTGCTGGTGCTCGACGATGCGAACCTGTCGCTGCGCGAAGGCGAGATCGTCGGATTGCTCGGCCGTTCCGGGTCGGGCAAGTCGACGCTGCTGCGGATCATCGCCGGGCTGATCGAGCCGACCGGCGGTGAAGTGACCTATCTCGGCAAGCCGCTGCGCGGCCCGGCCGAAGGCGTCGCGATGGTATTCCAGACCTTCGCGCTGTTCCCGTGGCTGACCGTGTTGCAGAACGTGGAAGCCGGGCTGGAAGCGCTTGGCGTCGGCGCACGCGAGCGGCGCGAACGCGCGCTCGCCGCGATCGACCTGATCGGTCTCGACGGCTTCGAGAACGCGTATCCGCGCGAGTTGTCGGGCGGCATGCGCCAGCGCGTGGGCTTCGCGCGCGCGCTCGTCGTCGATCCGACGATCCTGCTGATGGACGAGCCGTTTTCCGCGCTCGACGTGCTGACGGCCGAAACGCTGCGTACCGATCTGCTGGACCTGTGGACGCAAGGCCGGATGCCGATCAAGTCGGTGCTGATCGTCACGCACAACATCGAGGAAGCGGTGTTCATGTGCGACCGGATCCTCGTGCTGTCGTCGAACCCGGGCCGCGTGATCGCCGAGATCAAGGTGCCGTTCAAGCATCCGCGCAACCGTCTCGACACCGATTTCCGCAAGCTGGTCGACGATATCTACGCGAAGATGACCGCACGCCAGACCGGCGAGGCGACGAAGAAGGGGCTTGAGCTCGGCAGCTGGCTGCCGCAGGTGTCGACCAACCTGATGGCCGGCCTGATCGAGACGCTCGCGATGGCGCCGTACCACGGCCGCGCGGACATGCCGGAAATCGCGCGCACGCTGCATCTGGAAGTGGACGAGCTGTTCCCGATCGCCGAAGTGCTGCAGTACCTCGGTTTCGCGGATGTGCGGGAAGGGGACGTGTTCCTGACGCCGCCTGCACGCGTGTTCGCGGAGTTCGGCACGCAGGAGCGCAAGCTGATGTTCGCGGATCATCTGCTGAAGCACGTGCCGCTCGCCGCGCGGATCAAGAAGGTGTTGAACGAGCGCCCGGGCCATCGCGCGCCGCGTGTGCGCTTCGAGCAGGAGCTGGAGGATTTTCTGTCGGACGGCGCGGCCGAGGAAACGCTCGACGCGGTGATCGATTGGGGGCGTTACGGCGAAGTCTTTTCGTACAACGACAAGACGGAGGTGTTCAGTCTTGAGGATGTGGAGTCGTAAAGTCTGAAAGTAGACACGTACGGGTCGACATTTATCTGCCATAGATGTCGCACCTACGTCGGAGCCTGCCGCACTGCCGGCAGCGCTGCCGACGCGTCCGGCCGTCACGGTGCCGGCTAGCCCACTGAAGCGCTATCCGATCAGATCGGCAACGAACCCGCACGTCATCCCGGCATCGGCGCAACACCATGCCATGCTGCTGTCCGATCGTACTGCCGGTCTAACGGCCCCGGTTAGTCATCTCAAGAACAGCGAAATTGAATCGCCACTATCGCGTGACAATTTTATACATTGTTCGGTTCAGTTATTTCCTGCTCTATTGGATCAATACTGTACGGAAGTGCGTGAGTTTCGATGATGCTTTGTTGAGTGTTTTTCGAGTGCTCACGAACGCTAATTTCCGGGTGTGATTTTCCACGATGGGAAAGGGCACAGGAGCGTGGCTGGCGTGCACCTATGGGGCAAGGGCTTGCGGGCCCGTCACCCCCTCCGGGATTCGGCTTTATCGGAGTCTTGAGAGGAGCGGTGTTGAGGTAGTCCAGGGGAGAAAAATAAAAATAGCTTTAATCAAATTCGCCACCTGTGGAGTCGGGTATATCTTAAAAATAAACGGCTTATCAGGCGTGGGGCTGTGTGTTCATTCTCGTGATCATATGTTTCACTGGCGAGAGCGTAGTGGCACTGCGTCCCCGAATGCATGAATGGACGAACGTGCCGGTATATAACCTCTCGTTCAACAGCAGCCATGCTAACCATTCAGGATGTGCTGAAACACCCCGGTTCGGTCGTTACCCAACCTCTGCATCTGGAGATCGCGACGCTGGATGCACCGATCTCCGTTTTGTCGTTCGTCCTGACCGAGCAAATGAATACGCCGTTCCTCGCGGACATCACAGTGACCTCAGTGGACAAACGGATCGATGGTGCGGCGATTGTCGGTCGGCCGGCGATTTTCACGATCGAGGAACACGCAACCGTGCCGTCGATGGCCGGCATGATCGATCCGGTTCGGCATGCGGCGCGTACCGTGCATGGCGTCGTAACGCAATGGACTCGAGTCGAAACGTCTCGCGACGAAGCGACCTATCGACTACACCTGAAGCCGCGTCTCTCGCTGCTCGACGAGGTGCACGATTCGGCCGTATTTCTGGACAGGTCGCTGCGTGAGCTGCTGACTGACGCGATCGTCGATCGAAACCTGTTCCAGTCCTTCGATGTCGAGTTTGAGCTGGAAGGGCTCGACGGGAAGTTCGAACAAACCGTGATGTACGAAGAAACGGTCGCGAACTTTATCGATCGGCATTGCCGACGCGCGGGCGTCTATTACTACTTCAAGCAGGCCAGGAAAGAGGACGGCCCGCAACGCGACACATTGGTGTTCGGCAACACGCCGCGCGGCTATATGCGAGCGCTCGAGGTGCCATTGCTGCCGCATTCCGGTCTGGTGAACTGGCACGAGGCGATTCTGACGCTGGAAGCCACGCGCGCGCTGGTACCGCAGAAGGTGCGTGAATGGGATCACGACTATCGCGTACCCGACGACCCACTGCAGGTCGAAGCGGTCGTGGCCGACGATGACCGCTCGGTGTATGGGAGCGTGAATCGCAGCATCGAGCATTTTCATTCGGTCGAAGAAGGGCAGGCGCTGGCTGACGCACGGTGCGATGAACTGCTCACACGGCAAATGCGGCTCACGGGTACGAGCAACGTCATTGGCATGACGCCCGGGATGGTGGTACGGATTGTCAATGACGTGGTGCCGGAGGCGCCACACGGGATGGTGATCACGAAGCTCGTCACGACCGGCGACCGCAGCCGGTCAGTCATCAACACCTTCGAAGCGATCCCCGCGCATCAGACTTACCGGCCGGAATATGTTCCTGAAAAGCATTGGCGGTGGGTCGCCGGCATGCTGATCGGTGTGGTCGAGTCAGGCGATGACGAGCCCTACGCGTGGATGGATGAATACGGCCGTTATCGCGTCAGGCTCCTGTTCAGCCGGCACAGCGGCAAGCGCGGAACGAACAGCATGCCGTTGCGCCTGCTGCGTACGTCCGCCTCGTATCAGGGCGGCCTGCACATCCCGCTGCTGCCGCGGTCGGAAGTACGCGTCGTCGCGACGCAAGGAAATTGCGATCGCTTGCTGATCGCGGGGGCGCTGCATGACCATGCGCGTCGGGACCTCGTGCACGGCAAGGAGGGCTGGTATAGCCGCGCCGTGTTCCGCTCTCCGTTGCTCGGCAACAAGCTGCGCTTCGAAGATCTGAAAGACCACGAAGGCATCCGGCTGGCGACGGTCTTCGGGCAGTCGTCGCTCAACATGGGCAATCTGGTCGACCGCGCGAAGAACAAGCGCGGCGAGGGTTTCGAACTGACCACGCAGCACTGGGGTTCGGTACGTGCACCGAAGGGGTTGTTCGTCTCGGCGGATGCAGGTGGCGGGTCCGAGATTCCGCACCTCGATATGCCTGCCGCTGTCGCGCAGCTCAAGGCAGCATTGGAGCGCGTAACGGAACTTGCGGCCACGACATCGCAGATGAAGGCCGCGCCTGCGGATCGCGCGACGCAGGCGGCGCTGCTCGACGGCCTGAATCAGCTTCGCGACGCGGGGTTGCTTGCCAGTGCCCCCGGCGGCATGGCGTTCGTGACACCGAAATCGGCGCAGCACTCGGCTGGCGAGAACGTGATCGTCACCGCGGGCCGGGATATGGACGTGAGCGTCGTCAGGCGCCTGCGCATGGTGGCGGGTGAACTGATCTCGCTGTGCGCGCACAAGCTCGGCATCAAGATTTTCTCGAAAGGGAGAATCGAGTTGCAGGCACAAGGCGCTGCAATGGATCTCTTTTCCGACGAGCAATTGCACGTGTCGAGCGCCAACGCGAATGTGCTCGTGAATGCCAAGACAAGGGCGATGGTGACCAGCGGCGGCGCGTCAATGACCATCGAGAACGGCAATGTCGTCTTCGACTGTCCGGGTGAATTCCGTATCAGGGCGGCCTCGTTCAAGTTCGAAGGGCCGGGCAATACGTCCATCAGCTTGCCGCAACTGCCGGTGAGCGAATACCAGCCCAGTGCCAAGTACAGCCACACACAGTAACGACCATGATTATCAGCCCCCCGTTTCTGCCCGAAGCCGGTCTCGCAGCCCCGACCGGGACGAACCCCGATCCGATGATGGATGCGGTCGACAGGTTCGAATGTGATCACGGCGTCTATCCGATTGCCTTTGATCGGCGCTGGCATTGCGGTGTGCATCTTCAGCCCGATACGAAGGGCAAGGTGCACGCGATTGCCGACGGCGAGGTCGTTGCCTATCGCGTCTGTCAGCATGGAGTTGACGGCGGCGTGAGCCACACGGGTTTTGTGTTGCTCAAGCATACGACCGAGACCGGAGAAGGCCGCTCGCTGACCTTCTATTCGCTGTACATGCATCTGCTGCCGCTAGCCGAATACCAGCAGCACCGGGCGAATGCCAAGGAAATGCCTGAGTTCCTGCGCCTGCCTACTGGTTCGGTGAACAAGGGGCAGGTGACGCCGGCGGTCTCGGGGGAGGGCAAGAAGGTCCGGCGCAAGGACGTGTTGGGGTGGCGTGGCGAATATGAGGGCATGCCGCATTTGCACTTCGAAATCTTCATGTTGCCGGCGGATTTCGACGCTTATTTCGGGTGTACGCAATTGGATAAGGGCACGCCCACCCCGCCTGCTGGAACGGACTGGTGGGGGCATGCGTATTTCGTCATTCCGGCAGGCAGCACGTTTCGTCGTCTGCCTGAGAAGGCCGATGCCCGCAACAAGTTGCACGGAATCGAATTCAAGCCAGGTCAAGAGGGCTCGAACACGCTGCCGTTGCTCGTTGAGAGCTACTTCAGCGTCGGCTCGAAATACACCAACGTCTGGAGCCTGACGCAAGACGGCACTCGCACGCTGCTCACGCCGCAACCCGTCGAGGAAAAGGACTACGAATACGATCTGTACAAGCGTGCGACGGCGCTTTATTCGTCATGCCCAAGCGACGGCTACGAGCTGCTGCGCTTTGGTCGCATCCTGTCGCCGTCCCAGACGCTGGCGGCCAATGCGCGCGCCACGTGGATGAAGGTCAATTGGGCGGCAGACAAGGTTGGTTACATCGATATCAATGACTCCGGCATCCACAAGTTCTCTGATGCGGACTTCCTGTCTTGTATGGGCTGGCAGAAAGTCAGTGAGGGAAATACGCCGTTCAGCAGCGACGAACTGTGCGATGTTGAGGCGCTGAGGAAAATCCTGAACGATGCTGCTCCGCACGACGTACCAGCGGTGGCAGGGGAGACGGCGGAAGCTCACAAGACGCGAGTACTGTCGGCGTATGTAAAAGGTAATGCCCAGATACGGCGGCAGTTGCGCGGCCTTGTCTGTCACGCGCCGAGTGAGTGGGATAGTACAAACAACGAGGGACGCTATGCGCGACTGCTCGATGAGGGCGGCTTCTACCACGGTAATGAGAAGGGTTATAAGGATTTCCTCAAGTATCTGAAGGAGGTTCAGTTTTGGGACAAAACGGGGCTTCCGGCAGGGGAGAAGCTGTGGTTTTTTCATCCGCTGGAATTTATTCGGCACTTCAGGAAGTGCGGATGGCTAACCAAAGACGAAATAGCTGCTACGTTCCCTCGCTTTCCGTTCTATACGGAACGAGGTAGTCCTCGGAGGGCGATTGAAATCGATAACGATATTTATAGGGTGACGCTGGAAATTGCGCGTCAACGTGTCCAAAGCCATGTGACGGCGCTAAACAATTGCCTTAGGAAGTATATAGGGAGTGACTCGAAGAGGGTTGCCTTGTTTTTGGCGCAAGTGTTGTTGGAGACGGCCCAGTGGCGCGATCTTGGTGGTATAAGGCGCGTTATGCATGAATGGGGCTTTGGCAAATATTCGACGGCAAACCCGGCGACGAAATACTATGGCCCATTTTATGGTCGCGGGATTATGCAACTTACCTGGGCGGGTAACTTTGAGGCGTATGGAAAGTATCGAGTTATCCCTGATAACACTACCAGCTCTTACGTTGAGCGATTGCCTGGCTCGCATCACCGAATCACGGCGACCTCACAGCACTACACGGCGAACCCGAGCGACGGTGGACACTTGATGCTTTGGTCGCCGCGTTACGACCCGGATATCGTAGCGGAGAGTGCTGACCATGCGTGTGACTCCGGCGGCTTCTATTGGGTATCGAAATATTTTCGTCGAGAATTGAATATCAATAGAGTTGTTGATACGGATTTTTCGGCTTCTAGCGTAGATTTTGTGAATCGACTCGTTAACGGTGGTGGGAATGGGTATTACGAAAGGCTGGCTTACTCGGTATTTATAATGCGTGCCGTGGGAGATGGGGGTGAAGTCGATGGAGTGGTGTTGGTTACTCCGCCTCATCCTAAAAAGGCGGTTTTGGCGAATATGCTTCGGCCGGAGTGATCTATGAGGGGTGTCAGAGTGTTGGTGGCGGTGGCCGCGTTCGCTGTATCGTTTATTGCGTGCGCTGCTGATATTTCAAAAACTTTCGTCCCATCTCCAGGGGTTGTGGCTGAAGTGAAGATTCGGGGTTCGGATTTATTTTGGGGGTTATCCGGAGAAGGAGGCGTTAGGGAGGGGAGAGTCAATATTGATACGGGGAAGTCATTGAATATAAAAATTGGTAGTTATGATTTTAGTGGTAGGTTGGGCTTTTTAGTATCTCATGTGGACGATGGGATGGGGGTGTATGAGATTAATAGGGTTTTCACATTTTCTCCATCATCAAATGAATTTGTGGAGAGATTTCCGGCGTGCGGGGATGGATTCGTCAATCTTAAGATTGACGAAAGAGGGCGTTATCTGGTTAGTACTTATTGGGAGCGGAATATTCCTAAGAAATGTGTTACCAGATTGAAAATTGAAAGATGATTGGCTTCATATTTGAGTGCTCGAGTAAATTATATATAAAATTGGGGTGGCAATATTAATCCCAAGGCGTACTTTTTTGGTGGATGGGATTGTTGCATTTCTGATCTTGCAGAGTCTTTTGATATATTTGATTTGTTATTGATTGTGTGAATAATTCACGATGGAAAGTGCGTGCGGAAGCCAAGAAAAATCGCCGCTTGCACTGTGGTTACTATCTTCAACCCCGAAGCCATATTTCCTTTGTGAGGGTGATAATGAGCATGGTGCCGGAAGCGAAGGTCATGGTATCTTCGTCTGAATGTAATGGGGGAAAGTGGTTTCAATGTCGCCTCCCACGTGTGATGGCCTTGGTTGTTGAGATCTTCTTGTTCGGGATGTGCATTACAGCGGCTGACGAATCGTTCGCCGGATCGGATAATGATATGGCCTATAACGACTGTAGTGCATTCGTTTTTGATAACGAAGATGATGACGTGTTGTTGTCTTATAATAACTCGTTTAGTAGGTCATCCGAAACACGCTGGAGTAAAGGTAATTGCGTTGCGCTCCTGTCTGCTGGTAATCGAACCCCGTTTTTAGGTGCAACAGACTCATGGGGAAATTGGCTTAACAGCAGGATCGCAATCACAATACGTCGAAACGATGATTTTACTCTTCCAAGTGTCCATTTTTGTAGCGGCAACGCTGAGTATAACGCTTGTATGGAAAAGGCCTTGCTTACCTACTACGGTTTTCGCCTTGACGATCGGAAGCGTTGGCGGCTTCGCCCCTATCAGTCGAAAAGCAGCTTCGGATTTAGTCTTGAGCAGTCAATATCGAACACATTGGATGGAACCATTGAGCGGCCGGATGGCATCACGGTATTCGGTGTGCGGCGGTATCTGGATACCTTTTCTGATGGGCCGAAAAAATGGTGGGTCGCATTATATGTAATCCGTCATACGTCATTTGGCTATGTAATTCTTTCAAGCAATCCAAACGGTGATCCACCACTTTCAATTCCACAGGATTCAACGCCTGAGTCCTACGCGCAGGCGATCCCATTGATCAACAGGCTCGTGCAAATCGTACAAAGTGTGCGTATAAAGTAAACTTGAAAATCAGAGTCAACGGCTAGTAATATGTGTTCTCTATTTGTCTGTAATCTGTAAATCGTTCATCGAAAAGTGTGGGGGCGGAATGCGAATTGGATGAGATGCAGCAAGCCTAAATAATTCATGCTTCCGTTAATAGTCAATATATGAAATCTCCCATCCGCCAAGGCGACAAACTCGAACACGGTGGCGAAGTCACCAGTGGCTCACCATGGACGATATTCATGGGCAGGCTGCTTGCCCGGAAGGGCGACGAGGCGACTTGCAATCTGCATGGCCCGACCGTCATCGACGACGGTGCCAACAAGTTTCCCGATCGCGACAACAAGCCATTCGCGCTGGATGGCCATCGCTGCGCATGTGGCTGTCGGTTGATCTCGTCACTACCGAACGTCCACTTCGAATAATGCCCGTCGACCTCTCTCAAGCGGGATGCCCGAGCGCCTATCCGAGCCGTCCACGCTTCTGGCCGTGGTGGTTCTGCATCTGGCTGGCCTGGGCGGTGTTCGGCGCGGCGATTGTGCTGCTGACGTGGCCGAAGGGTGAGCGGGCCGGCAGCCCATGGTTCTGGTTTTGTGTCGTCGGTATTCCGAACGGGCTTTTCGGCTTTCTCTTCGCAATCGAGCGCGCTCGCTACGAGGCCATGTGGTACCGCGCATACCACCGCAACCTCCATCGCGACCGATGGCTGGCGGAGCGCATCCGTGTGGCACAGCAGCCGCTTCGGATCCTTGGTGTCGGCTATTGCTTGCCCTTGAACGATCAGACGCTTGCACAGACGATTCATGCGGGTGTGCGTTTGCCGCGACAGCAGCAGCCACGTTCTGGCGCGGGTGTCATCGAGCATTGCCGCTTCGATGATCCGTTGGAAGTATCCGACGAAGCCTACGAAGCCGACATGGCCGATCCGACTGAAGAGAGCGGTGCCGTAGCAGAGGCGCCGCCAAAGCGTCCCGTTACCGAGCTCGCACGCAAAATTGCCGAAGCGCTTGAACCGCTCGCCGGGAGCCTGCACGCGCTCACGCACTATGAAGCCGCCCACTGGCCGAAAGTGCGCGTACTGGCGGAGCCCGGCGAAGAAGCCGTGCGCGAGCAAGAGGTGCACGACGCGCTGCAATTGGCTGGTCTGCCGCCCCTTACTGTACTGCCCACACCGGCTTCACACGGACTGCTGGTGGCGGACGCGTGGCTCGATGCCCGCGAGGCATGCCCGCTGCTCATGATCGCAACGGTCTGGCATGAAAAGCAGCCTCCGACCGGCAGCACGGAGGGATGTGTCGCGATGCTGCTCGATGCCGGCTTCTACCGTCTACCGGAAGGTGTGCCAGTAATGGCGAGTCTGCATCGACCCGTCGAAGGCAAGGCCGACGAGATCGAGCACGGTTTCGCGAATGCCGTGATTTGGGGCAGGGCGGATTTCGAAGCGGTGACGCGTGCCTGGGTCACGCGTGCCGTCAGGCGTTGCAATCAGGGGTTGCGCATCGCGAACCTGGAGGCGCTTGCGACCAGCGACGCCCAATGTGATCTCGCCTACATCGTCGGCGATTTCGGCAATGCGAGCGGTTGGCTGTCCGTCGCAGCCGCTGTCGAATGTGGTGCCGGGGACGCGCCGCAATTGATCATCGATGGCGTGCAGTCCGCCGTCATTCACGTGCTTCCCGGTCCACACGGGAAGGAATCTTCGTTGCCTGGACACGCTCAGCATGACCGATCCGAAACTGACCTTGAGACCGCTTGACTCGGCGCCCGCGGTGGAGTCTGCGCCCTCCGGACGCCTCGCGCTCTGGGGCGTGGTGGTGGCGGCGCTGATCGCCGCGGCGTTCGCGATTGGCCTCGTATGGCGCCGCGGCGACCTGTTCGATCTCGCGCCCGGTGTGGCGCGTATGCAAGTCGTGATCGCCATCGTCATCGCCCTGATCGTCTTCGTCGCCATACATCTCTGCTTGTTTTTTATCGGTGCATACGCCATTGCAGGACAGTTGTATCGCAGGGATATCGGTGAAACGATGAACCCGCAGAAGCCGTTGAAACACGACGCCCGGCTGCAGCGCATGGTCGAGGAACTACGTGCGTCGCAGGGTTGGCGCTGGCGATACCGGTCACCGTGGCTGATGGTGTGCGGTGCGGACACGTTGATCGACCAAGTCGCACCGAGCCTGAAGCGTGCGGGTGCGATGTCCGTGGACAACGCGATCCTCGTGCATGCGGCACCTGACGGTATCGACGCGGGCGCGTGGCGCCGACAAATCCGTGAGCTCCGGCACGGGCGGCCGGTCGACAGCGTTGTGCATGTCACGCACGTGGACGAGCACGATACTGAACTGCCCCGCGTACTCGCCGCGATTGCCGCCGACCTCGGCTGGGCCGCGCCGGTCACGCTCCTGCACGCAGTGCCCACACAGAGCGATCGACTCGAAACATTCGAGGCGATCGGCGCATTTCCGGGGCCGGTGTACAAGACCGGGCAGACTGCGCTCGCGTTGGCCGATCAGCTTGCCGCGCTCGAGCGTGATACGGCGGAGGCGGGCGTTCGCCTTTGTACCGAGCCCACGCGCATCACCTATCCGGCCGAAATCTCGCAATACATCGGAAAGCAGTACGAACACATCGTCACCGGGTGGCAAGCGCTTCTTGCTTCGCGCTGGCTGCGCGCACCGCTGGCGGGCGTGATGTTCGCACCCGTATTTGCGACAGCCGTGCCGATACCGACGCCGGCGCCGATCGACGCGGACGGGAGCGCGACTGTTCCGAACGTGCCGATCGAGTTCACGCCGCAACCCGCCGCACTGCTGCCCACATGGCGCGCAATCGCCAGCCGGCAATGCATTGGACGGCGCGTGGGATTTTACTGGCGCAACACGCTGGCGATGTGCTTGATCGTTGCGACGATGGCGTGGTGCGCATGGATGACCGTGTCGTTCATCGGCAACCAGCGACTCATGCGCGCAGCGCAGGTGGCGGCGAGCGCTGCGGTCGACGCGCGGCCGCAGACGGCCGCCGCCTGGCGCGCGCAACTGGCGCTTCAACAGTTGATGGAAAAGCTCGAATACCGGCAGCAGCATGGCGTACCGTGGTACCTGCGGGCCGGCCTGTCGCGCAATGACGATATCCTCGGCGGCCTCTGGCAATCTTACCGAATCGCAGCGACCCGCAACTTGCAGACGCCCGTCGTGCAAACGATCGGCAAGCTGCTGCAGGTCGCGGATCAGGCACGTGCCGACAGCCTTCAATCGCAGGACGCGCGGGGCAGTACCTACAATGCGCTCAAGACCTACCTGATGCTCGGCGATCCGTCGCGCGCCGATCCAGCGTTTCTGAAGCGCTTGCTCGCCGCGCTGTGGTCGCGCCCCGTGGAGATGCCGCTGGGTGAGCGTGACGATACCGGTCGACGGCTCGCAGGGTTTTACGCCGATCACCTGAAAGCACATCCCGAATGGCGAATTGCGACGGACGACCGCGTCGTGACAGCGACTCGCAACATGCTGATCACGCAAATGGGGCTCGCGTCGGCTGACGACACCGTGTATCAACGCATCCTCGACGACGTCAAAAACAAATACGCAGACGCGTCGCTCGAAACGCTCCTGAATGGCGCCGATGCGCGCGGGATGTTCATCGCGTCGCAGACTGTGCCGGGGATTTATACGCGCGCGGCGTGGGACGGCATGATCGCCGCGGCGATCGACAAGGTCTCCGGCGAGCGCGAAGTCAGCGGCGATTGGGTGCTGACGGGCACGCAGTCGCAGCAGACAATCGGCAACACGCTCGCGCAGGGCACGATCCAAACGAAGGCGATCGTAGACGAGAAACATGCAGCCGAGGAACTGAAGCAGCGACTGAAGGCACGGTATTTTGACGAGTACGCGGCTGCATGGCAGCGCATGCTCAACAGCATGCAGTGGCAACCGGCGTCCAATCTCAATGGCGCGGTCGAGCAGCTTTCTCGGCTGGCGGATGCACAGACTTCACCGCTGATCGCGCTGATGAAATCCGTGCAATATCAGGCGCAGGCGGGGCGGCCGTCGCAGGCGCTGGCTGACACGCTGGTGAGAACGGCGCAAAACTTGATCGGGACGGACGAGCAGGCGGTGGCGGCCGTTGTCCACCCGCTCGACAAGTCGTTCGGTCCACTGCTGGTGCTGATGGGCGACACAAGCGCTTCACCTGCCGCTGCAAACGGGAAGCACAACACGCCGGCCGACATCGCGCTGAGCGGAGTAAGCCTGTCGCGTTACCTGACGGCGGTCACGATGATGCGGCTGAAGCTGCAACAGATCGCGAGCAGTCGTGACGCGCAGGCAATGGCGCGCTCGCTTGCGCAGGCAGTGTTTCAAGGCAAGCTGTCGGAATTGTCTCAAGCTCGCGATGACGCGGCACTCACGGCAGCAAGCCTGGGTACGGCGTGGGCGGGGTTCGGCAATGCGGTGTTTGCGCAGCCGCTCGAGGCGGCATGGCAGACGATTCTGCAACCGGTCGCAGCCAGCCTGAATGAGGCATGGCGAGCCAGTATTGCCGCGCCGTTCAACGCGGCGATGAGCGGCCGCTATCCGTTCTTCGATACGCAGGCCGATGCGTCCTTCGCGGAACTTGGACGCTATGTACGACCCGATACAGGTTTGATTTCGCGCTTCGTCACGACCCAGCTGGCCGGTGTGATGAAACCCGAGGGCGACCATTGGACGCCAAACGAGCTAGCACCGCAGGCGTTGCAGTTCGACCCGAAATTCCTGAGCGCCATCCGGCAGCTGTCGACGGTTGGCGCGCAGCTCTACGTGCAGGGCGACGCGCGGGAGAAGTTCGAAATGATGGCGCTGCCGACGCCGAAAGTGACGCGCTCTGAACTGTCGATCGACGGCACGCAAATCGTCTATTTCAATCAGCAGGAGCGCTGGATGCCCTTGGCGTGGCCCGGCAATGGCCTGAACGGGCACGCGGGGCTGACATGGCAAACGCTCGACGCGGGCCTGCGGCAGGCGTTCGATTCAACTGGAGATTGGGCGTTCCTCCGTCTGCTGAGCAAGGCGGACATCAAGCAGCTTGACAGCACGCGCTATCGGCTCACTTGGAATGCCGGGAACGACGAACCGCTGTCGTACGTGTTGCGTGCACAGATGGGTGCTGGGCCGATCGATCTGTTGAAGCTACGCGGGTTCCGCATGCCTGATCGCATATTCGTCGTCGGCAAGGCGGGCGTCGCGTCGACGATGCCGCTCCTGCCGCCGCTGCCGCCGGATATCCAACCATGAGTGAAGACAAAAACGAACCGACGAGGCCTGAGGGGCTCGGTTTCGGTGCGGAAGACGACCCGTACCTGCGCTACTTCGATGCGGAGATGCGTTACCTGCGCGACGCGGGGAGGGAATTTGCGAAGGCCCAGCCGCAAGGTGCGCGCCGTGTGGGAATGACGTTGCCCGGCGTGCGCCACGACAGTGTCGAGCAGACCTACGAAGGTTTCGCGTTCCTCACGAGCCGGCTGCGAATGAAGCTCGACGACGCGCTGCCGGAAATCACCGATCCATTGCTCGATCACCTGTGGCCACATGCAGGTCGCACGATTCCGTCGCTAGCAATCCTCGAGTGCGTGCCCCGCACCGGCGAGGCGCGGATTCTCGACATCCTGCCGTCCGGGTTGCAGGTCCATTCGACACCGGTGGGACCGGACGGGACGATATGTGTTTATCGGACCACTCAGGCGGTACGTCTGTTGCCGCTCCACGTGCGCGAGGCGGGTGCGTGCATGCGCGAGGACGGTCGTACGGTGATCCGGCTGGCGTTTGACCTGCTGCACCGCGAGCAGCGGTTGCTGGACGACCTGTCGCGTATCCGGCTATACCTGCATGGCGACCGGCCGACTGCATCGGCGCTCTACGCGGTTTTCACGCGCCAGGTCGAGTCGATCGGCGTGCGCATGCCGCGCATACTCGACGGCCAGCTACAACCGCGGCCGGCGATGACTGTCGAGGCGGCAGGCTTTGGCGCGCAGGCGCGACTGTGGCCGATCGATCTCGATGCGCGCGACGCCGGTCTCGAGCGCGAGCAGACGATGCTCGAATATTTCGCGTTTCCCGAGAAGTTCCACTTCGTCGACTTGTGCGGTTTCGACGCGGCAAGTGTGCCACCGGGCGAAACGCGTCTTGAATTCGATATCGTGATCCGAGACCGGATACCCGGTGACGCCACGTTCGGCGCAGACAACATCCGGCTGTTCTGCACGCCGATGATCAATCTGTTCGAACTGGACGCGCAGGCAATCCGACCCAACGTACACGACCGCGACTATCCGGTGCGCGCCCCGGCGTCGGCCGGCGCGCACGTCGAACCCTACGACGTACTGTCGGTCGTGGCGACCGATCCGCGCACCGCCAGGCAATACACCTATCAGTCGATCAAGGAATTCCGGCACCGAGGCGGGATGATCCGACACGAGTCGCCGGATCGGCACTACCACGCATCGATTCGGCAGGGCGTGACGGGCCAGCGCGAGATGATCGTGACGTTAGGCGGGCAGGTGTGGGATGAACCCGGCAGCTTGCCGGACGGGCACGTAACGGTTCGGGTGTTGGCAAACAATGGGCGCTTGCCGCGTATGGCGCTGCGGGAATCGATGATTGCCACGCCTGTTTCGACTTTTAACGGTGTCGAACGCGTGTGCAATCTGACGGCCCCGACGATGCCGCTGTACCCTCCGCGCGGTGGGGACTATGGCTGGCGGGTGATCTCTCACTTCAATGGGGCCGGCACAACGGAACTGAACATGATGGACGCGAATGTGCTGCGCGGCGCACTGTCGTTGTACGACTGGACGCGACAGGACGAAAACCGGCGACGTGTCGAGGCGATTCATTACGTTTGGCTCGACGAGGAAACGGAACTGGGCGGTGCGCGTGTCGACCGCATTGTGAATGTGAACGTGGGTATCGAGCCGGCGGGTTTTGCCGGACCGGGTGACGTCGCCCTGTTCGGCGACGTACTCAGCCGCTTCATAGGCCGCTACGCGTGCTTCCATTTTGCGGTACGGCTCGTTCTGTATGAAGGCGTGGCCGGTCCGATCCGGCGCTATCCATGCACGATCAAAACGGGAGACTGGTTGTGACACTGCGAATAAATCGGATGATGCGAAGCATTCGATTGGTGAGCGTCGCCGCGCTGACAGCAGCATTGTTGTCTGGCTGTGGCATGTGGCAATCGGTGAAGACGACGACCGCCGACATGACGCGCGCGATTTTCGTCGCGAAGGTCAAGCAGATGAATCTCGTGATCGAAAGCCGTTCCGCACTCAACCCGAACGAGCTAGGGCAATCGTTACCGGTTGTGATGCGCGTCTACCAGTTGAAGGATGCGAAGGTCTTCGAGAAGGCAGCTTACAGCCAGCTGCTCGATGATGACAGAGCGTTACTGAGTGCCGATCTGCTCGGCAGTCTGGAGACCACGCTTGCGCCTGACGCCACGGTGAAACTTTCCGCGCCAATGGCCGACGACGTGCAAGCAGTGGGTGTCGCGGGGTTCTTTCGTGATCAGGCGGGTGCCGAGTGGCAACTCGTGATTCCGAAGTCGCAATGGAAGAAGGCAGATCCCATCAAGCTGGTCGTAACGGGCAACCGAATGGAACTGATGCCATGAACAGGGTACCGCGAGGATGGAATGAGCCGCACATTGAACGTCCGGATTTTGTTTTTCGATTCAAGTCGCAAGCCCGACGACCTCAATAGCTGAAGCTCATGCCCGAATGACGATCGACCGTCACTCCGGCAAATCCCATTGACTCGCATCCCGCTCGATCCCACCCGTACTCAGCCGCTCGATTTTCTCCATCCGCTGCCGCGCCAGTTCGGGAAGCCGGTTCGTCACGCCGATCACCAGCGCTTCGGCAAGCGCGAGCGCGGGCACGTTCGTCTGCAGCATCGCGAACGGGCGTCCCTGGATCCGCAGCACGATCTCGGCGAACGCACTGATCGGCGAGCGCCATTCGTCGGTAATCAGCAGCACCCGCACGCCGAGCCGGTGCGCAGCCTGCGCGAACCGGATGCTGTCCTTCTGATAGCGGCGAAAATCGAAAATGACCAGCACGTCGGCGGGCCCCATGTCCGTCAGCGTGACCGACGCGAGATTCACGTTCGGCTCGACGTACTGCACATGCGGGCGCGCATACGCGAGCGTGAAGGAAAACAGCGACGCGAGCGGCGCGGTGTAACGCCCGCCGCCGCAGAACACGCGGAGATCCGGATCGGCCAGCAGCGTCACCGCTTCGTCGAACGCCGCCGCGTCGAGCTCGTCGATCGTCGTGGCGAGCGCTTGCGAGAGCCGCTGGAAGATCGCCGAATTACTGTCGCGCATTCCCGATTCCGAGTGGAACGCGTCCATCCGCGCGAGCGGCGAATTCATCGCGGTGTCGATCTCGTCGTGCAACGCCTGCTGGAACGACGAGTAGTTCGGAAAGCCGATCCGCACGACGAAGCGAAACACGGTCGGGTCGCTGACTTCGGCTTGCTTCGCGAAGCTCGCGATCGGCCCGAGACCGAGGCTCGGATAGCGATCCAGCAGCGCATGCGCGACCTTCTGTTCCGACGGCGTGAAGCTATCCATCTGGGATAGCAGCAACGCCCTGATGCTTGTCCCCATCGGGCACTCCGGCTTGCTCGTATCTGAATGACAAACGGCAGACCTGTGTCTGCCGGCGACTCCATGCATGTTAGCCCATCGACGGCCCGCGGGCCGTATGCGACTCCACACTAGAGGGCCGCATCGCCTCCGCTCTGATCATTCACATGTGTAATAAAACAAACATCCGAAGCGACTGCGAACACGTCAGATATAGCGGAATAGTTCAGTGATAACCCTAGTTTTTTGAATAAAAACCCCGGTGATATGATCGCGGCCTCGCCGGAATGTATTGTTCATTACATGCCGGATCAGTAGCGTTGGTCAGCCCTCGCGGCCGGTCGCGCATCCCGGCATGGCCCGGTTATTCGTCTGGAGGATTCCGTCATGAGGCGGCTTGTAGTACTCACCCTGTTGTCGGCCATGAGCGCGTGCGCGCTCGCCGCTTCGGAACCCGCTGTGGAAGCGAAGAACGGCATGGTCGTGTCGTCGCAGCATTTCGCGTCGCAGATCGGCGTCGACATCCTGAAGAAAGGCGGCAACGCGGTGGACGCCGCCGTGGCGGTCGGCTACGCGCAGGCCGTGACCAATCCGTGCTGCGGCAACATCGGCGGCGGCGGCTTCATGACCGTGCACCTGGCCGACGGCCGCGACCGGTTCATCAACTTCCGCGAGACGGCGCCGGCCGCGGCATCGGCGAACATGTATCTCGATGCGCAGGGCAACGTCATTCCGGACGACAGCCTGTACGGCTATCGCGCGGTCGGCGTGCCGGGCACGGTCGCGGGTCTCGACCTCGCGCAGCGCAAGTACGGCAAGCTGACGCGCAAGCAGGTGATGGAGCCGGCGATCCGGCTCGCGCGCGACGGCTTCGTGCTGACGCGCGGCGACACCGACATCCTCGACACGACGATCGAGCGCTTCAAGAAGGATCCGGAAGCCGCGCGCATCTTCCTGCGCCCGGACGGCACGCCGCTGCAGCCGGGCGACCGCCTGGTGCAGAAGGACCTGGCGCGCACGCTCGAGCACATCGCGGAGCAGGGCCCCGAGGCGTTCTATCACGGCGAGATCCCGAAGATCGTCGAAGCGGCCGCGAAGCGCGGCGGCGGCCTCATCACGGCAGCCGATTTCGCGTCGTATCGCGCGCAGGACATCGCGCCGCTGACCTGTACGTATCGCGGCTACGAGTTCGTGTCGGCGCCGCCGCCGAGCTCGGGCGGCGTGACGATGTGCGAGACGCTGAACGTCCTCGAAGGCTATGACCTGCGCAAGATGGGCTACCAGTCGGCTTCGGTGGTCCACTACATGACCGAGGCGATGCGCCATGCATACGAGGATCGCAACACGCTGCTGGGCGACCCGAACTTCATCGACAATCCCGTCGCGAAGCTGACGAGCAAGCAGTATGCGGCCGAGATCCGCAAGCAGATCAGCGGCGAGACGGCGACGGCGTCGGTCGACGTGCAGCCGGGCGTCGGCGTGCACGAGAAGCCGGAGACGACCCACTATTCGATCATCGACCACGACGGCAACGCGGTGTCGACCACGTACACCGTCAACGGCCGCTTCGGCGCCGTGGTGATCGCACCGGGCACGGGTTTCTTCCTGAACGACGAGATGGACGACTTCACCGTGAAGGTCGGCGCGCAGAACCTGTTCGGCCTCGTGCAGGGCACGCGTAACTCGATCGCACCGGGCAAGCGCCCGCTGTCGTCGATGGCGCCGACGATCGTGAAGAAGGACGGCAAGGTGTTCATGGTGGTCGGTTCGCCGGGCGGCTCGCGCATCATCACGATCACGCTGCAGACCGTGCTGAACGTGATCGACTACGGGATGACGCCGCAGGATGCGGTCGGTGCGCCGCGCGTCCATCATCAATGGCTGCCGGACGAGGTCTATTACGAGACCCGCGGCCTGTCGCCCGACACGCTCGCGATCCTGCACAAGATGGGCTACAAGATGGTCGAGCAGACGCCGTGGGGCGCCGCCGAGCTGATCATGGTCGGCCTGCCCGGCACCGAAGCGGCGAGCCGCCAGAGTTCGGGTAACGACTCGTCGGTATCCGGCAACGTGCGCGTCGGCTACATCTACGGCGTCAACGATCCGCGCCGCCCGGCCGGATCGGCGATCGGATACTGATCGGGTACTGACCCGATCCGATTTGATCGCATCACGCTGAACGGTTGCAACCGGCGTTCGCCATCGCGCGAGCGCCGGGGCAGCGACAGGGCGCATGACCGGCCCGCAACGCACGCCGTGGCACGGCACCGGCGCGGCGTTTTTTTCTTCCATTCCTGCACCGTGCGTCGAGTACCGTTATGAACAAACGAATGTCTGCGGCAGTCTGGATCCTGCTCGCAATGGCGGCCGGCATCTTCATCGGCTACATGATCTACACGCAGTTTCCGGACAAGCAGTCCGCGACGGAAATCGCCGGCTACATCTCGCTCGTGTCCGACGTGTTCCTGCGGCTGATCAAGATGGTGATCGGCCCGCTGGTGTTCTCGACGCTCGTCGTCGGCATCGCGCACATGGGCGACGCATCAGCGGTGGGGCGCGTGTTCGTGAAGGCGTTCGGCTGGTTCGTCACCGCGTCGCTGATTTCGCTGCTGCTCGGGCTGCTGATGGCGAACCTGCTGCACCCCGGGGAAAACCTCGGCCTGCCGCTGCCTGACGTCGGCGCATCCGCGCATCTCGCGACGTCCAAGTTCACGCTGAAGGATTTCGTCAGTCACATGGTGCCGAAGTCGATCGCCGAGGCGATGGCGAACAACGAGATCCTGCAGATCGTCGTGTTCTCGATGTTCTTCGGCGTCGCGCTGTCGGCGCTCGGCGAGCGCGGCAAGATCCTCGTCGCCGCGATCGACCAGCTGGCGCACGTGATGCTGAAGATCACCGGCTACGTGATGAAGCTCGCGCCGCTCGCGGTGCTGGCCGCGATGGCGTCGACCGTCGCGATCAACGGGCTGTCGATCCTGCTGAAGTTCGCGGTGTTCATGGGCGACTTCTACGTGAGCCTGTTCCTGCTGTGGAGCACGCTCGTGGTCGCCGGCCTGCTGTTCCTCGGCCGTCGTGTGTTCAAGCTGCTGGCGCTGATCAAGGAAGCGTTCATGCTGTCGTTCGCGACCGCCAGTTCCGAAGCCGCGTACCCGAAGATCCTCGACGCGCTCGACCGGTTCGGCGTGCGGCGCAAGATCTCCAGCTTCGTGATGCCGATGGGCTATTCGTTCAACCTCGACGGCTCGATGATGTACTGCACGTTCGCGTCGCTCTTCATCGCGCAGGCATACAACATTCATCTGTCGCTCGGCACGCAGATCACGATGCTGCTGGTGCTGATGCTGACGTCGAAGGGGATGGCCGGCGTGCCGCGCGCATCGCTCGTCGTGATCGCGGCGACGCTGCACCAGTTCGACATTCCGGAAGCGGGGCTGCTGCTGATTCTCGGCGTCGACACGTTCCTCGACATGGGGCGCTCGGCCACCAATGCGGTGGGCAACTCGATCGCCAGCGCGGTGGTCGCGAAGTGGGAAGGCGAGCTGATGTCGGAGTCCGAAGCGAAGGCGCATGCCGCACATCTCGATGCGGAACTGGAACGGCAGAACGGCGATCCGGCCTATGGCGCCGGTCGGGCGACGTCCGCTTAAGCGGCGCACGCCTCGTCGAGGGACGCCGCCAGCACCATCGCGGCGGCGTTGCCCGGCGTCGAGCCGAGCAGTTGCGGCGCATAGACGCTGTCGCCGGGCGCGATCGGCCGCCCCGACAGCGCGCAGACGCCGCGCTTGCGCGTCGTGAACAGCCGCCACTTCTGGTAACCGTAGTGGCCGGTGCATGCGTCGCGCCACGAAATCATCACGGTGTCGGCGGTGGGTCGCTCGAGCACGCTGATCGTTGGCTGGCTCGTCGCGTCCCACGACGGCAAGCGGTCGCGCGTGACGCTGCGCCGGCGCGGCGCGGCCCATGAGACGGACGGCATGTCGAAGCTGCCGATCGCGGCGACGGTCCTGAGCCAGGCGGCTGCACTGTTGCTCATGTCTGCTTTCCTCGAAACGTTACGCAATGTATCAAGACAGGCGGATGCGCGGCTGCACGCAGCCGTTGATCCGTTCGGCGATCCACAGCAGCGTCGCCTTGGGGAACCCGTGCAGCGCCTGCTGGTGCCGCCGGTACAGCATCAGATGGCTGAACTGGGCGAAACGCCCCTGGATGAAGCCGCCGCGGAAGAACCCGAATTGCCCGAGCGTGCCGAATGCGTCGTAGTCGCTGATCGACACGAGCGCGCCGAAATCGTGGAACGCGAATGGCGGCAACGGCTTGCCGTCGAGCCACGCGGGCAGGTGTTTCGCGAGATGCTCGGCCTGCTGGGTCGCGACCTGCGCGGTCGGCGGCAGCGGCCGCTCCTGGCCGTCAGGTTGCAGGCTCGCGCAATCGCCGATCGCGAACACGTGTTCGTCGGCCGTGGCCTGCAACGTGGGCCCGACCATGATCTGGTTCGCGCGGTTCGTATCGAGCCCGCCCAGCGCCTGCATGAAATCGGACGCCTTCACGCCGGCCGCCCACACCATCAAATCCGCTTCGGCAAACGAACCGTCGCCATAGTGGAAGCCGTTCGCATCGGCCGACGTGACGCGCGTCGACGTCAGCACGTGAATGCCGATCTGTTCGAGCCGGCGCTGCGCAGACGCGGAAATCCTCGGCGGAAACGCGGCGAGGATGCGCGGGCCGCTTTCGAGCAGCGTCAACTGCAGCCGCTCGCGCACCGTCGCATCGCCATACGCCTGCGCGACTTCCAGCAGCCGGCTCAGCTCCGCTGCCAGCTCCACGCCCGTCGCGCCCGCACCGACGATCGCGACGCGAAATGGCTCGTCGCGCGCGATGCTGCGGAACACGCGCATCCGCAGCGCTTCGTTGAAGGTTTCGGCCTGCTGCTGGCTGTCGATGAAGTAGCAGTGCTCGCGCACGCCCGGCACGCCGAAATCGTTGGCCTGGCTGCCGAGCGCGAGGATCAGCACGTCGTATTCGAGCTCGCGCGCGTCGAGCAGGAGTTCACCGTCCGGCGAGCGGATCTCGCCGAGCTGCACGCGGCGGCGCGCGCGATCGAGCCCCTTCAGTTCGCCGGGCTGGTACGTGTAGCCGTGGTCGCGCGCGTGGGCGAGGAAGATCACCTGCTGTTGCTGCACGTCGCGCGTGCCGGCCGCGATCGTGTGCAGCATCGGCTTCCACACGTGGGTCGGGCTGCGGTCGACGACGGTGACCTGCGCGCGCCCGCTACGGCCGAGGCGTTCGCCAAGGCGGGTCGCGAGCTGCAAGCCGGCGATTCCGCCGCCGACGATGACGACGCGGGCAGGAGAAGTAAGGGTTGTCATGGATAAATCATCACGTGATGAATAAGGTATGATCCTAGCGCTTCCCGGCTTCGCGTGTCAACGGAGCGGGGCGGCGGCCCGGCTCCGGCTCCGGCGACGCGAAATCGGGGCACGAACACGGGCATTCGAATCAATCAACAGGAGCAGGAATACGTGGCTGAAGTCACTGAGTGCGCGCCATCGAAGCGGCGTACGCGCGGGCGGCCGCTGGCGGACGCGTCCGTCGGTCCGGACGTGATATTGCGGGCGGCGCGCCGCACGTTCGCGAAGCGCGGCTACGATGCGACGAGCGTGCGCGAAGTCGCGCGCGAGCTGGGCATCGACGCGGCGCTGATCGCCCATCATTTCGGCACGAAGGAAACGCTGTGGCTGGCGGTCGTCGAGCAGATCGCCGAGCTGGCCGAGCCGATGTTCGATGCATTGCGCGCGCTGCGCACGTCGTCATTGCCGCATCGCGAGCGCGTGCGGCGCGCGATCGAGCTGTGCGTCGATCACGAATTCGACGAGCCGGACATCGGCATGTTCTTCTCGACCGCGGCGACCGAGGAGGGCGCGCGACTCGACCGGCTGCGGGAGCGGATCGTGCGGCCGTATCACGACGCGATGTTTCCGCTGCTGGCGGAGGCCGTCGACGCCGGCGCGATTCGCCCGGTCGATCCGGATGTGCTGTTCTTCATGATCGCGAGCGCGGTCGGCACGACGGTGTCGTATAGCCACCTGATTCTCGAGTTCACGTCGTTGCCCACGCGGCAGGATGCGTTCCGGCAGGCCGTGCTCGACGTCGCGCTCAACTTCCTGCTCGACTGAGCGCCGTGCGCGCGACGCGCGCCATCACGTCGCGATCACGTCGCAGCCACCAGCCCCAGCGTGCCAACCGCGTGCCGCGCGGTGTCGCGCAGCGCGTCGACGAGCGGCGACGGCGTCCGGTACGCGATCGCCAGTTCGTACGCGAGCGGGCTGCCCGCGCCGGTCAGTTCGCAGAACGTAATGCCTTGCGGCTGCATCGGCACGAACAGGCGCGGCATCAGCGCGACACCGATGCCGCCCGCGACGAGTCCGGCCGTCGTCTGCATCTGGCGCGGCTGCTGGACCACCCGCGGCGCGAAGCCGGCCTGCGCGCACGCCGTCACGATCCGAGCATGCATGCCGGGCCCGTGATGCGTGGCAAACAGCACCCACGGTTCGTCCGCCAGCTCGGCCAGCGTGATGCGGCGGCGGCGCGCGAGCCGGTGGCCGTCGGGCAGCGCGGCGACCATCCGGTCGCGCAGCAGCGGCTCGACGTGCACGTCGCCGGCATCGGCCACCGGCAGCACGACGAGGCCGACATCCGTGCGGTCCTGCCGCAGCGCGAGCACCTGCTCGGCGGTCGTACCTTCTTCCAGCTGGAAATCGACGTCCGGATGCCGTTCCTGGAACGCGCGGAGGATCAGCGGCAGCAGCGCGTTGACCGTGCTGTCGACGAACCGCAGCCGCAGCGTGCCGCCCAGGCCGGCGCCGGCGCGTCGCGCCACGGCCACCGCACGCTCGGCCTGCTCGAGCGCGCGGCGCGCTTCGAGCAGGAATGCATCGCCGGCCGGCGTGAGCGTCGCGCCGCGGTTGTCGCGTTCGAACAGGGCGACGCCCAGCTCTTCCTCGAGCTTGCGGATGGCCGCACTGAGCGGCGGCTGCGCCATGTGCAGGCGCTCGGCGGCGCGCCGGAAGCTGAGCGTTTCGGCGACGGCAATGAATTGCCGGAACTGGCGCAAATCGATCATTGCGATACCTTTCGCGTATCGGATGGTCATCGAATTCGTATTTTACCTATCGCCGTGCATTGTCCAGACTGCCAATGTCATCAATCGTCAACACCGAGGCAAGGAGGGCAGGTCATGACAGGCAGCGAACGGCAACGTACGGCAATCGTCACGGGCGGGTCGAGCGGAATCGGCTTCGCGATCGCGCGCCGGCTGGTGGAGGATGGGTATCGCGTCGCGATCGTCGGGCGCGACGCGGGACGGCTGGAGGCGGCCGTCGCCCGGCTCGGCAACGCGGCGATCGGGCAGGCGGCCGACCTGAGCGTGCGGCGCGACGCGGCGTCGGCGGTCGCCGCGATCGTCGCGCGGTGGCCGCGCATCGACGTGCTGGTCAACAACGCGGGGCTGACGGGGCGGGTCGGCGCGGACACCGAAGCGGGCGACGCCGAAACCGTATGGGATGCCGTCCTCGCTGCGAACCTCAAAAGCACGTTCATCACGACGCTGGCCGTGCTGCCGCACCTGGCCGAGCGCGCCGCGCGGATCGTGAACATCGGATCGATCGCGGCGCGCGCCGGCAGCCTCCTGCCGGGCGGCCTCGCATATGCGGCGGCGAAGGCGGGGGTCGAAGGGTTCACCGTCGCGCTGGCGCGCGAGCTCGGGCCGCGCGGCGTCACGGTCAATACGGTCGCGCCCGGCTATATCGCCGAGACGCGCTTGTTCGGCGATGCCGGCGTCGCACCGGCCATCGCGGCGACGATCCGCGAGCAGACGCCCGTGGGACGCGCCGGCCATCCGGACGACATCGCGGACGCGGTCGCATGGCTCGCCGGGCCGCGCGCGGCATTCGTCACCGGCGCGACGATCGCGGTGAACGGCGGCTGGCGGGTCGGGTGACGCGCAAAGGCGGCGCGGCGCCGCGCGTCGCGCCGGCCGCGTGCGTCAGTCGAGATCGGGCGGCGTATCGCCGAGCCAGCGCCGCGCGCCGGGGCCGTTGCGCCCCGCGCGATCCTCGGGATTGGTCAACTTGCAGCGCTTCAGCGACAGGCAGCCGCAGCCGATGCATTCGTCGAGGTTGATGTAGAGCCGCTGCAGCTCCTCGATCCGGTTCGCGACGCGCTGCTTCCAGCCGCGCGACAGCCGCTGCCAGTCCTTGTTGGTCGGCGCGGTGTCTTCCGGCAGGCTCACGAGCTGCTCGGCGATCTCGTCGAGCGAGTAGCCGATCTTCTGCGCGAACACGATGAACGCGATCAGCCGCAGCACCGCGCGCGAATAGTGGCGATGGCTCGAGCCGTTGCGGTGCGACTTGATCAGCCCGCGCATCTCGTAGAAGCGCAGCGTCGACGCCGGCACGCCGCTGCGCGCGGCCACTTCGCGGATCGACATCAGCGGCCATTGCGGGGTTTCGTCCATACCCATGACGCCCTCTGGAAAAGCTTGACTTGAAGTTAACTTTAACTTTTATGCTACGCGGCAGTTTAACCCGTCGCGAGGCATCATGCTCCCCTTATCCCTACGCAGGACGTCGCCTTTGGGCGCGGCCTGCGCACTGCTGCTGGCGTTGTCGGGCTGTCACGACGGCAAAGGCGAATCGTCGGCTCATCCTCTTCCCGAAGTCGGCGTGACGACCGTCGCGCCGCGCACGATCCGCCTCGCGGACGAATTCAACGGACGCGTCGAAGCGGTCGACGCAGTCGAGCTGCGGCCGCGCGTGAGCGGCTATCTGCAACGCGTCGCGTACAAGGAGGGTGACCTCGTCGCGCAGGGCGCCGTGCTGTTCGAGATCGATCCGCGTCCGTACCGGATCGCGCTGGATCGTGCGAACGCGCAGCAGCAGCGGGCGCGCGCAGCGGCGAGCCTCGCGAACGTGCAGCTCAAGCGCGTGCAGACGCTGATCGATGCGCATGCGACTTCCCAGGAGGAGCTCGACAACGCGCGTGCGAGCGCCGAGCAGGCGCGCGCCGATCTGCAGGCGGCCGACGCGGCCGTCGCCGACGCGAAGCTCAATCTCGGCTTCACCGAAGTGCGCGCACCGATCGCGGGCCGCGTCGGCCGCGCGATCGCGACCGCCGGCAACCTCGCGCGCGCGGACGACACGCTGCTGACGACCGTCGTGTCGCAGGATCCCGTCTACGTGTATTTCGACTGCGACGAGCAGAGCTACCTGCGCTACAACGCGCGGCGCGCCGATCCGAAGCATCGTGCGATCGGCGCCGATCCGGTGCGCGTGGGCCTCGCGAACGAGACGGGCTTTCCGCACGCGGGCACCGTCGATTTCCTCGACAACCGGCTCGATCCGCAAACCGGCACGATCCGTGCGCGGGTGCGGCTGTCGAATGCGGACCATACGTTCACGCCGGGCCTCTATGCACGCGTGCAGCTCGTCAGCGGCCGCGCGCAGGATGCGCTGCTCGTCGACGACAAGGCCGTGCTTACCGACCAGGATCGTAAGTACGTCTACGTGATAGGCGCCGGCGACAAGGCGCTGCGTCGCGACGTGACGATCGGCCGCGAGCTGGACGGCGAGCGGATCGTCGAGAAGGGGCTGCAGTCGGGCGATCGCGTGGTCGTCGACGGCGTGCAGCGGATCTACTATCCGGGCGCGCAGGTGAAACCGAAGGCACTGCCCGTGCGCGCGGATGCGGGCACCGGCACCGGCCCGGACAGCGGCACGCAGGCCGTGGCCGATGCCGGCGCGCCCGCTGCGCGGTAACGGGAGACATGCGATGGATTTCTCCCGATTCTTCATCGACCGGCCGATCTTCGCGGTCGTGCTGTCGATCGTCATCTTCGCGATCGGCCTGATCTCGATTCCGATGCTGCCGGCCGGCGAATATCCGGAAGTCGTGCCGCCGAGCGTCGTCGTGCGTGCGACGTACCCGGGCGCGAACCCGAAGGAAATCGCCGAATCGGTCGCCGAGCCGCTCGAAGAGGCGATCAACGGCGTCGAAGGCATCATGTACATGAAGTCGGTCGCGGGCTCGGACGGCAGCCTGCAGGTCGTCGTCACGTTCCTGCAGGGCGTCGATCCCGACACGGCCGCCGTGCGCGTGCAGAACCGCGTGAGCCAGGCGCTGTCGCGCCTGCCCGACGAGGTGCGCCAGTATGGCGTGACCACGCAGAAGCAGTCGCCGACGCCGCTGATGTACGTGAGCCTCTATTCACCGGACAACAGCCGCGATTCGCTGTACCTGCGCAACTACCTGACGCTGCACGTGAAGGATGAGCTGTCGCGCCTGACCGGCATCGGCGACGTCGGCGTGTACGGCTCCGGCGACTATGCGATGCGGCTCTGGCTCGACCCGAACGGGCTGGCATCGCGCGGGCTGGCCGCGAGCGACGTGATCGCCGCGGTGCGCGAGCAGAACGTGCAGGTGTCGGCCGGCCAGCTCGGCGCGGAGCCGTCGCCGAACAAGAACGACTTCCTCGTGTCGATCAACGTGCGCGGCCGGCTGCGCACGGTGCAGGAATTCGGCGACATCGTGCTGCGCAACGGCGACGACGGCCAGGTCGTGAAGCTGTCCGACGTCGCGCGCATCGAGCTCGGCGCGGGCGACTACACGCTGCGCTCGTATTTCAACGACAAGCATTCGGCCGTGGTCGGCATCTTCCTGTCGCCGGGCGCGAACGCGCTCGAGGTCGCGAAGGCCGTGTATGCGAAGCTCGACGAACTGTCGAAGCGCTTCCCGCCCGGTATCGCGTATCGACCGGTATGGGATCCGACCGTGTTCGTGCGCGAATCGATCCGCGCGGTGCAGCACACGCTGATCGAGGCCGTCGTACTGGTCGTGCTCGTCGTGATCCTGTTCCTGCAGACCTGGCGCGCGTCGATCATTCCGCTCGTCGCGGTGCCCGTGTCGGTGGTCGGCACGTTCGCGTGGCTGTACCTGCTCGGCTATTCGATCAACACGCTGACGCTGTTCGGGCTCGTGCTCGCGATCGGGATCGTCGTCGACGATGCGATCGTGGTGGTCGAGAACGTCGAGCGCAACATTGCACGGGGGCTGAGCCCGCGCGATGCCGCGCACCAGGCGATGCGCGAGGTGTCGGGCCCGATCGTCGCGATCGCGCTCGTGCTGTGCGCGGTGTTCGTGCCGATGGCGTTCATGTCGGGCGTCACGGGCCAGTTCTACAAGCAGTTCGCGGTGACGATCGCGATCTCGACGGTGATCTCCGCGATCAACTCGCTGACGCTGTCGCCCGCGCTCGCCGCCAAGCTGCTGCGTCCGCACGGCGCGCCGAAGGATGCGCTCACGCGTGCACTCGATCGCGCATTCGGCTGGCTGTTCCATCCGTTCAACCGCTTCTTCGAGCGCAGCTCCGATCGCTATCACGGGGTCGTCGGGCGCACGCTGAAGCGGCGCGGCATGGTGTTCGCGGTTTATGCGGCCCTGCTCGCGGCGACCGCGCTGCTGTTCAACGCGGTGCCGGGCGGCTTCATCCCCGTGCAGGACAAGCTGTACCTGTTCGCCGGCGCGAAGCTGCCGGAAGGCGCGTCGCTGGCGCGCACCAGCGCGGTGACCGAGCAGATGACGAAGATCGCGCTCGGCACCGACGGCGTCGAGATGGTGCCGGCGTTCGCGGGGCTGAACGCGCTGCAGGGCGTGAACACGCCGAACATCACGAACTCGTACGTGATCCTGAAGCCGTTCGACCAGCGGCACCGCAGCGCCGCGCAGATCAACGCGGACCTGAACGCGCGCTTCGCGGCGATCGGAGGCGGCATCACCTATGCGCTGATGCCGCCGCCGATCCAGGGCCTCGGCAACGGTTCGGGCTACTCGCTGTACCTCGAGGATCGCGGCGGGCTCGGCTACGGCGCGTTGCAGAACGCACTGAGCGCGTTCCAGGCGGCGGTCGCGAAGACGCCCGGGATGAGCTATCCCGTCAGCGCGTACCAGGCGAACATCCCGCAGCTCGAGGTGAAGGTCGACCGGCTGAAGGCGAAGGCGCAGGGTGTCGCGCTGACCGACCTCTTCAACACGCTTCAGGTGTATCTCGGCTCGATGTACGTGAACGACTTCAACGCATTCGGCCGCGTGTACCGCGTGATGGCGCAGGCCGACGCCGGGCACCGGCAGACGGCCGCCGACATCGCGAACCTGCGCACGCGCAACGCGAAGGGCGAGATGGTGCCGATCGGCTCGATGGTGACGGTCGCGCCGGCGTACGGGCCGGACCCGGTCGTGCGCTACAACGGCTATCCGGCTGCGGACCTGATCGGCGATGCCGATCCGAAGGTCATGTCGTCGTCGCAGGCGATCGCGAAGCTGCAGCAGATCGCGAAGGACGTGCTGCCGCCGGGCATCACGCTCGAATGGACCGACCTCAGCTACCAGCAGGTCACGCAGAGCAACGCGGCGATCGTTGTGTTCCCGCTCGCGGTGATGCTCGTATTCCTGGTGCTCGCGTCGCTGTACGAGAGCTGGACGCTGCCGCTCGCGGTGATCCTGATCGTGCCGGTCTGCATGTGCGCGGCGCTGTTCGGCGTATGGCTGTCGGGCGGCGACAACAACGTGTTCGTGCAGGTCGGGCTCGTCGTGCTGATGGGGCTTGCGTGCAAGAACGCGATCCTGATCGTCGAATTCGCGCGCGAGCTCGAAATCCAGGGCAAGGGCGTGATCGAAGCGGCGCTCGAAGCATGCAAGCTGCGGCTGCGCCCGATCGTGATGACGTCGGTCGCGTTCATCGCGGGCTCGGTGCCGCTGCTGATCGGCGGCGGCGCGGGCAGCGAGGTGCGCGCGGCCACCGGCGTCACCGTGTTCGCGGGGATGCTCGGCGTCACGTTGTTCGGCCTGTTCCTCACGCCCGTGTTCTATGTGTCGATCCGCAAGCTCGCGGGCGGCACGCCGGCCGTCTGGAGCGAACAGCACGCCACCCTCGAAGGAGAAAACCGATGAGCGCCGCTTTCCGTCTTTCCGCGCTCGCGATGTCGGTGACGCTCGCCGCGTGCGCGGTCGGCCCCGATTTCAAGCGGCCCGACACGGCGAGTGCCGCGCGGTTCGCCCGCGACGCGCATCCCGCCACGCAGGATGCGGCGGCGCCCGATGCGTCGGCCGATGCCGATGCCGCATTCTGGCGCGGGTTCGGCGATCCGGCGCTGACACAGCTGATCGACACGGCGCTCGCGGCGAACCAGGACCTGCAGGTTGCCGTGTCGCGCTACGACGCATCGAATGCGTTGCTGTCGCAGGCCACGTTCGACCGCTATCCGACCATTACCGCGAGCGGGCAGATCGGCCATCAGCTGATGAGCAAGGACCAGGCGTTCGGCGCACCGCGCAGCCAGCGCGACACGCCGACGTCCAGCGTCGGGATCAATGCGGCGTGGGAGCTCGACCTGTTCGGTCGCGTGCGCCGTTCGATCGAATCGCAGCGTGCGGAAACGGCTGCCAGCGCGGCGGACGTACGCGCGGTGCGCGTCGCGATCGCCGGCGAGGTGGCAAGTACGTACGTCGATCTGCGCGGCTCGCAGGAGCGGCTGCGGATCGCACGCGAGAATGCCGACAACCAGAAGCAGACGCTCGCGCTGATCAATGCGCGCGTCGGCGCGGGGCGTGGCTCCGAACTCGACGCGGCGCGTGCGCGCGCGCAGTATGAATCGACGACGTCGCGGATCGCCGTGTACGAAGCCGCGATCGGCGTCGACGAGCATCGGCTCGCGGTGCTGACGGGGCAGACGCCGGACGCGCTGATCGGTCGTTTCGATACGCCGAAGGGCGCGCCGGCGCCGCTGCCGGCGCTTGCCGCGGACATCGATCCGGGCACCCCGGGCGACCTGCTGCTGCGGCGCCCGGACGTCGCCGCCGCGCAAGCGCGGCTGCACGCGGCGACCGCGCGCGTCGGCGTCGCAACGGCCGACCTGTTCCCGCGCTTCACGCTGGCGGGGCTGCTCGGCAGCGCGACCAGCAGCTACGGGTTCTTCCGCGCGGGCAGCGACACGAACCTGATCGCGCTCGGCATCGACTGGTCGTTCCTCGACGTCGGCCGTGTGCGCGCGCGGATCGCAGCGAGCGACGCGGAAGCCGCGGGCCAGCTCGCGCAGTATCGGCAGACCGTGCTCGGCGCGCTGGAGGAAACGGAGAACGCGCTGCTGCGCGTCGCGCGCACGCGCGACGAGACCGCCCATCTGGTGCGTGCCGCGGACGATAGCGCGCGCGCCGCGCAGCTCGCGCAGACGCGTTTCTCGGCCGGTGCGATCGACTACTACGAAGTGCTCGACGCGCAGCGAACGCTGCTGCAGGCGCAGGACGCGGCGGCCGACGGGCAGATGCGCAGCGCGACGTCGACGGTCGCGCTGTACAAGGCGCTGGCGGGTGGCTGGCCGTCGGGACCGGCGCAGGCAGCGTCGGGTCCGCTGGCGCGCTCGGGCCAGTAGGACGCGCGGCTTCGGGGCGGGCGGGGCATTGCGTCCGCCCGCCGCGCGGCTGACTCCGCATCGCGGGCTCGGCGCTCACGCACCCCGTTGCCGGCCCCAGGGCGCCGCATGGATTGATTGCAGTCGATGCGGCGCCGATCGCACTGATCGGCACGATCGCGATCGCGTTCATCTTCGTCGGCCGTTTCTGGTTCAACCTCGTCGAAAGCGTCGCGACGTTCTCGACGTTGATCGACACGTTCAGCTGCCCGTGGATGGCGATCATGGTGATCGGCTACGTGACGCGCCGCGGCTTCTATCTCGCGGACGACCTGCAAGTGTTCAACCGCGGGCTGCGCGGCGGCCATTACTGGTTCACGCACGGCGGGAACCTGCGCGCGATGGGTGCGTGGTTGCCGGCGGCGTTCGTCGGGCTGTCGTTCGTGAACCTGCCGGGCCAGTTCGTCGGGCCGCTCGGCAACCTCGCGGGCGGTCTCGATCTCAGCGTGCCGGTGTCGCTGGCGGTCGGCGGGTTGCTCTATTTCGTGTTGCTGATGGTGTATCCGGAAGCGGAGGGCGTGTACGGTCCGCGCGGCCGCTGCTTCGTGCGCGGTGGCAAGCAGGCCACGCGCGGTGTCGGCGCCCCGGTGATCCAGCCGAAGGGGTACTGAGCGCCGCGTCGCGTGTCGGCTGCGGTGCGGATCAGTGGAACGTGCTGCCCGCGAGCATCCCGCCGTCGACGATGAATTCCGAGCCCGTGCAGTACGCGGATTCGTCGGACGCGAGGAACAGCACGAGGCTCGCGACTTCGTCGGGTTTGCCGATCCGTGCGATCGGCAGCCCGCTATAGATCGACGACGGGTCGAGATCCGCGTATTCCGGCGGGCGCGCCATCACGGTATCGATGCCGCCCGGGTGGACCGAATTCACGCGGATTCCGTAGTGACCGAACTCGAGCGCGGCGGCCTTCGTCATCCCGCGCACCGCGAACTTGCTCGACACATACGCGCTGCCGCCGGCCACGCCTTCCATCCCGGCCGTCGACGACACGTTGACGATCGAGCCGCCGCCCGCGTCCTTCAGCGCGGCCAGCGCCGATTTCATCCCGAGCCAGCAGCCGACCTGGTTCACGTCGATCACCTTGCGATAGTCGTCGAGCGAACAGGATTCGATCGGCACGAGCTTCAGGATCGCCGCGTTGTTCACGAGGATGTCCAGCCGCCCGAAATGCGCGAGCGTTGCATGCACGGCGGTGTGCCAGTCGTCTTCGTTCGTCACGTCGAGATGCTGGTAGCGCGCGGCGTCGCCGAGTTCGGCCGCGACGCGGCGGCCCGCGTCGTCCAGCACGTCGGCGATCACCACACGTGCGCCTTCGGCGACGAACCGGCGTGCCTCCGCTTCGCCCTGGCCGCGGGCGCCGCCCGTGATCAATGCCACTTTGCCTTCGAGTCGTTTCATCGTGTTTGCTCCTTTGAGTGAAGGGGGACGCGCTCGGGCCCGCTCATGCGGCGGCCGACGCGTCGATGATGCGGACCGGATCGGCGCCGTCCCATGTGCGCGCTTCGGCGATGCCGTGCGCGATCATGGCGCGCATGCCGGCGCCTTCGATCACTTCGACGCGCACGCCGGGATCGTCGGCGTCGTCGAGATAGGCGACGCGCGTGGCCGGGTTGCGCGCTTCGAATACGACGCGCATGCCGCGTTCGGTGAGCCGCGTCACGGCGGCATCGAGATCGTCGACCACCCATGCGACGTGGTGCAGTCCCGCGAGTGGTTGCCCGTGCGCGTCGCGGTACGGCGACGGCGCGTCGTTCGTCACGTGGATCAGTTCGATCTGCAGATCGCCGCGATACGCGAGCGCGACGTCCATCGTGACCGTCACCGCTTCACCGAGATAGCGGCCGTCGAGGCGGACGTGGCGGAACACGGTCCACGGGCCCGCGTCGTGACGGGCCTGCCAGCGCGCGATGCTGCGGTCGAGATCGGCGACCACATAGCCGATCTGGTCGATGGGGCCGAGGACGGGGTCGTTCATGGTGTCTCCGTGGCGGGGCGCACGAATGCGCGCGGCGCCGTTCGGTGCGGATGCGGCATGCGATGAGTGACGGCCATGATGGCAACAAAGCCGGGGCTGCGTGCCACCCAAACGGATTAGCTTCGGGGTCCGGATTGCGCCGGATGTCGTACGGCGCAGCGACGATGCGGGCGCGCGAGGTGATGAAGAAGGGAGGGGCGATCCGCGCGCTATGCCGTGCTCGGCCCCGGCTGTATGCATTTGCCGGGGCGGCATTGGATGATTGGGTTATCCGAACGTTTCGAGGGTGCTGCTCGCGCGCGCGTGGTTGCGAAGGGGGCAACGTATGCGTGGCGATCGCGGCTTGAGGCGCGCGATCCATCGTGATTGGGGCGCGTGCGATCGGCTGCCGTCTGGAGCCGGTTCGGGCGCCGATTAGCCGCCTCGCACGCCGGCGCGCCGGCGCGCCGTCCTGCCGTCGAACGGCGCCGGGTTGTCCGCCGTACGGTGTTGCGCCGACCGAAAGCCGGCGCGGGCGACCGCCTAACGCCAGGTGCCGTCGACGTAGACCCACACCGGCCCTTGGCGCCGCCAGTAGCCGGGCACCCACCGACGCCCCGGGCGCCGCGCGACCCAGCGGCCGGACACCCATATATAGTGGCCGCGCTGCCAGCGCCAGTAGCCGTCGGTCCAGACATAGCCGTGCGGCCGCGGCGGCGGCGGCGGCGGCCGGCGATCGTGCCGCGGTGCCGGCGGCGCGAAGCGCGGGCGATCGGGATAAGGCGGCCTGCCGGGCCCGTGGTTCGGTCCGGGCGGCCGGTATCCCGGCGGTGCGGGCTGAGCCGAGGCGGTACGCAGCCAGCCGCCGGTGGCCGCGACGGCGGCGGTCAGTCCGATGGCGCGCAACAACGAGCGTCGATTCATCGCGGGTCCTCTTATATGTAGTCGGGTCCGCCGTACATTAGCCTCCCGGTCTCGTGGCCGGGTTACGCAGGCCGTTAAGGCTGTTACTGCATGTCACGAGGGCCCCACTCGTCGTCCGCTGGGGCCGGGCCAATCTCCGTTGCAGCCGCCGGCGACGGCGCATGGGGCCGGCCACGGCCGCGCGGATGAGTGTTTACCGTTTGATCGCCGGCTTTTAGGCGGTGCGGCCCGGTATTTGAGATTAATTTGGGTAAAAGTTACCGATTTCGGGCGCTTCAGCGATTCCGCTTGTTGTTTCTATGCAACCGTCAAGACGCTGACACGAAGGAATGGTGGGATAGAAGCGTCCAAAAAACAGTCGTCAAGAAGTCAAAAAAAGACGTTAAAACAAATACTTATAACTCGTCCCCACTTTCATTATTTCTAGTTCTGGAAAAGCTTATTTCTTTATTTGCAGATCGCGCCCCTAGGGTACACCCCTAAACTCACGGTTCCCAAACGGGCAACTATCCGGGCGCGGCCAGCAGGACCGATGGCGCTCCCGGACGGTTGCAGACCGTTTATGAACAAGGTCGCGAGACCTGCCTCTTTTTAGAAGGGAGCTCCACGAATGAACAAGACTCTGATCGTTGCAGCAGCTGCAGCATCGTTCGCTACCGTCGCTCACGCGCAAAGCAGCGTCACGCTGTACGGCGTGCTGGACGCAGGCATCACCTACACGAGCAACGTCCAGCCGGCACTCGGCCAAGCTGGCAAGTCGCGTTGGGCGATGGGTTCGGGCATTGACCAGAGCCGTTTCGGCCTGCGTGGCTCGGAAGACCTGGGTGGCGGCCTGAAGGCAATCTTCACGTTGGAAAGCGGCTTCGGCATCGGTAACGGCAAGCTGGGCAACAACGGCGGCATGTTCAACCGTCAAGCATTTGTCGGTCTGTCGAGCCAGTACGGCACGGTCACGCTGGGTAAGCAGTATGACGCAACGCAAGACTACCTGGCGCCGCTGACGGCAACGGGCTCGTGGGGCGGCACGTACTTCGCGCACCCGCTGAACCTCGACCGTCTGAGCACGACCGGCGACGTCGCAGCGAACAACACCATCAAGTTCACGAGCGCGAACTACGCTGGCCTGCAATTCGGCGGCACGTACTCGTTCTCGAACAACACGAACTTCGGTAACAACCGTGCGTACAGCGCAGGCGTTGCATACCAGTTCCAAGGCCTGAAGCTGGCGGGTGCATACTCGCAAGCCAACCTGGGTGACGGTACGAACGCAAACGGCGCGACGTCGTCGGCAATCGGTGGCGTTGCTAGCCAAGGCCGCGTCCGCACGTACGGTGCTGCTGCTGGTTACGCATTCGGCCCGGCACAAGTCGGCGCTGCATGGACGCAAGCACGTCTCGACAACAACGCAGTTGGTCTGGGCACGCTGCGCACCGACAACTACGAAGTCAACGCAAAGTACAACCTGACGCCGGCTCTCGGCCTGGGTGCTGCTTACACGTACACGAACGCGAAGATCAACAACGGCAGCACGCACTGGAACCAGTTCGGCCTGCAAGCTGACTACTCGCTGTCGAAGCGCACGGACGTCTACGCACAAGCTGTGTACCAGCGTGCAGCGAAGAACGGCATTGGCGCATCGATCTACAACGGCGACAGCTTCAACAACAACCTGCCGAGCTCGTCGATCAACCAAACCGCAGCAACGGTTGGTCTGCGTCACCGCTTCTAAGCGTGACAAGCGGGGTAACCCGCTTCGCAGTATCGAAAAAGGCGCCTTCGGGCGCCTTTTTTTCGCCTGTCGAATACGGCGACGACGGTGCGTATCGCCCGGACGCAAAAAAACGAGGCTCAGGGCCTCGCTTTTTGTTTGGTATGGCCGAGGTACGCTGCCGGCCCGCAGCGGCGTCAGCGCGTGTATTCGCCGTTGGCTTCCGGCTGGAACACGATCGCCGCGACCTTCATCAGCTTTTCGACGCCGCTCGGCTGCAGCACCTTCACCAGTTGCCCGCGTTGCGTGCCCAGCAGCGCCATGCCGACCGGCGAGAACACGTTCAGGCGTCCGAGTTCGAGATTGGCGGCGTCCGGATAAACAATCGTCCAGGTGGCCTGTTCCTGGGACGCTTCGTCGAGCAGCGTGATCTGCGAGTTCATCGTGACGACGTTCGCCTTGATGGCGTCGGGCTGGACGATGTCCGCGCGCTCGAGCAGCGTGTCGAGCATCGCCTGGAAGCGCGGGTTGTGTTCAGCGTGCTTCTCGAGGCGAGCGACGTCGACTTCGCTCAGCTGGTAAAGGCGTTGTTTCATGGCAGTTCTCCAAATGATCGGCAGGGGGCAGGCGTGGCGTGCCTATGGGGATCGCCCGGAGCCTGTCTGACCTGGCTCCGGGAGGAGACAGTGCCGTCAGATCAGGCGCCGGGCAGGGGCGAGCGGCGCCTGGGCCGTGCGTCGAACGCAGGGGGGCGCCGGATGACCGGCGCGCATGCACACGCCGGCGGGGCCGGACGGCGAAACCGAAAGAGGCGTGGGCGCGTGCATGGTGGATAGGGTACCGACGGGTGAATAAAGCCTTACGATTCTACAACACAACCTTCCGGATCGGCGATTCGGGCGTCGGCCTTCCGTCAGGCATTGTTGTGGAAATGCTTTAAGTGATGGCGATCCAGTGAGGCGGCGGCGGTGGATATTTTCCAAAAACGCAACGCTGTATGTTCAAACCAAGGGTTTCCCCTTGGTATCGCGAGCACTACACTTGATTCCATCGCTTCAGACAGTCCTGCCGGGAGCGACGCCAAAACAGAACACATTTCGGAGGTCCATCATGAAGTCGATCATCTACGCAGCGATCGCTGCATCCGTCCTTGCCGCCCCGATCGCATCGTTCGCACAGTCCGAGCAGGGGTTGACCCGTGAGCAGGTCCGGGCCGACCTCGTGCAACTCGAACAGCACGGCTACAAGCCGGTCGCGAGCGATTCGCAATATCCGCAGGACATCCAGGCCGCGGAACAACGGATTCAGCCGAACCAGCCGATGCTCGCCCAAGCCGATACGAGCGGCTACGGTGCGGTGGCGACGAGCGCAGGCCAGTCGGGCCGCCGCGTCACGCGTGAAGCCCCGAATCCCGTGAACTCCGTCTACTTCGGCAACTGAACATCCCGGGTCTGCCCGAGCACAGCATGTGACCGACGGGACGCGCGGCGCTAGCGCGCGTCTGCGTCAGTAGAGCAGAACCTCCGTCGCCGCATTCCGGCGGCTTTTCCGCCCAGACGCTCGCGCGTTTGGGCCTTTTTCGCTGGAGTGGATCAGACGGACGTGACCGCCGGGGTGCCGTGGATATAGTGTTCCAGCTGGCTGATCGTGAATTGCTGGTCGGCAATCACGCTCTTCACGAGGTCGCCGATCGAGATCAGGCCGATCAGCTTGCCGCCGTCGAGGACGGGCAGGTGGCGCATCCGATGCTCGGTCATCAGCGCCATGCACTCGTCGGTGGATTGCGACGGTTCGACGTAGCGCACCTTGGCCGTCATGATTTCCTCGACGCGGGTGGCTTTCGACGAACGGTCCTGCAGCACGACCTTGCGCGCGTAGTCGCGCTCGGTAACGATGCCGGCGATGTCGTCACCGTCGACGACCAGCAGTGCGCCGATTCCCTTTTCGGCCATCAGCTTGATGGCGTCGTAGACGAAATCGGTTTTCGTGACGGTATAGATCGTGCGGCCGGAATCCGGCTTGGCTTTGAGAATTTGCGCGACAGTCGTGCTCATTTGCTTTCTCCGTGTGCGGGACGATGCAGGGAAGGCAGGGCGTGATGCGCGGCACCCGATGGGCCCAGTATAGCCGGGCCGACTGAGGCAGTCGCGTGACGTTTCCAGATTAGCGGTAAACTCCGGTCACGCACTATCCACACAACTCCTACATTCCTGATCGTTTCGACTCAATTCATGATGTCTTCGCGTCCCCAATCGCCCACGCCGGGCAATGGCCAGGCCGACGAGTGCGTGACGCTCGTCGCCACCGCGTCGCTGCCCACGCGCTACGGTACGTTTACGTCGTACGCTTTCCGCGTATCGGGCAGCGATGCCGAACATCTCGCGCTCGTGATGGGTGACGTCACCGGCGAGCAGTCCGTGCTGGCGCGGCTGCATTCCGAGTGCCTGACCGGCGACGTGTTCGGCTCCTACCGCTGCGATTGCGGCGAGCAGCTCGATCTCGCGCTGCGCTACATCGCGGCGGAAGACCGCGGCGTGCTGCTGTATCTGCGCGGCCACGAAGGGCGGGGCATCGGCCTGAGCAACAAGATCCGCGCCTACGCGCTGCAGGAGCAGGGGCGCGATACCGTCGAAGCCAATCTCGACCTGGGCCTGCCCGACGACGCCCGCGAATACGACTCGGCCGCCGCGATCCTGCGGATCCTCGGCGTGACGTCGGTGCGCCTGATGAGCAACAACCCGAAGAAGTTCGACACGCTCGTGAAGCACGGCATTCCCGTCTGCGAACGCGTGGCACTCGCGGTGCCGATGCGCGAGGAAAACGAGCGTTATATCCGGACCAAGCAGGTGAAGTTCGGGCATTACTTCGAAGAGAACGAGTAACGTAATCAAGGGGCTCTGCGGAGCCCCTCGATCTTTAAGACGGATAACCGCCAACTCCCCGTGGATAAAGGCTCTGAGCGGAAAGTTGCGTTTCCGTTAAGATGCATCGTCACTTGACGAAACGTAAGGAAACTTGGCACTCTGGCGTAACATTTCTACGGGCTGATCGGAAAAGCTACGCTGCTCGATCGGCCATCGAATAAAACGTACGCTAGTTTCGCATGAGATTCGACGCCCGCACTGCAAGCAAGCTGCCGCCCGGCCAGCACCTAACCTTTGACGGCTTTCCAGGCCTGCGCCTACAAGCGAGCGAAAGCCGCCGCTCGTGGATCTACCGCTACAAGTCCCCTATAGACGACCGCATGCGCCAGGTGAAGCTGGGCAAATGGCCGGCAATGGGATTCCCTGCCGCGATCGCTGAATGGGAACAGAGGCGCTCGGCACGCGACGGCGGAGCCGATCCTGCGGCCGAAAAGCGAGAGAAGCGCCAAGGGATCGGGACAACGCGCGCGATCGGCGCCTATACGGTCAAGCAGGTGTGTTTCGACTATCTGGCCGGCTATATCTCGAGCCCAATCGCAAAGAGAAGGGTGTGATCGAGGTCGGGCGCATGTTCAAGTCGATGTTGGCGCCAATTGCGGGTCTGCCGGCTGCCTCGATCACGCGCGCGCAAGCCTTCGAATTCCTCGATTCCTACCGCGCGACGCCCGCGGTAGCGGCCAGACTCCGAATGGAACTTGGTGGCGCATAGGACTATGCGATGGACGCGGGTCGCCTGCCCGACGGCACACCGAACTGGTGGCGAATGATTCTGCGCGGCAAGCTCCGCAGCAAGGGCCGTACGATCGACGGCGTTGCGATGGGCACAAAAAAGCGCGTGCTGACGGAGGATGAGACGGGGATTTTGCTGCGCTGGCTTCCGAATATTAGCCTCACGGTTTCGGACGCAATTACGCTCTATCTTTGGACCGGCGCACGTGGAGGCGAGATTGTCTCCATGGAGCGGCACGAAATCGTGGAAGAATCGGACGGTCTTTGGTGGACCGTGCCGAAAGAAAAGACGAAAAACTCGTGGCGTTCGAAGGCGGGAGATTTGCGTGTGCCGCTAGTTGGTCGCGCGGAAACGGTTGTTCGGCGGCGGATCGACCAGGCCGTGAACGGGTTTATCTTTCCGACGTCGACGGGCGAAATGATGAAGCAGACCGTGATTCAGCACGGCATCTACTATCATCAGCCGTACTGCAAGCAGGTGCCGAGTCACAACCGACCGCGATGGCTGGTCACGCACTGGTCGGCTCACGATCTGCGTCGGACGACCCGAACTTTTTTGGCTGCGCTTGGATGCCCGCACGATGTGGCCGAGGCTGTCTTGGGACACATACAGCCTGGAGTGACTGGCGTATACAACCGGCACCACTCTGATTGCGACCGCCGAGATTGGCTCATGCGATTGTCACAGTTCCTTGACGAGCTCGCGCTCCGGTATCCGACGAAGTGACCTGTATAAGGCTGGACTAGACCACACAGATACCCACTATCAACAATCGCCAATAGGTGAGGCCAACGATGTTCACCCGACACAAGCTCGTAGAAGCGGCGCTCCATGAGGTTGCGAAACTGAGAGCCAGCAACTTCGCCGGCGACGATGACGTAGTCTTACGATTACTCAACGCCTATACAGGCGCTGATTCCGTGGCCGACTACTTGTGGCAAGAGCTCCCGATTAACTATCACGTCGAGAATGTGGCTGATTTGTTGAGCCTTTGGTGCTGGCGCACAGACGATAACGGCGCATTGATTATGCGCGCAGTGGAGCGTTGGATTGTTGAGTGCGCGGATGAGAGCAAGATTAAAGTGGCCCTAAGTATGGACGCGTACCCATTTATCGACCCGGACGTTTGCATTGCAAACCTCAAAAAGGCGGCTACGGCTTTTCCTGCGCTCCACGCTCGGTGCGAGAAGATCATCTCGGACAGATTGGCTCAAAGGCACTCGCAGGGCCCAACCTGCTAGAGTCTACTTTGGGTCGGCCACCGTCTATCGTGTGAGGCGGTCGTCGGCCAATTTCAGACGTTAGACGCGACCACTTAATTGGTCGACAATTGGATCTACCTCCTACTTGCGCAACATGCTCGGGTACCGACATGAAATCGCTGTCCCCTTCCGATTGTTCGACGTGGCTGAAAAACGAAGAATGTATTGAAGCGCCGTACGGGAAGGCCGGACTAGGCCACAGATCGTATTTTCAATTCGCAGTGCCGAAAAACGATGGGGCAGCTTCCGTGATTGTCGACGGCATTCGCAGCTATCTTGAACCGCCGAGAACCTGTTTGCTCCAGGTCACGGATTGGTCGAGGTATGGGGAGCTTGAGAATTCACTATTGGAGGAAATGGAATCGACATGCTCCGGCAAGCTAAACCCGTGGGACGGCTTTGGCCAACTCTTCGAGGCCAGCGAAGCAGATGACATGCTTGGGTGTTGCGCCACAGTGCTTCGTTGCAGCATGAGCGCATACATCTACATACCGCTAAGAGCCACATTTCTTCTTTGGGAGGGGGATCTTGTCGATGTTTGGGCTAGCGCATCTGTGGCACGGAATCAGTTTCTGCAGCGCTTAAGAAGCGAAGGGGTACGCATTACAAGCAGCTAAATGGTGACTGCACAGATGTTTAGAAGCGAATGAACGACGGCTATCGGTCGATACCACTGATCGCAGTGGGTCGATGATTGCCCTTGATGAGGTGACGGCGATGTCACATCAGGCGTGATCTGATGCTGACTGAGAGGTCGGGTCTTGGCTTGCGCATGTGACCTTGCGGCGCCGGTTGCTATGGCCGGTATTGGGAGGAGGCGCGAGATCCGATTCAGGGCATGCCTCCGCCCAGGCTTCAACTTCGCGCGTCAGCCAAGCCACCCGGCGGTCGGAAAGCAGCCGCGGCTTCGGAAATTTTCTCTCGCGTACCAGTTTCTGGACGGTCGCTTCCGATAGCGAAAGCGCGATTGCCACTGCAGGCAAGTCGAGGTAGAGCGGCTTTATTGTGGTTGATGCGGGCATGCTACGATCCCTCAGTCTTAAAAAGATTTACTGATGCGATGCAAAAGAAATTTGTGATGCGCGGGTACGAGATGAACTGCGAGCCGCGCGTGACGGAGGACGGCAAGTACGCCGCCCAGGTCGAGGTAACGAAGGTGGGATTTAGCCGGGAAGCAGCGTTTCGGCAGCTTGGCGAATTCGCCACGGAAGATGAGGCGGTCGAATACGCGAAGAACTTCTCAGTGGAGTGGCTTAGCCGCTACGGATAAAATGAATCGAATGTCCTCGCGAGCCAAGTCCATTGCACCCATATTCGATATGGGTGGCGCAGCTAATGCAGCCAGCTTCTTACGTTCCGTGCCCGGACTCGCGCTGATTATCCCGAGGGTTGCATACGCGTGCGGTGACGGTAGCTGTGTGGCAGGTCTTGCGATCTACATGTTTCTCGGATTGGCCGCAATCTGGCTTGTCTTTAGCGTCTTCATGTTCTGGTGCTTCAGAAAGTATCGGATGCGCAAGCGACTCGGATTGACGCTGCTGATCGCATTCGGACCGCTTATTTGGCTCGTGATCGTGATTCTGGCGGAGCTGCTGCAAGGCCTGTTCAATTGATGCTTCGGGCGGTACCCTAAATGCGCACCGCGTCTGCGGTGTGACCTTCGAGGATGGCGTGCACGATCGGGCCGCTGAAAACGATTGGGCGTTCTGTCATGCTACGATGCCTCGAAATCGGAGTCGGTCATGGATCAAAATTGCTTTCGTGTGGGTGATCACGAGTACAGGTTTGATGCAGTGCCATTGAGCGATGGTGGATGGACGACATGCAGAGGCCATGGCGCATGACTTGGCAAAAAAAGCACCTCGACGAACCTCACGAATAGGTGATAACGACATCTACCACGCGTCCCTGGACGCCGACATTGCGTAGCGCATCGTTCGAGCGCGCAATCGAGCCGGCTACGGCATTGATATAGGAGCCGATGCGAATGTCGCTCGGCACTGAAATCGCCCGAATGTTCTGTCACTACAGCCCGTCGGTGATCGCGGGCAAGACGGTCCAGCAGTCTTCGCCATTTCCAGGCTTTACGGTGGTAATCCATTGTCCCTGACCGATACGGGTATCCTGAGTTAGTCGCTGGCCTTTGTAGTTGTCACTATTGGTCTCAATATAGATTTTGTCTCCATAGCACAAAGGTTGACCAACCTTGTTTGGGTCCATTTGCTTGACGAACCACCCTTCGCTATGGGCGTAGTTGCCTTGAACGTAGTTCTTGAAATAGTAGCAATCGTGAGAATCTTTCCATGCGCCGAGGAATATGTCGGCATCCACATCACTCTCCTGCGTGACTATGAACAACAGCGCACCATCTTGTACCTGACTCGAGTCATCGAGTTGAGATGCTTGAGATGCCTGGAAAGAAAGTGTCGCCTTGGTGTTGTTACCGATCGTTGGGAAGTACGCTGCGAGGTTGAGATCCACCGCGAAGGCCATCAAGCTGCCAGGCAAGTTCGGACCGATCTTCATGGCCCGTGAAGCGGTTGATACGTATCGATTGTTCCCATTCCTGAGCAGGATGAGGTCGCCAAACTTGACGGGATCACCGATCTTCCGAGTTACATTCAGAAAGCCGACGTCACCTGCATCCGTGCGAGGCTGCTTCAGCGTGAGCGCATTCTCGAAGGTTGGCGCGCTGCTGGCTCGCTGACCGAAAGACGTCAGCTGGCTATCCTGTCCTAGCCACTTCAATGTCGTGGCAATCACCGATGTATGGTCGAAAGGTACGTCCGTCGTCGAGCGAAACACTGTGCTCTTTTGTATCCACGGAGACACGAGGATAGTCGGAACCCGGGCCCCATAGCGCTTGAAGTCAAATCCATTCGTGGAGAAAGCGGGCGGGGTTTCCCATGGGGACAGTGCCTTGGGCGGTGCTACGTGGTCGAAGGAACCCACAAATTCGTCGAACGTGATCAGAAGCAGCGTCTTGTTCCAAGCATCCTGATTGGCGATCAGGCTCGCGTACACATCCTTTACGAAATTCTCGGCAATAATCATGTTGCCCGGTGGATGGTAGTCGTTTCCAATCTGGGTGACTAGGTTCTGGACTTGCGCGATCGCTCCATCGTTGGTCGCGTCATGAGAGATGGTCCAGATCGGCTCGATGTAACTGAACTTCGGCAATCGGCCCACCCGAGCGAGCTTATGAAACTGGTCGAGCGTTTTGAAACATTGGTCCACGCCATCGATCTTCTCGAGCGACTGCTGGAACAATCTCCGGGTATAGGTGGACGCCCCCCTTCCGTTGGTCAACTCACCGATGTAGTCGCTGTACTTTCCAAGCCATTCGACTAGGGCTCGCAGTCCATCTGCTTCGCCCGGGGGCAGCAACTTGAAAAGATCTCTTAGCATAGAGACGGCGGAGGCCAAATTTGCGATTTTTTGAGGCAGATAGCTTGTCTGCCAGAACACGGCCCAGTCGTGGCCTGCCGTATTCAACGCATTGAAAATCGTGTCCTCTGGAAAGCGATCGTCGCCAATGGCAAGCCCGAGACCCGCGAATAGCTTGCCGCGATCATCGGTCTCAAGCTGTCCATTGTTAACGAGCCCGTGCGACGTCCCGGTCAAGAGGAATGCCCGGTTCGGGTTGGTCTGCGACGGCACCGAAGCGAACCAGGCATCGCACACTGCGTAGTGCCGGGCGAGTTGACTCAATACGGGAAGCTGCTGCTGGGTGTACGTCTGCATGATCGTTGGGGCTGTCTTCTGGATATCCTCGTCTTTGTAATTCTTGATCCTCATCACGTTGACGAAGTCTTGCAGGACGCCGGTCATTGTCGCAACATCTCCCGGGCCCGGCTTCTTGCTCCCGAAGAGCTGCATATTGACGTGCTCGAATTCCTCGCCGGGTGCCACACTCGGCACCGAAAATCCCTGGGCGCCCCGTACGGGTGGCGACGACAGGCCGTTGTCCGCAGTGTTGATGAACTCTTTCAAGTTGAGGCCTGACAAGCCCCGGAATTCGTCCCCTCGTGTCGCTTCTGGAATATTTAGTGTCGGCGCATCATGCTCGTACAGCCAGCCCAGCAAACTGTCGAATGACCGGTTCTCAAGCATGAGCACGACGATGTGCTCGATGTTTTCCATTCCCATATCTGTTTCTCCTTCATTGTCCATGTGTCACGTTGGTCTATTCGTGTCGCATAAGAGCGACTTCAACGCAGTAGAGAGTTTTCGCGACAGCGTGGCGACAAGAAATACGGTGAGACATGTCGCGAGGTCGTTCCGTCGAGTTACATCAGCAGGTGAGATTGAAGAATGCGCTTTCTTGGGGGAAGGGAGGTGAAGAAAGACTCTAAAAATTGGCAATCATTGTTTCTTTTAATGAAATTAATCGATGCGCATCGCGCTAACTCATGTTGGTATCGTGCTAAGTGCGAGTGTTGATCGCAATATTGAAATAATCAATCGTATTGCTGTCCGATTTGGCTTGTTTTCCGGCTCCATGAGGCGGCCGCCGGAGTTCGGAAAACGAATCGCACGGTGTCAGAGAATATCGGCAGAGTCGGCGGCTGAAATCGAGTGAGACGGTTCAATAACGACACCCCGTTAGAATTGCGAGGTTTTTAAACGGAGCTCAGGGGCGTAGGCTTGATGTGCCGGAGCGTAGCGGTTCTGGCGATAGCATACTTCGCTACCCGACCTCAAAAGTCGAATCATATCGGATTTGCGTTGAATTTTATGATTGGAGGAAATAATGCCGCAACCTACGATAATGGTGTGGGGGAGTGTTGATGAAAATGGAAACAAGATAAATGGGTCGGATAATTTTTCCGTTGAATCAAATGGAAATGGTAGATACAAAATCTATTTCAATTGTGGATATTCAGCGGTTCCTGCGGTTGTCGCGAGTCAGAACGGCTACGGTCAGGACGACCAATCCAATCTAGATGGGGTGGTCGTTCCGTTCGTTAACCAGAGTTATTGCCAAATCAATACCGGCAACAGTATCGCCACACATCTTCAAAATCGGTCCTTTGCATTTATCGCGATTGGCACGTAACTGGTGTTGACATCTATTCGCCTAAGGTGAGATATCGAAACACCCCGTCGCATACCTAGTCTAAGCGGTGTTGCTGAGATCGACCAGTTACCCTAACTGGTCGGTCAAGCCAGATCGTTCATTGATGCTGTGCGCACAGGTTGCCAGTGCCCTGGCGATCCGGCAATCTGCGTTGACTCCAAAAAAGACTTATAAACACGTTCGCGTTTCGCTATATTGACGACGTCGGGCGAGAGGTGCGCCCGAATGAAGCCCGCCGGATATCCGCGCGGGCTTTTTGATTGGAGCTCACTGTGCCAAAATTGCCAATCGCGATCACAGTGCTGGTGTTGCTGACTGCATGTACCAGCAAAGACGATGCGGCGTGGTTACTTCGCGGTTACCCGATTCACGACGTTCAGATCGGCGGATACGTGCCCCTTGCATGCGATGGGGCAAAGCGGATGGGGCGCCGCTACTCTGCGACGGACAACAAAACAGGGGCTCGCGTTGAAGGCGTACTATGCGTCAATCTGTTCAACAACATTACCGTAATAACTGAGGTCGAGCAAAGCAAGTGACCGCTCTAACCATATGATTGCAAGCCCGCAAGGTGAAAACCTTGCGGGCTTTTTCATTTGCTTGCTGCATGTCTGTCCGGATGCATCCCAATACGGATTGAACGACGCCACGCGCATGAAGCCGTGCGCGGCTGCGCGTGCGCATGCGGCTTCCCAAGCACCGTGGTCGGGCAGATAGAAGGCGATCAAATCTTCGGGCGTGGGCGATGGTGCGACCGGATGCGCCAGACAGCGCGTGAATTCGAAGTGGTAGTCGAGCCCTTCGCGTCCGAGCATGGCGCCGGAGAAGCCGTCGTGATCGTCGAAGCGCGCGAATACCGACAATTCGAACGCGTCGCGGTACATGCGCTCGGTTCGGGAGAGATCGGCGACGGGGCGGGCGATGCGCAGGTGGGCGTGCATGACGACGTCGGCTGTGCGTGACGGTTCGCCGATGATAAGCCGCTGGGGCGCGGTGAATGTGCCGGATGGCAGGGAGTTTTGATATGTCCCCGATAAACCACGCAGGCAAGAAAAAGCCCGCTACTGGAGCGGGCTGAATCCATGTTTGGAGACATGGAGGAGACAGATGTAACTTTAAGGGAAAACCCGAAGGATGGCAAGCCCTAGTTGTAATTGTGCAACGCAGCGCTGACGGCCTTTCCTGGCAAGGGCAGGGCACCGCGTATCGCGGCCCTTCCCGAGATCCGACGTTCCCCCATGTCCTGCCACGGAGCATTTGTTCTTCGACCCACCGGCCGCCGCGTATCCGCGCGGCCGCCGTCACTCTCACATGCTCACATCCCGCCCGCCCGCGCGTGCGCGGCGAATGCGCCGAACCGCTCCTGCGCAACCGGCACCGCGTACTTGTCGCGCATTTCCATCTCGATCCACGCACAAGCCTCGCGCGCGCAGTCGGTCAGCGCATGCCGCGTCGCGTGTCCGTCGATGTCGTAGAGGAAGCGCACGCCCACGCCGTCGTCGGCGACCTGTCGCTGCAGCTGGTTGAGCTGCAGTTGCGGCCCGTGCCGCTGCGACAGCGCGCGCAGCTCGTCGAAGTGATATTCGAGCCAGTCGGCGAAGAACAGCGCATCGCTGTGGCTGCGCAGACGGAATGCCGCGCTGCGCGACGGACGCTGGGTGGCGTCGCCGACGGCCTGCGGCTCGCCGTTCGGTGCGATGGCCGCGTCGACGGGCGCGAGCGGCTGCCGGATCTGCCGGTACGGTTCGCGCTGGCGTAGCGCGTGCCACAGCAGTTCGTCGCCGGCGGCACCGGACGGCTGCATCGTGAGGTCGTGCCGGCCATCGTCGGCAGCGGCGATGTCGCGGATCACGAGGCGCAGCGAGCAGAGCGGCTCGTCGGCGACCAGCAGCGTCGCCGCGCGCGGCAGCCCGCAAACGAGCGGCGCTGCGCCGGCCGCCCGGAACACGAGGCCGCGGCGATCGAGCCGCACGAGCGGCAGCGGCCGCGGAAACGACGGGTAGGCGACTGCGATGCGGGCGCCGCCGGCACCCGTCAAGCCGGGCATCATCGCGCGAAAGACCTGAGACTGGTCCAAGGTGGTTCTCCTTCGTTACGATGCCGCGGCCGGACTACGCGCGTTCCGGCTCAGGCGGCGATGGCTTGCCGGGCGGCCCGTCCCGGCTCGATTCCAAGTGCAGCAAACGTTTGCGGATCGATGTCGATCCAGCACGCGACAACCAGACGACCGTCCACCTGCTTCGGCGGGCCTGCCCGGTGCGCGTGCACGCCGATCCGGCGGAACAGCCGCTCCATGCTCGCGAACGTCACGCCGATCAGCTGCCGCGCGCCCAACTGCGCCGCGCATTCGACGACCGCGGCGAGCATCGGGCGGACGGCCCACTCGGCATTGCCCGGACCGCCTTCGTCGCCGGTTGCCGCGAACCGCGACAGCTCCCAGACGGCAGCCGATTGCGGCAGCGCGACGTCTTCGGCGATCAGGTCGGCGAACAGCGACTTCAATAGATACGGGCGGGTGGTCGGCAACAGGCGCGCACATCCGCACACGTCGCCCACGGCGTTTCTCGCGAACACGTAGACGGTATCGTCGCGATCGAACTGATCGCGCTCGAAACTCTCGTTCGCCGACGGAAGCGCCCAACCGAGCTGTTCGACGAATACGCGGCGCCGATAGCGCCCGAGATCCGCTGCTAGTTCGTGTGGCAACCGCCCTTCCTCGTGAACGAAGGTTCGCATGGTGTCCTCGGATTGGTCTTTGGTATGCACGCATTACAGCGCGCGTCCCGAGGAGGCGGTAACTGGTAACTCTTACAGGTAGACGCGCGCCGACGCGATTTGACCGGTGGTAACGGTTTCTTGATCGGCGGGATTGAAATACGGGCGGCTTTTGCTTATAAAGAGCGCCAGTCTTGCGGAAATGTCAGAGGAAAGCGTGGCCGATTGTCACTGGAGCGTGGGGCCGGCATGATAGGTGTCGTTGCGACCGAGCAGCGCCGATGCGACGGCGGCCGGCCAGTCGATGCCTGCCAGCCGCGCGGCGAGCGCGGCGGCGGTGCGGAACATGCCGAGGTCGGCGCCGTTGGTGTCCACAGCCATGATGTTGCTGCGGACGTCGCCGCCCGCGATCACGAACGTGCCCGTTGCACGGTCGAGATACCAGTCCCAGCCGACCGTCAGATATGCGACGCCGGCACTGGCCGGGCGGTGCCATTCGGTGTAGCCGGCCAGGCGCGCGTCGATGGCGCTGTCGCGCAGTTCCGCGAGCAGCGATGCATCGAGGTCGCTGGCGACATGGTCGAGCACGAGCGCGGCCAGTGCGTTTTCGGACAGCCGTACGTAGCCGTCCGGAGACGGGCCGCGGACCGGGTGCAACAAAGGTGAAGTCATGCGCGGAATGTATCAGCCCCGAACCGGCGCTGGCACCTGACAGGTATGACAGCGTGACGTTGTCGGAGAAATAATGGAATTACGCTGGCAGGATGCCTACCAACAATTCAGTGCCGCGGAAGACGAGCAGCAGCTCTTCCAGCGGATCGCTGCCTATTCTAAACGCCTCGGCTTCGAATATTGCTGTTATGGCATTCGCGTGCCGCTGCCCGTATCGAAGCCGGCCGTCGCGATCTTCAATACCTATCCGGACGGCTGGATGGCGCGCTACCAGGCGCAGAACTACATCGAGATCGATTCGACGGTTCGCGACGGCGCGCTGAGCACCAACATGATCGTGTGGCCGGACGTCGACCGGATCGATCCGTGCCCGTTGTGGCAGGACGCGCGCGACTACGGGCTGTCGGTGGGCGTTGCGCAGTCGAGCTGGGCGGCGCGCGGCGCATTCGGACTGTTGAGCATCGCACGCCATGCGGACCGGCTCACGCCGGCCGAGATCAACATGCTGACGCTGCAGACGAACTGGCTCGCGAACCTGTCGCATTCGCTGATGAGCCGCTTCATGGTGCCGAAGCTGTCGCCCGAGTCGAGCGTCACGCTGACCGCGCGGGAGCGCGAGGTGCTGTGCTGGACGGCCGAAGGCAAGACCGCGTGCGAGATCGGCCAGATCCTCAGCATCTCGGAGCGCACGGTCAACTTCCACGTGAACAACATCCTCGAGAAGCTCGGCGCGACGAACAAGGTCCAGGCGGTCGTCAAGGCGATCGGGGCCGGACTCATCGAAACGCCCTGACGCGGCACCGGCGGCGGGGCGATCCTGCCGCAGGATCGCACGAGCGGCCGCTGTCGCTCATTCCATCAGCGGCTCCGCTTCCTTCGCGGTCCAGCTCACGCTGGAAATGCTCTTCTCCATGCTCATCCGGCTCGCGATCTGCTCGAGCTTCTGCTGATCTTTCGGATGCAGCTTCAGCGTCGCGGTCACCTTCAGCCGGTCCGGCTGCTCGGGCACGTCCTCGCTGGTCAGGCTCTGGAACGACAGCGGTTTCGCATACATCGAATTCGACAGCAGCGTGCGGATGTGCACTTCGTCCGAGGTGAGGCAGATCACGGTGATCTGGTATTCGCGCACGAGATCGGCATTCGACACGGGGGTCGCGTTGATCGCCTGGCTGACGCCGCGCAGTACCGTGTTGGTGAGCAGCACGACGCCCGTGCCGGCCAGCGCCGGCACGTAGTGGCCGGAGCCGGCCAGCACGCCGACGGCGGCCGAGCACCACAGCGTCGCGGCCGTGTTGATGCCCTGGATCGACCCCTTGTCGCGCATGATCACGCCGCCGCCGAGAAAGCCGACGCCCGACACGACGTAGGCGGCGATCTGCGTGACGCCGGCCACGCCGTTGCCGGTGAGCACGCCGAGCGTGACGAACAGGCATGCGCCGCTCGCGACGAGCGTGATCGTGCGCAGGCCCGCCGTGCGTTGCCGCATCTGGCGTTCGAGTCCGATCGCGACGCCGCAGGCGAACGCGGTGAAAAGACGGAGTGCGAAATCGAAAGTCATGAGTGTCCTGCCGTGCAATGAGCGCATGCCGGCCCGCGTCGCGGCGGCGCGATGCCGAACGCGGCACGATGGCCGTCGTCGCGCGGCACTGTACCGCGCGAATGCGTCATTCAGTGTGAAACGGGAGGCGTGCGGGCTCGCGGAACGCGAGCCGCGGCAGGAGAACTGCGTCGGACAGGCGTTCAGGCGGCAAGCGGCGCACGCAACGGAGTGCTGCAACTGTCCACGATGGTTCCTGAAGGAAGAATGGGCGGCATTCTAGTAGGCCGCCCGCGCACACGTCAACCGGTTTGGCGGCCGGCCGCGCACGGCCGGCGCCTCACTGCGACGGTTACTGCGACGACCCGATCGTCCCCGTCGCGAGCGCGAGCGCGGCGGCGGCCGACAGCGCGCCGGCGTAGCTGTCGACTTCCGCGTTGCGGGCCGCGAGCAGCTGGCTTTGCGCGATCGTCGCATCGGTGACCGAGCCCACGCCGTTCCGGTACGCGGTCAGCGCCGCGTCGTAGCTCGTCTGCGCGGCGTCGACGAGCGCCTTTGCCGCGTCGTGCGATGCGAGGCTCGTCTGCACCGCATTCTGCGCGGCGACGACCTGGCGGACGGCTTCCTCCTTGGTCCGCGTGAGGCGCGCGGACGCGCTCTGCGCATCGTTGCGTGCCTGCATCAGCACCGCCGAGCGCAGGCCGCCATCGTATAGCGGGATCGTCACGCCGAGGAACACGCCGCCGCCGTAGCGGCTGCCGTTCAGGTTGACGGTCGGCGCCTGGTCGCCGATCGCGGGCAGCGCGGAGATCGCCGTGCCGCCGCTGGCATAGGACGTCGACGCGGACAGGAAGATCTTCGGCATGAACGCAGCTTCCGCAGCCTTGATCTTCGCGCGGTTGGCCTGCTCGAGCGCATACGCGCCCTGCAGGTCGGGACGGCGTGCGATCGCATCCGACACGATCGCGTCGACCGACGAAGCGAGCGCGGGCGGCAGCGGCCGCTTCGGCAGCGCGGCGATCGACGGCTTCGACAGCGGCGAGATGCCGAGCGCGGAAACCAGTGCGAGGTAGCTGTCGGTTTGCGCGCCGTTTGCCTGCACCAGCGCGAGATTCGCCTGCGCGCGGTTCTGCGTCGCCTGGGCGAGTTCGACGACGGTGCCGACGCCTTGCTTCATCCGTGCGCGGGACGCCGCGAGGATCGCGTCGGCGTTCGCCAGGCCCTGCTGCGCGCTGGCCGCGCGCGAGCGGGCGGCTTCGTAGCGGTAGTACGCGACCGTCACGTCGTGGATCACCTGCTGATGCACGGCCGTGAACGCGACGTTCGACGCGACCGACGCCTGTTCGGCCGCCTCGACGCGCGCCGCGCGGCCGCCGAAATCGAACAGCAGCCATTGCAGCGACAGCGCCGAAATCGTGCCGTGCACGGTCGTGTTGCTCGACGCGTCGCCGAGGATCGTGGATGTCGAGCCGTGGCTCGCCTGGTACGCGCCCATCGCGGTCGCGGACAGGTTCGGCAGGTACGCGGCCTTCGCGATGCCGACCGCGAGCGCCGCGTTGCGCGCGTCGTTCCACGCGATGCGGGTCAGCGGGTTCGTCGATTCGGCGAGGTCGATCAGCTCGGGCAGCGTGTAGGGATGCGCGGCATCGAGCGCGGCGGGCGGCGACACCGATGCGAGCGCGGGCGAGGCCGGCAGCGTGTAGTCGTGCGGTGCGCGTTGCGCGGACGCGAGCGGCGGGGCCGGCACGATGTCGCCCGCGGCCGACGTTTGCGGCTGCCACGGGCGATCGGGTGCGTCCGGCGCCAGATCGATCGACGACGTTGCGCAACCGGCCAGCGCGACGGCAGTCGCGAGCGCGGCGGCGGCGATCGACGCGGCCGGCGGTTCAGGGACGCGCATGAGGGGCAGGCTCCTTCGGGGTGGCTTGACGCGCGGCGTCGGCGATGTGCGCGAGCCGCGTGTCGATCAGGTTCAGCAGCGCGTCGCGTGCAGGGTCGGTGGGCTCGGTGGCCGGCGGCGGGGCCGGCATGGTTGCCGCGCTTGCTGTCGACGGCGGCGCCGGCGCAGCGGTGTCGGCAGCCGGGTCGCCGTCACGCAGCGCGACCACGCGCGCGAGCCGCGCGCCGATCGCCGCGTCGCCCGGCGCGCGCTCGGCGAGCAGGAACAGCGGGCCTTCGAGCGCACCGAGTTCCGCGAGTGCGCGGCGCCGGGTGGCGAGCCACGTGGCGGCGGGGCGTACCCACGACGGTTCGTAGTGGACGAGGCCGAGCTCCTGCGAGATCGCGCCGTGGCGCGCGAAGGCTTCGGCGGCGAGCGTGCGGCGTTCGGCCGGCTGCGCGACCTGCACGACGCGGCGCCACTGCTCGAGCAGCGCGGCGAGCGCGACGTCGATCTGCTTGCCGATGCTGACGGGCCAGATGCGCGTGAATACGAGATACACGACGACGTTGCCGAGCAGGATGCCGATCGTGCGATCGCGCGCGATCGTCAGGTCGAAGCCGGGGCCGGCGCCCTGGATCACGCACAGGAAAAACGCGAACGCGATCTGGAAGCCCGCGTACCCGATGCGCGGCGAGCCGAACGCGACCCACGCGGACAGCCACGCGCCGGCGAACACCAGCGCCATCAGCTGACCGATCGACGAGAGCGCAGGCACGACGAACACGAGCGCCGCGGTGCCGAGCAGCGCACCGACGATGCAGCCGACGATCCGCAGCGTGAGCTTCTCGACCGTCTCGGCGGTCGAGCCGAGCGACACGATGTAGCAGGTGACGACGCACGTATGGATGCCCGACCAGTCGAGCTGCGAATACAGCAGATAGCAGAAGACGGCCGCGGCGGTCGTCTTCAGCGCATAGCGGATGTGGTCGGGATTGCTGCGCGCATCCGGCAGGAAGAAGCCGCCGCGCGGCGCCGGCGCGGGCGAGGCGACGGGCTCGGGGCGGGCGGCAGCGGACGCGCTGACGGGGGCTGCTGGCACGGGTGCAGTCGTATCGGCCGCCGCGCCTGGTTCCGCGAAGCGCGTGATCGCCGCATGGAGATCCGTCGCGGCGACGCGCGCGAGCGGCGGGAGTGCATCGGCCGGCGGCAGCGCGAGCGTCACGTCGACCGGATAGCCGCCGCGCTCGAGAATGGCCGCCATCTCGTCGAGCGTGGCCGCGATCGGTGCGGCGAACGCGGCGGGCAGCCGCGCGTCGGGTTCGCGATCGGTCAGCGCGACGCCGACCATCAGCGCCGTGCTCGACGCAATCGCCTGTCGCAGTGCCGCAACGTCGGCGGCGCTCGACGAGCCTTCGAGTTTCGACAGTTTGAGCCACGTCAGCAACTGCTTGTCGCCTTCGCGCAGGCTGGCGTCGAACGCCGCGCACGCGTCGTCGTCGCCGCGCAGTCGCCGCGCGGCGAGCCGCAGTCGCTTCGCGATCTGCGCGAGCGCGAGCCGGCGCGGCGACGGCGCGATCAGCAGGTTGACGACGATCGCAACGCCGACCGGAATCGCGATCGTCAGCCAGATATAGAGCAGCGCGCGGGTCGCGGCTTCGCCAAACGGCGCGAGGCCGAGCTGGTCGAGCCCGAAGCCGACGATCATCGCGAGGATCGCGCCCACGGGGCGCAGCTTGCTGGCCGACGTCAGGTACAGCAGCCCGACCGACAGCACGGCCATGCACGCGACCCGCAGGATCGAATAGTCGATGCTGAAGATCGCGACGCCGAGCACGAGCCCGATCACGATCGTGACGATCAGCAGCAGCGCCGCCGCGAGCACGATGCTCGTCACGCGGTCGGCGCGGATCATGAAGAACACGACGTAGGCGGACAGCGCGGCTTCGGGCGTACCGTATGCGCTCGTCACGAGCACCGTCAGCGCGCAGATCAGTGCGACCCGCACGGCGATCGACGTACGCCCCGGAAACGGCGCGAGCAATCGCAGGACTTCGCGCGGGCCCGGCGCGCGGACGTCAGCGGCAGGCTGAGCCATGCCGGACCTCGACGATCGCGCTCGCGCCGACACGCACGAGCTTGCCGTCGGGTTCGTCGAGCTTCACGCGCACGGGGAAGCGCTGCGCGACATGCACCCAGTTCACCGAACGCTGCACGATCGGCAGCGCGCGCGGCAGGTTGATGCGATCGCTGTCCGCGATGCCCGCGCCGATGCCGACCACCTTGCCCGTCAGCGCACGGCTGCGGTCGATCATCGAATAGACGGTCGCGCAATCGCCGACCGCGATGCGATTCAGCGACGTCTCGCGGAAATTGCCGACCGCGAACCATTCGCTTGCGTCGATCAGCGTGAAGATCGACTGGTTCGGCGCGAGGGTTTCGCCGGCAAGCACGGTCAGGCCTGTCACGAGCCCGTCGTGCGGTGCGCGCACGACCGTATCGTCGAGCGCGTGCTGCGCGCGGGCGAGTGCGGCTTCGCGCGCATGGAGCGTCGCGATCGCGTCGGCATCGTCGCCGATCGTCTGCGCGGACGATCGCCGCTGTTCCTGCGCCTGCGCGAGCGACACGGCCGCGTCGCGCTGCCGGACCTTCGCCTGGTCGAACTGCTGCGCGCTGACGTAGCCCTGCGCGGCGAGCGGCGCGAGCCGGTTCACGTCGCGCGTCGCGAGATCGTAATTCTGCGTCGCGCGCTTGACCTGCTCGGCGGCGACCGCCGCGTTCGAATGCTCGCCGATCAGCGACCGGCGGCGCGTGTCGAGCGATGCGCGCGCGAGCTCGACATCGGCCTGCGCCTGCGCGACCGTCAGCCGGTACGGCACCGGATCGATTTCATACAGCAGGTCGCCTTTCGCGACGCGCTGGTTCTCGTGCACGGCGAGCCGCACGATGCGGCCGCCGACGGGCGACGCGACGTGGACGAGGTCCGCGTCGATCGACGCGTCGTCGGTGGACGGGTAGGCCGACGTGCGGTGGTACGCGTACGCGAGCGCGGCGATGCCGAGCGCGACGATCGCCAGCGCGATCACGCGGCCTTTCGTGGAGGGGCGGGCGATTCCGGCGGCCTTCATGCAAACGGCCCCGTGCCGGTGAGCCATACGATCACGGCGACCACGAGCCCGATCGCGGTGCAGACGGCGAGCTGGTAGGGCACCGTGGCGGCCCAGCCGGTCGCGACGAACACGCGGTGCGCGACGATCGCGCCGACGATGCCGACGATCGCGCTGACGAGCCAGAGCGGGAAATACGCGCCGAACAGGACGTACGACGGTGCGCCGCGCGACGTGCAGCCTGCGAGCGGCAGGGCTGGCACCAGGACGGCGGCGGCGCGCAGGGGTACGCGCGGCGTTGTTTTTCTCATGGTGTGACGAGCTCGACGTTGGGGGGGATGCCGGGCGCGGCGCAATGCGGTTCGTTGCCGCGACGACGATTCCGCGATACGGAGCCGATAATAAAGCAGCCCGATGCGGACCGCCAGCGATGCGGCGCGCGCCGGGGCGCCCGGCGGGCATGCGGGTACGGTCGTGGCGCGGTCCGCGATTCTGCCAGCGGATGCGCTCGCAGGGTGGCCGACGGACTGTAAAGGATCGTCAGACGAAACCGCGCCGGCGACGTTTGTTCGCCAATGAGCGGGAATCGCGGCGGCGCTTGCCGGATTGCTGCGCGAGTGGTTGCGAATCCGCGTCCGGTCGAGCCGGCCGGTATCTGTGTACCATCGTGCGAAGGACGCGGCGCGTGGCGCGGGGCATGACGAGACTTGACGTCACGATCCCGGCCGACGCGCCGCGCGACGGTGGTATCGCAACGAGGATGAGTGTTCCATGCGAAGTTTCTTTGTCCGGTTCATCACAATCGGCGTGCTGTTCCATTTGTATGTCGGGCTGCGGATCATTCCCGGCGCATTCGCGTCGCCGCTCGCGCGCACGATCGCGGCGCTGGTACTGGCGAGCTTCGTCGTGCTGATCCCGGTCGGCATGTTCTCGCGCCGCTTCGACGAAGGCTGGGCCGCGACGCTCGTCGGCTGGGCCGGCTCGCTCGCGATGGGCTTCTTCTCGTCGCTGCTGGTGCTGACGTTCCTGCGCGAGCTGGTGCTGCTCGGCGTCGTCGTGTGGCGGCATCTCGGGCATGACGGTGCATGGAGCGGCGTGACCTCCGACACGGCGCTCGGCGTGCTGGTGGCCTCGGTGCTGGTCACCGCGCTCGGATTCGTCGGCGCGCGCCGCACGGCGGCGGTCAAGCGCGTGTCGATTCCGGTCGACGGGCTGCCGGCCGCGCTCGACGGGCTGACGATCGTGCAACTGTCGGACATTCACGTCGGGCCGACGATCAAGCGGCCTTATATCGAGCGGATCGTGCGGGCGGTCAATGCGCTCGAGGCGGATCTCGTCGTCGTGACGGGCGACGTGGTCGACGGCTCGGTCAAGCGGCTACGCGAACACACTGCGCCGCTCGGCCGCATGCAGTCGCGGCACGGCAGCTTCCTCGTGACGGGCAACCACGAGTACTACGCCGGCGCGCACGCGTGGATCGACGAATTCCGGCGAATCGGGTTGACGGTGCTGCTCAACGAGCACGTGCTGATCGAGCACGAGGGTGCGCGCGCGGTGCTCGCGGGCGTCACCGATTTCACGGCGGGCGGGTTCGATCCCGCGCACCGCAGCGACCCCGAGCAGGCGCTGGCGGGCGCGCCGCGCGACGTCGCGACGAAGATCCTGCTCGCGCACCAGCCGCGCAGCGCGGAAGCGGCGAGCCGCGCCGGCTTCACCGTGCAGCTGTCCGGCCATACGCACGGCGGCCAGTTCCTGCCGTGGCCGCCGTTCGTGCGTCTGCAGCAGCCGGTGATCGGCGGGCTGAACCGCTTCGGCGCGATGTGGCTCTATACGAGCCGCGGCACCGGCTACTGGGGGCCGCCGAACCGCTTCGGCGCGATGTGGCTCTATACGAGCCGCGGCACCGGCTACTGGGGGCCGCCGAACCGCTTCGGCGTGCCGTCCGAAATCACGCTGATCCGGTTGACGCGCGCGACAGGTTGACGGGCGCGCGATAGCGTCGAAATCGACGCGCGCCGCGATGATGGCGTGACATGCCGCAAATGCATCGGCTTCGCGGTTCGCCGTTCGCGCGGGCGGCCGCGTCACGCGCCGGAATGACAGCGCATGGCGGCGCGTGTCGCCGTTGTCTACCATGCAGACATGGTTCGTCTGCACCATTCATTTTCTGCCTGATTCCGACATGTCGACGCCCGATCTTTTCGCCGATGCGCCCGCGCCCGACGTGGACTGGTACCCGGACTGGCTCGCACCGTCCGACGCCGATCGCGTGCTGGCCGCGCTGATCGATGAAGTCGCATGGCGGCAGGATACGATCCGCACGCCGCGCGGCCGCATTCCGCTGCCGCGGCTCACCGCGTGGCAGGGCGAGCCGGATGCCGTCTACGTGTATTCGGGGATCCGCAACGTGCCCGCGCCGTGGACGGCGGCCGTGCTCGACCTGAAGCGTGCGGTCGAGGCCACGTGCGGCGCGCATTTCAACAGCGTGCTGCTCAATCGTTACCGCAATGGACAGGACAGCCTCGGCTGGCATGCGGACAACGAGCCGGAGCTCGGCGACGCACCGGTGATCGCGTCGGTGAGCCTCGGCGCGATGCGCGTGTTCGACCTGCGTCACCGTGCGACCGGCGTCGTGCATGCGTACCGGCTGACGCACGGCAGCCTGCTCGTGATGCGCGGCCGCACGCAGGCCGAATGGCAGCACCGCGTGCCGAAGGCGCCGGCCGTGCAGGGCGAGCGCATCAATCTGACGTTCCGGCGGGTGGTGTCGGCGGCGGCGGGGCGTTAGTCGGTGGCCATGCCGCCCGGGCGGGGCGCTCGCGTTCGATCGTGACCCGTTTTTCGACCGATGCGATCCATCGGTCGTCCATGCGGCACGTTGCCGCACAAGGGTGTATCGGGCGGCGCAAATATGCCCGCGAGGCCCGTGCCGCAAGGGTTTCAGGCGGATTCGATCGACCACTTGGTTCCGATAGGCAGGTGTAAGCCCTGATGGTGCGTCGCAACATTCCTTGACTAGACTGTCGAATAGCTGAAACGCGCCGCGAACCGGCGCATTTTTTCGACATGCCCGAGGTGTCGCCAATAGGACACGCAGGGCAGGAGCATAACCCGTGACCGTACTGGACTCATCCCTCGAATCCTCGCTGCACGTCTTCGAACAAGACGGCGGTTGGCAATGGGCGCTGACAGTAAAGCGGGCGTCCGGCGTCGGTGTGAAAGTCGTCGCATTCAGCACGGACGGCTTTCGCGGCGAAGCTGACGCCTATGCCGCTGGTCAGCTCGCGCGCGCCGAGTATGACGACACCGTGACGGCCTGACGCCGTCGCGCCGACCCCAATCCCGATCCTGGATCGGCGCGGTCGTTCATTGCCCTCGTTTTTCCTCTTCGTTCCCCTTTTCCCTCGTTTCGCTGTCGCTCGTCACGCATCGCGTGACGCACCGGCATGCCCGCGCGCGCCGCATCGACCGCGCCAAATGGTCCGTACCTTTCGACACGCACCTGCCATACGCGCGACTTAACGTGCATGCGCGGCGTACGCCGTGCCGGCGATGCGCGATGTGTCGCGCGCTCGGCGCGGGATGCCCGGCGACGACTCATCGACAAGAACGCAGGTCATGTGCGACGACAGAACCAACACCTACCGCGCCGCACGGGCGCGGCTACGGGGCTTCACGCTGATCGAGGTGCTGATCGCGCTGGCGATCGTCGCGGTGGCGCTCGGCGCCGTGATGCGCGCGATCGGCGCGCTCGCGTCGGACACCGACACGGCGCGCATGCGACTGCTCGCGCTGTGGAGCGCCGACAACGCGCTCGGCGAGATCCGCATCGCGTCGACCTGGCCACCGGTCGGCACGCAGACGTTCGCTTGCCCGCAGGGCCGTTACCGGTTCGTGTGCCGGCAGTCCGTGGCCGCGTTGCCGAGCCCGCTCGTGCGGCGCGTGACGGTCAGCGTATTTTCGTCGGCGTCGAGCCGCAACGTGCTCGCCGAAGTCGTGACGGTCGTCCAGGATGAAGCGCGCCACTGAACCGCGCGCGGCGGCGCGCGCGCGGGGCTTCACGCTGATCGAGATGCTGGTCGCGATCGCGCTGCTCGCCGTGATCGCGCTGCTGTCGTGGCGCGGCCTCGACGCGACGATCCGGGGCCGCGACGATATCGCGTCGAATCTGGCGCAAACGCGTCTGCTCGGCCGCTATTTCTCCCAGTTGCAGTTCGACCTGATGAACCTCGTGACGGCCGACGAGGTGTTCGGGCCGCCGTTGCGGATCCGGCCGAACGACCTCGTGATGGTGCGTCACCTCGGCGTCGGCGGCGGGCCGGCGCACGTCCAGGTCGTGCGCTACCGGCTGAACGGGCGCGAGCTCGTGCGCAGCGCGTCGCAGCCGCTCGCGTCGCTGGCCGAGGTCGAGACGGCGCTGCAGCACATGGACGATTTCACGCGCGTGGTCGTCAGCAGCGATGCGCGGTCGATGCAGCTGGCGGTGTGGATTCCGCCCGGCGGCTGGACGACCAGCCAGACCGCGATCGAGCAGACCTACGCGCAGTTTCTCGCGCAGCACGGCGTCAGCAGCGTCACGTCGCTCGGGATGCCGTTGCCGCGCGGCGTGCGCTTCTCGGTCACGATCGGGGCGCCCGCGGTCGAATACGTGCGCACGATTCCGATCGGCCAATAGGCGTGGCGCCGCACCCGCGCCGGCGATCCGTCCCCCGACAAAAAGGTCCGTAACTTTCGTCATACGTCTGTTATTGGGTGTCCGTTAGTCTCGTCCCGAGCATGACCCCGCGACCGGCCGCCTCGGCCCGTTCAGCGGCGGCATCGGCAAACGGGAAGGGGGCGAACGTGACGGTCGAGCACCGGCATGATGCACATGCGGGCGCGTCGGGGAACGACGCATCCGGACCACGGCAATCCGCGGCGCTCCTGAGCCGCGCACAAAACTGGCACAGCGCCGGGCGGTTCGACGACGCGGCGCGCGAGTATCTCGCCGTGCTCGCGAAGGAGCCGGACAATCCTCAGGCGCTGCACCTGTACGGCGTGCTGCAGTTCCAGCGCGGCGCGGCCGACGACGCCGAAGCGCTGCTGCGCCAGTCGATCGCGATCGCGCCCGGCACGCGCGCGCTGTCGGATCTCGGCGCGATCTCCGGCGAGCGCGGCCGCATCGACGAGGCGCTCGAGCATTTCGCGGCCGCACTGCGCACGGCGCCCGACGACGTGCAGACGCTCGTGCGTCGCGGCAATACGCTGATCGGGCTGCGCCGCTACGACGACGCGCTGGCGTCGTTCGACCGTGCGCTCGCCGTGTCGCCGCTCGTGCTCGACGCGCTCTGCAATCGCGGCAGCGCGCTGCGTGCGCTCGGCCGTTTCGACGAAGCACTGGATACCTACGATCGCGCGCTGATGGTCGACCCGCGCTCGTTCGAATCGTGGTTCAACCGCGGTCTCGTGCTGCGCGAACTGCAGCGGCCGGCCGATGCGCTGCAGTGCTTCGACCGCGCGAGCGCGATCCGGCCCGGCGTGGCCGCGATCATGGCCGAGCGCGGCCGCACGCTGATCGACCTCGACCGGCCGAGCGAGGCGCTTGCTGCGTTCAACGAAGCGATCGCGGCCGATCCCGCGCGGATCGACGCGCTCTACAACAGCGCGGTCGCGCTCGAGCGGCTCGGCCGCGCCGACGAGGCGCTCGAGCGCTGCGAGCGCGTGCTGGCGCTCGATCCGGCGCACGTGCGCGCGCATGCGAGCCGCGGCAACGCGTTGCTGCAGCTCAAGCGCTACGACGACGCGCTCGCCGGCTATGCGCGCGCGCTTGCGATCGATCCGCATTCGGCGGAAACGCTGTGCAATCGCGGCACCGCGCTGCGTTACCTGAAGCGTTACGACGAAGCGCTGGCGAGCTACGACGCCGCGCTGGCGCGCGACGCGCGGTTCGCCGAAGCGTGGACCAACCGCGGCAGCGTGTTGCAGGATCTGCACCGCTACGACGAAGCGACGGCGTCGCTCGACCGCGCAGTCGCGCTGCGTCCGGAACACGCGACGAACTGGCTCAACCGCGGCAACCTGCATTTCGAAACGGCTCGCACGGATGATGCGCTCGCCGCGTACGACCGCGCGATCGCGCTGCATCCCGACTACGCCGAAGCGCATTTCGCGCGCGCGTCGCTGTACCTGATCGAAGGCGATTTCGCGCGCGGCTGGCCCGAGTACGAATGGCGGTTGCGCGACGCGCAGCTGGCGCGGCACGACCGGCCGTTCACGCAGCCGGCGTGGCGCGGCGACACGCCGCTCGACGGCCGGACGGTGCTGATCCATGCGGAGCAGGGCTTCGGCGACACGCTGCAGTTCTGCCGCTACGTGCCGCTCATGGCCGAGCGTGGTGCGCGCGTGGTGTTCGAGGTGCAGCCGCCGCTGCGTGCGCTGATGGCGTCGCTGCATGGTGCGACCCACGTGATCGCACGCGGTGAGCCGTTGCCGGCGTTCGACTGCCAGGCGCCGCTGCTGAGCCTGCCGCATGCGTTTCGGACCGACGAAGCGACGATTCCGCGCGGCGGCGCCTATCTCCATGCGGACTCGCAGCGCACGCGCGAGTGGGACGCATTGCTCGGCGAGCGGCGCCGGCCGCGCATCGGCCTCGCGTGGGCCGGCAATCCGGAACACCGCAACGATCACAACCGCTCGATCGATTTCGCGCGCTTCGAGCCGCTGTTCGATCTCGACGTCGACTGGATCAGCCTGCAAAAGCCCGTGCGCGAATCGGACCATGCGTTGCTCGCGAATGCGCCGGTGCGCCGTGTCGACGACGAACTCGGCGATTTCGCCGATACGGCCGCGCTGATCGGCGCGCTCGATCTCGTCATCGCGGTCGATTCCGCGGTCGCGCATCTCGCCGGTGCGCTCGGCGCGCCGGTCTGGGTGCTGCTGCCCGACCCGGCGGAATGGCGCTGGATGCGGGAGCGCGGCGACAGTCCGTGGTATCCGTCCGCGTGGCTGTTCCGCCAGCCGGCGCCGGGCAACTGGGCCGACGTGATCGACGCGGTGCGTGTCGCGATCGGCGGCATCGATGCAAGCGTGCGATAGCGACACCGAACCAGAACAGAACGATCAGCCAGGGGCCACACGATGACATCGAACGGGGAAGGGACGACACTCGCGAGCGCGCCGGCCGCGCCACGATCGCCGGATCGCCGTCCGCCCGACGCCGCGCAGCTCGAACGGCTGCTCGCGCGTGCACGCAACGCGCATCGCGACGGCGCACTGGAGCATGCGGAGCGTGCGTACGGGGAACTGCTCGCGCTCGAACCCGACCATCCGGAGGCGCTGCACCTGCTCGGCGCGGTGCGCTTCCAGCAGGGACGCCTCGACGACGCCGAGCCGCTGATGCGGCGTTCGGTCGAGCGTCAGCCGGTGCCGCTCGCGCTCGCGAACTATTCGGCGGTGCTGGCGGGGCTCGGGCGCGAGCACGATGCGCTCGCGCGCCTCGACGAAGCGCTCGCGATCAATCCCGCGCATCAGCGCGCGCTGTTTCAGCGGGCGGGCTTGCTCGCGCAGCTTGCGCGGTACGACGAAGCGTGCGCGGTCTACGATCGCCTGCTCGAACTGACGTCCGGTTTCGCCGACGGCTACGTGAAGCGCAGCGACATGCTGCGCGCGCTCGGCCGCCACGACGATGCGCTGGCCGATTGCGACCGCGCGATCGCCATCGCCGGGCGCACGTTCGACGCGATGCGCGGGCGCGGTCTCGCGCTGCGCGAACTCGGCCGTTTCCGCGATGCGGTCGACAGCTATGGCCATGCGCTCGCGCAGACGCCCGGCAGCGCCGAAGTGCTGTTCCTGCGCGGTGTCGCGTATCTGGATCTGCACGATCCGGAACGCGCGCTCGCGGATTTCAATGCGGCGATCGCGGCGAGCCCCACCTTCGTCGATGCGGTCTTCAACAGCTCGGTCGCGCTCGAACAACTCGGGCGGCACGATGAGGCGCTGGTGCGCTGCGACCGCGTGCTCGCAATCGATCCGCGCCATGCGCGGGCGCTCGCGAACCGCGGCAACGCGGCCAGCCACCTGGAGCGCTATCGCGACGCGGTCGACAGCTATGCGTGCGCGCTCGACGCGGAACCGGGCAGTGCCGGCGTGCTGTGCAACTACGCGAGCGCGCTGATGCGCATCGAACGTCACGACGAAGCGCGCGACATGTGCGACCGCGCGCTCGCGCTCGATGCGGGCTATGCGCCCGCGTGGTTCACGCGCGGCCGCGTGCAGCTCGAAACGCATCGCTACGACGCCGCGCTCGACGATTTCGCGCGCGTGATCGCCGCGACGCCGCGCGACAAGCTCGCGCACTTCCACAGGGGCAATGCGCTGCGTGCGCTGCGGCGTCACGACGACGCGCGGCAGGCGTATGCGGACGCGATCGACATCGATCCCGACTATGTGCTCGCGCACTGCATGCGGGCGTTTCTGTGTCTGTCGATCGGCGATTTCGAAGCGGGCTGGGCCGAATACGAATGGCGCTGGCGCGATATGCAGCTCGACGCGAGCCGGCGCACGTTCGCGCAGCCGCGCTGGACCTACGGGATGCCGCTCGACGGCAAGACGATCCTGCTGTACCCGGAACAGGGGCTCGGCGACACGCTGCAGTTCTGCCGCTACGTGCCGCTCGTGAAAGCGCTCGGCGCGCGCGTCGTGCTTGAGGCGCCGGTCGAGTTGAAGACGCTGTTCGCGACGCTCGACGGCGTCGACACGCTCGTCGCGCGCGGCGAGCCGCTGCCACCGTTCGATCTTCATTGCCCGCTGCTGAGCCTGCCGCTCGAATTCCGCACCGATCTGACGTCGATTCCGGCGAGCGTGCCGTATCTCGCCGCCGATCCCGCCCGCGTCGCGGGCTGGCGCGACCGGCTCGGCGCATCGACGCGGCCGCGCATCGGCCTCGTGTGGTCCGGCAACCCGCTGCACCTGAACGACCGCAACCGCTCGATGACGCTCGCGGATCTGCTGCCGCTGTTCGACGACCGCTACGAGTGGATCAGCCTGCAGAAGGTGGTCCGCGACGAGGACCGGCCGTTGCTCGACGCGAGCGCCGTGCGGTTCGTCGGCGACGAGCTGGCGGACTTCGCGGACACGGCGGCGCTCACTGCGCTGATGGACGGCGTCGTCAGCGTCGATACGTCCGTCGCGCACCTCGCCGGCGCGCTCGGCCGGCCGCTCGCGCTGATGATTCCGCATACGCCCGATTTCCGCTGGCTGCTCGAACGGGACGACAGCCCGTGGTATCCGTCCGCGCGATTGTTCCGCCAGCCCGACGGCGGGCAGTGGGCGCCCGTCGTCGAGCGGATCGCGGCCGAATTGCCGGCGCTCGTCGGCGAAGGCGCGCGATGAATGCGCGCCGCGAGCCTGCGCCGATGGCGGGCGCCGTTCTCGGCGCCGCCGCCGTGCCGCTGCGCGTCGTGCTCGACGATGCGCTGCGCAATGCGCGCGTGCGGCTCGAGCAGCGCGACTTCACGGGCGCCGGGCGGCTCTACGAAGGCGTGCTGACGATGGCGCCCGACCACGTCGAGGCGCTGCACCTGCTCGGCCTCGTGCATTTGCGGCTCGACGACCCCGCGCGCGCGGAGCCGCTGATCGCCCGGTCGATGAGGTTCGGGCTGAATCAGCCGTGGAATCTCGCGAACCATGCGGCGGCGCTGACCGGCATCGGCCGCCATCGCGACGCGATCGCCGTCGCCGAACGCGCGCTCGCGGCCGATCCGGAACATGCGCCGTCGCATGCGGCGCGCGGCGACGCGTTGCTCGCGCTCGGCCAATACGACGCGGCGCTCGCGGCGTACGATCGCGCGCTCGTGCGCGAACCGGCCCACGCGGCGGCGTGGTGCCGGCGTGGCGAGACACTGCGATGGCTCGGGCGGCCGGCCGATGCGCTGATCAGCATCGAGCGCGCGCTGCGGATCGACGCGAACGATCCGGCCGCGCATACCGAGCGTGGCCATGCGCTGCGTGCGCTCGGCCATCGCGAGCAGGCGCTTCACAGTTATCAGCTCGCGATGGTCGTGCGCGGCAAGACGCCCGAGCTCGTCTACGCGTGCGGCGTCGTGATGACCGAACTCGGCCGGCCCGCCGACGCGCTCGCGTGTCTCGACGAAGGGCTCGCGCGGATGCCGGACGACGAGCAACTGCTTTACGCGAGCTGCGTCGCGCTCGATCTGCTGCATGCCCGCGACGAATTGCTGAAACGCTGCGACCGGCTGCTCGCGCTGAATCGCGGCAACGTCGCCGCGTGGGTCGGACGCGGCAATGCGCTGCTCGGTCTCGAACGTCACGAGCAAGCCGCGCACGCGTACCGGGAAGCTTTGGCGCGTAAGCCCGACGACATCGACGCGCGGAGAAACAGCGCGGCCGCGTTGCGCGCGCTCGGCCGCTACGACGAAGCGCTCGCGGATTACGACGCGGCGCTCGCGCTGACCGGACCGCATGCGGAGCTGCATTACAACCGGGCGCTGGCACTGCAGCAACTCGGTCGCTACGACGAAGCGCTCGCGAGTCACGCAGCGGCGGCCGCCGCGCCCGCGAACGTCGCGCAGGCGCTCTTCACGCGGGCGGTCGCGCGCCAGCATCTCGGCGACTACGACGCGGCGCTGGCGGACTACGCCGATGCTTGCGGACGCGATCCGCACCACGGCGCCGCGCGCCGTTCGGAGGCGTTCTGCCGGCTGCTGATGGGCGATTTCGACGCGGGGTGGCGGCAGCACGAGGCGCGCTGGGACGCGGCCGACGTGATGCTGCACCGGCGTCACGCGGACCGGCCGCTGTGGACCGGCGACGAGCCGCTCGCGGGCCGCACGCTGTTGCTGCATGCGGAACAGGGCTACGGCGACACGCTGCAGTTCTGCCGCTACGCGAGCCTCGCGCACGACCGGGGCGCGACCGTGATCGTCGAGGCGCCGGCCGCGCTCGGCGAACTGCTCGGCACGCTGCGCGGGGTGAGCCGGATCGTCACCGAGGGCCAGCCGGCGCCGGCGTTCGACCTGCAATGTCCGCTGATGAGCTTGCCGTATGCGTTCCGCACGACGCTCGATACGGTGCCGGCCGACGTGCCGTATCTGCGCGCCGATGCGCGGCGGCGCGCAGCGTGGGTGCAGCGCCTCGACGCGATCTCGCCGCGCGGCCGGCTGCGGGTCGGGCTCGCATGGTCCGGCAATCCGCGTCACGCGAACGACGAGAACCGCTCGATGCCGTTCGCCGCGCTGGCGCCGCTCGTCGGGTTCGGGGCGCTCGATGCGACGTTCGTGAGCCTGCAGCCGCAGGTGCGTGCGCGCGACGCGGATGAATTCGCCGCGAGCGGCGTGCCGTCGTTCGCCGATGCGTTGACGGATTTCGCCGAAACGGCCGCGTTGGTCGACGCGCTGGATCTCGTGATCAGCGTCGACACGTTGGTCGCGCACCTGGCCGGTGCGCTCGCGCGACCTCTGTGGGTGCTGCTGCCGCGCGTGCCGGACTGGCGCTGGCTGCTCGAACGCGACGACTGCCCGTGGTATCCGTCCGCGACGCTGTTCCGGCAGACGCGACCCGGCGATTGGCCCGCGGTGGTCGCGCGGCTGGCCGACGCGCTCGCTGCGCTGCCGCGCGCGCATTCCGTACGGGCGTGAGCGGTGCTCCATGACAAAAGCTACGGACCATTTCACGGCGGCCGGAATGGTCCGTAACAGTCGCCATGTCGCTGCCATGCGCGCTTCGTATGGTCTTCGGATTCCAGCGGCCTGCTTCAGGCGCAACGACACGCGTGGTGCCCGACCGGCGCCGCGCGCAATTTCCTAGCATCGGGGTGGCAAGAATGGCAGCACGCGCACGTACGGATCGGCAACTTCACGCAGCGGCCTCGCGGTCGGTCCTGAAATCGGAGCTGAAGCCGCTCTACCGGGCGGTCGTGCTGATGCTCGCGGCGGGTGTGTCCGCGCATGCGCACGGGGCGGGCATCATGAACCTCGGTCACGTGGCCGCGAGCCCGTCGGGCGGGGGCGCGGGCGGCGCCGGCGGCGTGCCGGGCATACCGAATCTGGGCGTGTCGCCGCAGCAGGCGCTGCAGGCGAGCCAGCCGTCGATCCGCAACCTCGGTTATGCGGCGCATGCGATCGCCGCGCAGATTGCGGCGCAGCAGAATGCGGCCGCCGCGGCGGCGAAGCTGCCGTCGACCGTGGCGAACGGGCTGGCGCCGGGCGGGCTGCAGGTGGCGGCGGGCGCAACGGGCGATACGAACAATCCGGTGCTGTGGTTCAACGCGAACGCGCCTACGCAAAATACCGACACGAACGGGCACGTGAACGTCGACGTCAAGCAGACCGGGCAGAACGCGGTGCTGACGTGGGAGACCATGAACGTCGGGCGGCAAACGACGCTCAATTTCGACCAGTCGGGCGGCACGCAGACGAACGGCGCGAACAACTGGGCGGTGTTGAACCGGGTCAATGATCCGAGTGGCAGGCCGAGTCAGATTCTGGGGAACATCACCGCGCAAGGCGCGGTGTACGTGATCAACCGGAATGGGGTGTTGTTCGGGGCGGGGTCGCAGGTGAACGTGCATTCGCTGGTGGCGTCGTCGCTGAATCTGCTGGACATGAAGAACCAGATCGTACCGACGCCCGACGGCATCGTTGCGAGCAACCAGCAGTTCCTCAGCTTGCCTGCCGGCACGACCGGCGGACTCGCGTATCCGGAGTCCGGGAGTTCCACCGGTGTGGTCGGATCGTCGAATCGCCCGAACGAGATACTCGGGCTCGGCAACGTCGCGAAAACGAACGGGACTTATCAGGCGCCGGGCGACATCACGATCGAACAGGGCGCGTCGATTGCGACGCATACGAACGGCACGGTCAGCGACGGCGGGTTCGTGCTCGTCGCGGCGCCGAACGTGAAGAATGGCGGCAGCATCACCGCGACCGACGGCCAGGTCGTGCTGGCCGCGGGTGTCGGCGTGAGCCTGCGGCCGAACGGTAGCCCGAAAAACAATCCGCAACTGCTGTTGCCCGAGCTGAGCGGCCAGATCGTCACGACGCAGAATGGTACGACGGTCGACCTCACGCCGGTGGGCACGCTGGCGAACACGGGCATCGTGCAAGCGTCGCGTGGCAGCGTGAACCTGCTCGGCGGCCGCGTCGCGCAGGATGGTGTGGTAGGCGTGACGACGAGCGTCAATACGCCGGGCCGGATCACGATTTCGACGGTCGACGAATACATGTCGAACGATCCACTCGGCAACGCGTATCCGGGGACGACGCTTGCAACGGGCGGACCGAGCGGAGGCGATGCCGACACCGCCAAACGGTCGGGCCTGCTCACGTTCGGTCCGGGCTCGGTGACGACCGTGCTGCCGGACAACAGCGGGCAGACGGCGACGTCGACGCCTGGCACGACGTTCACGCCGGGCGGCATCGCGATGACGGCCGGTGCGGTGTGGTTCCAGGGTGGTTCGCTGATCGAGGCGCCGGGTTCGAACGTGTCGGTGACGGCGATTTCGCCGTCGGTGACGGCCTATACGCCCGACGTCAAGCAGAGCGCGGCGCCGGGTCGCATTTATCAGGATGCCGGATCGACGATCGATGTGTCCGGGCTGGCGAACGTCGACATCCCGATCGCGCAGACGCTCGTGACGGTCGATCGAATCGGCCAGAACGAACTGGCCGATTCCCCGCTGCTGCGTGACAGCTTCCTCGCGGGGCTGAAGAACGTGGTCGTGGACAGCACGCTGACCGGTACGCGCAGCGATGGCGTGTCATGGGTCGGCAGCCCGATCCTGAATCTGTCGGGCTATGTGAACCTGATTCCCCGCACGGTCGATCAGTTGTTGACCAACGGTGGAACGATCACGCTGTCGGGCAACGAGGTGATGACCGCACGTGGTTCGTCACTGAACCTGAACGGCGGGTACGTGCATGTCGACGGCGGGATCGTCAATACGACGCGGCTCGTCGATGCGAATGGCGCGATCGTGCCGATCGGGCAGGCGAGCCCGTACCAGACCTACGTCGGAATTGCCGGCCAGTTCATCGAAAGCCATCCGCGCTGGGGCGTGACGAAGACGTGGTACAACCCGCTTCTGACGGGCGGCACGTATCAGGGCGACTATATCGTTGGTGGCAACGCAGGCACGCTCGACCTGTTCGCGACCTCGGCGCTCGTGCTCGATGGCGATATCAGCGCGCAATCGTTCGGCGGCGCGAAGCAGATGCAGGGCAACAGCCTGCCTTCGGGCGGGACGTTCAATCTCGGTGCGGATGCGAAGCGCACCAGCGGCACGCTCGCCGATCTGACGTGGAACAGTTCGATTGAGGCGCCGACCGGCGTCACGGGATTGACGATTCTGCAGGGCCAGGCGCCGCAGCTCGACGATCTCGCGCCAGGCTTCTCGAGCAATACGCCGATCGACAAGACGTCGCTGCAGAATGTCGCCGCTACTGATCCGCGCAACGTGCTGACCACGATGGTCGTGCCGGTCGACGCATTGAACGCCGGCGGCTTCTCGAACGTGAACGTGACGCAGGATACGCACGGCGGGAAGGGGATCGTCGTCGCCCAGGATACGCATCTTGGCGTGCGGCCGGGGGGATCCATTGCGCTCAACAGTGCGGCTAGCGGTTCGGACGTCAACGTGGCCGGCAGTTTGACTGCGCCGGGCGGCTCGATTTCCATCGCGAGCGGCGGCAATATCGTCGTCGGTCCGCAAGCCGTGCTCAGTGCGGCGGGCCAATGGGTCAACAATGACGTTCAGGCGGCACCGGGGACGACCCTGGGCAATACCCAGTTCATCAACGGCGGCAACATTTCGCTGGCGACCACTGAGCAATCCGTCGGACACGTGAGCGACGTCTTCGCGGACGCCACGGGATCGATTCTGCTGCGTCCCGGTAGCGTGCTGGACGTATCGAGTGGCGGCGAACTGCAGTCGAATGGTCAACTGTTGATGCAGAACGGCACGCCAGTGGGGCGCGGCGGCAACGTGTCGTTGAAGACTTATGTCGCGCTTGAAACCAAGCAGTTCGGTCACATAGGCGATTCCGGCCCCAACTTGCCGAGCACGCAACCCGCAAACGGTACGATCGCGCTCGGCGGCACGATCCTCAGTGAGGGTCTTTCAGGAGGCGGCACGCTGACGTTGCAGGCGCTCGGATTCCAGATTGGCGGAGGTCCGCAGACCGCCGCGCCGTGGGATGTCTATCTGCCGGAGCGCTTCTTCGCGCAGCAAGGCTTCGGCAAGGTTGTGCTGAATGCGTACTACGACGCGACCGTGGCGCCTGGCGCGACGGTTGCGCTTACGCAGCGCAATCTGATTCCGGACGTACTGGCGCTACAACAGGCGCCCACGGGCGCCAATCTGTCGACTTCGGGCCTGACGACATCGGGTCGTCTCGACGACTATCACCGGCAGCCGACCAGCCTCGTGTTGACGGGCGGCAACTATGTGTCATGGTTGGCAGCGGGGAGTATGGCGCCGTCGTATCCGGGCGTGACAGGAGCGGTCACGCTGTCGTCCGGCGCGTCGATTCATACCGATGCCGGTGCGAGCGTCGGCTTTGGTTCGCCGACGCAGGTGACGGTGCTCGGCTCGATCGTCGCGCCTGGCGGATCGATCACGCTCAGTGCGGATTCGGGCGGTACGTTCGGGCAGACGGGCCAGTACGGCATATTCACGCCGAGCGACAGCCGATCGGTGTGGCTCGGCGCGGGCGCGACGCTCGATGTGTCGGGCACCGCGCTTGCCAATCCGCTCGCCACGCCGGTCAAGATTGGGGCGACGACTGTCGTGCCGAACACCGGCAAGGTCCTGCCGGGCGGTTCGGTCACGCTCTCGAGCGATGCCGGTTATGTGGTTGCACAGCCGGGCTCGCGGATCGATGTGTCCGGTGCGTCGGCGAACTTCGATCAGTTGCAGGCGAACGGCACGTACGCGTCGCAGCCCGTCTGGAGCGATGCCGGCTCGATCACGCTATCCGCCGCGTACGGACTCTTTGCCGATGCGACGCTCGCTGCGCACGCGGGCGCTCCGCAGGGGCGCGGCGGCACGCTGACGATCCTGCCGCATCAGAACAATGGCGCAGCCGGCGCGACCGCGCTGGTCGTCCGGCAAAGTGGGGAACTGACGCCGGCGGGTCTCGAGGCCGGTCAAAGTTTCGCAACCGCCATCGACACGACGACTGGCTTGCCGATCGGCCGGCCGACCGGTGTGATTCAGTTCTCGGCCGATCGCCTTGACGGATCGGGCGTCGCGAATCTCGTGCTCGGCGACGCCACGCCGCCGACGGCAGCCATGGAAGTGCCGCCGATTGCGTTCGCAGGCGACGTCAAACTGGCGCTGCCCGAATCGGTTACGTTGAATGCCGGGCGCGTCGCGGCGCTGGGCATGGATCAATTCGTGACTTTGCTGTCGACGCCTGCAACGCAATCGAACGGCAGCACGAATCCGGCCTCGGTTCTCCAGACCTTGCTAACCCAGCCGCCGCAGCGGCCGTCCGGCACCACGATCGAGATCGATGCGCCATACGTCGCACTGGTCGGGCCGACGCTGACGGCGCAGTCGCCGGCATTTGCGCCGGTCGCGACCCGGTCCGACGCGACGCTGAACGTGAACGCGTCGTTCATCGATCTGCGCAATCAGTTTCAACTGAACAACATCGGACAGGCCAACTTCGTCAGTTCAGGCGACATTCGCATGAGTTCGACCAATGCGAATTCGACGGGAACGGCTCAGGCTCCCGGCATTCTCCATACACCCGGCAACGTGTCGTTCAAGGCTGCGGACCTGTATCCGGCCACCGGCAGCACGTTCATTGTCGATGCCGTCGGACCGATCGATCCGGCGACAGGCAAGCCGGCGCCGACGACTGTCGCATTCGCGTCGAACGGAGCATCGGGCACGCCGCTATCGGCGGGCGGCGCACTGCTCGTCGATGCCACCGACATCGTGCAGGCTGGCACGGTGCGCGCGCCGTCCGGCACGATCCTGTTCGGCGTCGGCGATCCGTCGAACGCTTCGACCCAGGCGCAGTTCGCCAGCCTGCCGCTGGTCGCGACCGATTCGGTTACGTTCGCGAACGGCAGTACGACTTCGGTATCGAACGGCGGCCTCGTGATCCCGTATGGCACGACGGTCGATGGCGTCGAGTGGCAGTTCAAGCCGAGCACGGTCTCGACGGTGCCGGATGTGACCGCTCCGCCGGCGAAGTACATCGGCGTCAACGGCAACCGCGTCGCGCTGGCCCCGGGCGCAAAGATCGATCTGTCCGGCGGCGGCGACCTGCAGGCGGTCGAATGGGTACCGGGAACGGGCGGCACGCGCGACGTGCTGTCGCAATACAACATCAGCTATGCGAACAATCCCGCCGGGGCGACGGTGCCGGTGAATCCGGGGGCGGCGAACGTTTATGCGATCGTGCCGGGGGCACAGTCGCCGGTGGCGGCCTACGATCCGGTGTTCGCGCAGTCCGTGCAGCCGTCGGTCGACGGTACGACGGTCGGCACGACGATGACGTTCGGTGTCGGTCAAGCAGGCCTGAAGGACACGGTCGGCAAGGCCGTCTACCTTTCCGGGGTGCCGGGGCTGGCAGCTGGCTATTACACGCTGCTTCCAGGCAAGTACGCGACGCTGCCAGGCGCGTATCGCGTGACGCTCGCGAGCGCGGCAGGTGGCGTCGTGCCCGGGGCGAGCCAGGTGTTGCCGGATGGCACCGTGATGACGGCAGGGTATTTCGCCGATGCACTGACCGGTGGTCGCAGCGCGACGCCGACGCTGTTCAGCGTGCAGTCGGCTCCGGTGTGGCGGCAATACTCGCAGTACACGGTGACGGGAGCGAACGCGTTCTTCGCCGCGCAGGCCGCGAAGAAAGGCAACATAACGCCGCCGTTGCCGGTGGACGGCGGTCAGCTCGTGCTGGCTGCGAACAAGGCATTGACGCTCGGTGCAACGCTGAATACGGCCGCTGGCACGGGGGGCGCACCCGCCGAAGTCGACATTGCGTCCCAGGACATCCAGATCACCGGCAACGGCGGTGCCGCGCTGCCGGGCTATCTGCAGATCGGCAGTGATGCGCTCGATTCGCTGAATGCGGGCAGCCTGCTGATCGGCGGCACGCGCGCGGCAACGACGAAGGGTGTGACGATTACGCCGATCGCGAACAGCGTGATCGTATCGAACGATGGCAACACGGCGCTCAAAGGCCCGGAGATCCTGCTCGTCACGAAGACCGACACGAGCGGCACGGATCCGAATGCCGCGAACGGCCTGCGCATTGACGCAGGGGCGTCGATCGCGGCAGCCGGCGACTACCCGGCGGCGAAGGATCAGCCGATTGCAATCGCTGGCGATGGCGCGCTCCTGCGCGTGTCGAACGGCACGATGGCACCGCTCACGCGCACGGGCTCGACCGGCAGCGGTCTGCTGACCGTCGGCGCAGGCGCGACGCTTGCGGGCGGGCAGGCGCTCACGCTGGATTCGTCCGGAAACCTGAAGGTCGATCCCAGTGCCGTGCTGTCGGCGACGGCGATCACGGCGGACGGATCGGCGATTACGTTCACCGGTACGAACGGTGCGGCGGCCGCGGCACTGCCCGGCTTCGTGATCGATCCGGCCGGGCTCGCGCAATTCGGCAACGCGCAACAGGTGACGCTGCGCAGTTATGGTGCGATCGGCTTCGTCGGCGACGTGAACGCGACGTTCGGCAACAGCGTGGACCTGAGCGCCGGGACGTTCAAGAGCGACGGCGGTCATGTGACGCTGAATGCGCAGCAGATTGCGTTCACGAACGAAACTGGCGCGCCGAACGGGACGGTTACACCGGGCAGCGGCACGCTGACGGTCAATGCCAAGGAAATCGATTTCGGCTCGGGCACGAAGCTGGCGAGCGGTTTCGGCTCCGCGAGCATGACCGCGACGGGCGGTATTGTCGGGCAGGGAACCGGCACGTTCGACTTCGGCGCACTGCCGGTTACGCTGAATGCGCCCGTCTATCTCGCCGATACGAGTTCGGCATCGACCGTGAAGACGACCGGGGCACTGACGTTGAACGGCGCGTCGGGCACCGCGTTGGCGAGGACACCGGTAGGCGGCGCATGGCATTTCGTTGGCGGGACGATCGCCGACAACGGCGCGACGATCGCCGCCCCCGCGGGCAACGTGAGTCTCGAGGCGACGAGCGGCAATCTGACGCTTGGCAGCGGGTCGACGGTGAGCGCGGCCGGCGTGTCGAAGCAGTTCTTCGACATCGTGCGGTACGCGCCGGCCGGCGCGATCACGTTGACGGCCGACGCCGGGACGGTCGACGTGCAGGCCGGCTCGACGCTCGATTTCTCGGGTGCGAATGGCGGGGGCGCGGCGGGCAGCCTGACGCTGTCGGCGCCAGAGCAGGTCGTGACCCTGAACGGTACGATCAAGGGCGGCGCGGCAAGTGGTTATGCGGGTGGTTCGTTGTCGCTCGATACGGGCGGCGCTGCCGATCTCGACGCGCTCGCGAAAACGCTCGCATCGAGCGGCGTGAACCAGGCCATCGCGATCCATACCCGGTCGGGCAATCTCACGCTGTCGGCAGGTAACACGCTCACCGCACACGCGGTGTCGCTGACGGCGGACGGCGGTGCGGGCAACGCATCGGACCCGGCGAACGGCAATGTCAATGTGTCGGGCACGATCGACGCGTCGGGCAAGGCGGGCGGCGCGATCGCGCTGTACGGGCACAGCGGTGTCGATGTCGAGGGCTCGCTGCTGGCACGCGGCTCGGCTTCGAACCAGCGCGGCGGCAGGGTCGATATCGGGACGAGTGGCGTGTTCGATCCGGGCGTGGCCGATCCGTACAATGCAACGTATGGCTACGAGAACATCGATCCATCGCGCGCCGGGCTGATCCGGGTCGGCGCGAACGCATTGATCGACGTTTCGGGCGGAACGGCTGGCGGACTGTCGGGCGGCACGGTGAATTTCCGCGCGCCGCTGTTGTCGGACGGAACCGTGAACGTGTCGTTACCGTCGTCGGGATTCGCGCCGGGCAAGGGCATCGCGGGTTCGCGCGCGACGACGCTCGAGGCCTATGCGACGTGGAGCACCACGGATGCGACCACGGGCGCGAAGCATTTCGACGGCATCGTCGACCCGGCCGGCTGGTACGACGCCCGCGGTCACTTGCTGGCTGGCACCTTTACCGCGCAGAGCACGTCCAGTACGCCGACGACCTTTACGTTCACGCCGGATGGAACCGGCGGTGGCACCGTGACGAACAATGGGACAGGCGCAACGACGGCGGTGACGCAGGCGCAATTGCAGAGTGGCAACGGCGCGATCGGCTTCGGCGGGCTGCAGAGCATGTTCTTTGCGCCGGTGTCGGGGGGCTCGAACACGGATCACCAGACGTTCTACGGGTATCAGGACGGCAACGCGACGACGGCTGCGCCCGGCACGCTGATGGGTTTCGTGCAGCACGGGCTGGACGTATTGAAGAATCCGTTCGATGGCACGGGAATCGCGAATGCGCGCATCGTGCCGGGTATCGAGCTGGACAATCCGAGCCCGGCGATCAACGGCGGCAACATCGAGGTGCTGACGAACTGGAACCTCGGAGCAGGGACGTCGGCAACGAATCAGGCGTTCCGGTTCAATGGGCAGGCGCCGATCGTGACGCTGCGGGCGGAGAATGACGTTGATGTCAGGGCAAGTTTGTCGGATGGATTTTTCCAGATCGACAACCCGATCGGGAGCAGTATTGTTGCACCGAAGCCGACGCCGTCGACGTACAGTGCAGCAAACTACACATGGTCGACGATGCCGTTTGGACCGTTTGGCTACATTCTGTCGAACTATAGCTATCTGGGGCTGATCGGTCCGTACAACTGGACGGGCGGGAATGCCGACGAGGTCGCGCAGTATTACGGCATGTACAAGGAATATGCGCAGTACCTGACATCACAACTGTCAAACGGTGCGTGGGGGTTCTACTTCGCAGACCCGACGCATCAGAACGCACCGATTGCCACAGGGCAGCCGGTCGTGGCGCTTCAGGCGCCGACGGCGGCTCAGGAACTGGCTGACCCGACCTGGTATCCGCGCTATCTTGCGCAATACCAGTCGTACGTCAAGGACTTGATCACGTGGCAAGCTGCCAACCCGGGTGTCACGCCGCATATCGACCAGGTGAAGGCGCCTCCGTCCGTGCTGGTGCCGGTCATTGCCGGAGACATCACGATACAGCCGCCCCAGACGGACAATACGCCGGCACCGGTCGCGGTGGTGGCAAACGCGTTGCCGCTGCTTTCCGCCAGTCTGAACCAAGGGAGCAGCTCGTCATACCGGCTTGTCGCCGGCGCCGATCTATCGAGTACCAATCCGCTCGCATTGAGGCCCGCCGACGGATTCTCGTCGGGCGCGATCGGTAACGTGATCCTTGACGGGCATTTCGAATACAACAACGCGACCAACCCGAACATTGCCAATCCGAACAACCGCGTTGTGGTGGCGCCGACGATGGTTCGAACCGGTACGGGCTCGATCGATGTCGCTGCGGCGAACGATGTTTCGCTGTTCGACCCGATTGTTGCTCGACAGCCTGACGCAACGGTCATTCCCGGCGTGATCTATACGGCTGGCGCACCGTCGCCCCGGGCGCCCGATGCGCCGGCAGGCTCGACTACGGTTGTGCAAGGCGCCGGGACGCCGGCGAGCAATATTCTCGTCACGTCCGCGGTGAATCCCGAAGCAGCCGGCGACATATCGATTCACGCGCAAGGAAATATCGCAGGCATCGAGAATGTCATTGATACGGCGGGCACGATCTCCGGGCAAGCCGGCGCGCCGATTGCGCAATTTTGGTGGCAATGGATGCAGGTAACGGGGAAGCCGACGATTGTCTCCGGCAGTAGCAGCTACGGGCGGCTCGATCGCACTTCAATCGACTTCGGTGCATTCAATCAAGGCGTTATGAGCGTAGGCGGCAACGTCGCGATCAGTGCAGGGGGCAATATTGTCGATCTCGGCGTGTCGTTGCCGACAACCTGGTACAACGACGCCACAGGAAAACCGGTTACGGTTGGTGGCGGCGATCTGACGGTGCGTGCGGGGGGCGACATCCTGAGCGGCGACTATTTCGTTGCGAAGGGAACGGGGGCGCTTACGGCTGGAGGGCGCATCGGCTCAGACGTTGTCGTGCAGCCCTGGTTGGCCGCGGGGCAAGTCCCGGTGTCAGTATCGACCTTGCTGGCCACTCAGGACGGCATCATCGACGTCGTTGCGCGCCAAGGCGCGGAGATCGGGGGCGTATTCAATCCTTCCTATCTTCAGATCGGCAGCAGTATTCTTCAAACTCAGTACGCGCGGTATGCCGACGCACAAGCTTATTCACCCGATTCGGCCGTCAATGTCCTGACCACAACGGGCGATGTGGTGCTGAACTCGTTGGCGTCGAAACAAGTGCTCAGGGGGAATTTTCTAGGCGACGGGGTGATCGATCCATCGTCCGTATTACCCGCGACCGTGAATGCGACGGCCTTTTCCGGAGGCATCGACGTCGCATCAGGCGGGGCGCTTTTCCCGTCGACGTCAGGCAATCTGAGTCTCATCGCCGATCGCTCCATCAATCTTGCGAATGTGGCCGGGGGCGGGGCGACGGGCTCGGTATTCGGTATGTCGGATAGCGATCCATCGTCGATGCCGTCCGCCACGAATCCGTTTGCAACGATAGCCGTGCTCACCGATCCGACGACGGCTGCCCACGCCGCCAATGCGTTGCATGCGGACGATCCGGTACCGGCACGCATCTACAGCCTGAGCGGCGATATCGTCAACGGTGCACTACAGTCGACTGGAGGAGGCGCAGGATTCTACGACAAGCTCATGCAGGTCGTGATCGACAAGCCGGCGATGATCCAGGCCGGGCAGGACATCGTGAACTTGTCGTTCCAGGGGCAGAATCTGCGCAAATCGGATGTCACCCGCATCGTGGCAGGACGCGACATTCACGATACGCCGTTGGTTCGCAATGCAGCCGTAGTGCCTGCGCTGACGCTGGGCGGACCGGGGTACTTCGATATCGAGGCCGGCCGAAATATCGGTCCGCTGACGAGCCAGTCCGAGGCCTACGCCGCGTTGAGCAGCGCGTATCCCAAGACCGGGTTGTTGACGGGCATTAACGCGACCGGAAATGCATCGAACCCGAACCTGCCACACGACAGCGCGAACGTAAACATCCTGTTCGGCGTCAGTCCGGGAATTGATACCGGCACGTTTATCTCGAAGTACATTGATCCGGCCGGGTCGATCGCGGGCGTGCCGAGCACGGCGTCCGATCTTATTGCCTTCGTACAACAGTACGAAGCAGGCAACGTGGTAGATACGGGGCTAGTCAAGGACCAACGTGTGAGCGAACCGCTGGATGCGATGCAGGCGTGGTCCAAATTCAAGGACCTGCCTTCGTACGTTCAGCAGATCTTCGCGGAACAGGTGTTGTTCAACGTGCTGACTCGGGTCGGTGAAGATTACAACAATGCCGCGAGTCCCTATTTCCAGAAGTACGCACGCGGCTACGACGCGATCAATACATTGTTCCCTGCGTCGTTCGGCTATACGGCGAACAATCTCGGGGGCGGTGGCAACGGTACGAACAAGTCGATCGATACCGGTGATCTCGATATCCGGAACACGACGATCCAGACGCAACAGGGCGGCAATATCTCGATCCTGGGCCCGGGCGGACAGGCTCTGGTCGGCAGTGCCTCGGCGCCGCCGCAGATTACGGACAGCAGCGGCAATGTGGTCGTCGGCCCGGGGGCAATGGGCATCCTGACGCTCGAGAAGGGCAACGTGAATATTTTCACGGACCGCAGCGTGTTGCTCGCACAAAGCCGGATATTCACCGAGCAGGGTGGCGACATGACGATCTGGAGCTCGAACGGCGACATCAACGCCGGCAAGGGCGCGAAATCGTCGGCCGATACGCCGGCACCGCAATATGTGTGTGACCCGAATCACTACTGCACGGTAGATGCACGCGGGCAGGTGACCGGTGCAGGGATTGCCACGCTGCAGAGCGTGCCCGGTATCCCGTTGGGCACGATCAATCTGATCGCGCCTCGCGGCACCGTTGATGCCGGCGATGCCGGTATCCGTGCGGGTAACCTCAACGTCGCTGCGCTGCACGTGGTGAACGCGGACAACATACAGGTGACGGGCAATGCGACAGGCATTCCGTTGGTGCAGGCGGTGAACACGGGGGCATTGACCGCTGCGAGCGCGGCTGCATCGGCTGCGACTCAGGTCGCGCAGGATATCGCGAAGAACAATGCATCCGGCGGGACGGTACGACGCTGGACGATCTCGGTGCAGGTCGAGGGGTTCGGTGATGCAGGTGGTGACGGATCCAAGAAACACAGGCAACAGGTCGGCTATGACCCGTCGAACTCCGTGTCGATTATCGGCTTTGGAAAAGCCGGGGCTGCACAACGTGCGGCATTGACGGAGGGGGAGCGTACGAAGCTTGGCAAGATCTGATTCACGTGAGTCGCTGCGTGAGGCAGGGCGGCAGTGTTCCAGACGGTGTTTTTTGTGCAGGCTTGCCGTGAATCGTGCGCTGAAGACGGGATCGCGAATGGTAGCGATGGCGTAACGAACATGCCGGAGTAACGGCTCACGATAACTGTGCCCCTGGCAACCCAGGGGCACAGTCGCTTGAATTTCGAAAATCAGTTTGCAGCGGCTCGAATATTTCCAGGCGACGCGAATCGTGCGACCCGTGTGCGTAAATAAAAACTGCGCCCTTGGACTCCCAAGGGCGCAGTCGCTTGAACGGTCAGTCGAGCAGTGTGCCGACCGCTTAGCGGCCGACCACCGTACCCGTGCAGACGCTCGCGTTGCCGATATCGAGGTTCCACGTGCTCGCGTTGCTCAGGAAGTCGTTCGAGATGGCCGTCTGGTACGACGACGGAACCGTGTCGAAGCCGTTGCCATGAACGACCGACGCGTAGCTGGCGTTCGTGAAGTGGTTGTTCAGGAAGTCGTGAACGTTCGTCTTCACGGCCGAGTTCGCGTAGCACTGGCTCAGGATGATCTGGCTCGTGCCCGAAACCGGATAGCCGGCCGCCGGGTTGCCTGCGTTCGGCACCCAGTTGGCCGGGTTCGACGCGGCGATCTTGGTCGCCGGCGGAGCAACCGTGCCGAGGGCCGTCGAAGCATTTGCGTACGTCGGTGCGTAGTACTTGCTGTCGACCTTGTTCACGAGGCTCGCGATCGGCAGCTGGAATGCGCCGGCCGACGTCACGACCGTGCTTTGCGGAGCCAGGAACGTGTTCGTGTAATCCGGGCTCAGGTAGGCGACAGCGGCCGTACCGGCCGACTGGTAGCTCACCAGTTGCGTACGCACGCCACCGCTACCCGAGGCCGCCGTGAAGTTCGCCGGCACGCCGCTCGGGAACGAAGCCGTGAACGTCAGCGAATCGACGAACGTCACGCCCGCAGCCGTATTTCCGGTCGAGCAGACAGCGGCCAGGTGGCGGGTCAGCAGTTCGGTCGTGCCGCTGCCGTCCGAGCGATAGACGACCTTGATCGGCGCATTCAGCGCGTAGGCCGAACCCGTTTCCGGATTCGTGACCTGGTTCCAGTTCGTCAGCTTGCCCGAGAACACGCCGCACAGATCGTCGTCGTTCAACGCGATGCTGTGCGCTTGACCCGGCGTCGTTTGCGGGGTCGTGGTGCTCGTCACGGCCGGGCCATTGACGACCGGCACGGTGATCGGCGTGACGATGTACGGGATCTGGATCAGCGGGCCGTTGGTCGTGCCGAGGCCGGCCTTGTACGACGTGAGCTGGGTGGCCGACAGTGCCGCGTCGCTGTTCGCGAAGTGGACCGTGCCCGTGACACCCGCGCCGAAGAACGTCGGCTGGTTGTTCAGGAACGCGTTCTGGCCGGCGCCCGAGCCGACCGAGTAGTACGTGAACGTGGCGTTGGCGGTGCCGTACAGGCCGATTTCGCCGGAAGCCGGCGAATTGGCGCCGATGGTCGGGGCGACGAGCGACGAGCCGCCACCTTGAATCACGGGACCTGCGGCCATCGCGAGCGATGCGCCCATGCCCGAAACGACGAGAGCGAGGACTTGACAGATCTTGCGCTTGCTGGATTTCATGAGAAATTTCCTTGAACGAAGATAAACGGGAACCCCTGCTACTGCGGTTGGAATGCTTATGGACCGCCGGGTAAATGTAGGGGGAAATCCGAATGACGCGTGTGAATTTTTCATAACGAATGGTGCGTAACATTTTCGTTGAATAAATCATTGCGTTATTCGGGTTGATAAAGCGGCGATTCAACCGTTATTCGGCGCGGGCTGGGCATCCAGATATCGGGTTCAGCCGGCAGCCCGAGCGGTGCTATCGTGGTTTCAAGGCGATTTTGTGGCGGATGTTACGGAACATTCCGGGTGTCGATGAATGTCTGCTCATTCGATGTATTTCCTCAATCTATCCGGAAATGACGTAAATGAACGAGCGAAGCGTGCTTCATGTCATTAATGCGGATTGAGCCATCATCTCGACAAGGATGAAATCGTTCTTAAGATATAAAGAAGACGCCGCCCAGTAATAAACCCCGTCAAAAAGGTAGCCCAACATCCGTCACAAATTTGCGCCGGTTCGCTCCGTAGTCTTCCCCGGCGACTCTGTCCGGCATGCTGCGCGACGTCATGGAAAGCAGTCGCACCCGTGACAGGAGAACTCCGGCATGTCGGCATTCCGCTACGAAGCGATCGATCCCACCGGCCGCACGCTGAAGGGCGTGCTCGAAGCCGACAGCGCGCGCTCCGGTCGCAGCCAGTTGCGCACGCAGGGCCTCACGCCGCTCGTCGTCGAGCTGGCCGCGCAACGCCTGCACGGCGAGCGTCACCAGCGGCTGTCGCTCGGCCGCAAGCTGTCGCAGCGCGAGCAGGCGATCATCACGCGCCAGCTCGCGAGCCTGCTGGTCGCCGGGCTGCCGCTCGACGAATCGCTGTCGGTGCTGAGCGAGCAGGCCGAGCGCGAATACGTGCGCGAACTGATGGCGTCGATCCGCGCGGAAATCGTCGGCGGCCATTCGTTCGCGAATGCGCTGGCAGAGCATCCGCGCGATTTTCCGGAGATCTATCGCGCGCTCGTCGCGGCCGGCGAGCACACGGGCAAGCTCGGCGTCGTGCTGTCGCGTCTTGCGGATTACATCGAACAGAGCAACGCGCTGAAGCAGAAGATCCTGCTCGCGTTCACGTACCCGGGCATCGTCACGCTGATCGCGTTCGGCATTGTCACGTTCCTGCTGAGCTACGTGGTGCCGCAGGTCGCGAACGTGTTCACCAGCACGAAGCAGCAATTGCCGACGCTCACGGTCGTGATGATGGCGCTGTCCGATTTCGTCCGTCACTGGTGGTGGGCGTCGCTGCTGGCGACGGTCGCGATCGTCTTCGCGATCCGCAAGGTGCTGTCGCAGGACGGGCCGCGGCTCAGGTTCGATCACTGGCTGCTGACCGCGCCGCTCGCGGGCAAGCTCGTGCGCGGCTACAACACGGTGCGGTTCGCAAGCACGCTCGGCATTCTCACGGCGGCCGGCGTGCCGATCCTGCGCGCATTGCAGGCGGCCGGCGAGACGCTGTCGAACCGTGCGATGCGCGCGAACGTCGACGATGCGATCGTCCGCGTGCGCGAAGGCTCCGCGCTGTCGCGCGCGCTGGCGCATACGAAGACGTTTCCGCCGGTACTCGTGCACCTGATCCGCTCGGGCGAGGCGACCGGCGACGTGACGACGATGCTCGATCGCGCATCCGAAGGCGAGTCGCGCGAGCTGGAGCGCCGCACGATGTTTCTGACGAGCCTGCTGGAACCGCTGCTGATCCTCGCGATGGGCGGCGTGGTGCTCGTGATCGTGCTGGCCGTGATGATGCCGATCATCGAGCTGAACAACATGGTGCAGTGACGCGCGGCTCAGCGCACGAACGCGTTGGCTTTCTCGGTGGCGGGCAGCGCGATCTCGCGGTGCAGCCCGTTGCGGTCGACGACGATCGAGCGCGCGCGTACCTCGGCGAGTTTCGCGGCTTCGCCGATCGCGGCGCCGAGCGACACGACGCGCGATGCATCGCCACCGACGCTGACGATCGCGGCGGCACGGCGCGCGTCGAATGCGAGCACGCCGAGCAGCTGGATCGCGTCGCGCTCGTCGTCGGGTTTCGCGCCGAAGAGTCGTGCACCGGCCGTGACGTCGATCGGCGCGGGCGGCGCGGGCGCCGTCACCGGCGCATCGGCTGCGCTCAGCACGTGCACGGCCCGGAGCGACACGGCGACGAGCGCGGCCGCGGCGGCGAGCGTCGCGGCGAGCGGCGCGAGATCGAGGCGGGACGGAACGGTGCGGAGCAGGGCGAGTGGTTTCATGACGATCGGTTCGGATAACGGATGATGGAAAACAGAACGGAAGGCGCGTTCCATTCTTTGACGCAAGGGTGAATGCATGATGACGAGGCACGACGAAGCGCACACCTCGCACGCGGGCCGACCGCAGGCAAGCACGCATCGCCGCCTGCAGCGCGGCTTCACGCTGCTCGAGATGCTGGTCGTGCTCGTGATCGTCACGCTCGCGCCGTCGCGCAATCGCCGCACCGATCTCGCCGAGGAGGCGCAGCGGCTCGCGAACCTGCTCGAATCGGCCGGCGACGAGGCGCAGGTGCGCTCGATGCCGATCGCATGGCAGCCGGTCGGCGGCGGCTACCGGTTCGTGCAGCGCACCGAAAATGGCGCGTGGGCGCCGATGAGCGACGACCTCTATCGCGCGCGCCGCTGGGGCACCGAGGTGACGGCCGTGTCGGTGCGCTACACCGGCGGCGGCGACGCACCGTCGCGCGTCGTGCTCGGCAGCGAAGGCATCGACGTGCCGGTGACGATCACGCTGTGGTCGGGCGACGTGCGGATGGCGGTTGTCGGTACAGGCATCGGCAACTTCGTCGTGCGCCGGCCGTGAGCACGCGGCGCTCGAACGTGGCACGCCGCATTGATTCGATCCGCGGCACGCTTCACTTGACTGTCACAGTGCCCGCTCACAATCTGACGTTCGCTTGCGACGGAACCGCCCGCGGGGGGGCGCCTTCCGGCCCGCGGCGTGCAACTCCACTTCCGACCAGGGATTCATGACTCGTTCACGGGCGCCGACCGGTGTCCTGGCGCTCGTCGCGTGGCTCGCGTTCGTCGTGCTGTGCATGCGCGGCGCGCACGCGCAGGAGACCGGTTCCACGGGCCGCCCGCCGGGCAGCGTCGCGCATTTCGAGCTGCCCGCGCAGCCGCTCGCGAAGGCCTTGCAGGACTTCGCGCGGCTCACCGAGCTGATCGTGCTGGCACCCGCGCCGTTGCTCGACGGGCGCACGAGCGCACCGGTGCAGGGCGACTACATGCCGCGCGACGCGCTCGAGCGGTTGCTGGCCGGAACGGGGTTGCGTGCGGAATTCTCGCGTCCGGACGAAGCGATCATCGTCGCGCGGCCGGCCGCCGAGGCGGTGCCCGCCACGGTCGACGCGCCGGCGGACGCCGCACTGCCGATCGACGGGATCGGTGATTCCAGCGAGCGGCGCGCGTTCGCGGGCACGCTGCAGTCGCATCTGATCGATGCGCTGTGCGCGCAGCCGGCGGCGGTGCCGGGCAGCTATCGACTCGTCGCGCAGGTGCGCATCGACAACAGGGGGGCGGTGGTGGCGGTCAACATGGTGGCATCGAGCGGTTCGGCCGCCCGCGACGCGGCGGTGATGCGCGCGCTGCGCGCGCTGAAGCTGGACGATGCGCCGCCGGCGGACCTGCCGCAGCCGGTCACGATCCTGTTGCGGCCGGCCGGCAACGGCGTGCACTTCCGCTGTCCGACGACAGCCGTCCGGAACTAGCACGCCATGTCCGATACCACTCGCACCGGGCTCAGGAAGCTGCTGGCGACGCGCTATGCGTACCTGGTCAGGCGTCTCGAACGCGTGACGGGCTCGAAGGACGGTGCGGCCGACGCGCTGCACGAGACCTGGCTGCGCCTCGAAAATGCGAACGTGTCCACGCAGGTGACGAACGCGGACGCCTATATACTCGGGATGGCGAACAATGTCGCGATCGACCAGCATCGCCGCGAGCGCCGCCATCTGCACGATGACGATGTCGAGACGCTGCTCGAGACGCCCGACGAACTGGCCGATCCCGAGCGTATCGTCGCGGCGCGCCGCAAGGTCGATACGCTGAAGGACGTGCTGCGCGGCCTGCCGCCGCGGCGCCGCGCGATCCTGCTGGCCGCTCGTGTCGACGGCCTGCTGAACCGCGAGATCGCCGAGCAGTTCGGCATTTCGCTGCGGCTCGTCGAAAGCGAGCTGAGCGCGGCGATGAAGTACTGCCTGCAGCGCATGCAGGAAGACGGCGATTCGTACACGGGCTCGCGAGGCGGCCCGCGCAAATTTTGAGTACCCGGACGATGACGAAAGCCCAGGCCGAACCCGCCCACGACGCACTCGACGAAGCGAGCGCGTGGCTGCTGCGTCTGCGCTCGGGCGACGCGAGCCAGGCCGAGGCCGACGCGTTCGAGCGCTGGTGCGCCGATCGTCCGCAGGCGGCCGCGCTGCTGCGCGACACCTGGGGCTCGCTGCGCACCGCGGCGGCCGAGCTCGCGGGTGAAGAGCGCACGGCCGCGGCCTGGGCAAACGTTGCAAAGCGCGAGCGCACGATGCGCACGGGCCGCCGCGCGTTCATCGGCTTCGCGGTGGCGGCCGGCGCGTCGTGGCTCGCGGTGCGGCCGCCGCTGCAGTTGTGGCCGTCGCTCGGCGACCTGGCCGCCGATTACCACACCGGCACCGGCGAGCAGCGCAGCGTCGCGCTGTCGTCGCGCGTGACGGTGGCGATGAACACGCAGACACGCGTCGACGTGCTGCCCGCGAGCGATGCCGCGCACGGTGTCGAAGTCGTCGCCGGCGAGGCGGAGATCGACGCGGCCACGCCGCCGGCCGGCCGCGCGACGCCGATCCAGCCCGTTACCGTGGTGGCGGGCGACGGCCGAATGCAGGCGACGGTCGCGCGCTTCAACGTGCGGCGTACGGGGTCGCAGGTGTGCGTGACCTGCCTGTCGGGCACGGTCGCGCTCGCGCATCCGCGCGGCGCCCGCACGCTGAAGGCCGACGATCAGGTCGTCTATGACGACCGCGGCGTGCAGCCCGTGTCGCGGGCCGATCCGGGCGCGGTCAGCGCATGGCGGCGCGGGATGCTGGTGTTCAACGGCGTGATGCTGTCGGACGTCATCGACGAAATCAACCGCTATCGTCCGGGCAGGGTCGTCCTGCGGCGCGCCGCGCTCGGCGCGAACCGGATGCAGGCGCAGTTTCCGATCACGCGGCTCGACGACGTGATCGACATGGTCGGGCGCCTGTACGGCGCGCACATCACGCGCCTGCCCGGCAATATCGTGCTGCTGAGCTGACCGGCTCCCGCGAGCTTCCCCACCTTTCTTCCTCCCCCTGCAAGCGGCCCGTTCGTGCGGCCGCGGGCTGCCTGCGCGCTGCGGGTTACGGTCCGCCGATACGACCTGATCAATGAGGGCCGGCAAACGCCGGGCTGCCGTCCGCGGCGGCCCGGTGGAGCGTCGTCGGACCCGAGGCGTGGGTGGCAAGCGCCCCGGCCGCGCAGCGATGCGCGGTGCGGGGGATGGGTGTCGAGGGAGCTTCGGGCGGTGGCGTGATCATGAACGAATCGCAACGGGATGCGGATTCCGGCGACGCGAACACGCGCGCCGATGCGATCCGCGAAGGCGCGGTGCGCTGGCTGCTGTGGCTGCGCACCGGCGATACGACGGAATGCGAACTCGACGCGTTCCAGCGCTGGCGTGCGCAGAGCGACGAGCATGCGCGCACCGTGCGCGAACTGATCTGGATGTGGGCCGTGCTGGAGGCGGTCGGTCGCCAGGAGCCGGGCGTGCCGCCGCGCATGCATTGAGCGCGCCGAAGGCGTGGTCGTTCCGGTATGCGACGGAATCGTTTTCATCGGCACGCGCGCGGGTATCGCAAGAAATTCTGCGGGTTACGCGCACTTGCTTCGACCTTGTATACGAGAGAGCGAGGGGACCGTGTAGCGGAACCGGGGGCCGAAGCCGGCTTCCGGATTGCCGCCGGCGTGGGGCGGGGCGCGGTGTGCGGCGAGGGCCGGCGATCAGGACGTCGCGCCGCCGTCGATACCGGCGCGCGCGCCGCGCCACGCGGCGTCGAACGGGTCGTCGGCGTCGCGCAGCGGTTCACGCAGAAACGGAAAGCGTTCGAAGAACGGGGCGGATTCTTGCAGGGCCACGATATGGTCGACCATCCATTGCAGCAGTTCGCCGCCGTGCCGGACCTGATCCGGGCGCCAGTCCGGCATCGTCGCGAAGAGGGCCGAGAAGCCGCTCCAGCGCGACGGGCGATCGTTGTCGCCGGGCCGGAAATAGGTGTTCATCGCGACGTCGTTCGCATCGGTGAGCGTGCCGACGAACAGCCCGTACGGCGTCGGCACGCCGATCTGCCGCCAGTGTTCCGCGATCGCGAGCGAGCGCATCACGCGCGCCGCGACGAACGCGATATTCGTCTCGTGCTCGATATCCGCGAGCGTCATCACGCCGTTGCGCTGCATGCAGCGCGCGACCGCGTGCGGCCGGATCGCATTCGACGCGAAGCTGCGCAGCACGAGGTCGGGCACCGTCAATTGCAGCTGGAATTCGCGCAGCCCGTGCTCGGCGCTCATCGTCGAGAAGTTGACGAACAGGCCTTCGATCCTGCCGAGCACGCCGACGTACGGATCGAGGCCGAGGCGCGCGAGCTTCGGCGCGATCTGGCGGCCGAGCAGCCGCATCAGGTTGCGGCGGTTGCGCACGCCGCGGAAATCGTCGAGGCCGCGCGTGACGAGGTCGCTGATCTCCCAGCGGCGCTCGTCGGCGAGCAGGCGCGGGGAACGGCTCAGGTCGAACCGGGCGCGGCCGTGCGCCACGCGGGGATCTACGTACATGCCGGTGCCTCGTGCGTCGATGGCGGAGGGAGCATCGCGACGGCGTGCGGTCGTGCGCTTGCGGTTGTCCACGATGCTGCGGCGTCGACTGCGGCCCGTCAAGTGCGATCGTGCGGTGGCGACCGGTTGCGTGTGCGGCATTGCGAACGGTACGGAGTGTCCCGATGATGCGCGCGGTGGTGGAACGTTTCGTCGAACAGAGTCCGATGGCGATCATGACGCGGCTCGTGCTGCAGTGCGCGCTGCACGACGACTGGCTCGACGCGACCGCCGACACCGATGGCGAACCCGACGACGAGCCGATTCGCGAGGCGCTGTTCGCGCTCGCGGTCGATGCGATCACGGCGATCGCCGCGCACATGCGCATGCCGTCGGATGCGGCCGGTGTCGCGCCGATCGGCGTGGGGGCCGCCGTCGCCGAGCTGCACGACGGGATGAGCCGGTTGCGCGCCGGGTGGGGGCGCGCGCTGGTAAAGGACAGCGCGGAACTGCTGCTGCCGATCGCGGCGGCGCGTGTGGACGAGAGCGGGCTCGGCGGGATGCGGCTGCGCGTGCTCGACGGGGCGGCTGACGCGTGTGCGCCCGGGCAGGCTGCCTGCGATTGCGGGCGGGCCTGCGACGATCCCGCGTACGAAGCTGCCTTCGGTGCCGGCACGCGCGTGCTGCCGGTCTACGATCCCGATCTCGGGTTGATCGTCGACCTGCTGCCGGTCGAGCGCGGCCGGCAGCACGCGCGTGCCTTCGTCGCCGCGCTGCTCGAAACGGTGCGGCCCGGCGAGTTGTGGATCGTCGACGGGCGCTTCGATACGAATGCGATTCTGTCGGGATGGCCGCGCCGCGGCGGTGCGTTGATCCTGCGCGAGTACGGTCCCGCGAGCACGGTCCGGCCGCTCGATGAATGGCAGGACGCGGGGGTGTGCGACGACGGCACCGTGCGCGAACAGCCGGTAGGAATGACCGGCGACGGCGGCGCAACCGATACGTTGCGGCGGATCGAATGGCGCCGCGCGGCGGCGGGCGGCGAACCCGGAGAAGCGGTGGTGCTGCTGACGGATTTGCCGGCCGAGCGGTTCGACGCGGCACGGATCGTGCAGCTATCGCGCCGACGCTGGCGCGACGTGTTGCCGTTGCCGCTCGAACCGGTGCTGGCAGGCGCGCCGTTCGGCGACGCGCCGGCGCGTGCGTCGCTGCTCGCCTGCGGGATCGCGGCGCTCGCGTATAACGCGTTCAGCGTGATGACGCAGGTGGTCGGTGCGGCGCTCGATCTCGACGCGCGCGACGCCGAGCGTCTTCCGTCGCATATCGCCGACGGCGTCGCGGCGATCTACGCCGGGATGATGATCGCGCTGCCGCCCGACTGGTGGCGCCGCTACGACCAGTTGCCCGCAACCACCCTCGGCCAGATCGTGCGGGTGCTGGCCGTGCACGTCGATCCGCGCAGCGCGCGCCGCAAGCGCCGTGACAACCGGCTGTCGGCGAAATCGCAGGCGCTGCTGCGTGCGGCGACGCTCGAGCGGCTGCTGCACGACGACGGCGACGATGCCGTCACGAACGTGTTCAGCCTGCGCACGATCGCGATGGCGACGCGCGACTTCAGCAGCAATCCGTCGAAGGCGCTGCGGCATGCGGGCGAGGCGTTGGTGATGGTCACGAAATACAACCGGCCGATCGCGCTGCTCGTATCGATCGACGACTGGAACCGCCTGCTCGGCGAAGTCCGCGAGACGAGCCTCACGCGGCTGACGTTCGATTGCGCGGTGAAGCCGCAGGGCGCGCGTGGGCTCGGTTTGAGCGAGTCGTCGTTGATCTAGATCGGCGCCGCGGCTCACGCGCGATTCGATGGATCGCGCGTCGTCGATCCGCAAGCACGTGCGCAAATCGTACGGTCGGCGTTCAACTCGTGAGCCGCCGCACCCAGATCACCGACGTCCACGTGAAATTGCCGCTGCCGTAACGCGCGATCAGCGTTTCGATGCGTGCGTTGATCCGCGTCGAATGGACGCGGCAGTGCACGATGAAATAGCCGCTGCTGACGCCCACGGCCGAGCCGTCGGGCAGCGTCGGGCTGCTGCCCTGCGCGGGCAGCAGATACTCGGCGATATCGCCGGTGCTGACGAAATACGCGGTGCCGCGCCGCTCGACGAGCCGTTTCGCCTGGCTTTTCGACAGCGTCGGAATCGCGGCGACGAGCACGGGCTCGGCCGCCGTGTTCGCGTTCACGACGGTGAGGTCGGGCAGCACCGTCACGAATGGCGCGAGCGCGTCGATCGCATGCGCGTCGTAGCCGGGAATTCGTGCGAGATCGTCGACCGACACGAGCTGCAGCGGCCAGCCGCCGGGGCCGTTCGTGTCGCGCAGCGAGCGCAGCATGTAGTCGGCCGTCGGTTGCGCGAGCGCGGGATCGAGCGCGAGTTCGCCGAGCAGCCGCCGATAAGCGAGCACGCCTGCGGCATTCGCCTGCCACGGTTTGCCCGGCGCGATGCGCGACACGAGGTTCATCAGGTTGAAGCGGGCCTGCGCATCCTCGACGTTTCCGGAGATCGATGCGCGCGCAAGTTCCGCGTTGACCGAGACCGCATCCGGCGGCAGCAGGTCGGACAGCGGCACGTCGGAGAATGGGGCCGACCACGGCTGGCCGGCGAAGGTCACGTTCGACGTCGCGTTCTGCGCGCGCAGCGTCGCCCTCGCCCATTCGACCGCGGCGCGCTCGACCCACATCGTCTGCGTCGCGAGCCGCTGGTTCTCGACGTCGCGCGTCGCGACCTGCTGACGCCAAAGCACGCTGGCCGCGAGCGTGGCCGCCAGCGCGACGACGAGCAGCACCGTCACGATCGCGATGCCGCGTGCGCGCGGCGCGCGTGTCGCGCCGGATCTCCCGTATCGATGCATTCGCATGCCCCCGTTGGATGGGCGCAGCCGCATTCACGCCTCGAACGCGAGCCACGCATGCGCGATGCTCGCATGCGCGGATGACGTGACACCGAACATCGCGGCGAGCCCCGCGACCCAGAACGCGAGCATCGCGGGATGCGTGCCGTCGCCGTCGAGCGCGAGCGGGCCGACCAGCGCGGCGATCGAATGCGAGCGCCACAGCAGCAGCACGAACAGCGTGCAGCCGATGGCCATCGCAACGAAGAACGTGAACAGCGCGACCGTCGAGCGCCGCGTGAACGGCACGCGGTGATGGCGCTGGTTGGTCGCGACGATCGCGACGCCGTTCGCGACGGGCACGATCGCCATCGCGAGCGTCCAGAACAGCGGCTGGTCGCTCGACGCATTGATCAGCAGCAGCGTGCCGATCGTCCAGACCGGCGGCGCCAGCAGCGTCAGCACGCACCATGACAGCGACTGCCACGCGAGCCACGGCGTGCGCCAGCGCAACGGGCGGCGCAGCGCGGCACGACCGGCGGCGGCCGCGCGCAGCGGGTCAGGCGGCGCGGCCGCGCCGGACAGCCTCCCGGCGAGCCAGCGGACGAGCATCGTGGCGAATGACATGGATCGGACCCCGTCGTCGATGTGTTTTTCTCATTAGTTAGGACGGATCGGGCAGCGCGAAACCGCAGTTTTTTTCGTGACGTTCGGGCGTTTGCCGCGCTGCGATAGCGCCGGCCGGTCGCGCGTAAACGATATCGGGCGCCCCGTCGCACACGGTCTCGTGAATATCTTCAGCGCAATGTCACAAAAACTTCCCGATAGCACCCGACGATTGTCGGGCCGCACGCGGGTGCGACGCGTTTTCGCGATTTTCCCGTGTAGCGGCAACACGTTTGCCGGCGACTCGCGCACGCGCGACGCCGAAGATCCGACACGGGCCAGGCAGGCGACATGCACACCAAACGGGGGCCACGCATATTCCTGCACGGCGTTCCGCGCGTTTTCGCGCGCGGGTTGCGCCGTGCGCGCATTGCAGGCCGCACGCGGTCGGCGACGCCGTTGGATCGGCGCCGCCGACAGCGCGTACACGCGCACTCGGCGGCGCAGCGGCCGGTCCACGCAAAAAAGTTTGCGGCAATGCGCATTTCGTTCCGTCTAGGTAGGTGAGTGTCGCGACCCGGCACGCGCGATCCGGCTCGTGGCCGGCGCGCGCATGCCGTGCGTGCGGACGGGCGAGTGCGGACTTCACCTTTATTCATCACGCGGCGCGAAGCCGACAGGTGCATCACAGTGGAACAGTTCGAGGAAGGCCGGCAGGGCGGCGACACGCTCGCCGCAGCGGAACGGGCAGCGGAAGCGATGTCGCCGGTGATCAACCTGCGCGACACGGGGCGCTTTCTGCAGGTGCTCGAGGCGCTCGGCTGTTCGCTGGCCGTCAGCCGCCGCCCGTCGGGCGTCGCGGTGATCGGCGTCGACGCGGGCGTGCCGACGCTGTCCGCGTGCCTGCTGCCGCGCTCGATGGGGATGGCCGTATCCGGCAACCGGCTCGCGGTCGCGACGATGCACGAACTGATGGTGTTCGCGAACGTGTCGACGCTCGCGCCGCTCTATCCCGGCCGCCCCGATCACTACGACGCGATGTTCGTGCCGCGCATGGCGTACTACACCGGAGACCTGGATCTGCACGACATGGCGTTCGACAAGCACGTCGTGCTCGCGGTCAACACGCGCTATTCGTGCATCAGCGTGATCGACGGCTACTTCAACTTCACGTCGATCTGGCAGCCGCCGTTCGTGACCGCGATGAAGCCCGACGACCGCTGCCACCTGAACGGGATGGCGTTCAGCGATGGCAAGGTGCGTTTCGCGACGGCGCTCGGGGTGACCGACGAGCCGTTCGGCTGGCGGCGCGGGATGGCCGACGGCGGCGTCGTGATGGAGGTGCCGTCGGGTCGCATCGTCGCGTCGGGCCTGTCGATGCCGCATTCGCCGCGCGTGATCGGCGGACGCCTGCACGTGCTCGAAGGCGGTCGCGGCCAGGTGCTGCAGATCGATCCGCAGTCGGGCGCGCGACGCGTGCTCGCGACACTGCCGGGTTTCACGCACGGTCTCGCGGAATACGGCGGCGTGCTGTTCGTCGGACTGTCGAAGCTGCGCGACAAGCGCGGGCCGCAGGGGCTGCCGATCGAAAGCGAGGCCGATGCGATCGTCGCGGGCGTCGCCGCGCTCGACGCGAACAGCGGCGCGGTGCTCGGCATCCTCCAGTTCTTCAACGGTGTCGACGAGATCTTCGACGTGCAGGTGCTGCCGAACGTGCGGCGCGCCGAGATCCTGAGCGCGCCTCAATGGGCGGAGACACCGTCGATCGTCACGATGCAGGGCGGATTCTGGCAAGCGCGCCCGCGCGAGGACGACGAGCCCGCGAACGTCGGCGGGCAAGCACGATGAACATCGATCGTTGCGGGTTTTCCGCGGTCGTTTCGTCCTTATCGGTAGACGCGGCCAACGCGTCGCGCGGCGCGGCGCCGCAACTTGCGGGCGGCGTGCTGTGGCTGACGGGGCTGTCGGGCGCGGGCAAGACGACGCTGGCCGATGCGCTGGCGCAGCGCCTGCGCGAGCGGCGGACGCATGCGATGGTGCTCGACGGCGACCGGATGCGGGCCGGACTGAATCGGGACCTCGGCTTTACCGAGCAGAACCGTTTCGAGAACGTGAGGCGCATCGCCGAGGTTGCGGCGGTGGCGAGCGGATCGGGCGCTGTCGCGATCGTCGCGGTGATCTCGCCGCTCGCGGCGATGCGCGATGCGGCGAGGTCGATCGTCGGCGCGGCGTTTCGCGAGGTGTACGTGAGCACGCCACTCGCCCGCTGCGAAGCGCGCGACCCGAAAGGGCTGTACGCGAAGGCGCGGCGTGGCCTGCTGCCGGGATTCACGGGCGTGTCGTCGCCGTACGAGCCGCCGGTCGATGCGGATCTCGTGCTCGACACCGACCGGGAATCGCTCGCGGTGTGCGTCGATACGCTGATGCGGTATGCGTGCGTGCAGTTCGGTTGTCCAGCTGGTGGAATGCCGGAGCAGGCGCGCCGCGACTGAAGCAGAAGCAGCAAGCAGCAGGAAGCATCGAGTACATCGTGATAAGGATGACGAACAAATCGTCATCGAAGTGAAACACGTATTTGATAGCGGTGCGGGCGGCTAGTGCAGCGAGCGCTCCGCGATCCGGAACAACAAAGGGGAAGGGCGCATGCCGCCGAGAGTAGACCGCAAGTCACGCGAACGATGGCGGCTGAAATGCCGATGCCTGGCCGGCGCCGTGCTGGCCGGAGGGCTGTGCGTCGCCTCGGGCGTGCGCGCGCAGGAAGCCGCCGTGGCACCGGCCGCGAACGCGGCAGCGTCGGGATCGCCGGCGCCGCAGACGTTCGACGTGAACGCGTTCGTCGTGCGCGGCAACACGACGCTGCCGACGCTCGAGATCGAGAAGGCCGTCTATCCGTTCGAAGGGCCGGGCCGCACGCTCGCCGACGTGAACGCGGCGCGCGATGCGCTGCAGAAGGTCTATCAGGAGCGTGGCTACCAGTCGGTGGTTGTCGAGCTGCCGCAGCAGCAGGTGAAGAACGGCGTGATCCTGCTGCAGGTGGTCGAGGCGAAGGTGGGCAGGCTGCGCGTCGACGGCGCGCAGTACAACTCGCCGCGCAACATCCGCGACGCGGTGCCCGCGCTCGCCGAAGGCAAGGTGCCCGACTTCAACCAGGCGCAGCAGCAGCTCACCGACCTGAACCGCTCGGCGGATCGCCAGGTGATTCCGGTGCTCAAGCCCGGCGCGATGCCGCAGACGGTCGACGTCGATCTCAAGGTGGACGATCACAGCCCGCTGCACGGCACGCTCGAGCTGAACAACGACAACAGCCCCGGCACGTCGACGCTGCGCACCAGCGCGAGCCTCAGCTATTCGAACCTGTGGCAGCTCGGCCACGTGATTTCCGGCACCTACGTGATCGCGCCGCAGCATCCGAACGATGCGCGCGTCTATGCGTTCTCGTATCTCGCGCCGATCAAGGACACGCGCTGGAGCTTCCTCGCCACCGTCGTGCACTCGGACAGCAACGTCGCGTCGGTCGGCGGCACCAACGTGCTCGGCAAGGGCACGACCTACGGCTTCACCGCGATCTACGCGCTGCCCGCGTCGGAAACCTACGCGCACTCGGTCAGCATCGAGATCGACCGCAAGCATTACGACGAGAACGTGAGCCTGGTGGGCCAGACATCCACCGCGCCGCTGACCTACGTGCCGGTGACGTTCTCGTACAACGGCCAGCTGAGCCTGAAGAACTCGCAGACGTCGTTCTCCGCGTCGCTCACCACCAACATCCGCGGCCTCGGCAGCGACTGGGGCGCGTGGGACAACAAGCGCTACAAGGCGACGCCCGACTTCGTGTACGGCAAGTTCGACGTGAACCACACGCAGCGCTTCGCGAACGACATGCAGGCCAACGGCCACGTGAGCGCGCAGATCTCGAACTCGCCGCTCGTGTCGAGCGAGCAGTTCGCCGCCGGCGGGATGAACAGCGTGCGCGGCTACATGCAGGCGGAAGACACGGCCGACAGCGGCGTGATCGCGTCGCTCGAGCTGCGCAGCCCGTCGCTGTCGAAGTGGCTCGGCGGCGCGGTGGGCAGCCGCGTGAACGAGTGGCGCTTCCACGCGTTCTTCGATGCGGCGCACCTGTGGCTGCTGAGCCCGCTGCCGGAGCAGACGTCGCGCTTCAACCTGATGAGCGTCGGCGTCGGCACGCGATTGCAGATCATGAAGTACGCCAGCGCGGATTTCGAGGCCGGCTGGCCGCTGAAGGCGGGCGTCTATACGCGGCAGTACAGCCCGCGTTTCGATTTCTACGTGCGGCTGGGGTTCTGACGGATTTTTTTTGACCGTGCCGGGGCGACGCGACGAGCGAAGCGCCCGCACATTCGGGGAGTGGATCGTGAAGCGAGTCTTGTTTTTCCTGTTGGCGGTGATGCTCGGCGTGCTGCCCGGCATCGCGAACGCATGGTGGCAGAACGACTGGTCGTACCGGAAGGCGATCACGATCGACGCGAGCCCGAAGGGCGCGAACCTCGCGGATTCGGCGGGCCGCGTGCCGCTGCTGATGCGCCTGCATTCGGGCAACTTCCAGTTCGACGGGCTGGCCGACAACGGCGCGGATATCCGCTTCGTCGCGTCCGACGACAAGACGCCGCTGAACTACCACGTCGAACAATACGACCCGGTGCTCGGCGTCGCGCTGATCTGGGTCGACGTGCCGAAGATGCCGGCGGGCGCCACGGAATCGATCTGGATGTACTACGGCAACAAGAAGGCGCCGGACGGCGGCAAGCCGGCCGAGACGTTCGATCCCGACTACACGCTCGTGTACCACTTCAACGGCGCGTCGGGCACGCCGCCGAAGGACGCGACGGCGTATGCGAGCAACGCGCAGAACGCGACGTTCCGCGCGGTTGAAGACGGCATCGTCGGCAAGGGCGCGCGCTTCGACGGCAATGCGTCGCTGACGCTGCCCGCGAGCCCGGCGCTGAACGTGCCGGCCGGCGGTAGCTTCACGTTCAGCGCGTGGGTCAAGCCCGCGGCGCTCGCGCCGAACACGCTCGTCTACAGCCGCCGCGACGGCGCGAACGCGCTGCTGATCGGCCTCGACAACGGCGTGCCGTTCGCGGAAGTCGACGGCGCGGCCGGCAGCGCAGCCCCGGTGCGCACGCCGGCCGCGGCGCCGGTGGCCGCGAACCAGTGGACCTATCTCGCGGTGACGGCAGACGGCAAGAACCTGACCGTCTACGTCAACGGCAAGCAGGCCGCGCAGGTCGCGGCGGCGTTGCCCGCGCTGAACGGCGTCGCGACGGTCGGCGCGGATGCGGCCGGCGCACCGGCGGGCTTCGCCGCCTACACGGGCGCGCTCGACGAACTGCGGCTGTCGAAGATTGCGCGTTCGCCGGCGGCGATCGCGGTCGACGCGCTGGCCCAGGGCTCCGAATCGAAGCTGGTCGCGTACGGCGCGGACGAGAAGCAGTCGGGCTTCGGCTTCGGCTACTTCGGCGTGATCGTGCAGTCGGTGACCGTCGACGCGTGGGTCGTGATCACGATCCTGCTGGGCATGGCGTTCGTGTCGTGGATCGTGATGTGGACCAAGGCGCGCTACGTCGGCACCGTCGACAAGGCGAACCAGTACTTCGTGCAGCGCTTTCGCGAAGTGGCCGGACGTCACCTGGTGGGCCTCGCGCACGTCGACGAAGGCAGCGCGGAAGGGCGACGCCTCTACCAGTCGTCGCTGTACCGGCTCTACAAGTCCGGCGTGCATGAAATCCACAGCCGGATGGACGACAACGGCCGCACGGTGATCACGAGCGAGTCGATCGAGGCGATTCGCGCATCGATGGACGCGACGCTCGTGCGGGAAAACCAGCGGCTGTCGAAATCGATGGTGCTGCTGACGATCGCGATCTCGGGCGGCCCGTTCCTCGGCCTGCTCGGCACGGTGGTCGGCGTGATGATCACGTTCGCGGCGATCGCCGCGGCCGGCGACGTGAACGTGAACGCGATCGCGCCGGGTATCGCGGCCGCGCTGCTCGCGACCGTCACGGGCCTGTTCGTCGCGATCCCGGCGCTGTTCGGCTACAACTATCTGCTGATCCGCAACAAGAACGTGACCGCGAACATGCAGGTGTTCGTCGACGAATTCGTCACGCGCCTCGCCGAAGCGCACCGCACGCCGGATCACGCGGTGCTGGCCGACTGAACGCACGCAGGAGACCACCATGCAGGTTCAGGACGACGACAAGCCGTACGACGACATCAACATCACGCCGATGCTCGACCTCGCGTACGTGCTGCTGATCATCTTCATCATCATGACGACAGCGTCGGTGCAGGGCATCAAGGTCGATCTGCCGAAGGCGAGCTCGTCCGCGAGCCTCGCGAAGCCGAAGACGAAGGCGATCACGGTGGCCGATTCGGGGCAGGTGTTCCTCGATGCGTACCCGGTGACGATGGACGAGCTCGAAAGCCGGCTGCGCACCGAGAAGGCGACCAATCCGGAATTCCCGATCGTGTTGAAGGGCGACGCGGGCGTGCAGTACCAGAAGGTGATGGACGTGCTCGACCTGCTGCGCCGCCTCGACCTGTCGCAGGTCGGCCTGGTGACCGGCAAGGCGAAGCAGGGCGGCTGACGCGATGGAAATGACCTACAACGGCGGCCCGCCGGACAAGGGCCCTGGCCGCTACGTGAAGCCGGTCGCGATCGCGCTGGTGCTCGCGGCGTTCGCCGCGCTGATCTGGCATTTCGCGGGCGACACGGCCGGCGTGAAGCGCGCCAGCGCGCCGCAGGTGACGACGGTGATTCCGCTGCCGCCGCCCCCACCGCCGCCGAAGCAGAAACCGCCGCCCGAGAAGGTGAAGGAAGAGGTGAAGACGCCGGTCGAGCGGCCGACGATCGCGCCGAAGCCGTCCGAGGCGCCGAAGCCGTCGGACAACCAGCCGAAGCAGATGACGATGAACGCGCCTGCGCAGGCCGGCACCGACAGCTTCAACATCGGCGCGGGCGACGGCTCGGGCATGGTCGGCAGCGGCGGGGGCGGCAAGTTCGGCAACGCGAGCTACGCGCAATACATGGTGTACGTGCTGCAGCGCGCGATCGAGCAGGACAAGGGCGTGCAGGAGGCCGGCGGCGCGCGCTTCACGGGCAGCCTGAACCTGTGGATGGACGCGTCCGGGCGCATCACGAAGGTGACGGTCGCACAGTCGACCGGCGACACGAAGCTCGACGCGGCGGTCGTCACGGCGGTGGAATCGCTCGGCCGGGTCGACGAGGCGCCGCCGCCCGCGACCGCGTATCCGGTGCTCGTCAGGTTGCAGGGGCGCAAGCCGGCATGACGGGCGGGCGTGCAGGGCGAATCAATCATGGGGCGGCATCCGTTGCACGGATGTTGCCGGAAAAGAAACGGAAATTGTTCGGAGTGCCTAGATGATTCACAAGATGAACGAATTGGGTGCGGCGCCCCGCGGCGGCGCGCTGCCCGCGCGCCGGTCGCGCGTCGGCGCGGCGGTGCTGACGCTGGGGCTGACGTGCGCGTCGGCTGCTCACGGGCAATCGCTCGAGGCGCAGGCAGCGACGGGCAAGGCCGCGCCGACGGAAAGCGTGGTGATCAACTTGATCAACCTGCTGGTGAAGCGCGGCGTGCTCACGCAGCAGAACGCGAACGAACTGATCAGCGAGGCGCGCACCGAGGCCACGCAGGCCCGCACTGCACGCGCATCGGGCGCACCGGTCGTGGCGGGCGGCATGGTCAATCCGCCGACGCAGCCGGGCGACGTCGCGGTGCCGTACGTGCCGCAACTGGTGCGCGACCAGATCCGCGACCAGGTCAAGCAGGAGGTGATCGCGCAGGCGAAGGCGGAGAACTGGGCGCAGCCGAACACGTTCCCCGATTGGGTGTCGCGCATCAAGATCGACGGCGACATGCGCGTGCGTGACGAATATCACTTCTACGGCAGCGGCAACACCAACGGCGTGACGAACTTCGCGGCGATCAACCAGGGCGGCGGGTTCGACGTCAACCCGAACACCAACAACACGCAGATCCCCACGCAGAACACCACGCAGAACCGCAACAACCTGCTGCGCTATCGCGCGCGGCTCGGCGTGACGGCGACGCTGTCCGACGAGATGATCGCCGGCCTCCAGCTCGCGAGCGGCAACGACAACGGCCCGGTTTCCACCACGGGGACGGCCGGCGGCGGCTGGGGCAAGAAGAACATCTGGCTGAACAAGGCGTTCTTCGCCTACCGGCCGACGTCGTGGCTGAACCTGACGGCCGGCCGCTTCGACAACCCGTTCTTCAAGTCGGACCTGGTGTTCGCCGACGACCTGATGATGGACGGCCTCGCGGCGAACCTGCGCCATGCGCTGCCGTGGAATCCGGACGTCACGCTGTTCGGTACGCTCGGCGTGTTCCCGATCCAGTACACGAGCGAGAACTTCCCGTCCAACAGCACCGACAAGGCCGGCAGCGACACGAAGTGGATGTTCGGCGCGCAGTTCGGCGCGGACTGGAAGATCGACGCGAAGAACCGGCTGCGCGGCGCGGTTGCGTACTACGACTTCCAGAACATCCGTGGCTCGCTGTCGTCGCCATGCGCGCTGTATGCCGGCGCGACGAGCTGCAACACCGACAACGAGGCGCCGGCGTTCATGCAGGGCGGCAACTCGCTGATCGCGCTGCGCAACATCGTGCAGAACCCGAACCTCGCACCGGGCATGACGCCGCAGCCGCAGCTGTTCGGGCTCGCCTACAACTACCGGCTGCTCGACCTGAAGGCGCAGTGGGACACGGTCGTCGCCGACCGCTTCAAGGTGCGCCTGGACGGCGAATTCGTGCGCAACCTCGCGTACAACGACAACAAGGCGTTCGCCGCGGCATCGCTGCCGGTCAACAACTACGAATCGACGTCGGTGAACGCGACGCGCGCCGACTACCGCAGCGGCCCGAACGGCTTCCTCGCGAAGGCGACGATCGGCGAGCCGGAGCCGCGCGAGAAGGGGCAGTGGAACTTCTCGGTCGCGTACAAGTACCTGCAGCCGGACGCCGTGCTCGACGCGTTCAACGACCCGGACTTCCATCTCGGCGGCACCAACGCACGCGGCTACGTGATCGGCGCCGCGTATGCGGTCGCGCGCGACACGTGGGTGTCGGCCCGCTACCTGAGCTCGAAGGAAGTGTACGGGCCGCCGGTATCGATCGACGTGCTGCAGCTCGAGCTCAATGCTCGCTTCTGACCGGAGCCGCGGATGAACACGACCTATCGCACGATGCTCGCGGGCGTGCTGCTGCTGGCGGCCGGCGGCGCGCACGCGCAGAGCATCGAGGACAAGCTGCGCACCCAGTTGCGCTCGACCGTGCAGGAGCTGCGTCAGCTGCAGGACAACCAGGCGCAGTTGCAGGCCGACAAGGCCGCCGCGGAGAAGCAGCGCGACGACGCTCTGGCGCAACTGAAGACGGCGCAAGCGCAACTCGCGTCGGCGCGCGGCGACTCGGGGGCCGAAGCGGCCGCGAAGCGCGCGCTCGCGGCGGAGCGGGCGGGGCGCGAGCAGGATGCGCGGTCGCTCGCGAAGTACAAGGCGTCCTACGAGGATCTGCTCGCGGTGTCGCGCGCCCGCGATGCGCAACATGCGCAGGCGCAGAAGGACGTCGCCGCGCGTGACACGCAACTGAAAACCTGCCAGGCACACAATGCGGAGCTGTATCGCGTGGGCCACGAGATCCTCGACGCGTACGAGCATGTCGGGATCGGCACGTTCTTCGCGTCGCGGCAGCCGTTCGCGCAGTCGGCGCGCGTGCAGTACGACGATCTCGCGCAACGCTATGGCGATGCGCTGTATGCGGGCAAGTACGACCCGGCCGCACGCGTGCCGGCCGCGACGCCGGCATCCGCGTCCGCTGCATCGGCCGCATCCGCGGGCGCGCAATGACCTGGGGCCGCAGCCGGCCTTGAACCGATCGATTCATTGAACACCGGGAATACCGACATGCAAGACAAGCAACCGAACAGCGCCGACGAACGCGCGGCGCACGACGCACCGATCGAAGCCATCAGCGCGGAACGCCTCGCCGACATCCTGCGCCGCGCGGGCTACCGCGTGACGATTGCCGAACAGAACGGCGTGATGCAACTGATGAGCGCGAGCCAGGGCGTCGGCTTCGCGGTGCGCTTCGGCAATCCGGCCGCCGGGCTCGTGCCGCAAGGCGTGGATGCCGCGGCGATCCCGTACATCGACTACACGCTGTCGTGCGTGCTGCAGGTGCAGGGCGACCTGCCGGCCGAGCTCGTCGCGAACTGGAACCGCACCAAGCGCTTCGCGCGCCTCGCGAGCCACGGCGCGTTTCTCGCGCTGGAGATGGACGTGGTGGTCGCGGGCGGCGTGTCGGAGCGCCACCTGCGCTCGACGGTCGAGCTGTGGGATCGGCTGATCCAGGAATTCCTGCTGCATCTGCGCAACCGTCCGGCGATGGCCGAGCAGGAAGCGGCGGCCGGCGGCGACACGGGCGCACCGGCTGCCGTCGTGGCTTCGTCCGAGGCCGCGGCCCAGTCATGATCGCCGCGAGCCGGCGGGCCGGCCGCCGGATCGGCGCCGCGCTGCGCGCGCTGCTGCCGTCGCGAGCGCGGCCCGCCGCACGCGCGCTGGCCGCCGACGAGGCGCCCGCCGCCTGGCTCGCGTATGCGGACGGCGTCGCGCGGCGGCTGCAGGCGGTGATCGACGGCGACGACGCGGCCGCGTGCCGGCTGCGCGCGGACGTCGGGCGCTGGGCCGACCGGCTGGCGGACACCGGCGACGATCGGCTGATGCTGCCGGTGCGCGCATGGCTCGACCGGCGTGGGCACGTGACGCGCGTGGACAGCGCGCCGGCCAGCGATCCGGCGGTCGATGCCGCGCTGCGCGACACGCTCGTCGGCCGCGCGGTCGGCGCCGCACCGCCACACGGGATGACCCAGCCGATCGTGCTGCGCATGACGCTGTCGGGCCTGCGCTAAGCGCGATGCGGCGACGAACGTGACGACGCACAGGCCGCGCGAGCGGCGGCGTGCGCGATTCAACAGCAATCGAGAGGGCAGTCGAACCATGATGAGAAAGATGAAGACCCTGGCCATGATGGCCGCCGGCCTGATGCTGGCCGCGCCGCTCGTCGCGCACGCGCAGGACGACGTGATCGCGAATGCCGCGCAGGCGTCGGTCACGCAGGCCGATATCGCGAGCCTGCTGAAGGCGGTGAGCCCCGAAGGGCGCGAGCGGCTCGCGGCCGATCCGGCAGTGCTGGACCAGGTCGTGCGCTCGACGCTCGCGCAGAAGGCGGTGCTCGCCGAGGCGAAATCGAAGGGCTGGGACCAGGAGCCGCAGGTGCAGACGGCGGTCGAGCAGGCGCGGCGCGAGATCGTCGTGCGCAGCTATCTCGCGTCGGTGAGTGCGCCACCGGCCGACTATCCGTCGGACGCCGAGATCCAGTCCGCCTACGAGCGCAATCGTGCGGCATTCACCGCGCCGCGCGCGCTGCACGTCGCGCAGATCTACATCGCGGTACCGCCGAATGCGGACACGGCGACGCTCGACGCCGCGCGCAAGCAGGCGGCCGATCTTGCGAACCGCGCGCGCAGCGGCGATTTCGCGGCGCTCGCGAAGGCGAATTCGCAGGACAAGGCGAGCGCGGCAAACGGCGGCGATCTCGGCTTCGTGCCGGATTCGTTGATGCTGCCGGCCGTGCGGCAGGCCGCCGATGCGCTGAAGCCGGGCCAGGTGTCCGGGCCGGTCCGCACGCCGTCGGGTTTCCATGTCGTGAAGCTGCTCGAGGTGCGCGCGGCCGCACCGCGCCCGCTTGCCGACGTGAAGGAGCAGGTGCGCACGATGCTGCGCACGCAGCGTACGCAGCAGAACGCGCAAGCGTATCTCGCGAAGCTGGCCGCGAACGCGCCGATCAACGAAGACGCGCTGAAGAAAGCGCTCGCGGCTGCGCGGTAGGCGCTCATGGCACCTGTCCGTTCGACGCCGCGTGTCGTGGCACCCGATGCGCGCCTGCCGGGGCGGCGGCGCGCGGCCGCCGCGCCCGATCGTCCGCGCCTGCCGAAGGCGAATCCGTGGCCGGGGCCGCCCGGCGCATGGCCGTCCCATTGCCCGCTCTGTTTCGGCGCGCTCGAGCCGCTGCCCGGCGCGGGCGGCCATGCGCGACACCGCAGCGCGCGCTGCTCCGCGCAGTGCGTGCTGACGACGCGGCAGTACCAGCCGGACGAGCTCACGATCCGCGGCTCGCACGACGTGCAGGTCGCGGCGCGCCATCGCGAGCGGTTCGTGGCGCACTGGGCGCGTCACTACGCGTCGATGCGGCGCGCGTGGCCCGCGCTGACGATCGAACGCTTCGTCGCGGTGATCGCATGCATGGACGTCGCGGATCTCTGGTCGTACCGGACGCTGCGCGACGACGATCTGGCGGCCGTCCTGCTCGTGCTGGCCGGCTTCCTGCGCGTGCCGGATGCACCGGCCGCCGATGGGCCGGTCGCCACGTTCACCGGGGTTGCCGGGGTTGCCGCGCTCGCGCCGACGGTGCGCTGGGTGCGGTTCTGGTTCGATGCGAGCGTGCGCGACGTCGGCGACCTGTGGACGGCCGGCAGCGCCGCGCCGCGGCTCTTTCGCGTCGACTATCGGGAGCCGGTCGTCACGCCGTATCCGACCGGCGCGCACGTGCATGCGTGGCAGCCGGTCGAAGGGATGCGCGATGCATGGGCGCAGGGCGCCGACACGCGCGACCCCGCCGTCGAAGCGGCCGAACGCACCGCGTTCGAGCGTTTTCTGGCGCGGCCGCGGGCGCACGGCGCGGGTGCATGAGCGAACGCGTGCACGAAGGACAGTTGGCCATGATCGAACGGAGGCCGGATGAAGAGGCGACTTGAGGTTGCGGTGACGATCGCCTGCGTGCTGCAGGTGGCCGGCGCGCATGCACAGGGCGGTCGCGCGGCCACGGCCGAGCCCGGTTCGGCCGCGAAGCCGGTATGCGTCGACGCGGAAGTCGACGGCAAGCGCGCGCTGTCGTATGACTGCTTGAGCCAGCAACTGAAGCCGACGGCCGAAGCGCAACCCGGCGGCGCATCGCAGACGGATTCGGAGCGGCTGTCGAAGCAGCCGTCGAACCGCCTCGGCACGTTCAACCTGTCGACCGAGCAGAACCGTTTCGGCGCGAACTGGGGCCGCTCGGTGACGCCGCAGCGGCCGAATGCGCCGGTCGCGGTGCCGCCGAAGCCATGATGGCGCGCGGCATCGGAACCCGACGGGGAGCGGCGACATGAGCGCGCGCATCAACATGGGCCTGGCAGGGTTGCGGCGAATCATGTTCGGCAGGCTCGCCTTCGCATGCATCTGCATGGCGATGACGGCGACGGCGGCAACGGCGACAGCGGTCGCCGAGCGCGCCGCACCGGCCGCGGACCGTCCCGCCTCCGCCACCGTCGCACTACCGAATTTCGCGGCGCTCGTGCGGCGCGTGGGCCCGGCCGTCGTCAACATCAGCGTCACGCGCGAAGTCACGCAAATGGGCATCCAGCTGCCGCCCGGCATTGCGCCCGATCATCCGCTCGCGCCGTTTCTCGCGCGGCGCGTGATCGGCAACCGCGAGGAGGTGAGCCTCGGCTCGGGCTTCATCGTCAGCGCGGACGGCGTGATCCTGACGAACCGGCACGTGGTCGGCGACGCGGCCGCCGTCGACGTGAAGCTGACCGACAAGCGCCAGTTCAAGGGCCGCGTGATCGGCAGCGATCCGGTGTCCGACGTCGCGGTGATCCGCATCGAGGCGCGCAACCTGCCGGTCGTCGCGACAGGCGACCCCGCACGCGCCGAGGTTGGCGACTGGGTGATGGCGATCGGTTCGCCGTACGGGTTCGCGAACACGGTCACGCAAGGCATCGTCAGCGCGAAGTCGCGCTCGTTGCCCGGCGAGCGCGCGATCCCGTTCATCCAGACCGACGTGCCGATCAATCCCGGCAATTCGGGCGGCCCGCTGTTCGATCTCGACGGCCGCGTGATCGCCATCAACTCGATGATCTTCTCGAAGACGGGCGGTTATCAGGGGCTCGCGTTCGCGATTCCGATCGACATCGCGCTCGACGTGAAGGACCAGTTGCTGCGCACCGGCAAGGTCACGCGCGGCCGGCTCGGCGTGGCCGTGCAGGAGGTGAGCCAGGCGCTCGCGCGCTCGTTCGGCCTCGCGAATCCCGACGGCGCGCTGATCACGATGGTCGAGCCCGATGGTCCGGCCGCGCAGGCGGGGCTGCAGGCGGGCGACGTCGTGCTCGCGGTAGACGGCAAGCCGGTCGCTGAATCGGTGGACCTGCTCGGCACGATCGCGGGCATGCGCGCGGGGCGGCAGGTTGACCTGCTGGTGTGGCGCGCGGGGCGGGCGATGCATGTCGGCGCGACGGTCGGCGCATTCGACAGCGGTTCGGCCGCGACCGGCGGCGTGGCGGGGCCTGCGCGGTTCGGGCTCGCGCTGCGCGCGGCGAACGAGCAGGAACGGCAGCGGCTGGGCGTGAACCAGGCGCTCGTCGTCGAACAGGCGAGCGGCCAGGCGGCGCGCGCGGGACTGCAGCCCGGCGACATCGTGCTGTCGGTCAACGGCACGCCGGTCGCGAACCTCGGCGCGCTGATGGCCGAGATCGACGCCGCGCACGGCAACGTCGCGCTGCTCGTGCAACGCGGCGGCACGCGGCTGTATGTGCCGATCGAGATCGGATGAGCGGGCCGGGGCGATGCAACGCGATACGGCAGGAGCGCGCCGTTCCGGCACGCGAGCAAAACACGGGAAACGGGAGGCGCGATGACGCGAAGGCGGGAAGGGACGATATCCGGATGGCTGCGCGCATGCCTTTACGCATGCGTGCTGGCCGCGTGCGTGCCGGTCGCCGCACAGACGACCGACGTGCCGCAGCCGTGGATCAGCTACGCCCAGCTCGTCGGTCGTCAGTTCCAGGCGTGGCTCGAAGCGGACGGCGACGCGGCCGACCGGCTGCATCGGTATCTGGAAGCGCGCGTGCTGAACGCGAGCGCCGATGCGCCGCCGCCGGCGATCGTCGTGCGCGCGTGGATCGGGGCGAACGGCGCGGTGACGCGGATCGAGTTCGCGTCGCTCGGCTCGGCCGACGCGGATGCGACGCTGCGGCAGTTGCTGACCGCGAGTCCGCTCGCCGAAGCGCCGCCGCCGGACATGCTGCAGCCGCTGCGGGTGCGCTTGCGGCTGACGCCGAATCCGGAAGCGGCGGCCGATGCGCCCGCGCCGGCGCCGGCGTTGGCGACGCACGCGCCGTGACGGTGCGGAGGCGGCGGTTCAACGTGTCGACGAATGGCGATAGTGCGGCAGGTGTCGCGCGGACGTAACGTGACATGGGCGGGCGTCGCCGTTTGGGCGCGGCAGGTCGGCATGCCGGGCGTCGTGCGCATGGCGGTAGCGCTCGCGTTGGCTGCCGGATCGCCGTTGCCGCCGGCCGCCGGTGCTGAACCGGCCGCGCTGCTCGCGGCATCCACACCCACGTCCTTATCCGCACCGGCACCGGCATTACCGCCCGCGCCCGTGCCGATACCGGCACCGATACCAGCACCAGCACCAGCACCAGCACCAGCACCAGCACCAGCACCAGCACCAGCACCAGCACCAGCACCAGCACCCGTGCCCGTGCCCGTGCCCGTGCCCGTGCCAGTGCCAGTGCCAGTGCCAGTGCCAGTGCCGACAACGGCGCCCATACACCTCGACGCCACCACCCTCGACGTGAACGCTACCGGCATCTTCATCAACGACGCCGGCGATGTACTGACCGCAAGGCACGTCGTCGCCAAATGCCGGAGCCTGTTCGTGATCAAGGACGCGCGCGTCGCACGAGCGCGGATCAAGGTGCTCGGCACCGACCACGATCTCGCGGTCGTCGGCAGCGCGCTGCGGCCGTTGCTCGCCGCCGCGTTCGCGCATACGCCGCCGGGCGGCGGCGCGCAACTCGTCTTCGCGGCCGGCTATGACGCGCTGCGCCGGATGCCCGACCGCGCGACGGCGGTTTTCAACGGAATGACGCGGCCCGGTGCGGCGCGCGCCGACGACCTCACGCTGCTGTTGCCGGCGACGCACGGCGCAAGCGGCGCGGCGGTGCTCGATCAAGCGGGCCGCGTGATCGGCATCGTTACGGACCGCGCCGACGTATCGGCCGGCGACCCGCGCGCGATCGCGACGCGCGCCGATGCCGCGCGTTACGTGATCGCGGTGCCGGTCGACGCCGTCAAGACCTTCCTGCACGCAAACGGCATTCCGTATGAAGAAACCGACGCGCCGCAACTCGAACCGCTGCAGCCGCATGCGACACGCGCCGCGACGCTGCAGGTCGGGATCCTGTGCGGCGGGTGACGAGCGCCTGCCCATCCCGCGCGTCATCGAATCGATCGCCTGTCGCCGCCGCACCCGACGACGTTCCGGTGGGCAGTCCTGTCTATCACTGTTATTCTTTCGATCGCATCAGGCTATATGACAGTCCGGCTGTCCGGTCGGGCGCACCGGGCCGTCGGCCGCCTGCGCCGGATCGTGTTGATCCGGTCCGGTCGAAAATCCATAATCAAGCATTGCGGGTCTTTCGTGAACGCTTCCATTCCGTCCATGTGCACAGGGTCAATCCAACGATGAGCGGTGCACCGAAATCGCCGGCGAAGCCGGCAAGCGCGCCGCGCGCGACAGCCAGCGACGACGTCGACCACGACGCGTCGAAGCCGGGCGCGGGCGACGACGAAGCGTCCGGCGGCGCGTCGTCGTATCTGGTTCCAGGCCTCGAACGCGGGCTGCGGATCCTCGCCGAATTCTCCGCGCGCGAGCCGGTGCTCGGCGCGCCCGAGCTGTCCAAGCGCATCGGCATCCCGCGCACGACCACCTTCCGTCTGCTGCAGACGCTCGAAGCGCTCGGCTTTCTCGAACGCGTGAACGGCGACCGCTATTTTCGGCTCGGTGTCGGCGTGATGCGGCTCGGCTTCGAATACCTGAATTCGCTGGAACTGACCGACCTCGGCGCGCCCGTGCTCGAACGGCTGCGCGACGCGACGGGCCTGTCGACGCACCTGCTGATCCGCGACCAGCGGGATGTCGTGTTCGTCGCGAAGGCCCAGAGCAACACGTCGATGTTCGGTTCGGTGAAGGTGCACGTCGGCACGCGGCTGCCCGCGCATGCGACCGTGCACGGCCACGTGCTGATGGGCGACCTCACGCGCGACGCGCTGCGTCAGCTGTATCCGGAAAAGCGGCTCGAGCAGTTCACCGAGCGCACGCCGGGCTCCGTCGACGAATTGTATGAGCGCGTGCGTCATTACGCGCGGCTCGGTTACGCGGTCAGCGAGGCCGCGTTCGAGAGCGGCATCTCGGCGGTGACCGCGCCCGTGCGCGACCATTCGGGCGCGATCGTCTCGGCCATCACGGCGACGGTGCCGCGCTCGGAAATCGGCGAGGCCGGCGAGAAGGAGCGCCTCGTCGAAGCGGTATGCGGCGCGGCGGTCGACCTGTCGCAGCGCCTGAACTACCGGCCGCTCGAAAGCGACCCGACGTTCGCGCACGCGCGCCACCGGGTCGCGATGTTCTGACCCGTCGAGCCGGCCGCGTCACGCGGCTTTGCCAGCAAAAAAAGAGCAGCCCAAGGGCTGCTCTTTTCGTTTTCGTCATCGGGCGCGTGCGCCCGTCGCCGCTCAGAACGAGTGATGAATGCCGGTCAGCACGACCACCTGGTTCGCGGTGCTCGACGTGCCGGCCGTGAAGAACGCGGCCTTCGCACCGCCCGAGCCGTGCTCGAACAGCACGTTTGCATAGAGCTGCGTGCGCTTGGACAGCGAATAGATGTCGCCGAGCTCGACCTGCGTCCAGCGGCGGCCGGCCAGCGTCGTCGTCGCCGCACCGCCGGCAATCGTGTTGAACGCGCTGCTGCGATAGTTCACGCCCGCGTCGTAGCTCTGGAACGTGTCGGAAAACCCGTTCGATTGCATCTTCACGCGCGTGTAGAGGCCGTGCACGAGGAAGTCGCCGATCTGGTACGACGCGCCCGCGCCGATGTTCTCGACCTTGTTCGCCAGATAGCCGTTCGCGGTGTTCTGTCCCTGGAACGACGTGATTCCCGTCTGGCTGATCAGGATCGAGCGGTCGTGCTCGTTCGAGTAGACGGCTGACGCCTTGAACGGCCCGTTCGCATAGTTCAGCGCGACGCCGACCGACTTGCCGGTCGAGAAGTTCGTCGTGTTGCCGAGCGCCATCGTCGCCGCGGCCGAGAAGCCGCCGAAGCTCGGCGAACGGTACTTGACCGCGTTGTTGTACGGCACGTTGCCGGTCGCGGCGAGCCCGTCGATGTTGCCGGGATGGAACGCATACCAGCTCATCGCGAGATACGCGGTGCTGAGCGGATCGAGATAGTCGAACGTCAGCGGCGTCTGGCGGCCGAGCGTCAGCGTGCCGAAGCGCTCCGAGCTGAGCCCGACGAACGCCGCGCGATTCCAGATCGTGTTCGCGGTCGCGAACTGACCGTTGTTCGTATAGAAGCCGTTTTCCAGCTGGAAGATCGCCGACAGGCCGCCGCCGAGGTCTTCCTTGCCTTTCAGGCCCCACCGGTCGGGCTGCGTGTTGCCCTGGATCATTGCCCACTTCGCATGGCCGCCGACGTTGTTCACGTACGCGACGCCGGCATCCATGCTGCCGTACAGCACCACGCTGCTCTGCGCCCACGCGCCGGAGACGGCGCTCATTCCGATGACTGCTGCTGCTACCGCTTGCTTGACCATTTGATCTCCTGACTCTCCAAACCTGACGGAAAACATGCCGTGGCGGCGGGCGCGGGGACGGCCGGCCGTCGCGCGTTTCTGCCACCTGGGCGGGCATTCTTTATGTTCCATATAAGGAACAACGTGCCTCTGATGGAATGGAGTATAGAGGTGTCGTGCGCCATATCAAAAATAAATTTATCGGGCCGGATGGAGATGAGGGTGATCCGCAACACGGGTTCGAGAATCCAGAAAAACGGACTTAAATACCCGCCAACAAACACAAAATTACATTTGACGCACGTTGCGGCGGAGATCGCCGACTCAACGGTCAGTGTTTTCCCTAGGACATGCAGCTTTTTGTTTTGCTCGCGGAAAGTCGCTCCTATAATCACCATCCATAAACTGCTGTTCCGGATATGGAACAATTCCGGAGCGAACCGAGAGTCGATCAGAAGGAAGGTTTGAGATGTCTGAACAATGGATTTGCGCCGGGCACGCCGGCGCGCTGTCGGAAGACGCGCCGATCGAGTTCAAGCGGACCGACGGCGTCGAAATCGGGATCTACCGCGTCGGTGACGAGGTGTATGCGCTCGAGAACGTGTGCCCGCATGCCTATGCGCTGCTGACGCAGGGCTTCGTCGACGAGGGCACGGTCGAATGCCCGCTGCACGAGGCCGTGTTCGACATCAAGACGGGCGAATGCCTGAAGGGCCCGGGCGGGCGCGCGCTGAAGCAGTACGCGGTGCGCCTGGCCGGCGAGGAAATCCAGATCAAGGTGGAATGACATGAAAGAAGCGACCGTCAACTTCAATCCCTTCCTGAAGCCGTGGGTGGCGCCGCAGCCGAACAACGTCGCCGGCAAGGGGCAGATCGAGATCCCCGGCCAGGTCGAGAACCAGGTCTGGCAGAACCGCAAGGCCGCGCCGACCCAGTACGAGAACGATCTCGGCGATGCGCTCGAACGCGTGTTCGAGAGCGGCGCGACCGAGCTGGACGATGTCGTCGCGGGCCTGAACCGCATCGGCTTCCGTGCGCCGGACGGCACGGCATGGACACCTGAGCGCTTCCGCGCCGAAATGGCCTCGCTGGCGGAATGAGCGCGCGAGCCGCGTGACCGCCGACCCGACGACAACCGCATCCGGAGCACACTGATGACGTCCCCCGCACAACACGAAGTCCAACACGACCCGGTCCGCGCCTACCTCGACCGCGGCATCAAGAACTACTGGTATCCCGTCGCCCCGAGCTGGCAGGTGTCGAACGCGCCCGTCGGCCTCACGCGCCTGTCCGAGCAGATCGTGCTGTGGCGTGATCACGAGGGCAAGGTCCACGCGCTGGAGGATCGCTGCCCGCACCGCGGCGCGCGCCTGTCGCTCGGCTGGAACCTCGGCGGCAACATTGCCTGCTGGTATCACGGCGTCGAAATCGACGGCGGCGGCACGGTCAACCGCGTGCCGGCCGTGTCGAACTGTCCGCTCGAAGGGATGAAGTGCGTGAAGTCGTATCCGGTCGAGGAGAAGGCCGGCGCGATCTTCCTGTGGTTCGGCGACGAAGCGCACGGCGAGCCGGCGCCCCTGAACCTGCCGGAAGAACTGGTCGACGCCGAGTACGGCCACTTCCTGTGCGTGTCGAACTGGAAGTGCAATTACCAGTACGCGATCGACAACGTAATGGACCCGATGCACGGCGCGTACCTGCACGCGACGTCGCACTCGATGGCCGAAGGCGACAAGCAGGCCGACATGCGCGTGCGCAAGACGGAAACGGGCCTGATGTTCGAGAAGGTCGGCCAGCGCGACGTGAACTTCGACTGGGTCGAGCTCGGCGAAACCGGCTGCCTGTGGATGCGCCTCGCGATTCCGTACAAGCAGAAGTTCGGCCCGGGCGGCAACTTCGGGATCATCGGCTTCGCGACGCCGGTCGACGGCGACAACTGCCAGGTCTACTTCTGGCGCACCCGCAAGGTCAGCGGCTGGCAGCGCGACGTGTGGCGCTTCATGTACCGCAACCGCCTCGAGGGCCTGCACTGGGACGTGCTCGAGCAGGATCGCTACGTCCTCGAAAGCCTCGCGCCGCATGCACGCGATCACGAATACCTGTACCAGCACGACGTCGGCATCACGCGCGTGCGCCGGATGCTGCGCCAGCGCGCGCAGGAACACCTGTCCGCGCTCGACGCGCACCGTGCGGCGCACGCCGCGGCGGAGCCCGCGAATGGCTGAGTTCGCTCCGGTCGTGTCGCTGCCGGGGCGCCGCGTGCTCGTCACCGGCGGCGCCCGCGGTCTCGGCGCGGCGTTCGTGAAGGCGCTGGTCGCGGCGGGCGCGCAGGTCGCGTTCGGCGACGTGCTCGCCGAAGAGGGCCGCGCGCTGGCCGCGCAGCTCGCGCAAGCCGGCCACACCGCGCATTTCTTCGCGCTCGACCTGGCCGATCCGGCGAGCGTCGACGCATTCGTCGCGCAGGGCGCGGCGGCGCTCGGCGGCATCGACGCGCTGATCAACAACGCGGCGATCACGAACTCGGGCGGCAGGCTGTCGACGGAACTCGACGTGCCGACCTGGGATGCCGTGATGAACGTCAACGTGCGCGGCGTGTGGCTCGTCAGCAATGCGGCGCTGCCGCACCTCGCGCGCTCGGGCCGCGGCGCGATCGTGAACCTTGCGTCGGACACCGCGCTGTGGGGCGCGCCGAAGCTGCTCGCGTACGTCGCCAGCAAAGGCGCCGTGATCGCGATGACGCATGCGCAGGCACGCGAGTTCGGCGCGCACGGCGTGACGGTCAACGCGATCGCGCCGGGGCTCACCGAAGTCGAGGCGACGGCCTACGTGCCGGCCGAACGGCATGCGTTCTACATGCAGGGCCGCGCGCTGACGCGCGCGCAGATGCCCGACGACGTGACGGGCCCCGTGCTGTTCCTGCTGTCGGACGGCGCGCGCTTCGTGACGGGTCAGCTGCTGCCGGTGAACGGCGGCTTCGTAATGAATTGATTTGAATTGAATTGAAGTTTTCACTCGGAATGAAGGAGAGGACGATGGCGGATGCAGATCTCGAACGCAAGTCGTGGGACCAGCCGGATGACGCAAGCTTCGGCGACTGGATGGAAGGGCGCGTCGCGCGCTACGCGACGCGGCGCTACGACTGGGACGCGCTGAAGTTCCAGGCCGACTACGACCCGAAGTACCGCCGTGCGCAGATGCGCTACGTCGGTACGGGCGGCACGGGCGTCGCAAAGGACGTCAACACGGTGCCGGCCGGCAACTTCACGTTTTCGACGATGGTCATCCCGGCCGGCAACATCGGCCCGAGCCACATCCACACCGACGTCGAGGAAATCTTCTTCGTGCTGCGCGGCAAGATGAAGGTGATCTGCGAGCGCGACGGCGAGACCTGGGAAGCGATCCTCGGCGAGCGCGACCTGATCTCGGTGCCGCCGGGCGTGTATCGCACGGAAATCAACATCGGCGAGGAAGACGCGCTGATGTGTGTGATGCTCGGTTCGGCGAAGCCCATCACGCCGACCTATCCGCCGGATTCGCCGCTCGCGAAGATCAAGCGCTGAGACGGGGCGGAGCCAAGCAATGAGTGTCATCGACAAACGTGAACGCGACCGCACCGCGGCATTCGCCGCGCTGCTCGGGCAGTTTCCCGAACAGCGCTGCGCGGCCGGCGCGGCGGGCACGATCGGTTATCGCGAGGCCGGCGCGCAGCATGCGGGCCACGCGCTGCCCGTCGTGCTGCTGCACGGGATCGGCTCGGGCGCCGCATCGTGGGTGTGCCAGCTCGACACGCTCGGCGCGTCGCGACGCGTGCTTGCGTGGGATGCGCCCGGCTACGGCGTGTCGACCCCCGTGCACGGCGCATCGCCGACCGCCGCCGATTACGCGGCGTCGCTGAACGCGTGGCTCGAGGCACTCGGCATCGAACGCTGCGTGCTGGTCGGGCATTCGCTCGGCGCGATCATCGCGGGCGGCTTGTCCCGCATGAAGCCCGCGCGGATCGCCGGCCTGCTGCTGATCTCGCCCGCGGGCGGCTACGGCCGCGCGCCCGCCGAAACGCGCGACACGCGCCGTGACGCGCGCCTCGCGATGCTCGAGGAACTCGGTCCGGCCGGGCTCGCCGAGCAGCGCAGCGGCAACATGCTGTCGGGTTTTGCGAGCGAGGATGCGCGTGCGTGGGTGCGCTGGAACATGGCGCGCATCGCGCCGGCCGGCTATGCGCAGGCCACGCATCTGCTCGCGAATGCCGATCTCGCGACTGATCTCGCCGGCTTTCGCGGCCGCACGGCCGTGGCCGTCGGCGCGAACGACGCGATCACGCCGCCCGCCGCGTGCGAGCGGATCGCCGCGGCCGCGCAGGTCGAGCTGCAGGTGATTCCGCAGGCCGGTCATGCCGGCTACGTGGAAGCGCCGGCCGTCTATTCGTCGCTCATCGACACGTTCTGTCGTCAGTGCGACACGCAGCGAGGTATGGCATGAGCGAACCGCTGCAACAACCAGAATCCGAGAGCACCAAGGCCGACGCCGGCTACGTGGTGCCGGGCCTCGAACGCGGCCTGCGGATCCTCGCCGAATTCTCGCCGCGCGAGCCGGTGCTCGGCGCGCCGGAGCTGTCCAAGCGCCTCGGCATTCCGCGCACGACGGTGTTCCGTCTGCTGCAGACGCTCGAATCGCTCGGCTTTCTCGAGCGTGCGGACAAGGATCGCAACTACAAGCTGGGCATCGCCGTGCTGCGGCTCGGCTTCGAATACCTGAGCTCGCTCGAGTTGACCGATCTCGGCCTGCCGGTGATCGAGAGCCTGCGCGACGCGACCGGCTTCACGACGCACATCGTGATCCGCGATGGCCGCGACGTGGTGTTCGTCGCGAAGGCACAGTGCCAGTCGCCGGTGTTCAGCGCGATTCGCGTGAACGTCGGCACGCGGCTGCCCGCGCATGCGACGACCCACGGCCACGTGCTGATGGGCGACCTGTCGCTGAAGGAGCTGCGGGCGCTGTATCCGGAAGGCACGCTGAGCCGGATGACGAGCGCGACGCCGGAAACGGTCGACGCGCTGTACGAAGTGATCCGCGAGGATGCGCTGCGCGGCTACGGCATCAGCAATTCGTCGTTCGAGCGCGGTATCTCGGTGGTCACGGCGCCGGTGCGCAACGACACGCAGAAGATCGTCGCGTGCATCACGGTGACGGTGCCGCGGCCGGAAATCGACGCGGCATTGATCGCCGATGGCCTGTTCGACAAGGTGCAGCGCGCGGCGGCGGAATTGTCGCGGCGGCTCAATTACCGCTCGGATGACGAGCACACGTTTCTGAAGGCTTTAGGACTCCGATGATTGAGATCGATCTGACCGGGCAGGTGGCGGTGGTGACGGGCGGTTCGTCCGGCATCGGCCTCGCGACCGCCGAACGGTTCCTGCAGGCCGGCGCGTCGGTCGCGATTTGCGGCCGCGACGGCGAACGCCTCGCGCGCGCCGAAGCGATGCTCGGCGAGAAATACCCGGGCGCGCAACTGCTCGCCGTGCGTTGCAACGTGCTCGACGAAGCCGACGTGGCCGCGTTCGCGCAGGCCGTGTCCGAGCGCTTCGGCCGCGCCGACATGCTGGTCAACAACGCGGGCCAGGGCCGCGTGTCGACCTTCGCCGACACGACCGACGACGCATGGCGCGAAGAGCTCGAACTGAAGTACTTCAGCATCATCCGCCCGACGCGCGCGTTCCTGCCGCTGCTGCGCGACGCGCAGGCGCCGACGATCACCTGCGTGAACTCGCTGCTCGCGCTGCAGCCGGAGCCGCACATGGTCGCGACGTCGTCGGCGCGTGCGGGCGTGCTGAGCCTCGTGAAGTCGCTCGCGACCGAACTGGCGCCGCAGCGCATCCGCGTGAACTCGATCCTGATCGGCATTGTCGAGTCGGGTCAGTGGCGCCGCCGCTACGAAGCGCAGGCGCAGGCCGGCGAAAGCTGGGAAGACTGGACGGGCACGCTCGCCCGCAAGAAGAACATTCCGCTGAACCGCTTCGGCAAGCCCGACGAGGCAGCCTGGGCACTTTTTTATCTCGCAACGCATCTGTCGTCCTACACGACGGGCAGCCATATCGACGTTTCTGGAGGCTTTGCACGCCATGTCTAAAAAAACCACGGTTGGCGAGCTGATTGCCGCCTTTCTCGAGCAGTGCGACGTCAAAACCGCATTCGGTGTCATCTCGATCCACAACATGCCGATCCTCGACGCGATCAACTCGCGCGGCAACATCCGGTATGTCGGCGCGCGCGGTGAAGCGGGCGCGGTGAACATGGCCGACGGCCTGGCCCGCGTGTCGGGCGGCCTCGGCGTCGCGTTCACGAGCACCGGCACGGCGGCGGGCAACGCGGCCGGCGCGATGGTCGAGGCGTTGACGGCAGGCACCGCGCTGCTGCACATCACGGGGCAGATCGAGACGCCGTACCTCGACCAGGACCTGGCCTACATCCACGAAGCGCCGGACCAGCTCACGATGCTCGACGCGATCTCGAAGGCCGCGTTCCGCGTGCGCACCGTCGAAACCGTGCTGCCGACGATCCGCGAAGCGGTGCGTATCGCGCAGACCGCGCCGACGGGCCCCGTGTCGGTCGAGATTCCGATCGACATCCAGGCCGCCGAAATCGAATGGCCGGAAGACCTCGCGCCGGCGCACGTCGCGGTGCGCGAGCACGACGACGCACGCGTCGCGAAGCTCGCCGACGCGCTGGCGGCCAAGCGCCGTCCGCTGCTGTGGCTCGGCGGCGGTGCGCGCCATGCGCGGGCGGAAGTCGAACGGCTGGTGAAGCTCGGCTTTGGCGTCGTGACGAGCGTGCAGGGCCGCGGCGTGCTGCCGGAAGATCATCCGGCGACGCTCGGTGCGTTCAACGTGCATGCGTCCGTCGAGGCGTTCTACAAGACCTGCGACGCGCTCGTCGTGGTCGGTTCGCGCCTGCGCGGCAACGAGACGCTGAAGTACAAGCTCGCGCTCCCGCAGCCGCTGTTCCGCGTCGACGCCGATGCGCTTGCCGACAACCGCGGCTATCGCAACGAGCTGTTCGTGCATGGCGACTCGAAGCGCGTGCTGGCCGAGCTGGCCGATCGCCTCGAAGGCCGCCTGTCCGTCGATCCGCAATTCGCGCTCGATCTCGCGGCGGCGCGCGAGCAGGCCGTCGCCAGCGTGGCGGAAGGCCTTGGGCCCTACAAGAAGCTCGTCGACACGCTGCAAGGGGCGGTCGGCCGCGACTACAACTGGGTGCGCGACGTGACGATCTCGAACAGCACGTGGGGCAACCGCCTGCTGAAGATCTTCGAACCGCGCGCGGGCGTGCATGCGCTCGGCGGCGGCATCGGCCAGGGCATCCAGATGGGCATCGGCGCGGCGCTGGCCGGCTCGGCCGCGAAGACGGTCTGCCTGGTCGGCGACGGCGGCCTGATGGTCAACGTCGGCGAGCTCGTGACGGCCGTGCAGGAAAACGCGAACGTGATGATCGTGCTGATGAACGACCAGTGCTACGGCGTGATCCGCAACATCCAGGACGCGCAGTACGGCGGCCGTCGCTGCTTCGTGCAGCTGCACCAGCCCGATTTCGCGCAGTTCTGCGCGAGCTTCGGCCTCACGCACTACCGGATCACGTCGCTCGACCAGGCCGAAGCGATCGTGCGCGAAGGGATCGCGAAGGAAGGCCCGGTGATGGTCGAGGTCGACATGCTGTCGGTCGGCGCGTTCGCATCGAACTTCGCGGGCCCGCCGGTGAAGAAGGAAGAGCCGTCGGAGCGGCAATATGCGTAACGGACACGCACACGGGCATGCGCCCGTCGACGTCGCGATGATCGGCTTCGGCGCGATCGGTGCGGCCGTGTATCACGCGGTTGAGCACGATGCATCGTTGCGCGTCGCGCACGTGATCGTGCCGGAGCACCAGCGCGACGCGGTGCAGCGTGAGCTTGGCGGTGCGGTTGAGGTCGTGTCGTCGGTCCACGCGCTGGCCCGCCGTCCCGAGTTCGCGCTCGAATGCGCGGGTCACAGCGCGCTCGTCGATCACGTCGTGCCGCTGCTGAAGGCCGGCACCGACTGCGCGGTCGCGTCGATCGGCGCGTTGTCCGATCTCGCGCTGCTCGACGTGCTGTCGCGGGCCGCCGACGAAGGCGACGCGACGCTGACGCTGTTGTCCGGCGCGATCGGCGGGATCGATGCGCTGGCGTCGGCGAAGCAGGGCGGCCTCGACGAGGTGCTGTACGTCGGCCGCAAGCCGCCGCTCGGCTGGCTCGGCACACCCGCCGAGGAATCGTGCGACCTGCGTGCGATGACCGAAGAGAAGGTCATCTTCGAAGGCACCGCACGCGACGCCGCGCGGCTGTATCCGAAGAACGCGAACGTCGCGGCAACCGTCGCGCTCGCGGGCCTCGGCCTCGACGCGACGCGCGTGCGCCTGATCGCCGATCCGGCCGTCACGCGCAACGTGCACCGCATCACCGCACGCGGCGCATTCGGCGAGATGTCGCTCGAAATGAGCGGCAAGCCGTTGCCCGACAACCCGAAGACGTCCGCGTTGACCGCGTACTGCGCGATCCGCGCGCTGCGCAACCGCGCGGCCCGCTGCGTGATCTGAGCGGACGACGCGGCCATTCCGGTCATTCGGGCCATTCGGGCCATAGAACGGCCGCCTGCGCCACGGCGCGGGCGGCTGGCAGAGACAGATTTGTGGGACTTGTGACATGACTCCATTCGATACGAGCCTCGTACCCAACGGCGACATCCTGATCGGCGGCGAGTGGCGGCGCGGCCGCGGTGCGCCTTACACGAGCATCTATCCGGCCGACCAGTCGCCGAACCTGGAAGTATCGACGGCGAACGCGCAAGACGCGGCCGACGCCGTCGTGGCCGCCGACGCCGCATGGCGTCGCGCCGACTGGGCCGGACTCAAGCCGCACCAGCGCGCGCTGGTGCTGTACCGGATCGCCGACCTGATCATGCAGCGTCACGAGGCGCTCGCGAACCTGCAGCGCCGCGACAACGGCAAGCCGATCGGCGAGACGCGCGTGCTGGTCGCGAGCGCGGCCAATACGTTCCGCTATTTCGCGGCATGCCTCGAGACGCTCGACGAAGAACTGACGCCGTCACGCGGCGACTACCTGACGATGAGCGTGCACGAGCCGATCGGCGTGATCGCGGCGATCACCCCGTGGAACTCGCCGATCGCGTCTGATGCGCAGAAGCTGGCCCCGGCGCTCGCCGGCGGCAACGCGGTGGTGCTCAAGCCGGCCGAAGTCACGCCGCTCGTGTCGCTCGCGCTGGCTCGCATCTGCGAGGAGGCCGGCGTGCCGAAGGGCGTGCTGAGCGTGCTGCCGGGCAAGGGCTCGGTGATCGGCGACGTGCTGGTCCGTCATCCGCTCGTGAAGAAGGTGTCATTTACCGGCGGCACCGAAGTGGGCCGCGGCATCGCGCGCATCGCGGCGGAAAAGCTGATGCCCGTGTCGCTGGAACTCGGCGGCAAGTCGCCGACGATCGTGTGCGACGACGCGGATCTCGATCATGCGGTCAACGGCGTGCTGTACGGCATCTTCAGCTCGTCGGGCGAGGCCTGCATCGCGGGTTCGCGGCTGTTCGTGCAGCGCGCGGTGTACGACGAATTCATGCAGCGGCTGGTCGCCGGCGCACGCAAGCTGCGCGTGGGCGACCCGACGCGGCCCGACACGCAGATGGGCCCGCTGATCAGCGCGAAGCATCGCGAATCGGTGGAGCGCTACGTCGCGCTCGGGCTGGAGGAAGGCGGGCGCCTGCTGTGCGGCGGCGAGCGGCCGTCGGGCGACGGGCGCGAGGACGGCTTCTTCTACCAGCCGACGATTCTCGAAGGCTTGCCGAACAGCGCCCGCATCTGCCAGGAAGAAATCTTCGGGCCGGTGCTCGTCGCGATGCCGTTCGACGACGAAGCGTCGCTGATCGCGCAGGCGAACGACAGCGTGTTCGGCCTCGCCGCCGGCATCTGGACGCGCGACTACAAGCGCGCCTGGCGCATCGCGCGTGCGCTCGAGACGGGCACCGTGTGGATCAACACGTACAAGCTGTTCTCGATCTCCACGCCGTTCTCGGGCTGGAAGGAGAGCGGGATGGGCCGCGAGAAGGGACGTCTCGGGATCCGCGAGTACATGCAGCAGAAGAGCCTCTACTGGGGCTTGAACGACGCGCCGCTGCCGTGGGCGAACTGAGCGAAGGGGAATGACGCAATGAGCATCTTGGGTATCGAGCAGATCACGTACGGTGTCGACGACCTCGCGACGTGCCGGCGCTTTTTCGCCGACTGGGGGCTGAAGGAAGTCGCGCACGACGACACGCGCGCACGTTTCGAGACGATGAACGGCTGCACCGTGCTGGTCGTGAAGGCCGACGATCCGTCGCTGCCGCCCGCGTTCGAAGCGGGGCCGACGCTGCGTGAAGTCACGTGGGGCGTCGCGACGCGGCAGGAACTCGACGCGCTGCGCACGAAGCTGGCCGGCCAGCCCGGCTATTACGCACAGGACGATGCGGTGGGCTGCATCGATCCGAACGGGATGGCGATCCGTATCGAGGTGACGCGCAAGCGCGCGCTCGACATCACCGGCTCGCCGTCGAACGTGTGGGGCCAGACGGCGCGCGTCGACCAGCCGAGCCCGATCTATGCGCGCGCCGAGCCGGTCGAGGTCGGGCATGTCGTGTTCTTCACGGACTGCCTCGACGCGCAGGAAAAGTTCTATCACGAGCTGCTCGGCTTCGAGACGTCGGACCGCTATCCGGGCCGCGGCGCGTTCATGCGCTGCGCGCCGCACGGCGGTCACCACGACCTGTTCCTGCTCGCGCTGCCGAATGGCAAGCGCGGCCTGAACCACGTCGCGTTCACCGTGCGCGACATCCATGAAGTGTTCGGCGGCGGCATGCACATCGATCGCTGCGGCTGGGAAACGCAGCTCGGCCCGGGGCGTCACCCGGTGTCGTCCGCGTACTTCTGGTACTTCCAGAATCCGGCCGGCGCGCTGATCGAGTATTACGCGGATGAAGACGTGCTGACACCGGAATGGCAGCCGCGCGAATTCGAACCGGGCCCGACCGTGTTCGCCGAATGGGCCGTCGACGGCGGCCTCGACGGCAACACGCGCCGGCAGAAGAACGCGAAGGCACCGGAAGGCAAGTTCATGACGGAGCGCAAATCATGACCGAAGCGAACACACAGGAGCAGCCCGCGCCCGGTACGGTCGTCGTGATCGGCGGCGGCCAGGCCGCCGGCTGGGTGCTGAAGACGCTGCGCGCGGAAGGGTTCGCGGGCCGCCTCGTGATGATCGCCGACGAGCCGCACCTGCCGTACGAGCGTCCGCCGCTGTCGAAGGCCGTGCTGGCCGGCGAAGCCGACATCGAGACCGTGCGCGTCGTGCGCCCGGACGAATTCGACACGCTGAACGTCGAGGCATGGCAGCCGGAACGCGCGGCGTCGATCGACCGTGCGCGCCGCGTGGTGAAGACCGAAAGCGGTCGCGAGATCGAATACGACCGCCTCGTGATCGCGACCGGCGGCACGTCGCGCCGCTTGCCCGATGCGCTCGTCAAGACGTCGAACCTGCACTACCTGCGCACGCTCGACGAAGCGGCCGCGCTCGGCGAGAAGCTGCGTGCGAGCCGGCGCGTGCTCGTGATCGGCGGCGGCTGGATCGGCCTCGAGGTCGCGGCGACCGCGCGCAAGCTCGGTGTCGAGGCCGTCGTCGTCGAAGGCGCGCCACGTCTGTGCGGGCGCTCGGTGCCGCAGATCGTGTCGGACTTCCTGCTCGACCTGCATCGCGCGAACGGTGTCGACGTGCGTCTCGGCGCGGCGCTCGCATCGCTCGACGCGCAGCCGGACGACGCATCGAAGGTGCGCGCGACGCTGGCCGACGGCACGACGATCGACGCCGATTTCGCGGTGGCCGGCATCGGCCTCGCGCTGAACGCGTCGCTCGCGAGCGACGCGGGGCTGGCGCTCGACGACGGCATCGTCGTCGACGAATTCGGCGCGACCAGCGACCCGGCGATCTTCGCGTGCGGCGACGTCGCGAACCATCACAACGGCTGGCTGAAGCGGCGCGTGCGGCTCGAATCGTGGGCGAACGCGCAGAACCAGGCGATCGCGGCCGCGAAGGCCGTGCTCGGCGTGCGTGCGCCGTATGCGGAAATTCCGTGGTTCTGGTCCGATCAGTACGACGTGAACCTGCAGATCCTCGGCGATCTGCCGGCCGATGCGCAGCTCGTCGTGCGCGGCGATCTCGCCGCGCGCCGCGCGACGCTGTTTTTCTTGGGCGATGGACATGTGAGAGGTGTCATCGCCATCAACAACGCACGCGAGCTGAAGCTCGCACGCAAGTGGATGAACCAGGGCCGGGCAGTGGATACGGAAGCCCTGGCGGACACGACCAAAGCGCTTGCCTGACCGGCGAAACGATCCAGGAGACTCCCCGCATGAGCACTTTCGACAACGTCGTGGCCGGCAGGGCCACGATGGAAGCTGCCGCCTCCACGCCCGGCGCGATCATCGCGCGGCTCGAGCGGCTTCCGGCCAACGCGATGCAGATCCGCGCGCGCGTGCTGATCGGCACCGCGACGTTCTTCGACGGCTTCGACGTGATCACGATCGCGGCGACGCTGCCGCTGCTGATTCACAAGTGGGGGCTGTCGCCCACGCAGATCGGCATGCTGATCGCGTCCGGCGCGATCGGCCAGCTGATCGGCGCGTTCCTGTTTCCCGCGCTCGCGGAGAAGCATGGCCGCGTGAAGGCGATCGCGTGGAGTTCCGCCGTGATCGGCGTCACCAGCATCGCGTGCGGCTTCGCGCCGACGTTCGAGATCTTCGTGCTGCTGCGGATCCTGCAGGGGCTCGGGCTGGGCGGCGAGCTGCCGGTCGCCGCGACCTACATCAACGAGATCACGCGTGCGCACGGCCGCGGCCGCTTCGTGCTGCTGTACGAGATCGTGTTCCCGATCGGCCTGCTGGTGTCGATGGCGCTCGGCGCGTGGCTCGTGCCGCGGTTCGGCTGGGAAATCATGTACTTCGTCGGCGGGCTGCCGCTGATTCTCGCGCTGGTGCTCACGCGCCTTGTGCCGGAATCGCCGCGCTGGCTCGCGTCGCGCGGGCGGCTCGCGGAAGCGGGGCGTGCGGTCGGCGTGTTCGAAGCGTCGGTGCGCGGCGAGCTGCCGCCGGCGACGCAAGCGGCCGCGTTCGACGAGATGGTGCGCCAGCACCCGAAGCGCCGGATGAGTGACCTGTTCAGCGCCGCGTATCGCAAGCGCACGCTCGCGGTGGCGACGCTGTGGGCGACCTGCGGGTTCATCCAGTATGGTCTGTCCACGTGGCTGCCGACGATCTACAAGAACTTCTATCATGCGCCGCTGCAGCTCGCGCTGAATCTCGCGGTGATCGGCTCGGTGATGGGCGTGCTCGGTTCGCTCGCGTCGGCGCTGCTCGTCGACAAGCTCGGCCGCAAGCCGGTGATCGTCTGGTCGTTCGTGCTGTGCGCGCTGTCGCTGGCGCTTGCGGGCGTCTATCACGCATCGTCGGTGTATGTCGTCGCGATCTTCTGCTCGCTGTCGCTGGGGCTGATGGCATCGGGCTTCATCACGGCGTACGTCTATACGCCGGAGCAGTATCCGACGAGCATCCGCGCGTCCGGCTGCGGGCTCGGCAGCGCATGGCTGAAGATCGCATCGTTCGCCGCGCCGATGATCGTGCCGCACGCGATCATCGGCGGCAACCTCGCGCCGGCGTTCTACCTGATCGGCATCGTGCCGCTGATCGCGGCGCTGACTGTCCACTTCGTCGGGATCGAGACGAAGGGCAAGGTGCTGGAGGCGCTGGAAGCATAAGCGCGACCGGCTGCAACGGCTGCCACGGCTGATACCGAAGGCCCGGACGATGTCCGGGCCTTGTTCGTTTTCGCGCGAGGCGGCTTGCCGGATTGCCTGGTCGAACGTACGCTTTGTCGAAACCCACGCCTCCACCAGCAGGTGATCGACCATGCAAGCCCATCCTCTGCGTCTTTCCCCCGGCGACGATCTGCGCGCCGCCATCGAGCACGCGTTGCGCGGGCTGGGCGCACATGCCGCATTCGTGATTCAGGGCATCGGCAGCCTGAACGTCGCGCAGTTGCGCTTTGCCGGCGTCGACTCGCCGACCGAACTGCGCGGCGACCTCGAAATCCTGACGCTGGCCGGTTCGGTCTCGCCGGACGGTGCGCACCTGCATATGTCGGTTTCCGACGCGCAAGGCCGCGTATCGGGCGGGCACGTCGCGAGCGGCTGCGTGGTGCGTACGACCGCCGAGATACTGCTCGTGCTGTTGCCCGCGCATCGTTTCTCCCGTGAACCCGATGCGGGCACCGGATTCAACGAGCTGGTGATTCGCCCGCAGAGTGGCTGATCGCGCGGATCGTTCGCGGCGCACGACCGGTGCGTCGATTCAGCGGACGGCCTTGCCGAGCACATGGCGCCGGCAATGTTCGAGATACGCTTGTTCATGCGCGGCCATCAGTTCGATGATGCTTTGCCACAGCCATGAAGGCGCGTCGAGGGTCTTCGGACGCTGGCGACGCAACTCGGCGCGCCACGCGCGTTGCGTCGTGTTGTCCATCTGTGCGGCATGCGCGCGGCCGACCACCAGCGCAAGGTATCGTGCGACTTTCACCGCGTCAGCCTCCGACAGCCGTTCCGCGTCCAGTTTCAGATCCTGCGGCATCAATTCGCGCATGACGACGGAGCGCCCGTCGAGGCGCGCCGCGCACATCCGGCTTCCCAGCATCGGCGACACGTGCCGCGCGCCTTCCAGCACCCGTTGTGCGGCATCGCGCGGCATGCGCACCCCCGGTTGTTTCGGCGCCTTGGCGGCCGTGGCTTCCTTGATGTCGATCAGGTAGGGCGGATGGCCATCGGAACACGCGTCGTCGATATCGAGCATCACCGCGAAGCGGCGCCGGCCCAGCGAGCTGCAGCCCTTCACCCAAAAGGCGGCGTCGAGCACCTTCATGCTGGCGTCGCTGCGTGCCGCGCGGCTGAGCGCGGCGCTGATCGTGGAAACCGGTGCGGATTCGAACAGGGTGTGGATGGCGGTCCGCTCCCGTTCCGACAGCGGCCAGAAGCGTTTGCCCAACGGGATGTGCGGCGTGGTGTTCCTGATCGTCTGCCGGTCGAGTTTCCGCCACGAGCGATGCAGCGCCGCCTTCATCGCGATCTTCACCTCGGTCGGGCGTTGCATGTGGCTGAGTTCGTCGCGGCGCCGGCTGTCGAACGCCTGCTCGTATCCGTCGATGAGCGCCTCGATCATCCGCCACGTGATGATGCCGGGCAGATCGGAGCTGCGCGCCGCGGTGGCGAGCGAGAATCCCAGGCGCAGCACATCGTGGACTGGATTGCCGATCACGCTCTGGTCGAGATCGCGAATCTGCACGGCGACTTCACCCGTCTTCGACGCGACGGGCCCCAGATTGCCGAGATGGCAATCGCCGCCGATCCATATCGCGGGACCGTCGGGCAAGGTGCCGGATCGATGGTCCGCCAGCCATGCGTAGAAGCGCTCGGCGCTGCCGCGCGTATAGGTGTGTATCGAGCGCGCCATCTTGCGGCTGCGCAGGTTGGCGAGAATGTGCGCGCGCTGGTCGCAGGTCGGCAGCCGTGCCGATCCGGCGGTTTTCTTCGTCACGATGCGTCCTCCTTCCATCCGGCGGCATGCGTTCGCGGTGCGCGTACACCGTGCGATGCCGGTTGATCCGGCGATGCGAAGCGCCGGCAGGGCGGTGCGGCGGTGTGGTTCAGCCCGGCACGAACACGCCCATCGCCGCGATCACCATCGCGAGCGTCGCGAGCCAGCCGCCCCATGCCAGCACGCCCCTGACGGCGAATTCGCCCATGATGCGCCTGCTGCCGGCCATCAGCATCATCACGAACATGATCGGCACGGCCGTCACGCCGTTGATGACCGCACTCCAGTAGAGCGCCCGGATCGGGTCGAAATGCATGAACGTGATCGCGACGCCGCCGATGATCGCCAATGCGATCACGGCGTAGAACTCGGGCGCGACGCCCAGCCGCAACGCGAGACTGTTGCGCCAGCGAAAGGTGCCCGCGGCCGCATAGGCGGCGGATCCCGCGAGAACCGGCAGCGCCAGCAGGCCGGTGCCGATGATCCCGAGCGCGAACAACACGTACGCGAAGTGCCCGGCGACGGGCTCGAGTGCCCGTGCGGCATCCGCCGACGTCTTCACGTCGATGTGATGCATGTGCAGCGTCGCCGCGGCCGTCAGCGTGATGAAGAACGCGATGAGGTTCGACACGCCCATGCCGACCCAGGTATCGACGCTGATCCGCCGCAACTGCGCGGGCGCCTGGTGCGGCATGCTTCGCAGCGGTTGCTGGTTCGGCGCCGCGCGCAATTCCTCGACTTCCTGCGAGGCCTGCCAGAAAAACAGATAAGGGCTGATCGTGGTGCCGAGCACGGCGATGATCGTCGTCAGGTAGGCGGCGTTCAACTGGATATGCGGCAGCACGATCGCACGGCCGACCTCGCGCCACGGGACGGGCACGATCAGCGCGACGGCGACATAGGCGAGCAGGGTCAGCGCGGTCCATTTGAGGAGGCGGGCATAGCGGTCGTATGGCACGAAAATCTGCAGCACGACCGACACGCCGCCCAGGCAGACGACATAAAGCTCTTGCTGGCCGTGCAGCAGCAACTTGACCGCCGCGCCCATCGCCGACAGGTCGGCCGCGATGTTGATCACGTTCGCAATGGTCAGCAGCGCGACGGTGCCATAGAGCAGCCACGGCGGATAGTGCGTGCGCATGTTCGACGCGAGGCCCTTGCCCGTCACGCGGCCGATGCGCGCGCTGACCAGCTGGATGGCCGTCATCAGCGGATAGGTCAGCAGCAGCGACCAGAGCAGTTCGAAGCCGAACTGTGCGCCCGCCTGCGAATAGGTACCGATGCCGGAAGGATCGTCGTCGGCGGCGCCGGTGACGAGGCCCGGTCCGAGGCGCCGGAGCCACATCGTCGCGGACGGACGAGGTTGTGCGGAATCGATGGACTCTTGGTCGTTCATGTTGGCGGCGGCCCCGTGAGGAAGGACAGGGAAGTCGCAATCGGCGTGCCCGGGCGGAATGGGTTTCGGTCGCGCAGCCCAGCGCAGCGGAAAGCCGCTACCGGCGGCGCGCGGGCAGCGAGGATAGGGGAAGTTGGGTGGACGGCGCGTGCGTGAACGGGCGCATCCGAATTGGGATATCGATGGGCGTTGGCAGTCGATTTTGCCCCGGCCGCTAAGGGATGGACTTGCTTGAAGTGTCGCGCGGGCCGCTCATCGATTCGTCGAGCGCGGCATTGACGGCGTATTGCCGGCTACCGGCAGGTCAGGGCCGGTCGCGCGGAGCACCAAGGACGGAAAGCGCCGGTCGCGACCGCTCCCGGCCACGCGGCGCGACACGGGCGCAGCCGACACGGCGGCGCCTGTTCGATCTCAACGCGCCGCGATCGCGGCATCCTGATTGCCGCGCCCGCTCACGAGGCAGCCGGACATGAATGCCTCGCTCTGGCTGCTGGCTGCCGCGTTGCCGAAGCCGCGGCTGAGCGCGTCGTATTTCACCTGCTCGGCGCCTTGCGAGCACGCCGTCGGACTGGCGTCGCGGCCTTGCGCATGCAGCAGCGCCCGATCGCCGATCAGGTAGGCCAGCAGCGCGAAAAAAGCGATATGTACCACTCGTCTCATGATTCGTCTCCTCGTCGCTCAAGCGTAACGCGGACACGTTGTGCGAAGCATTGGGGCTTCCCCGGGTAATCGTCTGCTGAAATGTCCGCTGGCCGACGTGATCGCGTCCTGTCTTTGCCCATCGCGGCGGGGAAAGGGGCGGTGTTTGGCCGGACCGGCGCGCAATCGATGCGAGTTTGACGAATGTCAGGGTGCGGGCAGGGCGAGACGGTCGCGCTACGGGGCGAAGCGATAGCATGAATGCATGTTCTGGCGGAACGCGATGCGCGGCAAGCGATGGGCGCAGCGGTTCCGAACGCAGCGGTACATGTTGAACATCGCTATCGAAATAGTGAGGAATCCAAATGCTTAACGTCTCTTCGGTCCTGATCAGCATGGCGCCGTTGTGGGTCATCCTGCTGGGCGCGTCTTCAGTGGCGGCCTATCTCGTGTTCTGGCGCAAGGCCATCCAGTAAGCAGGTCGGTGCTATGCGACGGCGCACGTGTGCGCGTCGCAGTATCGGTACACGGCACACGACGGCTTTGCACCGTGCTGGACGCATCGTCGCGTCGACTCCAATGAAACGACCCGCCTGAGCGGGTCCATGACGACCACGTCGCGCCGGTGCGCATCGAGGTCGACGGCGCGGTGCCGCACAACTCGGCGGCGACGCCGCTGCGATCAGCCGCTTATCGCACCGCCGTCACCGGCACATTCGAAATCCGCACGAGCCGGCTCATCACGCTGCGGCGGAACATCGACAACATCGTATGAACCGGATCGTGCCGCGGCGCGACGACGACGATTTCGTCGCAGCCCGTCTCGGCCGCGACGGCCGCGATCGTGTCGGCCACCGGCCCGACCTTCTTCACCACGCTGTACCGGACTCCGGCTTCCCGCAGCACCCGCTCGGCCATCGCCAGATCGTCGCACGCGAACTTGTCCTCGATCGAGCGCAGCCGCGACAGCGGGTGAAACGCCTCGAGCCGCGTCGCTTCGAGCGGCGGCTGTACGTTGATCAGCACGATCTCCGACGCGCAGCGTTCGCGATACAGGAAGGTCGCGTGGCGGACCGCCTGCAGCGAACGGGGCGAATGACCGACAGGAACCAGCAGCTTGAGCATGGAAGATGCTCCGGAATCGAGATGTTTCCAGCGTAGCGCGCCGCCGGATCGCTCGATCTAAAGAGATCGGGCGGCCACGTAAAAATGCCGTCAACGCCGGCCGTCGCGTTGTGTCGCGCCTATTAGAAATATAAGAAATTTAAGTTTATGCGCATAAACGTTTTCATCAGCCGGTCGGCCGCTCCGGTCCTCCCGGGCGGCGTGCCGATTTAGTCGGATCTTCAATGAATCGCGGCGGAAAATATCGAAGGTCGGCCATCGGGCGTCGCGTAGAGTAGAGCATCGGTCGCGGCGCGGCCCCTCCCGCCCATTCCAGGCCCATTGCCGGCCGCTCGGGACGGAGTGCGGCCACCCGCGGCCCGCCATTCTGTTCCGATTCCAGGAGACCTCGCATGCCGCACGGCGCCCCGCAGCTTCTCGCCCCCGCTTCCATCACCGTCGACCCGATCGTGCGCCTGTCGGCCGGCGAGCTCGCATCGGCGATCCGCAGCAAGGCGGTCTCCTGCGTCGAGACGATGCGTGCGTATCTCGATCACATCGAGCGCGTGAACGGTGCGGTGAACGCGCTGGTCTCGCTGCGCGATCGCGCCACGCTGCTCGCCGAAGCCGCGGAAAAGGACGCGGCGCTCGCCCGCGGCGAATATCACGGCTGGCTGCACGGGATGCCGCAGGCGCCGAAGGATCTCGCGATGACGAAAGGGTTGCGGACGACCTACGGCTCGCCGATCTTCCGCGATCACGTGCCGCAGGCCGACTCGGTCGGTGTCGGGCGGATGCGCGCGGCGGGTGCGATCTTCATCGGCAAGACCAACACGCCGGAGTTCGGTCTCGGCTCGCACACGTTCAACGAGGTCCACGGCGCGACGCGCAATCCGTACGACCTGACGAAAAGCGCGGGCGGCAGCAGCGGCGGCACCGCGGCGGCGCTCGCCGCGCGCATGCTGCCGGTTGCGGACGGCAGCGACTTTGGTGGCTCGCTGCGCAATCCGGCCGCGTTCTGCAACATCTACGGCTTGCGTCCGTCGCAGGGCCGCGTGCCGCGCTGGCCGGCCGTCGACGTGTTTATCCAGCAGCTCGGCATCGAAGGGCCGATGGGCCGCACGGTCGGCGACGTCGCGCACCTGCTGTCGATCCAGGCGGGCTACGACCCGAACGATCCGCTGTCGCTCGCGGAAGACCCTGCGGTGTTCACGAAGTCGCTCGACAAGGACCTGCGCGGCGAGCGCATCGCGTGGGTCGGCGACTGGAACGGTTATCTCGCGACCGAGCCGGGCGTGCTCGCGCAGTGCGAAAAGGGGCTCGCGACGCTGCGCGAGATCGGCTGTGACGTCGATGCGGCGCTGCCGGCGTTCGCGCCCGACCGGATCTGGCGTCTGTGGCTCGCGCATCGGCATCTGCTGTCCGGCGGCGGGCTGCTCGCGCACTATCGCGACCCGGCACGCCGTGCGCTGCTCAAGCCCGAGGCAATCTACGAGGTCGAAGGGCTGCTCGCGATGCAGGCTGCCGAGGTGTTCGACGCGAGCATCGAGCGCACCGCGTGGCATCAGGCCGTGCTGAGCTTCTTCGATCGCTACGACTTCATCGCGGCGCCGACCGCGCAGGTGTTCCCGTTCGACGTCGAGCAGCGCTGGCCGAAGGAAATCGCGGGCCGCGCGATGGATACCTACCACCGCTGGATGGAAACGGTCGTGCCGTGGACGCTGGCCGGCTGCCCGGTGATCAGCGTGCCGGTCGGCTTCAACGACGCGGGGCTGCCGATGGGGATGCAGCTGATCGGCCGGCCGCGCGCGGATCTCGCGGTGCTGCAGCTCGCGCGCGGCTACGAGCAGGCAGCCGACTGGGTCGGCCGGCGGCTGCCGGCCTGGATGGCTGCCTGACGCACGCGGCGGCCGCGATCCCGGGCGGCCCGCAACCAGCGATATTGATGCGGGCAAGGAACGAATCCCGATGCACCGTCGAGATCGCGCGGCAAATGCGGACGAATGCGCGCGGCGAGCCGGAGCGGCGGCGGAATTGCAAGCGGCCGCGGCGCGCGATTTCGTTTCGATGTGTTTCAGTCGTTGCGGCGGCGCGCGACGCGCTTCAACAATATCTGCCTCAATAATTCGGGCACGAGGGAAACAGATGAAGCACATTCGCGCGACGGGCAAGCACCTGGCATCGGCAGGCATCGCATTCGGCATCCTGCTGGGGGTCAACGGCACCGCGCATGCGCAACTCGACCTGCAATCGATCGGATCGTCGCTGCTCGGCGGCGGGCAGCAGCAGGCCGCGCCGTCGCAGGGCGGCGTCGCGCAGTTGCTGCAGGCGTACGTCGGCGCGAACCAGCAGGTGCTGGCCGGCCAGTCGTCGCTCGCGTCGGCGATGGGGCTCACCGGCGCGGCCGGGCAGGCGCAGCAGGCCGCCGGCCTGCTCGGCGGCGGCAACGCATTGACGCCGGCCGCGCTGTCGCAGATGGGCGGCGCGCAGCAGTCGGTGTCGCAGGCGCTCGGCCAGGCGTTCGCGAGCGGCGGTGCGACGCATGGCCAGGTCGACAAGCAGGCGTTCAGCAACGGCCTTGCATCGCTCGGCCAGGGCCTCACGCAGTACTCGCAGCTGCAGTCGGGGCTCGGCAGTCTCGGTTCGACCAGCGCCGCATCGCTGCTGCAGGCGGGCCTGAATCCGCAAAACATGCAGGCCGCGTCGTATATCGCGCAAAGCGCGCCGGGCCAGTTGCAGTCGCTCACGTCGACGCTCAGCCAGGCCGTGCAGTTCGCGACGAGCCAGGGCATCTCGGTGCCGGCGGTTGCGTCGTCCGCGCTGAAGCTGCTGCCGTAACGTTATCGGCGCCGCGCGCTGCGGTGCAGGCAGCCGCACGCGGCGCGCCGGGAAGGCCCCGCGCAACATGGGGATTACGCTCGATGCTATCGTGGCGTGTTCCCCGTTCCCGGTGCCGGTTCATGACTGACTCGTTCGACCTCCCGCGCTATTTCGCCCGCATCGGCTACGACGGCCCGGCCGAGCCGACGCTTGACGTGCTGCGCCGGCTGCATCTGCTGCACCCGCAGGCGATCCCCTTCGAAAACCTCAATCCGCTGACCGGCGCGCGTGTCGCGCTCGACCTGCCGGCGATCATCGACAAGGTGATCGGGCACCGCCGCGGCGGCTACTGCTTCGAACTCAACAAGCTGTTCTACACCGCGCTCACGCACATCGGTTTCCGCGTGACGCCGTTGATCGCGCGCGTGCGCTGGATGCGGCCGCCCGAGGTCGTCACCGCGCAGACGCACATGCTGCTGCGCATCGATCTCGACGGCGCGACGTGGCTCGCGGACATCGGCTTCGGCAGCGCGACGCTGACCGCGCCGCTGCGCTTCGTGCCGGACGCGCGGCAACTGACGCCGCACGGCGCGTTTCGCGTGGTCGGCGCGCCGGTCGACGGCGAATTCGACATGCAGTTCGAAATTCCGGACGGTTGGCAGACGACCTATCGCTTCTCGCTGAAGCGGGCCGAGTGGATCGATTACGACGCCGCGAACTGGTTCACGTCGACGTATCCCGAATCGATCTTCGTGAACGACCTGATCGCGTGCCGCGTACTGCCTGACGGCCGCGCGGCGCTGTTCAACACCGTGCTGACGCTGCGCGACGCGGCGGGCGCGGGGCGCACCGTCACGTTTGACGACGCGGCGGCGTGGGGCGCGTGCCTGCGCGACACGATCGGCATCGATACGACCGGCTTCGATCTCGACGCGCTGTTCGCGCGGGTGGTGGCGCGGGCCAACATGATGTGAGCGCGTGGCGAGCGGCGGCATGGCCGGCGTCGGCGTCCGCCGCACGCCACGCCGCCGGTTCCGTTCCGTGTTTGACTTTTGCTATTTTGCTAGCATACTAGTAATCATGAGCGACGAAGAAGTGAAGCAGTTCAACGTGTACCTGCCGCTGAGCCTGATCCGGCAGGTCAAGCATCGCGCCATCGAAACGGAGCAGTCGCTGTCCGCGCTGGTGGCCGACGCATTGCGCGCGTATCTGGCCGCTCCGCCACCGGGAGCCGGGCCGTCCACCAAGGAGGAGTGACATGTCATCCGGGCGAATCGAAGCCGTGTACCTGACGACGCACAATTGGGGCAAGTCGGCGAAGTTCTTCCAGGCGCTGGGCTTCACGCTGGAATTCGAAACCGATCATGCGTCGGGCCAGCTGAGGCGCGGCGACGGCCCGTATCTGTTCATCGCCGAAGTGCCGACGAGCGAGACGCCGGACATGCAGGTCGTGCTGACGGTGCCTGACGAACAGTCGGTCAGGCCGCAGCCGATCGTCGACGTCGTCACGCCGTTCGAGGATACGCACTGGGGCACGCGGGACATGACCGTGCGAGACCCCGACGGCCGCGTGTGGCGCCTGCAGGCGCCGGGCACGCCGGGCGGGTCGGGTGAGTGAGGCCGCGGCGATGAGCGACCTCCATCAGGACCATCAGAACCATCAGGACGCCCCCGACAGCACCGCCGCTCGCGTCGCGCTGTGGCGCGCGCTGCACGTCGAACTCGATGCGCCGCCGCACGTGCTCGCCGATGAAGTCGGCCTGCGCCTGCTTGCACCGGCGCCCGGCTGGCAGCAGCGCGGCGACATGGATCCGCAGTTCACGCGGCCGTTTCGCGCATCGATCGTCGCGCGCGCGCGCTTCATCGAGGATCTCGTCGTCGCGCAGGCCGCGCTGGGTGTGAGCCAGTACGTGATCCTCGGCGCGGGACTCGACAGCTTCGTGCAGCGCCGGCCCGAGATGGCGTCGCGCTTGACCGTCTTCGAAGTCGATCCGCCCGCGCCGCAGGCGTGGAAGCGCCGCCGCCTGACCGAGCTCGGTTTCGGCGTGCCGGACTGGCTGCGGTTCGTGCCGGTCGATTTCGAGGCGAAGCAGTCGTGGCGCGACGCGCTCGTTGGCGCGGGCTTCGATGCGGGCAAACCGGCGGTCGTGGTATCCACCGGCGTCAGCATGTACCTGACGCGCGACGCGAACGCGGCGGCGCTACGCGAAGTCGCGTCGCTCGCGCCGGGTTCGACGTTCGCGATGACTTTCCTCTTGCCGCTCGAGCATGCGGATCCGGACGTGCGCCCCGGGCTCGAAATGGCCGCGAAGGGCGCACGCGCGAGCGGCACGCCGTTCATCAGCTTCTTCATACCGGCGGAAATCCGCGCGCTCGCGACGGAGGCTGGCTTCACGCGAGCCGAGCATGTGTCGGCCGCGGCGCTCACGCGCCGCTACTTCGCCGATCGTACCGACGGCCTGCGTCCGCCGAACAACGCGGAAGAGTTGCTGGTCGCGACGGTGTAACGCCGCGGTCAGCCGTCACGCGCGTTCCAGCACGGCCATCTCGCGCACGATCACGAGCAGCACCGCGAGGCTCGCGCCACCCGACGCGCGCAGGTCGGCGAGCAGATGTTCGTAGCGCTCCAGCGCGGCTTCGCGGCGTTCGCGCCACGCGTGGACGATCGTCTCCGGCGCCGTCGAGTCGGCCGATTCCGCCAGCGCGCTGGTGGCAAGCGTGCGCTTGAGCCGCGCGATTTCCGCGAGCGCGGCCGCGCGCGCCAGCATGTCCCAGTGCGTCGGCGCCGGCAGCGTGGCCGCGCGTTCGCCGATCCACCGGTAGTTCAGCAGCGTGCCGAGCGAGAAGTACACGCCCGCGACCAGCTCGAGGCTGCGATCGCAGGTCGCGGCCACTTCGGCGATGTCGAGCAGCGCCGCCGAGATGTCGCCGTTCGCGACGCGGCCGGCGAGTGCGCTGTCGACGCCGGCGTCCACCAGTACGCGCTGCCGCTCGGACAACGCTTCGAGATCGCTCGTCGGCAGCAGCGCCGGCAATTGCGGCGCGAGGCGCTGCACCGCGTCGCGGCAGCGCGCGATCAAGCCGGCGACGCCGCCGTCGGCGACCGCGCCCGACTGCAGGTGTCGCAGGAACCACAGCGCCGCGCGCTCCAGCAGCCGGGCGACGTCGACGAACATGCGCGCCTGCACGTCGTCGGCGACGCGGTTGTCGAGCGCGTCGATATCGCGCCACACCGCATCGAGATCGAACACGTCGCGCGCCATGATGCAGGCGCGCACGATGTCGCCCGGCTTCGCGTCGGTTTCCTCCATCAGCCGGTGCACGAACGCGCAGCCGACGCGGTTGACGAGCGCGTTGGTCAGGTGCGTCGCGAGAATCTCTCGCCGCAGCGGGTGGCGCTGCATCGGTTCGCTGAAGCGCTGTTGCAGCGGCGTCGGGAAATAGTCGACGAGCATCGCGGCGACGAGCGGATCCTCCGGTACGTCGGATTCGAGCAGCGCGTCGTACAGCCACATCTTGCTGTAGGCGAGCAGCACCGCGCGCTCCGGCGACGTCAGCCCCTGTTTCGCGGTTTGCCGTTCGGCGATCTCGTCGTCGGTCGGCAGGAACTCGATCACGCGGTTCAGGCGGCCCGCGCGTTCGAGCCAGCGCATCAGGCGCGCCTCGGCGTCGAGCAGCTCGACGCTGTAGCGGCCCGCGATCGACAGCGCCTGTGTCTGGTAGTAGTTGTCGCGCAGCACCAGCAGCCCGACTTCGTCGGTCATTTCCGCGAGCAGCGTGTTGCGCTGCTTCTCGGTCATCTCGCCGTCGGTGACGACGAGGCCGAGCAGGATCTTGATGTTGACTTCGTGATCCGAACAATCGACGCCCGCCGAGTTGTCGATCGCGTCGGTGTTGATGCGCCCGCCGCGCTGCGCGAACTCGATGCGGCCGAACTGCGTGCAGCCGAGGTTGCCGCCTTCGCCGACGACCTTGCAGCGCAGGTCCGCGCCGTTCACGCGCACCGCGTCGTTCGCACGATCGCCGACCTGCTGGTGGGTTTCGTGCGCGGCCTTCACGTAGGTGCCGATGCCGCCGTTGTACAGCAGGTCGACCGGCGCCTGCAGGATCGCGCGGATCAGCTCGGTCGGCGGCAGCGCCTGCGCGTCGATGCCGAGCGCGGCCTGCACGGCCGGCGACAGCGGGATCGTCTTCGCGGTGCGTGCGTACACGCCGCCGCCCTGCGAGATCACGGAGGTGTCGTAGTCGGCCCAGCTCGAGCGTTCGAGCGCGAACATCCGCTCGCGCTCCGCGAAGCTCGTCGCCGGGTCGGGGTTCGGATCGAGGAACACGTGCCGGTGATCGAAGGCCGCGACGAGCCGGATATGCGGCGACAGCAGCATCCCGTTGCCGAACACGTCGCCCGACATGTCGCCGACGCCGACCACGGTGAAGTCGGTCGTCTGCGTATCGACGCCCATCTCGCGGAAATGCCGCTTCACCGATTCCCACGCGCCGCGCGCGGTGATCGCCATCTTCTTGTGGTCGTAGCCGACCGAGCCGCCGGACGCGAACGCATCGTCGAGCCAGAAGCCGTATTCGTGCGAGATCGCGTTCGCGTAGTCGGAGAAGGTGGCCGTGCCCTTGTCGGCCGCGACGACGAGATACGGATCGTCGGGATCGTGCCGCACCACGTCGGGCGGCGGCACGATCGTGTTGCCGGCGAGATTGTCGGTCAGGTCGAGCAGGCCGCGCAGGAACGTCTGATAGCACGCGATGCCTTCGCGCATCCACGCTTCGCGATCGCTCGGCGGCGGCGGGTTCTTCACGACGAAGCCGCCTTTCGAGCCGACCGGCACGATCACGACGTTCTTCACCATCTGCGCCTTCATCAGCCCGAGCACCTCGGTGCGGAAATCCTCGCGGCGGTCGGACCAGCGCAGCCCGCCGCGCGCGACGCGCCCGCCGCGCAGGTGCACGCCCTCGACGCGCGGCGAGTACACCCAGATCTCGAACATCGGCTTCGGCTCGGGCAGGCCGGGCACCTTCGCCGGATTGAACTTGAACGACAGGTACGGCTTCGATTCGCCGTTCGCGTCGAGCAGGAAATAGTTGGTGCGCTCGGTCGCGTTGATCACGCCGAGGAACTGGCGCAGGATCCGGTCCTCGTCGAGGTTCGGCACCTGGTCGAGCGCCGTCTCGATGGCCTTCAGCAGGTGTTCGGCCTGCACGTCGCGCGTGCCGCCGGTGGCCGGGTCGAAGCGCAGCAGGAACAGCTCGACGAGCTGCCGTGCGATCGCCGGATTGCCGGTCAGCGCGCGCTCGATGTACGCGTCGCTGAACGTCGAGCCGACCTGCCGCAGGTATTTCGCATACGCACGCAGGATCGTGACCTCGCGGGCGCTCAGGTGGGCGCGCAACACCAGGCGATTGAAGTCGTCGTTCTCGATCCGGCCGCTCCAGATCCGGTCGAACGCATCTTCGAACAGGCCCTTCACGCGCTCGATGTCGAACTCGGTGTCATCGACGAGTTCAAGGCCGAAATCGTGCACCCAGGCGGGTGCGGCATCCTGCGTCTGGATCCGGTACGGCCGCTCCTCGTCGACGCGCACGCCCAGATGTTCCAGCATCGGCAGGCTGCGCGACAGCGCGATCGGATCGCCCGCGCGATACACCTTGAAGCGGAACGCGCGCGGGCCGGCCTCGATCGGGCGGTACAGGTTCATCGCGAGCTGGCCCGACTCCTTCACGCGCTCGATCAGCTCGATGTCGCGCACGGCCGTGCGCGCCGGGTAGTCGTCGCGATAGCCGGCCGGGAACGATTCCGCATAGTGCTGCAGCAGCCGGTTGCCTTGCTCTTCGCCGAACGCGTCGAGCAGCGCGTCCGCGAGATCGTCCTGCCAGCGGCGCGCGACCTGCACGAGCCGCGCTTCGAGCTCGCGCGTGTCGACGTCGGGCATCGTGCCCGGTTCGGCATGGACGACGAAATGAATCCGCGCGATCGCCGATTCCGACAGCAGCGGCGTGAATTCGACGTTCACGCCGTTGTATGCGTCGACGAGCAGCTTCGCGATGCGGCGGCGCAGGTCGGTGTTGTACTTGTCGCGCGGCACGAACGCGAGGCACGACACGAAGCGGTCGAAGCGGTCGCGCCGCACGAACAGGCGCGTGCGCTGGTGTTCCTGCAGCCGCAGGATGCCGAGCGCGATGTCGTAGAGCTGGTCTTCGTCGGCCTGGAACAGTTCGTCGCGCGGATAGGTTTCGAGCACCGTCACCAGCGACTTGCCGAGATGCCCCTTCGGCAGGAAGCCCGCGCGCCGCACGATGTTCGCGCACTTGCGGCGCACGATCGGGATCTCGGCGCTCGACACCATGTACGCGGTCGACGTGTAGAGCCCGATGAAGCGGCGCTCGCCGATCACCTTGCCGTCGGCGCCGACCAGTTTCACACCGACGTAGTCGAGGTAGCCGGGCCGGTGCACGGTCGCGCGCGAGTTCGCCTTGGTCAGGAAGATCGGCCAGGGGCCGGTGATGATCTCGGCGGCGGCCGGCGGCAGCGGCGTCACGTCCGGCGCGCCGGACGGCCGCAGCGATTCGCGCAGCAGGCCGAAGCCGGAGCCCTCGACGCCGCGCAGCCCGAAGCCCGACGCGTCCGATACCAGCGAGTAGTCGCGCTGGCCGAGGAACGTGAAGTGGTCGGCGGCCATCCATTCGAGGAAGGCGCGCGCCTCGATGTCTTCCGCGGTGGATTCGCGGGCTTTCATGTCCTTGATCGTCGCGCGCGCGATGTCGACGATCTTCGGCCAGTCCTCGACCGAGGCGCGCACGTCGCCGAGCACGCGCGCGATGTCGTCGCGCAGCGTGTCGAGCAACGCGGCGTCGCCGCAGCGGTCGACTTCGAAATGGATGAACGAGGCGAGCTGCGACTGGCCGTCGGCGGCCGTCGCGCCGCCGGCGTCGACACGCTCGATCCCGCCGTTGCTGCCGCGCCAGATACGGAACACCGGGTGCAGCGCGGAGTGCAGCGCGAGCCCGAGGCGGTTCACCGCCATCGTCACCGAGTCGACGAGGAACGGCATGTCGTCATTGACGATCTCGATCACCGTGTGGTCCGAGTGCCAGCCGTGCTGCTCGAGGATCGGGTTGTACACGCGCAGCCGCTCGCTGCCGGGCACGAATTTCTGGGCGGTCTGCCAGTGCGCCATCGCGGCGCCGTAGAGGTCGGCGATGCTGCGATCCTGCAGGTCGTCGGCGTCGACGAAGTCGTAGTAATGACGCAGGAACGGTTCGACGATCCGGAACGTGGCTTCGGGCAGGCGCCCGCGCGCGAATTCGACGACATCCGAGAGCAGGTGTGCGACGACTTCTTCGTTCTTCGCTTCCATGGCGGTCTCCTGATCGGCTGGCCATTGGCTGCTGCGTGTGTGTTCGGCATTATGCGCCGATTGCGTGACGGGGCGATGTGCGGGCGCACAACGGGGAGCAGGGAAGGAAGGGCCGCACGCAGCGCGCGTGTTCGGCGCTGCGCGGGAGGGTCAAGCGAGGTCCGGCGGCTTCAGCTCGGGGTGCCGCGCGTAGAGCGGGTTCATGAAGTCGAGCAGCATCGTGGTCAGTACTTGCGACACGAATTCGCGATAGGCGACGAATTCATGGGGCGGACAGGTCTCGTTGACCTGCCGCAGCGATTGATCCAGTTGCGCGCCCATCGACAGGATCATGTCGTTCAGTGCGGTGGCGATACGTTTGTCGTCGATCATGCGGTCTCCTTCGAGCGCCGTGGCGTGTGGCGCGTTCGTGCGGGTGTCACCCGCGGTTCGAGCGCGTATCGCCCGGGAGGTTCCGGCGACGCTGAACGGGCCGGTATCAGAGCTCGTCGCTCCACAGCTTCCCGGCCGTCGCCCAGTTCTCCTTCTTCACGTCGGCGAGGATGATGTCGACCGAGCCCGGGTCGCAGCCGAGCGTCTCGCACGTGGCGCGCGTGATCGCTTCGACGAATGCGCGTTTCTGCTCGACCGTGCGGCCTTCGAACAACTGGATATTGAAAGTCGGCATGATTGAATGCTCCGATGGGTTGGGGGGAATCGGTTCGTGTTCGTCGGGACGCCGGCGGCGTCAGTCGCGATATGACGGATCGATCCGGTCGAGGCGGCGCAGCAGCGCCGGCCATTCCAGTTTGCCCTCGATCGCGCCGCCGTCGCGCAGTTGCTCGGCGGTGCGGGCGGCGACGGCCGGCTCGGGCAGCACGAGCGGCCCGCCGCCTGCCTGCGCGCGCACCTGGATGTCGCACGCCTTGATCAGCGTATCCATCAGCACATACGCTTCGGCGACGGTCCGGCCGACCGTCAGCGTGCCGTGGTTGCGCAGCAGCATCGCGGATTTCGCGCCGAGACTGGCGGTCAGCCGCGCGCCTTCGGCCGGCGAGAAGGCGAGCGCCTCGTAGTCGTGATACGCGAGGTCGCCGTGAAACCGCAGCGCGTGCTGCGATGCCGGCAGCAGCCCGTCGCGCTGGATCGACACGGCGACGCCGGCCGTATTGTGCAGATGCATCACGCAGACGGCGTCCGGCCGCGCGGCATGGACGGCCGCATGAAGTGCGAAGCCCGTCACGTTGACCGCGTGCTCGCTGTCGCCGATCCGGTTGCCGGCCAGGTCGATCTTCACGAGATTCGATGCACGGACTTCGTCGAACGTGAGGCCGAACGGATTGATCAGGAAATGGCCGGGCTCGCCCGGCACCGTCGCGGACAGATGCGTATAGATCAGGTCGTCCCAGCCGTTCAGCGCGACGAGGCGATACGCGGCGGCGAGATCGACGCGCAGCCGGCGCTCGGCGTCCGAGATCGGGCCGCCGGGCTTCACGGCGTCAGGACGGTGTGCGAATGACGACATCGGGTTCTCCGAGGGTAAAGCGGCGCGCGACGGCCACGGTGATCCACGACGCGAGCGCGAACGGGGCCGTGAGCGCAGTGATGCCCGCATGCATCGCGAGCCACTGGATCAGCGCGGCCAGTGCGGCCGCCGCGAGCGCCGCGCGCGTGCCGCGCGACATCAGCGCAAGCGCGGCGAGCGCGCCGTTGAAGCCGAGCAGGCCGTCGGTGAATCCGGTATCGCCTGCGCCGAGTGCGACCAGCAGCACGGTCGACACGATCGCGCCGCCGAGTGCGAACGCGGCCGCGCGGCGGGATGCGACCGCGATGCCTGCAACGATCAGCATACCGGCCCACGCGCCTTGTGCGAAGGCGGTTTGCGCGACACCCGAGAGCAGGGCGGCGGCGACCGAGGAAAGCGTCGGCGCCGCATCCGTCGCGGCGCCGCTCGCATGCTGCACCGCGACAAACGGCAGCCACAGCGCGGTGGCTGCCAGGCACGGGCTCGAATACGGGCATTGGCGCCATTTCGCGAGCGGGGTGCGCATTGCGCGCTGCACGAGCGCGGCGCCGATCGCGGCGAGCGGTGTGAGCACGAGCGCCAGCGGGGCGGGCGCAAAGAGGACGGCCACCAGCGCGGCGAGCGCGCCGTTGAAGCCGTGCAGACCCTGTTCGACGGCGCGGCGTTCCGCGCCGGTCAGCACCGCGGTCACGTTCGCGGCGGCCGCGCCGACCAGCGCCGCGCACGCGAGCCGCAAGTCGGTCAGCGCGAGTGCGGCGACCAGCATCGCGCCGGTGAATGCATTCGCCTGCAGCACGATCTGTCCGATGCTGCGCAGCAGAATGCGCAGGTCGATCGACGGCGAGGCAGGGCGGGCGGTAGGCATGGCGGCGGTGGAACAGGACGAGCCGCGAGCATAGGACACTATCCCGTGCACCGGAATAGGGAATTCTGGATACTCGGGATTTGAGGCGGGTGCCCCGAATTGGGGCGGAGAGCGTACGGATTCGGAACGCCTGTTAGCGTTTTCGCGAGATTTGTTCGCTCTGGTAGTAAATTTGGATCCTCGTTACCGTTTTCGGAGGAACGATGCGAGAAGTGCGCTGGGCGTCGCTCGAGGGCGACGGCATCGAACACCTGACGTTCGACCGTGTTGAAACCGGCATCGTCGTCGAGAGCGCCGTGGTCGGCCAGCGGTACGGCCGCGCGTACGGGCTTGCGTACCGGGTCGAGTGCGATCCGCGGTGGCGGGTCAGGTATGCGGTGCTCAGGGTGATGGGCGGCGGCACGCTCGAACTGCACGGCGACGGCGCCGGGCACTGGCGCGACGGTTCGGGCCGCGCACTGCCGGAACTGGATGGCTGCGTCGACATCGACATCGCGGCGACGCCGTTCACGAATTCGCTGCCGATCGGCCGCCTCGGTCTCGCGCGCGGCGAGCGGCGGCCGATCGACGTCGCGTACATCTCGACGCCGGATCTGACCATCGCGCCGGTCAAGCAGGCCTACGCCTGCATCGAGCCCGGCCGGCGCTACCGCTACGAAGGGATCTTCCGGAATTTCACGGCGGAGATGGACATCGATGCCGACGGGCTCGTGATCGACTACGAAACGCTGTTCAAGCGCCTGCCGGCGTTGCGCTGAAGCGCTGCGCTCGCCGTCGCGGGTGCCGCCGCTGGCGCCCGTCTTTCATGTGCCGCGGCAAACCGGTCGATCCGCGCCGCGATCAGCTCCGGGTCGCGCACCACGATCCAGTGCGCGCCGTCGATTTCCTCGCGCACATGCTCGCCGAGCCAGCGGTCGAGATTGACCGACATCTCGGGCGTCACGTAGCGGTCGCGCACCGGCACGAGAATCTGGACCGGCGCCTGCGCATACCGCTCGCGCGGCTGTCTCGCCCGTGCGAGGAAATTCGCGCGGTAAAGCTGCAATCCGTTCAGCGCGTTCTTCAACTGCGCGGGATCGCGCTCGGGCCGCACACGCTCGGTCAACTGCAACCAGCGCGGCCACAGTGCGGCGCCGCCGAGCCGCCACACCAGCGACGGCACGACCGGCAGGTGGAAGAACGCGATGTACCACGACTTCAGGCTCTGCTTGAGCCGCATCTTCGCGCGGAACACGTGGTCGAGGCACGGCCCGGAGATCGACGTGTACGACGCGATCCGGCCGCGGAACGCGGGATCGGTCACGGCCTCCCAGCACTGGATCGACCCCCAGTCGTGACCGACCAGATGAAACGGCCGGTTGCCGCAGGTCGCGTCGGCGACGGCCTTCAGGTCCTCCGCGAGCCGCGCGAGCGCGTAATCGGCGCGGCGGCGCGGCGCATCGGACGCACCGGCGCCGCGCACGTCGTAGGCGATCACGCGGTAGCGCTTCGCAAGCCGCGCGCGCACCGGCGCCCACACGGCCGCCGAATCGGGATAGCCGTGCACAAGGATCAGCGGCGGCGCGCGCCGCGGGCCGCTGACATACACGGCGAGTTTCACGTCGCCGGAGTGGACGGTCAGCATCTCGTGCGCGCGCGCCATGACGTCATGCCTGCGCAACCGGGTGCAGCGGCACGCGGCGCGGGGCGGCCTGCGCCGCGTAGCGCGCGTTGGTCGCGTCGATGTTCGCGAGCAGCGTGTCGAGGCCCTGCAGGTACTGATGGTTGTCGTGGTCCCACGGATGGAAGCCCGGGCGGAAATAGTCGAGCCATTCGCCGGCGATGCTCGGGAACACGCCGTGCTTCGGGCTGTACAGGTACTTCACGAGGCGCCACATGCCGCCGAACTTGCCGTGTTCGCGACGATGCGCGCGCATCAGGCGCACGTGGAAATCGAACACGATCGTCCAGAAGAACACGGTCGTCGTCAGCATCGTGCCCGTGCGCAGCAGGTAGCTGCCGAGGCCCGGCTTCATCACGGTGGTCCATACGTCGTACGACACGGCCTTGTGCTCGGTTTCCTCCATCGCGTGCCACATCCACATCTGCTGGTAGCCTTCGACCGAGCCGTCGATGCGGTGCTCGTGGCCCGACAGCAGCTGGTTCGCGAGGATCGCCGTGTAGTGCTCGAGCGCGATCGTGATCGCGAGCTGCATCGAATGCGGCAGCACCTTCTTGAACCAGCCGAGGATCGTCCACAGGCGCTTGTCGAGCTTGTGCGCGGGCAGGCCCGACGCTTGCAGCAGGTCGTTGTATTCGATGTGCTCGCGCGTGTGCATCGCTTCCTGGCCGATGAAGCCGAGCACCTGCTTCTTCAGCTCGGGATCCTCGATCCGGTCGCGGTAGTTGCGCACCGAATCCATGAAGAAGCGTTCGCCGGCCGGGAACAGCAGCGACAGCGCGTTCATGAAGTGCGTGACCGGCACGCCCTGCACGTGCCAGTCCTTCGCGCGTTCGGGCGGCAAAGCGAAACGGATGTCGCGCCGCACGGGCATCATGTTCGGGGTCGTCATGATTGTTCACCTCCCTGATTGCCTGCGTTGTTGTAGGTGGCGTGCAGCGGTGCGGGCGCGGGCGTGCCGCGTGCCGCATGGCGGCGGGCCTTCGCGGCCTCGCGGCGCGTCGCGAGCACGACGAGCGCCTGGTAGGCGGCCGGCAGGATGCGCGCCATCCAGTCGGCGCCCTTCGCATCGCGGCCGATCAGCACGCGGCGCTTGTTCTTGCGCACGCCGGCGAGGATCGTGCGCGCGGCGTCGTCGGCGCTCGTGATGAAGAACTTCTCGAAGCTGTCCTTGCCTTGCTGCTCGCTCTCGACGATGAAGCCGACCATGTTTTTCGCGACGCGGCTCGACTGCGCGATGTTCGTGCGGATGCCACCCGGATGCACGCAGGTGGCCGACACGCCGCACTTCATCATGTCGAGTTCCTGGCGCAGCGATTCGGTGAAGCCGCGCACCGCGAACTTGGTCGCGTTGTAGCCGCTCATGCCCGGCTGCGCGAAGATCCCGAAGATGCTCGACGTGTTGATCACGTGGCCGTCGCCCGATGCCTTCAGGTGCGGCAGGAACGCCTTCGTGCCGTGCACGACGCCCCAGAAATTGATGTTCACGATCCACTCGAGATCGCTGTATTCCATCCCTTCGATCGTGCTCGACAGCGCGACGCCCGCATTGTTGAAGATCAGGTTGACCTTGCCGTGCTCCTTCGCGGTGTCGTCGGCCCACGCGAACATCGCGTCGCGATCGCCGACGTCCAGCATGCGCGTCGACACCCGCACGTTCGGCGCGATCGCGCGGACGATCCGTTCGGTTTCGGCGAGGCCGACGCCGTTCTTGTCGGCGAGCGACACGTGGCAGCCGGCCCGCGCGAGCTGGATCGCGAGCGCGCGGCCCATGCCCGAGCCGGCACCCGTGATCGCGGCGACCTTGTTGGCGAAATCTCTCATGTCGGTGGCTCCTTGTCTGGCTCAGGCCGCTTCGGCGGAAGTTGAAGTGGAAGCGGCGGGCGCGGCGACGGGCCGCGAGGTCGTCTCGTGCCGCGGCGCGCCATACGCGTGGTAATCGGCGATCGAGAAGCGCGCGGTCGCCTGGCGGAAGCGCCACGTGAAGCCGGGCCACAGCGTCGTGTTCTTGCCGGTGCGCGGATCGAGGTACCAGCTCTTGCAGCCGCCCGTCGACCAGATCGCCTTCTTGAGCTTGCCCTGCAGGTCGTTGTTGAACTGCGCCTCGACGAGCGGGCGCACCTCGACCGCATCCGCGCGCTCGCGCTGCATCGCCTGCAGCGCGCCGAGGATGTATTCGATCTGCGACTCGATCATGAACACCATCGAGTTGTGGCCGAGGCCCGTGTTCGGGCCGACGATCATGAAGAAGTTCGGGTAGCCGGGCAGCGCCGTGCCGAGGTAGGCGTGCGCGCCGTCGCGCCACGCGTCGACGATGTCGAGGCCGCCGCGGCCGACGATCGCGCCGCGCGGATACGGATCGGCGACCTGGAAGCCGGTGCCGTAGATCAGGCAGTCGACTTCATGACGCTTGCCGTCGGTCGTCACGACCGCGTCGGCTTCGATGTGGTCGATGCCGGTCGTGATCACGTCGACGTTCTTGCGCGACAGCGCCGGGTAGTAGTCGTTCGAGATCAGCACGCGCTTGCAGCCGAGCGTGTAGTTCGGCGTGACGGCCTTGCGCAGCGCCGGATCGGGGATCTGCTTGCGGATATGACGCAGCGCGAGTTTCTGCACGTTCTTCATCAGCGACGGATGGATCGCAAAGCCGAGCACGCGCGATTCGAGCATCCAGTAGATGCCGCTGCGCACGGCCTTCTGCGTGAACGGCAGCGTGCGGAACAGCCATTTCTCGAAGCCGGTCAGGTTGCGGTCGGGCTTCGGCATGATCCACGGCGGCGTGCGCTGGAACAGCGCGAGTGCCTTCACGCGCGGCGCGATCTGCGGCACGAACTGGATCGCGCTCGCGCCGGTGCCGATCACCGCGACGCGCTTGCCTTCGAGCGGGTAGTCGTGATCCCACTGCTGCGAATGGAACGCGCGGCCCTGGAAGTTTTCGACGCCGGGGATCGCCGGCAGCGCGGCGCGCGACAGCCCGCCCATGCCCGATACCAGCACGCGCGCCGACAGCCGCTTGCCGTTCGCGAACGTAAGGCGCCAGCGCTGCGCGGTTTCGTCGTACTCGGCGCGCTGCAGTTCGTGGTTCAGGCGCAGGTGCGGGCCGACGCCGAAGCGCTGCACGCAGTCCTCCAGATACGCGCGGATCTCCGGCTGCGGCGCGAACATGCGCGTCCAGCGCGGGTTCGGCGCGAACGAGAACGAATAGACGTGCGATTGCACGTCGCATGCACACCCGGGGTAATGATTGTCGCGCCACGTGCCGCCGACCGATGCGGCCTTCTCGAGGACGACGAAGTCGGTCACCCCTGTTTGCCGCAGGCGGATCGCCATCCCCAGCCCGGCAAAGCCGGTGCCGATGATGGCAATGTCGATGGTTTCGTCCGGGCCATCGTGGCCGGGCGGGCCGAAAGGCAAGGTGCGAGCATTCATCCGGGTGTCTCCGATTTGGCTCATTTTTTAATGTTACATTGGTTGATGTAACGATAGTGGGTGAGCCCGGAAACCGCAAGCGGCTAGAAGCGACGCTCTAACGGCAGGAAGCCAGACGGGAAAAGGCTGAGCGGGGTTTGGAACGGGCTGCTTTCCGCATTGCGGGAGGCGCGGAAAGGGCCGTCGGCAGGGCGGGACCGGCGGTGAACGAAACCGCCGGCACGCCGCGGTCTGTTTGAAACAGTATCAGGGACGGATCGAGCGGGCGGCCGTCTCATGGAAAACCCCGGCCACGATCAGGACCTGCGCGAGCGCGTAGAGGCCCCAGATCAGGTAGTCGATGGCGGGAAAGCCGCCGAGGAACCGGCCGACGCCGATCAGCGTATCGGAGCCGACGAAGATCAGGCTGCCGATGGCGACCAGCGCGCTGCGCGTGCGGGCGGCGAGCGCGAAGCTCGCCATCACGCACAGCACGAGCATGTAGACGGCGACCGGCGCCAGCAACTCGCCGAGGTGCGGGAAGAACGCGACGTAGAACGCCGGCGCGGCGATCCACAGCGCGACGAGCGCGCCGATGCGCCAGCCGTGCGGCCGCGCGCGCCACCGGAAGAAGATCGCGCAATAACACACGTGCGTGAGCAGGAACGCGCCGAGGCCGAACACGAACGACAGCGGCCAGTCGGGCCGTGCAAGCAGCACGTCGCCGAGCACGGCGGTCGCGAGCGCCGCGCACAGCCACGCGCGTTCGCGCGGCGCGCCGCAGGTGCTGCCGGCCGCGAGCAGCAGGGTGCCCATCGCGGCTTTTGCGGCGGCCTGCCCCGGATAGGGCGCGGCGGCGAGCGACAGCCCGTACAGCAGCGCGGCGGCGATGGCGAGCGGCCAGAGCCGGCGATAGGCGGCGGGAAGCGTGGCGATCAAGGCGAGGGTCTCCAGTTTGTGGTTGTTTGTGGGCGGACGGCGCGCCGTCGCGGGCGCGGCTGCCGGCCATTATCCGGAAGAACGAGTGCGCAAGAACCGGCGAATCCTTCTAGGACACGATGGCGATGGATGGCGACGGGCGGCGAGGCCGCCGCTGGATTTTTCCGCGCGTTGCCCCGGCTGAACCGGGGCAACGCCTTCAATTCGGCTTGCTATGATCGCCGCGGTATTGCCGTTGTCGATGTCGTTGTCCCGTCCGGCCGCGCGACAGGATGCACAGCCGTTGCGTGCCCGATGAATCCATGCCGTGTCTGGCCCGTGCGCCAATACCAGGCGATACGGGCGGCCCGGCCGCCACGACTACAGGTCCGACCATGACCGAACTTCTCCACGGCGACGGTGCGATCCGTCGCACGACGCCGTACGGCTCCTCGATCGAAAATACTTATGCGGGCGTGCTGTCGTTCATGCGCCGCAACTATTCGCGTGCGCTCGACGGTGTCGACGTCGCGATTTCCGGCGTGCCGCTCGATCTCGCGACGACCTATCGTGCCGGCGCAAGGCTCGGGCCGGCCGCGATCCGCGCGGCGAGCGTGCAACTCGCGGAGCTCAATCCGTATCCGTGGGGCTTCGATCCGTTCGACGATCTCGCGGCCGTCGACTATGGCGACTGCTGGTTCGACGCGCACAATCCGCTGTCGATCAAGCCGGCGATCGTCGAGCATGCGCGCACGATCCTGCGCTCGGGCGCGAAGATGCTGACGCTCGGCGGCGACCACTACATCACGTATCCGTTGCTGGTCGCGCACGCGGAGCGCTACGGCAAGCCGCTGTCGCTGATTCATTTCGACGCGCACTGCGATACGTGGGCCGACGACGAACCGGACAGCCTCAATCACGGCACGATGTTCTACAAGGCCGTGAAGGAAGGGCTGATCGATCCCGCGACGTCCGTGCAGGTCGGTATCCGTACGTGGAACGACGACTTTCTCGGGGTCGAGCGGCTCGATGCCGCGTGGGTGCACGACCACGGCGCGCGCGCGGCGGTCGAGCGGATCGTCGATATCGTCGGCGCGCGGCCCGCATACCTGACGTTCGACATCGATTGCCTCGATCCGGCGTTCGCGCCCGGTACGGGCACGCCGGTCGCGGGCGGGTTGTCGTCAGCGCAGGCGCTCGCGATCGTGCGCGGGCTCGGTGCGGTGAACCTGATCGGGGCGGATGTCGTCGAGGTGGCGCCCGCCTACGATCACGCGGACATCACCGCGATCGCGGCCGCGCATATCGCGTGCGATCTGCTGTGTCTGTGGCGACAGAAGAAGGTGGCGGGTGCGTTGAAGTAAAGCGGGCCGGCGCAGGCCGCCGGCGCGTCGCTGGAACGATGGCCGGGCGTTGGCTTTAGCCGCGCGTGTCGATCCAGTTGCGTGCCCAGCGGCTCGAATGCTGCAGCGCTTGCTCTTCGCTCACGAAGTAATCGAGCGAATAGAACTGGTAGCGGCCTTCGGCGCGTTCGAGCAGCAGGTTGGATGAAAAACTACCGTCGGGCAAACGATGTGCCGAGGGTTGAACGGCATAGCCGTTGTACTGTTGAATTCGTTGGTTTTGCATTTGCGTTTTAATTTTAATAATGTTCGAGTGCGCGCGTGCCGTGCGAAATGTGCACGGATGCGCCGATTCAAAGCCATTGCGAGCTGAATCTGAAGCAGTCGAAAAGCGGAAAAGGGGCCTTGCAGCCAGAGGGGAGAATGAAGTGCAACGAGGCGTGTGGCGCTCGGCAAGCTGCTGATCAATCAGATGCAGCTAAGAGCAATCGCGCCAACTTTGGGAGTCGAAGCTCCGCGAGGATGTCGCTGCAACCCGGCGTCCGTTACGGGAGGCCGGGTTCTTCAAACCTTACAGCGGCTTGATGTTGGCCGCTTGCAGACCCTTCGGGCCTTGCTTCGTTTCGAAGCTCACCTTCTGGTTTTCAGCCAGCGTCTTGAAGCCGTCGGCGCGAATTTCCGAGAAATGCGCGAACAGGTCGTCGCCGCCGTTGTCCGGGGTGATGAAGCCAAAGCCTTTGCTGTCGTTGAACCACTTGACGATACCGGTATCCATGAAGAATCCTTGATGAAAAAAATAGAAAGATTTTGCTCTATGAGAGAGCGTTTGAAGCGTCAAGGAGGGAGAGGACCACGAATATCGCTGGGTAGCGACAATTGATGAACAGCAATCGAACTTCTTGAACTTCTGGCGACACACTACGCGCCGCCAGTGCGGCCGTCAATCGTTATGTTGTAACTGTTTCATTGGACGGTCCGGTTGGCGGACGAAACGATGCGGCCCCGAATGGCTGCGCGCCCGATCCGGCGGGGCGCGCAGGTACCGTCATCATACCGCGGCACAGCTCGAAGGCATGCAGGCCGGCTTGCCCCGCACCCCCGGATTTCAGCCGATTCGAGCGCGTCCTGCCCGAAACTGTCCGGCGATCGTTGCGACGCGTGCGCCATACCGGCGTGCCGTCTCGAGATCCCCGGGCGACATCTCGTCGGGCGACGCGTCGGCCGGCGTCTGCGCCATCGGCGCGATATAGGAGCCCATGCGATTCAGGTCGTCACGCATCGAGGCCTTCACGTTTGCCGGCTTGATGTCCATGCTCGCCCAGATCCCGCCGTGCTGGCCGGCGAGCAGGACGAAGTATTCGAGCGTATTGAGCTTGTCGCCGTTGATGCTTGCGCTGTTGGTAAAGCCGCCAAAGATCTTGTCGCGCCACCCGGCGTCGAACCAGACCTTCGACGATGCATCGGCGAACTTCTTGAACTGCCAGCTCGGGCCGCCCATGTAGGTCGGCGAGCCGAACAGGATCGCATCGGCGCTGGCGAGCATGTCCCACGCGTGCGCTGCAATATTTCCGTCCGCGTCGATTGCGATGAGTTCGGCGCCGGCACCCTCGGCGACCGCCGTTGCCATACGTTCGGTATGCCCGTAGCCGGAGTGGTAGACGACGACCGCTTTAACCGAAGAAGTGTGTTGCGTCATGGTTGTTCCCTTTCGTTCAGGTTGTCGTCGGGCGACGACATGGGAAAGCACTCTACTGAGTCGCAACCGGGTTATAAATGATGACCGATTGAACGTGCTGTTACTTCCAGGGTGAACAATGCAAAACCTCGACGCGCTCTTGATCTTTGCCCGTGTCGCCGAAATGACGAGCTTCACGCGGGCGGCCGAAAGCCTCGGCATCCAGAAAGGACGTGTGTCGATGGTGATCCGCAAGCTCGAGCGCGACGTGGGGGTTGCGCTCCTGCATCGGACCACGAGGAGCGTGCAGTTGACCGAAGACGGCCGCGCCTTCTATTCCCGCGCACGGGACCTGCTGGCCGAAGTGCAGGAATTGCAATCGATGTTCTCGGGTAACGGCACACGCCTGCGCGGAAGGTTGCGCGTCGACATGCCCACCGAATTGGCACGCAGCGTCGTGGTTCCCGCGTTACCGCAACTGATGGCCGCGCATCCCGAGCTCGAACTGGAACTGTCGAGCACCGATCGGCGCGTCGATCTCGTCCAGGAAGGGTTCGATTGCGTGATCCGGCTGGGTCCGATCGCCGACGACACGCTGATTGCCCGACCGCTGGGCAAGCTGCGCATGACGAATGCGGCGAGCCCGGGCTATCTGGCACGGTACGGCATCCCGCACACGCTCGACGATCTGCGCAGCCAGGGGCACCGGATGGTCCACTACACGCTGACGCTCGGCGCCCGGCATCCCGGATGGGAATATCCGCATGGCGACGGCTATGCGTCGCTGCCGTTGCCCAGCGCGATGCAGGTCAACAGCGTGCAGACCTATCACGCAGCCGGGCTTGCCGGCATCGGGTTGATCCAGGCGGGATATTCGGCGCTCGCGCATCACATTGAAAGCGGCGCGCTGGTCGAGGTTCTGCCCGACCTGCGTCCCGAGCCGCTCGCGGCGTCGCTCGTGGTGGCCCATCGGCGCAATCTGTCGCCGCGCGTGCGTGCCTTCATGGACTGGATCGAGGGCGTGTTGGCGCCCTATCTGGATTAGCCGCGAGGGTAGCGGCGGCAGCGGTCGGGGCAGGGAACCCGTTGGCAGGTCGTCCCGCGTTTCCCGCAAATTCGAGAAGAAAAAAAGCCGACGGGCAGGGTGTCCGTCGGCCTCGTTCGAGTGCGTTGGCGTTACTTCGCGGCGAGCGCACTCGCCACGTTCGTGTCGATCCACGCATTCTCCGCGACGCTCAGCTTTTGCGGAATCAACTTCGCCGTATGGAACGCATCGGCAACCCGCTGCTGCGCCGCGACGATCCGGTCGTCGAGCGGCACCGCGCCGAACGGCACGCGCTTGATCCACGTCTCGACGAGCGGTTGCGGCAGGCCGACCTTCGGCGCGAGCAGCGCGGCCGTGTCGGCCGGATGCCCGTTGACCCACTGGCCCGTTTCGCGCGCCTGTTTCAGGATCGCGCCGACCACGTCCGGATGCTGCTGCGCGAAGTCGCGCGTCGCTTCGTAGAAGTTGTTGGTCGCCGCGAGCCCCGTATAGTCGGACAGCGTGCGCACCTTCAGCGCATTCTGCGCGGCTGCATAGTACGGGTCCCATACGACCCACGCGTCGACGTTGCCGCTCTCGAACGCTGCGCGCGCGTCGGCCGGCGCGAGATACACGGGGTGAATTTCGTCGTAGCGCACGCCGGCCTTCTTCAGCGCTTCGAGCAGCAGGTAGTTCGCGCTCGAGCCTTTCTGCAGCGCGACCTTCTTGCCGCGCAGCTCGGCGACCGAACGGATCGGCGAATCGGCCTTCACGAACACGGCTTCGTTGTGCGGGGCCGGCGGCTCCGCGCCGACATAGACGAACCGCACGCCGGCCGCCTGCGCGAACACCGGCGGCGGCGCGCCCGTATAGCCGAAGTCGATGCTGTTCGCGTTCAGCGCTTCGAGCAGTTGCGGGCCGGCGGGGAATTCGAACCACTGCACGCCATAGCCGAGCGGCTTGAGCCGTGCTTCGAGCGAGCCTTGTGCCTTGATGATCGATAGCAGGCCGGCCTTCTGGTAGCCGATGCGCACGACCTTGTCGGCGCCGCCCTGCGCAAAGGTCGACGTGGCGGAGAGCGCCACGAGCGCGACGGCGGCAGTGCGGGTGATCCAGCGGGTGAAACGAATCATCGAACGAGCTCCATGCGAAACGTCTTCTGGCGAGCGGCCGGTGCCGCCCGGTTGGAAGAATCGTCGCATGGGCGATCGCGTCCGCAAACGAAGCATTGCCGATATGAATATGACGGCGACGGCCTTATGCTTTGTCGCCGTTGCCTTGCGGATCGGACGTATCGGTCGTACCGGATTGCCGCGCCGCCTCGTCGCTGAGCTTCTTGTCGAGGATCGTCGCGACGCGGCCGCCGAGATAGGCGCTTGCCGCGTTCTCGAGCGCGCGGTTCGTCTCGCCTTCGACGAACACGGCCGCGAGCGGGCGCAGGCGCCAGATTGCATCGACGAGCGCGGGCACGTCGGTCACCGGCGGCAGCGTGCCTTCGTCGTAGCGGTCGAGTCGCTTCACGACGAGATCGACGAGTAGCCGCGCGATCGCGTCGAAGTGCGGCCGCGCGAGGCTGATCACGTCGAGCAGTTCGCGCGGCGGGATGCCTTCCTTCGTCATCGCGGCCGCTGCCTCGAGCAGCGCGGGGCTTTTCGCGACGAACGACAGGCCGTGCCGTTCGAGCAGCCCGAGTTCGGTCACGCGCGACAGTTGCGACGCCGTCTGCGGGCCGAACATCTGCGCGAGGGTGGCGAGCGAATAGGTTTTCGGCAGTTCGTGCGACCAGCGGCCGCCGATCGCGTTTTCCAGGCCGAGGATCGAGCGCAGGTCGTGACCTTCGTCGATCGCCTTGATCAGGTCCTGGATGTTCGACAGCGTGTAGCCGCGTGCGAGCAAGTGGTTGATCAGCTTCAGGCGGGCGACGTGCGTGTCGTCGTAGATGCCGACGCGCCCGCGCTTCTCGGGCGGCGCGAGCAGCCCGCGATCCTGATACGCACGAACGTTGCGCACGGTCGTGTCGGACACGCGCGCGAGTTCGTCGACCGTGTACTCGTTGCGGGAATTCGCGGCGGCCTCGTCCGGCATAGGGGGAGTCTGTTTTGACATGCGGCCATTCTAGCGCGACGCGACAGGCTCGGGCGAGGCGGGGAGCGTGCGTGCGCCGTCGCCGAGCGCGCGCTGCATCAGCGCGGTATCGATCCAGCGGCCGTGCTTGAAACCGACCGCCTTCAGCACGCCCGCCGGCTCGAAACCGAATGCGCGGTGCAGCGACGTCGAGCCGCCGGTGCCGCCGTCGGCGATCACCGCGATCATCTGTCGCCACGGGCCGGCCTCGCACCGCGCGATCAGCGCCGCGAGCAGCGCGCGGCCGATGCCGCGGCCGCGCTGTGCGTCGTCGATGTAGATCGAGTCCTCGATCGTGTGGCGGTATGCGCTGCGCGTGCGATACGGCGTCGCATACGCGTAGCCGGCGATGCGGCCGTCGCATTCCGCGACGAGATAGGGCAGCCCGTGACGCAGCACCGCGTCGCGGCGCGCGCGCAGTTCGTCGACGTCGGGCGGCGTCTCCTCGAACGACGCGACGCTGTGGTGCACGTGGTGCGCATAGATCGCGTGAATGGCGGCGAGATCGGACTCGGTCGCGTCGCGGACGACGCAGGCGGTAGCAGCGGGCATGGTGGCGGAGCGGGCGGACGAAACCGTTACTATGCCGGCCGCCGGGCGGTGCGGTAAAGGCATCGGCAGCGTCGTGCACCTGGCATGCCGGGCGTACCGGTCTACAGGTGGCCGTCCGCAGCGCGCACCGCGTCGGCGATCGCGTCCGCGACGCGCTGCACGCGCGGCGAGCGTCGCACGTCCGGGTGGACGACGAGCCAGATCTCGCGCTCGACATCGCAACGGGGCGCCGACGTCAGTTCGACGAGCGCCGGGGTGGCCGGCAGCGACGGATCGGCCGAGGCCGGCATGCCCGCGCCCGCGTCCGTCACCGGTGCGTCGACCAGAAAGCGCGGCAGCAACGCGATTCCCGCGCCGGCCACGCACGCACGATGCAGCGCGGCGAGATCGTTGGCGATGAACGCGAAGCGGCGGCCGGCCGCGAAGCGTTCGAGCCACTGCTGTTGCGGCACCTGCGCGAGTGCGTCGTCGTAGCCGAGGAATGCCCAGGTGTCGGACGGCTCGGCGGCCCGCTCGGGCGACGCGCACAGCGCGAAGCGCATCGTGCCGAGCCGGCGCGCGGCCAGCCCCGGCTCGCTCGGTCGCGACAGGCGCACCGCGAGGTCGGCTTCGCGTGCGTACAGGTTGGCCGCGTGCATCTCGCCCATCAGGTCGATCCGCAGCGCGGGCCACGCGCGTTGCGCGCGGGCGAGCCGCGGCGCGAGGAAGTGGCTCGCAAATACCGGCGACGCCGACACGCGCACGACGCCGTCGAGCGCCGCCGCCCCCTGCGCGGCGCGCGCGAACGCATGCACGTCGGCTTCGACGCGGGCCGCGTGCTCGGCGAGATGCAGCCCTTCGTCGGTCGGCGGCCAGCCGCGCGGCAGCCGGTCGAACAGCCGGATGCCGAGCGCGGATTCCAGCGCGTCGATGCGCCGAGCGACCGTCGAATGCTGGACCTGCAGGACCCGCGCGGCGGCCGACAGGCTGCCGCCGCGCATCACCGCGAGGAAATAGCGGAGATCGTCCCAACTCATCGGGAGCGGAGGTGCCGGCGTCGGATCGGTCGAATTTTGCACAGTAGATGGGTGCGTAACGGGAATTCCGATCGATTATGCACGATGGGATGATCGTGTCACTTCATTCGATTGCGAGGAACGTCATGACCCAGGTTGTCACCGCCACCCGGATCGGGATCGACCGCTACGGCGACGCCGGCGTGCTGCGCAGCGTCGATGCGCCCGTCGGGCCGCCAGGCGCCGGCGAGGTGCGGATTCGCCAGACCGCCGTCGGCGTGAATTTCGTCGACATCTATTTCAGGACCGGCGCGCATCCGTTGCCGGCGCTGCCGGACGCGCTCGGCGTCGAGGCGGCCGGCGTGATCGACGCGGTCGGCCCCGGCGTGACGGCGCTCGTTCCGGGCCAGCGCGTCGCGTATGCGGGGCTGCCGACCGGCAGCTACGCGAGCCTGCGCACGCTGCCCGCCGAGCGTGTGGTGCCCGTGCCCGACGGCGTGAGCGACGACGCGGCGGCGGCCGGGCTGCTGAAGGGGATCACCGTCTATATGCTGCTGCACCGCGTCCGGCAGGTCGGCGCCGGCGACACCGTGCTCGTGCATGCGGCAGCCGGCGGCGTCGGGTTGCTGGCGACGCAGTGGGCGCGCGCGCACGGCGCGCGGGTGATCGGTACGATCGGCTCGGCCGCGAAGGCCGCATTGGTGCGCGCGCATGGGGCGGAAGCGGTGGTCGACTATCGCGAGGAGGACTTTGTCGCGGCGGCCCGCGCGTTCGGCGGCGGCGCGGGCGTCGACTATGCGATCGACGGGATCGGCGGCGACGTGCTGACGCGTACGCTCGGCGCGGTCCGGCCGTTCGGGATGGTCGCGAGCATCGGACAGGTTGCCGCGATCGGCGCGCGGCAGACGATCGATCTCGACGAACTGGGCCCGGCCCGCTCGATCGCGCTGGCGCGGCCGAGCGTGCTCGGCTTCATTGCGCGTGACGTCGCGGGGTATCGGGAAGCGGCGCGCGCGACGCTCGACCGGCTCGCGGACGGGATGCACGTGGAGATCGGCGCGCGGCTGCCGCTCGAACGGGCGGCCGACGCGCATCGTTTGCTGGAGTCGCGTCAGACGACGGGCGGGGTGGTGCTGGTGCCGTGACGGCCGAGCGCGCGGCGACCGAACGGCGTGACGACGATCACCTCGTGGTGTTGATCGGCGGCCAGGCGGCGGTGCCATGCCGCCGCTGCTTGCCGATCAGTGATGCGTGCGCAACGGCGCACCCTCGACGAACCACGCGAGCACGAAGGCGATCGCGATCACGCCCGCCGCCGACAGATACACCACATGCAGCGACCCGGCGAACGCGTGCAGGTACGCATCGCGCACCGCCTCCGGCAACTGGTGCACGGCCGCCGGGCCGAGCGCGGGCGGCAGCGCCGTGCCGGCCGGCAGCGCCTGCGTAATGCGCGACTGCAGCCCGTGCGAGAACAGCGCGCCGAACGCGGCGACGCCGAGCGAGCCGCCGATCGAGCGGAACAGCGTCGCGCCCGACGTCGCGACACCCATGTGCCGGAATTCGACCGTGTTCTGCACGGCGAGCGTCAGCACCGGCATCACCATGCCGAGCCCGATCCCGAGCAGCGCCATATACGCGTACATGGTGTGCAGCGGCGTGTCGAGCGACAGCGTCGACAGCAGCGCCATCGCGATGCCGCCGATCAGCGTCCCCGCGATCGGAAACGGGCGATACGTGCCGAACCGCGAGATCAGCCGGCCGCTCGCGACCGACATCGCGAGCATCCCGCCCATCATCGGCAGCAGCTGCATCCCGGCCTGCGACGGCGTCGAGCCCTTCACGACCTGCAGATAGAGCGGAATGAACGTGACCGAGCCGAACAGCGCGATGCCGACGACGAAGCCGATCAGGCTCATCAGCACGAAGGTGCGCTGGCGGAACAGTTCGAGCGGCATGATCGGCTCGGCCGCGAGCCGCTCCTCGTAGACGAAGCCGCCAAGCGCGACCAGCCCGAGCACGAGCGTCATCCACAGCTGCGGCGACGACCACGGCAGCAGCGAACCGCCTTCACTGGTGAACAGGATCACGCAGGTGAGGGCCGTCGCGAGGAACGCGGCGCCCATGTAGTCGATCCGGTGCTTCACGTGCGCGGTGTGCGGCCGGAACACGATGCCGATCACCGCGAGCGCGAGCGCGCCGAGCGGCAGGTTGATCGTGAAGATCCAGCGCCACGACAGGTGTTCGACCAGGAAGCCGCCGAGCAGCGGCCCGACGATCGTCGCGAGGCCATACACGCCGCCGAACATCCCCTGGTAGCACGCACGGCGGTCGGGCGGCACCAGGTCCCCGATCGCGGCCATCGTCACGACCATCAGCCCGCCGCCGCCGAACCCTTGCAGCGCACGCAGCACGATCAGCTGCGTCATGTCCTGTGCGATGCCGCACAGCGCGGAGCCGGCGAGAAACAGCACGATCGCGGCCTGCAGCACGATCTTGCGGCCGTACAGGTCGCCGAGCTTGCCGTACAGCGGCAGCACGACCGTCGACGACAGCAGGTACGCGGTGACGACCCACGACAGCTGGTCGAGGCCGCCGAGCTCGCCGACGATCGTCGGCAGCGCGGTCGACACGATCGTCTGGTCGAGCGCGGACAGCAGCATGACGAGCAGCAGCGCGCCGATGACCAGCCCGGTCGGCGTGTCGCGGCGGGCCGCTTCGGCGGCCGGCGGAGCAAGGAGGGTATCGGTTCTCATCGAGATATCTGCCATGGCAGGGAATTGACCGAAATATAGAGTCAATTAATTGACCAGTCAATTTCTGCCGAGCCTCGATTTGTTGCACCGGTAACAGAAGATTGCCGGCCGGGAAATTTGACCGCGATCAGCCCGAAAGAGGGCCGGACTCAAGTTTTTTGCAGGCAAACCGTAATCCAGAGTGCCGCGTGCCCATTGCCGCGGCATCTTTCATCGCTCACGTGCCGTCATGAACCTGAACGCCCTGTTTTCCCGCTTCTCGATCCGTACGCGGATTTTTTCCACGCTCGGTCTCGTCGCCGTGCTGCTCGTCGTGTCGGGCCTGATCGGCCTCATCGGCATGCAGAGCTCGAACCGTGCGCTCGACGAGGCCTATACGCGCCAACTGGCCGCGAAGACCGCGCTGTCCGCCGCGAGCCTGAACCTGACGATCGTGCGTACCACGCTCGACCGCGCGCTGCTGCATCCGGAGGCGCCGGACGTGCCGGATCTCCTCAAGAAGGCCGACAACTATCTCGCGAAGGCCGACGCCGCGTGGCGCACCTACGCGGGCATGCCGCACGACGGCGACGAAGGTCCGCTCGCGACCCGGCTCGACGCCGCGCGCCAGGCGCTGATCGGACAGGCGTTGAAGCCGCTGAGCGACGCGATCCGCGCGGGACGTCGCGACGACGCCGACCGGCTGCTGATGACGGTCGCGCCGCCGCTGTCGGTCGCGCTCACGCAGGCGACCGATGCGCTCGATGCGTACCAGGTCGCACGCGGCAAGGATGTCTACGACACCGCCCAGACCTATTACGGCTGGATGCGCGCGGGCGCGATCGCCGGCATCGCGTTCGGTCTCGCCGCGTGTTTGGGCTGCGCGGTCGGCCTGCATTTCGCGATCACGCAACCGGTGAACCGGCTGCTGTCGCATTTCCGCCGCCTGTCGGAAGGCGACCTGACGTCGGAAGTGCGCTGGTCGTCGCGCGACGAGATGGCCGAACTGGTCAAGGGCGTGACGGGTATGCAGCGCAGCCTCGCCGATACGGTGCGCCAGGTCAGCCAGGGCTCCGAAGCGATTTCGACCGCGACGCACCAGATCGCGGCCGGCAACACCGACCTGTCGCAGCGCACCGAGGAGCAGGCATCCGCGCTGCAGCAGACGGCCGCGAGCATGGAACAGCTGACGGCGACCGTGAAGCAGAACGCCGATCACGCGGTCGAGGCGCAGGCCTGCGCGGACAGCGCGAGCGAGATCGCGACGCGCGGCGCGACGGTCGTCGGCGAAGTGATCGGCACGATGAACGAGATCGACCAGAGTTCACAGAAGGTGGCCGACATCATCGGCACGATCGAGGGCATCGCGTTCCAGACCAACATCCTCGCGCTGAATGCGGCGGTCGAAGCCGCGCGCGCGGGCGAGCAGGGCCGTGGCTTCGCGGTGGTCGCGGGCGAAGTGCGCACGCTCGCGCAGCGCTCGGCCTCCGCCGCGAAGGAAATCCGCACGCTGATCGGCGAGTCGGTCGAGCGTGTCGCGACGGGGTCGCGGCTGGTCGGCGTGGCTGGCGCGACGATGCAGGACATCCAGCAGGCGATCGGCCGCGTGACGGGCATCATGACCGAGATCGCGGCCGCGTCGAACGAGCAGCGTGACGGGATCGAGCAGGTGAACCTCGCGGTGTCGCAGATGGACCAGGTGTCGCAGCAGAACGCGGCGCTGGTCGAGCAGGCGGCGGCCGCGGCTGCGTCGCTCGAGGAGCAGGCCGACGGGTTGCGGCGGGCGGTGGGGGCGTTTCGGGTGGCTTGAGTGATCGTGGGGTGGGCGGCGCAAGGGGCAGCAACGCGGCTGCGCCGTGCGCCGCCAACGACATACTTCACAGGCTCGGTCCATGGCGTGTATTGAGAATGTAGCCATGATCGAGAGGTTTTATTTCGTGGGGCTCAAAACAGCGGCAACCTGGCACGAAGCCAGTCCCACTTGGTTGGCGGAATCTTCAGGTATTTTTCAGGGCTGGACTCATCGGTCAAGTCGATATAACGCACCAGATTGCCCTCGTAATTCAACGGTCGATGAAAAAGTGCGCCGTGATACCAATTGACCGAGAAATATCGTCTTGCAAGAAGTTCTCCTTTATCGCTGAAAACTTCCAACACTATTTCGTCATTCGTCGCGTCTTGATCGTTCCCGCCGGTACCGCACATTTTGAATCGATATTGAACGCCATTCATATTTTTCGTGCCGCCATCCAATGTGTCTGGCCTGTCATAGAAATCGCATCGGCCATAGATGGGGCGACTGAGATGGGTGATAAAACCTGTGGCAATGAAAATAATAATGGCTAAGCCAATGTATTTGATGGCTCTAGTCTGCATATCTCGCCAAGCTCAAAGTTAATGGGTTTATTTAACTTCAAATAGATTGGTTTGGAATATATCATGAAGTCCATGCCGTGGCGGTGTCTTTCTCTCCAACGATTGTAGTCTGCATTGTAGATCGGAAAGTAGACATCCGATTCTTTGAATTTGCCAAACAGACTTCTACGCGTATCTACTGGCTTGTTGAGGCTCTTTGCCAAAATGTCGATGTCGGAATCGCGCTTTGGTGAACTTGATTCCGTGAATAACGCTCCCGGAGCAATAATGACCCCGCGTTTATTCCAGTGCCCTAAATATTGTTTTCCGTTGAATGAGTAACTATCTTTCACGTAAAGGTAAATGTGCGTGATTTTTCCTGTGACGTTGAGACAGTACAAATTTCCAGATTTTTCATATTTGAAATATTTCTCTCTTGAGGAAATTTCTACGTTTCCTATGGCGACGTAGATGTTGAAGTTGGCCAATGCCCCCGTGAGGTCCGTTGGGGTAAGATTATTGAGGGTATCCCAATTTCTTATTGGTAATAGCTGAAATTGCCAATCGTTGTGAAGTTTTCGCAAATCGCCGGTAAGTCTCGACGTATTGATGTTGAGCGTTGAATGTCGTTCGAGAAAAAGCTTTTTGACGAAGGGCTTGATGATATTTGTGGCTGCGCGGATGGATCGCTCGCTATAAATATCTCTATCGATAAGTTTTTTATATTTTTTCTTGACGCTTCCGAATTTCAGTACCCAGTCAAGGGTGACGTCAACTTCGTTCGATGGTTGGGTTGAGGTCGGGGCGTCATTGTACGTATGCGCAGGCCCCGCAAACCATATCCGAGCAAGCCTGGCTGAAACCTTCCAACCCAAATTGTCCATCGCAATTGGCACGTCCTGAAGATCGAAAGGCGGTGGATTTTCGCAAACTTCCGATTCCGCTTGTTTCGGCGGCGTTTTAGGCGTTGCCTGATCAGCCTTCGGCTGTAATTGAGGCGCAGCCGGCTGCTTCGGCGTCTGCGGGGCTTGAGTGATCGCATCGAGATGAGCGGGTGGTGGCGGCTTTTCCCCCGGGGCATGTCTGTCGATCGACACGCTCTTTTGAGTCTCAAGAGGAACGCATCCCTGGCGCCCCTTGTACTCCTTCAGTTCTGGTCCCCACCATCCCTTTTGCGGCTTGTAGTACGGCGCTTTTTTTACGTCGGCCATCGAATATTCCACTTGCAACGAATGACCTGACATCGTAGTGACAGGCCGCAAGCGGACAAATCATCGGGTATGGCCGGAACAGGACGAAACGCGAGCGCACAAGGGGGGCGGGCAGAACGAAATGTTCCCAACTGTTGCAACAGGCATCGCGACCGAGATCGCCGTCATGCCGGACGCCCCGTGCCGTCGCGTCAACCGCCCGTGAGCTGCGCGGCCGAGCGCGCCGACGCGACGAGCAGCAGCTTCATCGTCGCGCGCGTCGCGCCGACGAACAGCTTGCGGGCCGCACGCGCATCGAGCGTGTCGAAGTCGATCTCGGTGAGGATCACGCACGGTGCGGATTGCCCCTTGAAGCGGTAGATCGAATCGAGCAGCACGTCGCCTTCGCGATATTCAGGGTTGCCGAACAGATCGTACTTGCCGGTGAAGCGCTTGACGCGGTGCGGGCCGAGCTGGTCGAGCGGCGCGAGCACCGAGCTTTCGCGGCCGCGATACGACAACACCGCGATGTCCTGCTTGCGAAAGCCGAGCGACAGCGCGTGCGTGATCGCGCGCTTGGTCGCGTCGATGCAGGCTTCGACGAGCGCGTCGCCCGATGCGCCGTCTTCACCGTATGACGACACCGACGGATCGGAACCGTCGAAGGGGCTGCCCGAGCGCAGTTCCAGCGCGAGCGGCTCGACGCGGCCGACGATGTCGCGCACGAATTCGAGCAGGTCGCGCGGACTGCGGTAGTTCGTCAGCGCCTTCAGCGTGACCCAGCCGGGCAGCGCGACGGGCTCGCGCAGATAGAGGTTCTGCAGCGGGTCTTCCAGCCACCACCAGGCCCCGTCCGGCGCGAGCAGGCGCTCGAGCGCCGTCGCCCACGGCGCATGGAAATCCTGGCCTTCGTCGACGATCAGCACGTCGAAGCGCCAGCGTTCCGGAATCGGCGCTTCCGCAAAGCGCGCCTCGAGCCGTTCGAACGCACCCGGCACGTCGAAGTCGGGCGTATAGCCGCCGTCGCGGGCCACCCAGTCGCACAGCTGATGGTAGTTCGCGATTTTCGCGCCGGGCGGCGCGATGCGTGCGATGTAGTCGGCGAGCGGCCGGTTGAAACAGACGTAGAGCACGCGCTTGCCGGCCGCGACCGCGTCGCGCATCGCCTGCACCGCGAGCTGCGTCTTGCCCGAACCCGCGGTGCCCGTCACGCGCAAGCGGAACGGCGCGAACTCGAGCTGCCGCGCCCATGCGGCGAGCCCGCCCGACAGCCGCGTGACGAGCGTGCCGGCCTGCCCGACGAGCGCACTCGTGTCAGGCGTGAGCGCCAGCTCGTCCGCGAGGAAATGATGCAGCTTCGCCGCGTTCGGCAACGTTTCGTCGTGCTCGGGCAGGATCTGCAGGATCACCTGCGCGAGCTGCGTCTTGCGCGACGCGTCGACGATGCGATCGGCCGCGACGCCGGCAATCGCCGTTTCCCGGATCGAGTAGTCGGGGCAGTACAGCAGCGCCTCGACGCCGTAGACGCCCGCGCCGAGCGCGGCGGTCAGCCGCCGGTGCAGCGTCTCCTGCGTGCGCGCGAGCTGGATCGGGACGTTGCGCTCCTTCTGCAGGTAGACCTTCACGAGCCCCTTCGGCGTTTCGCGCAGGAAGCCGGCCTTCTGCTCGATCAGCAGTACGCGGCCGGCCGGGCTCACGACGACGAACGCCGCTTCGCCGAACACCGAGAAGCCTTGTTCGGCGCGCGTCCAGTGCACGCCGTGATAGACGGTGTAGGTGTCAGGCAGCGCGTGTTCGAGGGCGGCAAGCGTCTCGCGCTCGCGTTCGGCCGCGCCGGTGGCGGCGAGGCTTTTCCAGTCGTCGGGAATGAGGCGGGCCATGAAGGGGCGGCGGATGCCGGTCGTGAACAGGGTCCGGCTATTGTACTGAGGAACCTGTTCGCGACCGCTGCGCCGCGCGGGCGCCGGCCGTGCGAAGGTGGGCGGCGCGGTGGGCGGGCGTTACCCGCGTGCGAGCCGTTTTGCGAGATCGGCGCTGAGGATCGCCATGCGCGCGGGTTTTTCGTAGCAGACGACGTCGAACGTGCGGATCACTTCGCTGATGTCCGCTTCGCTCGCGCGGCCGGTGAGCAGGTCGCCCGTCAGTACGAAGATCGGCGCGCCCGGATTGTCGGACGTGCGCACCGCCTTGATCGCGGTGGCGGCCGTGTTGCCGTCGAACAGCCATTCGGTGACGACCGCGTCGAACGCCTGGCCCTGCAGCGCATCGACGAACGGCGCGAGGCCGTCGAACGCGGCCGTCGCGAAACCCTGCCGTTCGAGATAGCGGCACAGCTCGGTCGCGCTGACGCGATCGGGATCGATCACCGCGACGACGAGCTTATCGCTCTCCGCGCGGCGCGGATAGATCTCGATCTTGTGCACGTCGTATGCGTTCTGGTACAGCACGCCCGTGTGGCGCAGCACGCGCCAGCGGCCGTTCTGTTCATAGGCGACGAACTCGGGGCGCGCGCCGGCTTCGAGCGGCGCACCGATCCATGCAGTGCACGGAATTTCGGCGACGCCGGCGTACAGTACGGCCTCCTGCGAATAGGCGCCGACCATGCCGGGGTCGAGCGTTTGCGCGCCGAACAGTTGTGCGGCGGGCTCGCCGTAGGCTTCGGCGACTTTCTTGATTTGCGCGAGCGTCCAGGGGCTACTGCCGCGCAATTTGCGGTGACCCTGCGAAAAGCTCAGGTCGAGGATGCGGCACAGCTCGGTGGTCTGCTGGCGCTTGCCGATGCCGTTGCGGGTCATCAGTTCGCGCACGCGCTCGGCAACCGCGAGGGAATCCGTGGTGATTGCTTCAGTGGTCATGCTACGGGAACGGATCTTGACGTTCAGAACGACGCCTTGCGGCAGTCTCGGCGGACAGTCTTGACGACGACCAGTGGCGAGCCGACCGGCCACGCGCGGAAAAGATAACTTTACCGCAAAACGCCGGCCATTCCATGTCGCGAAAGGTGCGTTTCTGTGAAAGGTGTGTCACGACGTTACGGCGGCCCGGCGGCGTGCATCGCGCGCCACTGGCCCGTTCGCAACCCTCGGGCGCGGATCGCGCGGTACCGGGACACGATTCCTCGCAAGGCGGCACCTAATTGCACCGCTTGGCCGACGGGATGCACCAGGGCAGGGCGCATTCGCGGTCCGGAGCGCGGCATCGTGCCGTTTTCCGGCGACAAATATTTACATCACTTCGTGCGTCCCGGTCGGGCGGAACCGCATCTTATACGCGGATCGTTTGATGGTTTAGTCTAATGAACCCACTGCGGCTACCTTCGCGAGCGGGCATGAACGCGGCGGGGCGCCATGCTACGATTCCGCCGTCTCAAAAAAGCGTTGATGCGATGCAGAAGAAATTTGTGATGCGCGGGTACGAGATGAACTGCGAACCGCGCGTGACGGAGGACGGCAAGTACGCCGCCCAGGTCGAGGTCACGAAGCTGGGTTTCAGCCGCGAGGCGGCATTCCGCAAGCTGGGCGAATTCGATACCGAAGCCGAAGCCGTCGCCTATGCGAAAAAGTTCTCCGAAGAGTGGCTGACCCGCTACGCGTAGCGCGACGTTCGCCCGTGCAAGACGGGCGCCGGCCTGAGCGGCGCGTGCCCGCACCTCGAGTCCAAGGGCTCCGAGACGGGCGGCCCCATCCACAGCGAAAACACGACGGACGCCCCCGAATGCGCGGCGTGGATGGCGCGCGCCATTCGCGGATGGCGGCGCGTGACCGGCTTTAATTCATCTCTGATGGTTGTCAATATTCGGGGAAGTTTGGAGATTCATTCCCCACACTGTGAGGTATCGTTTGACGATCGATTGACGGCAACGCAATGGGAGACTGCGAATGAGCACCTTGTGCATGCAGACCGTCGTTCACGGTAAAACTGTGCGGGTCATGTTGTCGCTGGAGCGTCGTACCGCCAGGATCGACATCGTCGACGGCGAAGCGGGCAGCCATCCGCCTCGCACGATGAGCATCGAACAGTACGTCAAAGCCGGTATGGCGGACGACGAAATCGCCCGGCATGTGCTGGAAGTCGTGGCGATGTCGCTCGAGCAGCTTGCTCGGCTGCAGCCGTTCGACCGCGCGACACGCGCACGAATGCGCTATTCACACTGATCACACCGATGCCGCTGGTGCCGGGGCCACCCCGACGCGAGCCGCGCATTCCGACCTTTCGTATCGATCTCGGGTTGCGATTCGCAACGGGCTGCGCGCGAGCGCGATCGTGCCGACCTGGCCTCGCGCTTAGCGCGCCTTCGGTATTCCGTCCGCGAGCCGATAGGCGGTGACCGCACGCCTGGATTCGTAGTCGGCGATCGTCGACACGCTGCGGCCGGCGTCTCGTGACAGCAATGACGTAAGGTCCTCGATCACATGGCGAGCAGGAGATCTTTTATGTTGTGAAGTACTAATGAGATGCGCGTTGCGCTCCATCGTGACCATCGATCCATTGCGGCCGAATGCGATCGACTCATGCCGGCATATACATGAAGGGCTCGCCGTCCTCCCGCTCCACGGAAAGCAGCCGCTGGAGTTGATCGAGCGCGAACAACTGCTTTCCTTCCCCCGCCGCTTCGGCGATCGCGGCATCGACCAGTTTCCTCGCCCGCGCGAGAATCACGGATCGCTGACGTGCGATCTCGAGCACCATGCGTTGCTCGATGTTCTGACGGCTCGATTGCTTGTCGCTCAGGTGACGCCAGCGATCGCGAAGCTCGGCCCAGGTAATGCGCTGAAATTCCGGAATCGTGCGCGGGAGCGTGCCCGCTTCCGCGGGCTCGGGCTGGGCGCGCAATGCACAGCGCAGTGCTTCGCGGGCGCGCCACTCGTCTGAAAACGGCGCATACATGTCACGCGAGCGACCGATCGGATTCGCGCGCGCGATTTCCTTTTCGAGCAGGTAAGTCAGTCGCCGCAGCGCGGAGCCATGCGCGAGCATGCCCGGATCGAGCACGCGGATCCGGCGCGATGCGTCCGCGACGTGAGCCTTCAGTTCCCACAGCGTCAGGCGGAGGTGCTGCACTTCGAGTATCAGGCGCTGTACGTCTGCATAGGTGCACTTCGTCCACCATCCGGTGAGATCGTTCAGCTTCGGGGGATCGAATGGGGGGAGGATCATTGCTGCTGCAGCGACACTGTATGGATATACAGTTTATCGCGCGGTAACATAGCGCCGTCAAGGCGAAAAAATGGGGACGGCCGATGGGCGACCATGACCGGCGGCCGGGCCGCGGCCGGCGGCCCGAACCGCTCATCGGCCTTCCCGCGCATTCGCCGGCCATATCCGGAACCCGACAGCCTGATCCGGTGCCCGCCATCGCGAACGTCGATGGATGCGCCGGATGGATCGACGCCAACAGAGAACAATGACGACAACTTATCCGCTGCACGATGCATTGACGCACGCCGACACGGCGTTTCCGGCCGAAGCCGACATCGTGATCGCCGGCGCCGGCATCATGGGCTGCGCGGCCGCGTACTACCTCGGCCTGCGCGGCCTGAAGGCCGTGGTGCTCGACAAGTCGCGCATCGCCGGCCAGCAATCGACTCGCGCGTGGGGCTTCGTGCGGCAGCAGGGCCGCGAATCGGCCGAAGTGCCGCTGATGATGGCCGGCATGCGGATCTGGGAAGGGCTCGAGCAGGCGCTCGGCTTCGACCTCGAGTGGCGGCAGGGCGGTTGCCTCTATATGGCGGACAACGACGACGACTGGGCGTCGTTCCAGGCATGGCTCGCCGTCGCGCGCGAACACGGGCTCGACACGCGCACGCTCACGCGCGCGGAAATCGACGAGCGCGTGCGCGGCCTGTCGACGCAAGCGCGCACGCTCGGCGGGCTGTATACCGCGACCGACGGGCAGGCCGAGCCGCGCCGCGTGGCCGCCGCGTTCGCGGCGCGCGCAACCGAAGCCGGCGCGCGCTTCTTCGAAGGCTGCGGCGTGACGGCGATCGAGACGGCCGGCGGCGCGGTCGTCGGCGTCGTGACCGAGCGCGGCACGATCCGCACCCGGCGCGTGATCTGCGCGGCCGGTGCGACCAGCTTCCGGCTGCTCGACGGCGTCGGCATCCGGCTGCCGCAGCAGGCCGTGCGCGGCACCTGCATGCGTACCAACGTGTTGCCCGACGTGTCCGCGTCGACGATCTGGGGGCACGGCCTCGGCATTCGGCAACGCAGGAACGGCACGATCAATCTCGCCGACGACATGCAGGTCGACGTCGACCTGACGCTCGGCCATCTGCGCGGCTTGAGTCTGTTCTGGCCGCAGTTCTGGTCGCAGCGCGAGAAATTCCGGCTGCGTCTGAATGCGGCGGCGTTGCGCGATGTCTGCGCGCGCATCGGCGGCGCGGCCGGGCCGATCGAGCCGCGCGATCCGCAGCCGCAGCCGAATCGCGCGCATGCGCCGCGCGCGCTTGCGAAGCTCAAGGCGATCTTTCCCGCGCTGAAGGACGCGCAGATCGTCGAGGCATGGGGTGGCCTGATCGACGTGCTGCCCGATGGGATTCCGGTGATCGACGCGCCCGGCACGCCGTCCGGGCTCGCGATCGCCACCGGGTTCTGCGGGCACGGCTTCGCGATGGGGCCGATCGTCGGGCGGCTGCTGGCCGAATGGGTCGATACGGGTGAGCCGTCGCTCGATCTGTCGGCGTTCCGTGCCCGGCGTTTCGTCGACGGAACGATGGTCCGGCCGCGCAGCATGCTGTAGCGGAGGGCCGGCCGGGAGCGGAGGGCCGGTTGCGGAGGGCAGGTTGCGGACGCGCCTGAGTGTTCCCGTCGTAGAATCGAGCCCGCATCCTTCAGGAGAATACCCCGTTGGCAACGCCTTCCGCCAAACGTCGCTCGTTGCGCTCACGCCTGCGTCGTACCCGTGATCCGTGGCGGGCGCCGCGTGCACGCACGCTGTTCACGCGCCCCGCGACGTCACCGCACCACACGCTGCTGTTCCGTCTCGGCGCGGTCGTGGCGCTGTGCATGCTCGCGTTTCTCGTGCTGTATCTCGATCGCGACGGCCTGCGCGATTCGACCAAGAGCACGCCGATGAACGTCGCCGATCTCGTGTACTTCACGATGGTCACGGTCGCGACGGTCGGCTATGGCGACATCGTGCCGGTCACGGCGCGCGCGCGTCTGATCGATGCGTTCTTCATCGTGCCGATCCGCATCGGCATCTGGTTCATCTTCCTGGGCACGGCGTATCAGTTCGTGATCCAGCGCGTCATCGAGGAATTCCGCATGAAACGCCTGCAGAAGCAGCTGTCCGATCACATCGTCGTATGCGGCTACGGCCTGTCGGGGTCGATCGCCGTGCGCGAGCTGCTCGAAAGCGGCGTCGACCCGTCGACGATCATCGTGATCGATGCCCAGCAGCAGGCGCTCGAGGCCGCGACGGCGCTCGGCGTGACGGGGCTGCTCGGCGATCCCGCGCATGAAGACCTGCTCCAGCAGGCGCAGGTGCGGGCGGCGAAGGCCGTGATCATCTCGGTGACCGACGATCCGACCGCGATCCTGCTGACGCTGTCGGTGCGCAGCATCGCGCCCGAGACGAAGATCGTCGTGCGGATCCAGGAGAACCTGTATCAGCGGCAGTTGCGGCAGGCGGGCGCGGACGTGATCGTGTCGTCGACGAAGATCGGCGCGCTGCTGCTCGCGGATGCGGTGCATAGCCGTTACATCGTGCCGTTCGTGAACGACATGCTGTCGACGCGCGGGCGGGCGACGCTGGTGGAGCGCGAGGCGTTGCCGCACGAGATCGGCTGCATGACGAACGTCGTGCCGGGCGCGATCGTCGTCGGGCTCGATCGCTGCGGGAAGATTCAGTCGTTCTACGAGGATCCGCCGTGCCGGATCGAGACGGGCGATACGCTGGTCGTGATTCAGTCGGCCCGGATTCCGGATCCGGATGCGTGAGGGTCGGGTTCCCCCGCTTGCTATGCCGCTGCGCCTTTTTTAGTATGAAGTAATCATGTGGTGCGCCCCGCGCACACGCTTGATCATCGAGGAGACACATGCAATCCAGGTCGGCGGCTCCCTATACCATCGTCGTGGTCGGTATCGTGATCGCCTGCGCGCTAATGGGTCTGTGCGTGCTGCAGCTGTTCCAGAGCCGCAACGACGCGCGCGAGCGGGCGAGCGAAACTTCCCGCAATCTCGGCCTCATCGCCGAGCGCGACATCGAACGCAACTTCGAACTCTACGACCTTTCGCTGCAGGCGGTCATCGAAGGCCTCAAACGTCCCGACGTGATGAACGCGCCCGCGAGCCTGCGGCGCGCCGTGCTGTTCGACAATGCGATGACGGCGGAATTTCTCGGCTCGATGCTGATACTCGATGCCGGCGGCAACATCGTCCTGGATTCGGCCAACGACGTGCCGCGCCGCGGCAATTTCGCCGACCGCAAATACTTCACCGTCCATCGTGACAATCCGGATGCCGGACTCTTTGTCAGCGACCCGTTCACGTCGCGCCTGCGTGGCGGGTCGCCCAGCATCGGGCTCACGCGGCGACTCTCGAACCCGGACGGCTCGTTTGCCGGCGTCGTGCTCATTGCGGTCAACCTCGAGTATTTCCACAATCTGTTTGCCGGCCTGTCACTGGGGCAGCACGGTTCGATCTCGCTGATCGGCAGCGACGGCGTCATGGTGATGCGTCAGCCGTACGACGCCCGCACGATCGGCCGCGACATCAGCCAGGCCGCGACCTTCAAGCAGTTTCAGACCGCGCCGGAAGGCGTGTTCTCGGAAACCTCGTCGCTCGATGGGGTGCGCCGTCTCTACTACTTCAGGCACCTGCCGAAGCTGCCGCTGGTCATCATGGTCGCCGAAGCGGAACAGGATATTTATGCGGCGTGGCGGCACCGGGCCGCGACGATCGGTGGGTTGGTGGGGACGTTCGGCGCCGCCTTCATCGCGGTGTCCATCATGCTCGGCACGCAACTCCGGCGGCGGATGCGCGCCGAGTCGGAACTCGTGTTGCTCGCCCGCACCGACGGTCTCACCGGGCTGAACAATCGCCGCAGCTTCGGGGAAGTGCTGGATCGCGAATGGCGTCGCGCACGGCGGGCGCGATCGGTTTTCTCGTTGTTGTTCGTCGATGTCGACCGCTTCAAGGCCTATAACGACACCTACGGCCACCAGGCGGGAGACGACGCACTGGCCGCGGTTGCGCGCTGCATCGGCGAGAACATCCGCCGGCCCGCCGATACCGCGGCCCGCTACGGCGGAGAGGAATTCGTCGTGCTGCTCCCCGATACGCCCGAGACGGGCGCCGCCCAGATCGCCGAGCGAATTCGCGCGGCGATCGACGAACTGGCGCTCGAGCACGCCGGCAGCGAACACGGGCACGTCACCGCCAGTATCGGCCTCGCGAGCTGGACGCCTGAGGAGGACGAGGAGGCCGGCAGCGTGATCAAGGCTGCCGACGAAGCGCTGTACTACGCGAAGGCGACGGGCCGCAACAAGGTCGCCGCGTTTCAGCCGCCGGCGTGACGCGTCGCAGCATTGCAGCGTTGCTGCAGCTGGCGCGCACCCATCATCCGATGGTGCGTGATGAACCGGCGGCGCGCGATATCGATGACGAGGCGGCCGCCTGAGTGTCGGTCTTGCCGCGGCCCGCAAACGAGTTCGCCGCAACGACGGCCGCCGCGCTACAGTGGACGTCAACCGCCGTCGAACGACGCGCGACGCGAGGGTCCAACCATGCAACTTCAAACCGGCAACCTGTTCAGCACCGAAGCGGCGCGCGGCGACGACGAACGAATCGACATACTCGTCGCGGGGCCGCGCCTGAACGTCGCGCGCATCGTGTCGATGGGGCACGCGAGTCCCGACGGGTTCTGGTATGACGATCCGCGTGCCGAATGGGTCGTGCTGCTGTCAGGCGCGGCCGTGCTCGAATTCGAAGCGGACGCGACGCTGCACGACATGCGCCCCGGCGACCATGTGCTGATCGAACCGCATTGCCGGCATCGCGTCGCGTGGACGCATCCGGAAGAACCGTCGGTGTGGCTCGCGATCTATCACGATCGATGAATCGTGCGGCGACTTATCGACTTAGCGACTTGGCCGGCACCGGCTGAAGCGCTGCTCGATGACGTGGGTTCCCCATTGCGCACCCTCCGATTCGCTGGTCAGCGTAAAGCCGAACGATTCGTATAAGTGACGTGCCGAATCCAGGCCCTTGAACGTCCACAGATAGGTCTCGTCGAACTGCTGCTCGTCGACGAAATGCATGGCGCGCGTCATCAGTTGCCGCCCGATACCGGCGCCGCGCAAGGCGTCGTCGACGATGAACCAGCGCAAGTGTGCGATTCCCGTGGCCTTGTTCCCGTCGATTGCGACAGAGGCGAGCGCGCGGCCGTTTTCGGCATGGAGCCACAGAGCCTTGCCTTCGGCTGGCAGCGTGCCGGCAAATTCCGCGAGTTCGGTTGCCACTTTTTTCTCGAAGAAAGCGCCAAATCCCCAGTGTTCCGAATAAAACCGCGCGTGAAGGCTTGCTATGTCGCCGATACAGCCGGGTTGGTAGCCGTCGACAATTTGCCCGGCGTCCGGATTCGGTGCGGGTGGTGCCTCGGCGCTGTTGTCTTGCGCGAGCGCATCGCTATACAGCGCGAGGGCGCGGACGAGGGTTTGCTGGTCGGCCGGTACCATCCGGCGTAACGCATTCGACACCTGACGGGTCGCAAACTGGTCGATCTTCTTGCGCAGTTTTTGCCCGTCGGCAGTCAGGTACAACTCGGTCGCGCGCGCATCGTCGGGTGAGATGCGGCGCGTCACGAAGCCGGCCGTTTCGAGCCGGGAGAGCTGCCTGCTCGTATTCGATTTGTCCAGACGCAGAATGCTGCCCAGATCCTTCGCGCTGATGCCGGGCGCCATTCCTATTTCGAGAACGGCGTGAACCGCGGATGGCGCCAGATCGCTATCGGCCAATGTCGCGCGCATGAAACCCAGTTCGCGAACCAGCTTGCGGGAAAAATCACGCAGTTCGAGGATCGTCGCGTCGCGAGGCTTCGCCGGAATATCGATGAGGTCCATGATCAGTCCGCAAAAAAGTTGCGAGTCGCAAGCAATATTAGTTGCGCCTCGCAACTTGTCAAGGACGATTTCGCCGGCGCGCCGGTCAGCGTGACCGGCAGCGCGGGTCGGCGTGCCGCAACAGGCGCGGCGACCCGCCTTATCCGCGCCCCACGAACGGCATCGTGGTCGCCATGATCGTCATGTTCAGGATGTTCGTATCCAGCGGAAGGCTTGCCATCTGAACGACCGCGTTCGCGACATGCGTGACGTCCATGCGCGCCTCGGACGCCATGCGTCCGTCGGCCTGCAGCACGCCGTCCGTCATCCGGTCGGTGAGCGACGTTGCCGCGTTGCCGATGTCGATCTGACTGCACGCGATGTTGTACGCACGGCCGTCGAGCGCGAGTGACTTGGTGATGCCGGCCACCGCATGTTTGGTGGCCGTGTACGCAATCGTGTTCGGGCGCGGCGTATAGGCGGAGATCGAGCCGTTGTTGATGATCCGGCCACCCTGCGGCGTTTGCGCCTTCATCAGGCGCCACGCTGCCCGTGCGCACAGGAAGACGCCCGTCAGGTTCGTCGCGACGACGTCGTTCCACACGCCGAATTCGTACTCGTCGAGCGGAACGGCCGGCGCGTTGCGGCCGGCGTTGTTGAAGAGGACATCCAGCCGGCCGAACTCGCGCGCGATACGCGAGAACGCATGTTCGACCGACGCTTCGTCGGTGACGTCGGCCGGAAACGCATGGGCGTCGCCATGGCTGGCGGCGATCGCCTCTTTCGTTTCGCGCAACGACGCTTCCTTGCGTCCGATCAGCGCGACGGTAAATCCGGCGTTCGCGAGTGCGATGGCCGCGGCACGACCGATGCCGGATCCCGCGCCCGTGACGGCGGCGAACTTCTTCGAGGCAGACATGGCTTGATTCCCTGCGGGTTGGGGTGAGGAAAGTGGCGGCAGGTCCGCGGTGTACACGTCGTGCGCCGGGTGAAGCGCCATCCTACCGCGCACCGCGGGTTTCGCCGCTCGCGCCGCTATTTTCTGCGGGCCGGCGCGGCCTTTCGCGCGCGTGTCCCGGTTTCGGCGAACAGGCTGACCACGACCTCCCGTAGCCACCGGTTGCCTTCGTCCTGATTCACGCGCGCATGCCACAGCATGTGAATCGGCGCGCCCGGCAACGTGACCGGCAACGCCCGCCAGCCGAGCGAAAACGGTGCGGCCAGCTGCAGCGCAAGATGTTCCGGCACGGTCGCGATCAGGTCGGTGCGCTGCAGGATATAGCCGACGCTCATGAAATGCGGCACCGTCAGCCGCACGCGGCGCTTCACGCGGCGCCGCTTCAGCCAGTCGTCCACCTGGCCGTGACCGGTGCCGGCCGACACCACGACCAGATGCTCGGCATCCCGCCACGCGTCGACCGTCAGCGGCGCGTCTTCGAGCGGATGCCCGCGCCGGAGCAGGCACACGTACCGCTGATCGAACAGCCGGCGCTGATAGAACCCGCCCTGCAGTTGCGGCAGCAGCCCGATCGCGAGGTCGACGCGGCCGTCGGCCATCTCGTCGCTGAGGTTGACGCTCGTGTTGCGCACCGTGTTGAGCGCGATGCCCGGCGCCGTGCGCGCCAGATGTTCGAGCAACGCGGGCAGGAACACGACTTCGCCGATATCGGTCATTCCGATCGTCATCGTGCGCGACGCGCGCAGCGGATCGAAACCGGTCTCCGGATTGAGCGCGGCATGCAGCGTCGACAGCGCCTGCGCAACCGGTTCGGCCAGGCGCAACGCGAAGGGTGTCGGGACCACGCCGCCTGGCCCGCGTACGAACAGCGGATCGCCGAGCCGGCGGCGCAGCTTCGCGAGCGCGTTGCTGACGCCCGGCTGGCTCATGTTCATCTGCTCGGCGACGGTCGACACACGCCGCTCCTGAATCAACCGCTGAAACAGCAACAGCAGGTTGAGGTCGATCTCGCTCAGTTCCATGGTTCGGCGTTGGCTCCCATCATTGCGTTCAGTGATGAAGCAGATTCCCGGCATTTTATTGTGGGATAAGGGTGCGCTGCTGACAATACCGATACGGCGCCTGCATTCGACCGGCGCGCCGGGCAGGTCACGCGCGCCGCGGCCTCGACCACTCATCATCTGAATATCGGAGACACGTTCATCATGCAGACGAATCTGAGGATCGCGATCGTCGGTGCCGGCATCGGCGGCCTGACACTGGCGCTCGCGTTGCGCGAGCAGGGCATCGACGCGCAGCTGTACGAGCAGACCGACGTGCTGCGCGAGGTGGGGGCAGCCGTCGCGCTGTCGGCCAATGCGACGCGCTTCTACGAACGGATGGGATTGCGTCCGGCTTTCGATGCGGTGTGCGCGGAGATTCCGGGTCTCGTCTATCGCGACGGGCGCAGCGGCGCGGTGATCGGCCATCATCGCGGCGAGCCCGACTATCGCCGGCAGTTCGGCGGCTCGTACTGGGGCGTGCACCGCGCGGACCTGCAGGCGATCCTGTCGAAGGCGGTCGGGGTCGAGCAGATTCATCTCGGCCATCGGTTGGTCGACCTCGCGCAGCATCCGGATCGCGTCACGCTGACCTTCGAGAACGGCGAGCGCGTCGACGCCGATCTCGTGATCGGCGCGGACGGCGCGCGTTCGCTCACGCGGCGCTGGATGCTCGGCTATGACGACGTGCTGTATTCGGGTTGCTCGGGTTTTCGCGGCGTGGTGCCGGCCGAGCGGATGGACCTGCTGCCCGATCCCGAGACCATTCAGTTCTGGGTCGGGCCGCACGGGCATCTGCTGCACTATCCGATCGGCGAGCACGGCGACCAGAACTTCCTGCTGGTCGAGCGTCATCCGTCGCCGTGGCCGTCACGCGACTGGGTCATGCCGGCGCAAGAGGGCGAGCAACTGCGCCTGTTCAGGGACTGGCATCCGGCGGTGGTGCAGATGATCACGGCGGTGCCGATCAGCCAGCGCTGGGGGCTGTTCCACCGGCCGCCGCTCGGCCGCTGGAGCCGCGGGCGCGTGACGCTGATCGGTGATGCCGCGCATGCGCTGGTGCCGCATCACGGGCAGGGTGCGAATCAGTCGATCGAGGATGCGGTGGTGCTGGCCGCGCAACTGGCGAAGGCCGGGCCCGGCAACTGGCGCGAGGCGCAGGAAGCGTACGAGCGGCTGCGGCGCGGCCGCACGCGCAAGGTGCAATACGCGTCGATCTCCGCGGCCGACGTGCTGCATCTGCCCGACGGGCCGGCCGCGCAGGCGCGCAATACGCGTCTCGGCGAGCGCGACAGCGTGCTGCATCACCTGGACTGGATTCACGATTTCGACGCGCTCGCCGATGAACCGAACGAGCGGCAGGGCGGTACGTGGCTTTGAGCTGAAAGACGCCGTGCGATCAGCGCTCGTGTCGGGGGACCGACCGGTGCGGCAGTCGCGCGGTCATTCGTCGGGAATGCCGGCCTCCCGTGCGGGCCGGCCAGCCCGTATCGCGCTCGCGCGTGGTCGGCCATTCGTTCGGCATCGCGCTTGACCTGTTCGATGTCGCGACACCGCGTGGCTGGATGCGTGCACGCATACGCTGCACGATCCGGTGCGGTGGAAGCATCCGGCTCCGTTACTTCACGCACTCCAGCGCATACTTCAACCCCTGCCCGAGCAGCCCGCGCCACACTTCCCACGTATGCCCGCCGTCGACGATGCGCAGCTCGGCCGGGTTCTGCGCGCGGCGCAGGTGCGTGTACAGCACGCTCGACTCGGCCTGGATCGTCAGGTCGTCGTCGCCGACCGCGATGAACATCGGCACGCGCCAGTTGCGCGCGAAATAGCCGCGCATCAGCGCCGGGTAGTTGAACTCGTGCCACACGCGCGGATCGAACTGCCGGTCGCCGAACACACCGACATAGCGCGCGGCGGAATTGAGCGGCGGCTCGTTCGCGTAGATCGCGGGGCTCAGCAGCATCGCGCCGCAGAACAGGCCGGGCTCGAGCAGCGAGAAACGCAGCGCGCCGAAACCGCCCATCGATACGCCGCCGATCGCGCGGCCCGCGCGCTGGTTCGACACCGCGAAGTGCGCTTCGACTTCCGGCAACAGGTCGTTCAGGAACGCGCTCTGCATCTTCTCCTTGCGGTCGACGTACCAGTCGGTGCCGCCTTGCGGCATCACGATCACGACGGGCGGGATCTCGTGACGCTCGATCAGCGTGTCGGCCGTGGCCTGCAGCCGGCCCTGCGTGATCCAGTCGTTCGCGTTGCCGGCATTGCCGTGCAGCAGGTACAGCACCGGATAGCGCGCACCTTCCGGGTTGTAGCCGGGCGGCAGGTAGACCGTGTACGACCAGTCCCGCTTGAGCGACGCCGAGCGGAACGCGCGCAGCACGACGCTGCTGCCGGGGTTGACCGGCGGCTCCTGGGCGGCCGGCGCGATAGTTGCGGGCGAGACGATCGCGGCCGCGGGCGCGGACGACGCCGGCGAAACCGCGGGCCCGCCCGGCGTGGCGTGGGCGGTGGCGAGGAAGCCGGCGAGCAGGGCGACGGCGAACGGAAGGGCGAGTCGGCGCATGGCGAAACGTTTCAGGAAAGGCGCCCGCTATCGTAGCAGCGGCGCATGACGGCCGGGCGCGTCATTGCCGCGAACGGAACGGGGACGGCAGCCGCGACACCAGCGGCCCGTAGAGTTTTGCGACGAGATACAGCAGCCCCGTCGCGACGACGTCGGCGGCCAGGCCGAGCGGCACGTTCAGATAGCCTTCGGTCGCCTGGTAAAGCAGCGAGTCGACCGCGAGCGAGATGCAGGTACCGGCGACGAAGCACAGCAGCCCCTGGCGGCCGATCGTGCCGATCCACGGCATCGCATGCGCGACCTTCTTCATCCACCCGAGGTGCACGAGCTTGGCCGCGAGCCACGCGATCGCGAGGAAATTCACGAGCCGCAGCGCGCCGAGGTTCTGCTTGATCGACGGATCGGTCGGGAACGGCTCGATGCGCAGCCGGTAGTACGCGCCGGCCGCGACGATCGCGAGCGACGCGGCCGTCAGCAGCCAGCCCTGCGGCTTCGGCGCGAGCGTCTGGTAGACGGGCTGGCAGCGCGCGATCACGCCGAGCACGAACAGGAACTGCCAGGCGAACGGATTGAAGTCCCACGGTGCGCCTTCGACGGTCGGCAGGAAACGCGCGACGTGCGGCGCCGCGTACCAGAGCGAGCCGCTGAACGCGAGCATCAGCCACGGCTGCGTGCGCGCGAGCGGCAGTGCGAGCGGGACGAGCAGCGCGAAGAACGCATACATCGGCAGCACCGACGCGAGATACGGCTGGCGGCGGAACAGCAGGATGTCGCGCAGCGCGGCGAGCGGCTTGTGGAGCAGACCGTCGAGATCGTTGGTCGGCATGTTCGGACCGTCGATCGAGAACGCGTTGAGCACGGCGGTGATCAGCAGCATCAGGCCGGCCGTCACGAGGAAGGCACGGTAGATCTCGAAGGCACGGCGGATGAAACGCTGGCGCGCGGCGGCCTCGTCGTGCCGCTCGGCGAGCGAGTTGTACGCGATGGCAGTCGCGAAGCCGCCGAGGAACACGAACACCTCGGCTGCATCGCACAGCGCGTACGCATGCAGCGTCACGCGCGACAGGATGCTGCCGCCGATGTGGTCGACGACGATCACGAGCAGCACGAGGCCGCGGAAGAAATCGAGCTCGGCGTAGCGGCCGGCCCGGGCGGCGGCGGTCATCGGGCCGCCTGCCGGCGCGCGCCGCGTGCGCGCCCGGCACCCGCCGCGCATGAATCGGGGTGAAGCATGACTTCGTGAAGAAATGACGAATGGATGCGCATTGTGCCACCGATGCGACGCCGTCCGGGTTTACGCGGATGGCGGGCCGATCTGCCGTTGCCGACAAGCCTGATCAGGGAGTCCGCGGAACGGGGCAGTTGGACGAGCGCAACGCTTTGTGCGCCGCGCCCACGCCCCGATGGACGGGTGGTTTGCGACGTGACACCATTTTGTCCTCGCGGCCGCACACCGCGTAGTCCGCCCTGCGGGCCACCTATATAAAACAGACGAAACAAGCGCCGGGCGCAAGGCCTGCCCGGCAACGGCTCCGGAGAATCCGTCATGAAGAACCACGTCATTTTTGCCGCCGCGCTGGCAGCGTTCGCCGCGCCGGCCTTCGCGCAGGACAGCGTGACGCTGTACGGCCTGATCGACGAAGGCTTCAACTACACGAACAACGTGAACGTGAATGGGGTCGGAAAAGCGGATTACCAGCTCGCGAGCGGCTATGCGCAGGGCAGCCGCTGGGGCCTGAAGGGCAGCGAGGAACTGGGCGGCGGGCTGAAGGCGATCTTCACGCTGGAAAACGGCTTCGACGTGAACAACGGCCGGCTCAACCAGGGCGGCCGGATGTTTGGCCGCCAGGCGTTCGTCGGGCTGAGCGCGTCGCGTTTCGGCACGCTGACCTTCGGCCGCCAGTACGATTCCGTCGTCGACTATCTCGCACCGCTGACCGCGAACGGCAACTGGGGCGGCACGCTGTTCTCGCACCCGTTCGACAACGACAACACGGACAACTCGTTCCGTGTCAACAACACGGTCAAGTACGCGAGCCCCGACTGGAACGGGCTGTCGTTCGGCGGCACCTACAGCTTCAGCAACAGCACGGGCTTCTCGACCAACCGCCAGTACAGCATCGGGGCGCAGTATTCGCTCGCCGGATTGCAGGTCGCGGCCGCGTACCTGCAGGCGAACAGCCCGGGCGTCGGCAACGCGGGCGCGATCGCGGCCGACGACGCGAATTTCGTCGCCGACCGCCTGCGCATCTTCGGCGGCGGCATCAACTATACGTTCGGCTCGGCGACGGTCGGCTTCGTCTATACGAAGACCGACGTGAAGAACCCGGTGTCGACCGTCTACCTGCCGGCGTCGACGTTCTCGGGCCTCGGGCTGACCGCGACCAAGTTCCAGAACTTCGAGATCAACGGCAAGTACCAGCTCACGTCCGATTTCTATCTCGGCGCGCAGTACGTGTACACGGACGGCAAGTTCGACGCCTCGGCCGGTTCGTTCAAGCCGAAATACCACACCGTCGGGCTGATGGCCGACTACAGCCTGTCCAAGCGCACCGACGTCTATCTGCAGGGCGCGTGGCAGAAAGTCGCCGGCGACAAGACGGGCACCGCGGCCGACGGCGGCTATGTGGTCGGGACGGACGGCCCGTCGTCGTCGTCGAACCAGTTCGCGGTGCGCGCCGCGATTCGCCACAAGTTCTGAGCGCGCGACACCGGGCCGGCGGCCGATCGCCCCGGCGCCGGCTGCCGTCATTGCGCCCGGTCCATGTCGCCGAGCGTGTCCGCAAGCCAGTCGACGAAGATCCGCACCCGCGGCGCCAGATGCCGGCCGTTCGGGAACACGACCGATACCGGCAGCGGCTCGGCATGCCATTCCGGCAGCACCTCCACCAGCGAGCCGTCTTCGAGCAGCGGTGCGAGCCCCTCGCGCGGCGCCTGGATCATCCCGAGGCCCGCGAGACAGCACGCGAGATACGCCTGCGAGCTGTTCACCGCGACGACGCTGCGCATCTTTACGGTCTGCAGCGCACCCGAATCCATGTCCGCATATTCCCAGTCCAGCTCGCGGCCCGTGCGGCTCGAGAAATAGCCGACCGCGACGTGGTCGGGCAGATCGTCCGGCGAGCGCGGCGTGCCGTGCCGCGCGAGATACGCGGGCGACGCGCAGTTGATCTGCGCCAGCTCGCCGATGCGCCGTGCGACCAGCGACGTGTCGGACAGCACGCCGACCCGCACCGCGCAGTCGATGCCGTCGGCGACGAGGTCGACGAAGCGGTCGGTCGTGCTGAGCAGCACGCGCAGGTCGGGATAGCGTGCGTGGAAATCCTGCAGCGCCGGAATCACCTTGTTCAGTGCGAAGCGCTCGGGCAGGTCGACGCGGATCACGCCGCGCGGCGCCGCACCGGCGTCGTCGAACAGCGTCTCGGCATCGTCGAGATCGGCCAGCAGCCGCGTACAGCGCTCGTAGTACGTGGTGCCCTCGGCGGTCAGCGCGACGCGCCGGGTGGTCCGTTGCAGCAGCCGCACGCCCAGGTGTTTCTCCAGATACTGGACGGCATTGCTGACCGTCGGGCGCGGCAATTGCAGCTGCTCGGCCGCTTTCGTGAAGCTGCCGAGGTGGGCGACGCGCGCAAAAATGCGCATTGCATGCAGATGGTCCATGCGGGGTGGGTACGGATGGGGACAGCCTCCATTGTTAATCAGCGTCGAATGATTTGGTTGGGCGTTTCGCGTTTATCGCGCGCCGCAATGCGCCGAGAATCCGGTTCATTCACTCACCACCGCAAGGAAACGGACATGGACAAGCGTCAACTGGGCCGCACGGGCCCGCGGGTTTCGGCGATCGCACTCGGCTGCATGGGGATGTCGGATTTCTACGGGCCGGCCGATCGCGACGAAAGCATCGCGACGCTGCACGCGGCGCTCGACCACGGCATCACGTTGCTCGATACCGGCGACTTCTACGGGATGGGTGACAACGAGATGCTGATCCGCGATGCGCTGCGCGGCCGCACGCGCGACCAGGTGCTGATCAGCGTGAAGTTCGGCGCGCTGCGCGATCCTGCCGGCGGGTTCGCCGGCTACGATGCGCGGCCGCAGGCGATCCGGAACTTCGTCGCGTATTCGCTGAAGCGGCTCGGCACCGATCATATCGACATCTACCGGCCGGCGCGCGTCGATCCGGCGGTGCCGATCGAGGAGACGGTCGGCGCGATCGCCGATCTCGTGAAGGCCGGCTATGTGCGCCATATCGGCCTGTCGGAGCTCGGCGCCGACACGATCCGCCGCGCGGCGGCCGTCGCGCCGATCGCCGACCTGCAGATCGAGTACTCGCTGCTGTCGCGCGGAATCGAGGCGGACATCCTGCCCGTGTGCCGCGAACTCGGGATCGGCGTGACGGCGTACGGCGTGCTGTCGCGCGGGCTGCTCGGCGGCGGCTGGAGCGCGGCACGGCAGGGCGAGCGCGATTTCCGCGCGGCCAGCCCGCGTTTCCAGGGCGAGAACCTCACGCACAATCTCGCGCTGGTCGACGCACTGCGCGCGATCGCGAACGAGAAGGGCAGCAATCCGGCGCAGGTCGCCATCGCATGGGTTTTGTCGCGCGGCGACGACATCGTGCCGTTGGTCGGCGCACGCAAGCGCACCCAGCTTCAGGATGCCGCGCGCGCCTCTGAACTGCAACTAACGGTCGATGATCTCGCCCGCATCGAAGCGGCGGTTCCCGCCGGGGCGGCTGCCGGCGAGCGTTATCCGGCCTCCCAGATGGCGCACCTCGACAGCGAGCAGGGACGGGGGCCGGCACACGGCGCGTGAGCGCCCGGGCGGCGCGCATGGCGGGGTCCCGGCCGGACGGGCCCGAGCCAGCCTCAGGCAAAACCAGATGGCGGGCGGCGGGACGGTGGTTCACCATCGGCGCCGTATTCGACCCGACGGAACGCCTTCCATGCAAGTTCATACGCTGACGATCATCGTGCTGGTCTTTCTGCTGGCCGGTGCGGTCAAGGGCATGATCGGCCTCGGGCTGCCGACGATCGCGATGGGGCTGCTGACGCTCGCGATGCCGCCATCGGCCGCCGCGAGCCTGCTGCTCGTGCCGTCGTTCATCACCAATGTGTGGCAGTTGTGGCTCGGCCCGTCGTTCGGGCCGTTGCTGCGACGTCTGTGGCCGCTGCTCGCCGGCCTGACGATCGGCACGCTGACAGGCGGGCTGCCCGCGCTCGCGGCCGGCAGCACGTGGACGCACGCGGCGCTCGGCATCGTGCTGGTCGCATATGGCTGCTGGGGGCTTGCCGCCGCGCGGCTGCCCGCGCCGGGGCGTCACGAGAAGTGGCTGTCGGCGGCGGTCGGCTATCTGACGGGCGTCGTGACGGCCGCCACCGGCGTGTTCGTCGTGCCGGCCGTGCCGTACCTGCAGGCGCTGCGCCTGTCGAAGGACGACCTGATCCAGGCGCTCGGGCTGTCGTTTACCGCGTCGACGATCGCGCTCGGCCTGCAGTTGCGCGTGACGGGCGCGCTGCAGACCGTCAATCTCGGCGTATCGGCGCTGGCGCTCGTGCCGGCGCTCGCGGGGATGGTCGGCGGGCAATACGCGCGGCGCGTGATGAGCGAGCAGGCGTTCAAGCGCTGCTTCTTCGTCGGGATGATCGCGCTCGGTGCTTACATGGCCGTGACCGGATTGCGGTAAGGATCGAGACGGCCCGCATCGTCACAGCTGCGCTTCGATCGCGGCCTTGTCGATCACGGACCAGACCTGGCGGATCCTGCCGTCGTGAAATTCGTAGAACACGTTCTCGGCGAACGTGACGCGCGTGCCGTCCACGGCGAGCCCCATGAAGGTCCCTTTCGGCGCACAGGCGAAGCGAAGCCGGCAGGCGACGCGCGGCGGTTCGCACACGAGTAGCCGGATTTCGAAATGGAGATCCGGAATGTCGTGGAAATCCTGCTCCAGCATCGCACGGTAGCCGGTCAGGCCGAGCGGCCGGTCGTTGTGGATCACGTTGTCGGCGACGTACTGGCCGAGTGCCGGCCAGTCCTGCCGGTTCAGGCAGTCGATGTATGCGCGGTAGCGCATGGCGAGGTCAGTTGCGGTCATGGCTGCGGTGCCTCCTCGTGTATCGCGCGGTTGGTCCGGATGACGCGCGTCGTTCAGCGCGGCGGGGTCTCGCCCGACAGATACGACACGAACGCCTGCGTGTATTTCGGCAGCGCATCGAACGATCGCGCGCAGAGCGTCAGCTTGCGGTGGCTCCACGCGTCGGACAGCTCGACGAGCCGCACGTCCATCGTCTGCATCGCGCGCTCGGCCGCATGGCGCGACACGATGCCGATTCCCACGCCGCTTTCGATCACGCGGCAGATCGCATCGAAACTCTTCAACTGCACACGGTAGCGAATCCGCTTGCCGAGCGCACGCGCCTGGTCCGCGAGATGGACCTGCAGCGCGCTGCCGTCGGTCAGTCCGATGAAATCCGCGTCGGCGATCTCGTCGAACGCGACCTTGTCGCGCGCGGCGAGCGGATGCCCGGCCGGCACGACCGCGATCAGCCAGTCCTCGCGGAACGGCTTCTGTTCGAGCCCGCCGAGCCCGACCGAATCGGCGACGATGCCGACCTCGGCTGTCTTGTTGCGGATCGCATGGACGATCTCCTGGCTCGAGCGCTCCTCGACGCTGATCGACAGTTTCGGATGATGCGGCAGATACGCGGCGAGCGCGTCGGGCAGGTATTCGCTCAGCGACGCCGTGTTGCACAGCAGCCGGATATGCCCGCGCAGCCCCTGGCCGTATTGCTGCAGTTCGCCGCGCATGTGGTCGATCTGCTGCAGCACCGTGCGCGCGTGGTGCTCGAGCGCGCGGCCGGCGTCGGTCACCTGCGTGCCCGACTTGGCCCGGTGCAGCAGCGGCACGCCGAGCTCGTCCTCCATCCCGCGGATGCGCTCGCTCGCGGCCTGCAGCGTGATGTGGGTGCGCTCGGCGCCGCCCGTGATCGTGCCGGCCTCGCAGATGTTCAGGAAGAGCCGCAGGTCGGTCAGGTCGAAGCGCATGGTGGGAGCAGGGGGCGCATAACGATTGGAATGGCCGATACGTTAGCAGGAACCGCCGCGCTGGTCTCAGGCTGGGCTTGAGGCTCTGTTCGCCGGTTCCGCATTTTCGGGGCGGGATCGATGCCGGATCATGGCCGCATATCACCGGGGGAGACTGTCATGCGGATCGATTCGTCGTGGGGCGTGTCGTTCAAGATCGCGTTGCACGTGCTGTTCCTGTGCATCGGTGTCGCGTGGGCGTGCGCGGAGCTGGTCGACTGGCTGCGCTGAGCGGCCGGCCGGCGCAGGCCGGCTCGCCTGTCCGCCGCAGCCATGCGCGGATTGAAAGCTGTTCGAAATAATGACCCGACACGAAATTTTTGCCGCATCGTACGCCCAAAACTGTCAAGTTTTTCCGAATTCGACCGTATTACCGGTAACAAGCGTCTGCCGACGCCCGGCTCGTGATCGTTTGTCATCATTGTTTGCATCCGGTTACACGTCGGCCGTTCCGTTTTTGAGATGCTTGAAAGATTGTCAAACCGGAGTCGATCGTCCATGAAACTGCACGAGATTTGCCGCAAGTCGGCGTGGCTGTCTGGCCTGGCCGCCGTGCTCGTCATGGCCGGTTGTGCCAGTTCGCCGTCCGTCCCGCCGAGCGACACGCTGGCGGGCGCGCCGTCGGGCCAGCCTGCCGCCGCGGGTGCGGCCACGCCCGCGACGCCGCCGCCTGCGCCGATTCTCGTCGCACAGAAGTACGTGGTGAAACGCGGCGACTCGCTGACGGGCATCGCGTCCGCGAACGACTGCAGCGTCGCCGACCTGCGCACCTGGAACAAGCTCGATGGGCGCGGCAAGCTGCGCATGGGGCAGGTGTTGCGCATCGTCCGGCCGCAGCCGTTGCCGGCGCCGGCGGCGAACGTCGGCACGCAGGTCGCCGCGAACAGTTCGACGGGCGCGGGCCAGGCGAGCGCGTCGACGGCGAGCGACCGGCAGGTCGTGAAGGAAACCAAGCGGCATGCGGGCGGGGTGGCGCTCAGATGGCCCGCGCAGGGCAAGATCGTCGACGCGTTCCGGCCAGGGCAGAACCGCGGCATCCAGATCGCCGGCCGCCCGGGCGACCCGGTCCGCGCGGCGGCCGACGGCCGCGTGATGTATGCGGGCACCGGCCTGAACGATTACGGCAGCCTGATCATCGTCCAGCACAACGCGGATTTCCTGACCGCCTATGCGCACAACCGCAAGCTGCTCGTGAAGACCGGCGACATCGTGCGCCAGGGCGACGCGATTGCCGAGATGGGCGACCTCGACAACTCGCGTGTCGCGCTGCTGTTCGAGGTGCGGCGCGACGGCAAGCCCGTCAATCCGATGCCGTACCTGCCGTCGTCGCAAGGCTGAAGCGGCCGCGCCGCTGGAACGTGGCCGCGCTCGCTGTTACGCTAGGGCCTCATGCGAGTCCCGCGTCCGCGGGGCCGACGGGCGTCTTTGGGGATGCGCGGCACATGCCGTCGCGAGCCGGCCGTCGGCGTGAACGCGTGCGTATCGACGATGCGTGCGTTGCTCCGTGCCACCGTTTCCGACAGAACACCACTCATCCATGGAATATTCTCCGACACGCCGCTCGCTGTTGCTCGCCGCCGTCGCCGCGCCCTTCGTCGCCGCGTGCTCGTCGGCGCCCGTCGCCGACCAGGCGCGCGCCCACGCCGCTCAGGCTGAACTCGCCGCGCTTGAAAAGGCATCGAACGGCCGGCTTGGTATCGCAGTACTCGATACGTCGAACGGCACGCGCATCGCGCATCACGCGCGCGAGCGCTTCCCGGTGTGCGGCACCTATGCGGTCGTTGCCGCCGCCGCGATCCTCGCGCGCGGTTCGCTCGACGCATCGTTGCTGCCGCGCCGCATCCTGTATCGCCGCTATGAAGTCGTGGCCGGCTCGCCGGTGACGGAAAGTCATGTCGACACGGGGATGACGATCGCGCAGCTGTGCGCGGCGATGCTGCAGTCGGGCGACAAGGGCGCCGGGAATCTGCTGATGGGCGTGCTCGGCGGCCCGCAGGCCGTCACGTCGTTCGCGCATGAAAGCGGCGACACCGTGTTCCGGCTCGACCGCTGGGAACCCGAACTGAACCAGGCCGCGCCCGGCGACGAGCGCGATACGTCGACACCGGTCGCGATGGTCGACCTGCTGCAGTTGCTGCTGCTCGGCGATACGCTGCGCGAGCCGCAGCGGGCGCAGCTCACCGAATGGATGACCGGCGGCACGCGCGGCGCGACCGGGATCGCGGCAGGCGTGCCGCCCGGCTGGCGTATCGCGGACAAGGCCGGCACCGGCGGCTACGGCACGACGACCGACATCGCGGTGCTGTGGCCGCCGTCGCGCGCGCCGATCGTGCTGGCCGTGTCGTTCACGCAGCCGAGTGCCGACGCGGCGGCCCGCGCGGATGTCGTCGCGTCGGCGGCGCGCATCGCGACGGGCGCGCTCACCGCAACGGCCTGAGCGTCCGACGCACCTCGCGTAAAGCCGGCGTTTGGCTTATCGTGTCGATCAGCGCGCGCCGGTGCCGGCGCGCGGCCTTGCCGCGCCGTGCTTCGGCGCGGATGTTTCGTCTACCTGCCTCGTCATGCGCCGACTTCCGCCCCTGCACGCGCTGCAGATCTTCTCGACCGTGGCCCGCCACCGCAGCTTCACGCGTGCGGCCGAGCAGCTGTGCCTCACGCAAGGCGCGGTCAGCCGGCAGATCCAGACGCTCGAGGCGCATTACGGTTTCCCGTTGTTCAAGCGGCACGCGAAGGGCCTCACGCTGACGGCGGAGGGCGAGCAATTGCTGCCGGTGGTCGACGAGAGCTTCGCGCGGATCGAGGACATCTCGATGAAGCTCACGCGGCAGCGCACCGATCTCGCGCTGAAGGTGCCGACCTGCGTGATGCGCTGGATGCTGCCGCGCATCATGCGCTTCCAGGGCGAGCATCCCGATCTCCATGTGCAGATCACGACCGCGTGGCAGCACGTCGTCGATTTCTCGACCGAGCCGTTCGATGCGGCGGTCGTCTATGGCACGTCGCCGGGCACTGGCGTGTGCGCGCTGCCGCTGTTCGACGAGCGGTTGACGCCGGTGTGCGCACCCGAGTTGCGGCAGACCGCACCGCTCGATGCGGTCGGCGATCTCGCGCGCCATACGCTGCTGCATCCGACGCGCGACCATCGCGACTGGCGCGCGTGGCTCGATCACGCGGGCGAGCGCGCCGTCGACGCGGAGCGCGGGCCGACCTTCGATACGCTCGACCTCGCGACCAACGCGGCGATGCAGGGCTTCGGCGTCGCGATCGGCGACGTGACGCTCGTCGACGACGACGTCAGTGCGCGCCGGCTCGAACGGCCATTCGACATCGTGCTCGAGACCGGCGCCCGCTACTTTTTCGTCTATCCGGAGAACATCGGCAGCCAGCAGAAGATCCGCGCGTTCAGCGACTGGATCGCCCGCCATCGCGACTGACACGACCGCTCCGGCAGCACGCGTTACTGGTAGGTGACGACCGCGATCATCGGCGCATGCGCGTTGCCCGGACGGTCAGGTAAAACGATTGCGCGCGAGGCCTGCGTAAAGTTCGTGGTCTTGATCGTGCGCAGGCTGGCCGCGTCGACGAATGCGACCTGGCCCGTGGCCGGGCGCGGGCAGTTGGGGCGCACGTGCGCACGCGCGGCGTCGGCCGTGTCGAGTGCGAACGAGCACGGCGGTTCGACGATCATGCCGGTGAAGTGGATGATGCCGCCCGTGCCGGCGGCAAATGATGAGGACGACGCCAGAAGCGAGACAGCCAGGGCAACCGAGGCGGCAAACGGGCAATGCTTCATGACAGGCTCCAGAGGGCAAGCGCGTCGCAGCCGGGCCGCTCGAATGGCAGTCCGTCAACGCTGCGATGCTGTATGCGTAAACGGCAAATCCATCGGACCTCTTGAATGAAAAATCGGAAATAACGGACATAGGCAAACGACGCCGTATTCCTCCAATCAATTTATCTCAAATTTGTGGGGGCGCAAGGCAGGGTATTGCCGGGGGCGTAGGCTGGCGGGAAGAGCGGAGATGGTTGCGGAGGCTGCTCGATCGTTGAGGACTCAACGAGCCGCCGATCCGGTGATTCGCGATGCCAAAAGAAAACGGCCGCTCATGACGAGCGGCCGTATCGCATCGCAGCGAGATGTGGCGATCAGCCGGCGCGCTTGCGCACCGCGCCGACGACCACCAGCAGCACGATCGCGCCGATGATCGACGCGATCCAGCCTGCGCCCTGGCCCGGCGCATACCAGCCGGCGGCGCGGCCGACGTAGCCTGCGACGAGCGAGCCGACGACGCCGAGCACGACGGTCATCAGGATGCCCATCTTGTCGTCGCCGGGCTTGAGCGCGCGGGCGAGGAGGCCGACGATGAGCCCGACTACCAGGGTTTCGATGAATTGCAGCATGAACGCCTCCCTAATGCTGTTGAGTTGTTGACGAAAGGAGATGGACTCGCCTGGCGCACCGGGGTTCCCCGTGGAGTCGAACCGGTGCGGGCGTGCCGAGTATCGCACGCCGCCCGCGTCGCGCGGATGTCAGGGCCGCCGCCGCGGCGCGTCGTTCATTGGTAGTCGAGCAGAACCTGCGCCGCCGCATGAACCGAACCGCCGCCGACCTTCGCGTCGGTCTGCAGGTAGGACGCACGCAGCCGAATCGTCGGCGATCCGCCGGTGGCCGGGTTGTAGCTCGTCACCGTGTGCGACTTCCCCAGCGTCAGCGGCTGGCCGGTCGTGGCGTCGGCGACCTGGATGCCGATGCCGCTGGTCGTGGCATCCGGGCGCAACTGCATCCCGCCCGGCGTGCCGGCGACCACGTCGTCCAGCGGAGCGATTTGATAGCCGATCCGGTTGTAACCGGCCGGGCAGTTGTTCAACTGCACCTGAAAATCCGTCGCGCCGGCGGTCGAGCCGATGCCGTTGAACACGTTGTGCTGCACGGACGGCAGCGTCACGGTCTGGTCGGGAATCGAGCACGTGCCGTTGATGAAGCTGACCTTCGCGGCGAGAAAGACCGGGGACGAGGCGCCGAAGATGCCGGACTTGTAATTGATCGTGTAATAGGCGCCGAGCAGGCCGGAATTGAGCGACCCGTCCTGCGGTAGCCGGCTGTCGCGAAACAGCATGATTTCGAGCGTGTTGCGCAGTGTCGTCTTCGTCGACGAGACGGCGACGTTACCGTCGACGATCATGCGCGTCGACAGGCCGGACACGTTGGTTTCCAGATCGGGGCCGTCGGACACCCACACGCCGCCTTTGGCGTACATCGAGATGCTCGTGATCTGGCAGGTGCTCGCGCCGCACACGTCCTGCGGCGTGAAGTAATGACGCGCGACGACCGTGCCCGGCGTGGCGTTGCCGGGGCTGGAAACGCTCGCCTGCCCGAACGCATAGAGGGAGGCGGCGCTTGCGTCGGCCGCGAATGCGACGCATGCGAGCAGAACCGTCGCGGCAACCGCACTCATGCGGGCGCAGCGTCGGGCCATGCCGCTGCATGCGTCGCGCGTGTACGCGATGCGTGCCGGGCTCGTCACTCGGGTCGATACGAACGATGGACGGACATTGAACATGGGGATTCCTTATTGAATGCCGGCGGCCGTGGCATCGGGCTGGCAGATGCTCTTGACGGTCTGAATGCCCGACGATGGCCGGCGATGTTCCGCGACGGGCAGCTCGTATGCGATCCGACAGATCGAGTGGCGGTCGGCGCCCCATTGGACCGTCAGAGAACCGCTGTCGGCGAGCCCGCGCGCGAAGATCCTGCTCGCCTGGCCGACGAGGCCGACTTCCTTCCCGGCCTCGTCGTGCACCGCGGCGCCGAACGGCAACGGCGCGCCGTCGGCCTGGCGCGCCTGAACGAGCGCCGCGCGGCCCGTGTCGGTCGCAAACCGGATGAGCGGCACCGCGCCGGCGCGCGGCGCGATCTGCCGGCTGGTTTCCTTCAACTCGACATCCATCGGGATGCCCTTCGGATCGAGTGCGACCGTATTGAGGCTGTATGGCGTCAGGTACGGCACGACGGCGTAGCCGTTGCCGTCGACCTTGACGCCCGCCGCGTTCGTGACGCGCGCGCCGGCCGCGCCGGGCGCCTCGACGATCGCGAACGTCTCGGATACCGGCTGCGAGAACGTGATGCCGCCGCGGTGTGCGACCAGCGCGCCGCGCACGGCGAGCGAGCCCTGCTGGAAGTCCGTGCTCGCGCCGGCGCTGGCGTTGATTTCGGCGACGCGCGTGCGGTACGTGACGTTGGCGCTGCCGTCCGTGCCCGAGTTCGGGCCGGACGCGTGGTTCGCGCTGACGCTGTACGACAGCGCGTGGTCCTCGCCGAGCGATCCGGACAGCGTCGATTGCAACCGGGTGCGGCCGAGCGTGTCGCGCGACACGTTGCCCGACACGGTCATCGGGCGCTCCCGGCCGAACGGGATCGTGACGCTGGCGTAATAGAGCGTGCCCATGTCGCCGCCGGCATTGCGCTGCCGCGTGGCCGTCAGGCTGTAGGAAATGTTGCGGAACCGGTTCGTGTAACCCACCGAGTAATTGACGTCCGAGCCAGGGCGGTTCCAGTAGTTGACGGCCGATGCCGTCGCATTGATGCGGCCGCCGGTCGTGCCCAGGCGCTGCGTGAGCGCCAGCGACGCGCGATTGCGCTGGCGCCAGACCGACTGCGCCGAGCGGCCGTCGCGCGCGGCATCGCGTGCCTGCATCGCATCGTTGAGGCCGAAATAGCCGTCCGTCGAATAGCGATACGCGGCGAGTGCGATATCGGTGCCGGTCGCATCGACCGACTTCGCATAGCTGACGCGCACGCTCGAACCGCTGTAGCGCTTCGCGCCGGGGATCGAGGTCAGCGCATGCGTGACGTCCGCGCCGAACGCGCCGAACGACGTGTTGAACGCGCCGCCCAGCATCGCCGACGCGTAACCGCCCGCGAGCGTGACGCCGCCGTAGGCCGTCAGCAGGTTGGTCAGGCCGCGCTGGTACGTGGCCTGCGTGAACAGCGGCTGGCTCGATCCGTGGGGATTGCGCAGCGTGCCCGCGACGAAGCTGTAGCGGCCGATGCCCGGCCGCAGCGACATCGGCACGGCGGCGTAGGGTACCGAGAACGAGTGCACGGAGCCGTCGGCTTCGGCAATCGATACCTGCAGGTCGCCGCCGTACCCGGTCGGATAGAGGTCGTCGATTTCGAAATTGCCGGGTGCGACCGTCGTCTCGTAGATCGTCACGTCGTTCTGGCGGATCGTCACCTTCGCGTTGCTGTTCGCGATGCCGCGCACCACGGGCGCATAGCCGCGCAGCGAGTCGGGCAGCATCCGGTCATCGGTCGACAGGCGCACGCCGCGGAACTGCGTCGAGTCGAACAGTTCGCCCGACGTGTAGCTTTCGCCGACGACGAGCTGCGACGACAGCGACGGCAAGTCGCGCTGGAGATAGGTCGCGATGTCCTGATACCGGCTCTCGCCGCGCGACGACCATGAATAGGAGCCTTCGTGGCGAAAGCGCCAGTTGCCGAGGTTCACGCCGCCGTTCAGGCCGAGATAGCCTTGCGTCTGCGTGGTGTGGCCGCTGGCCTTCGACGTGTAAAGATTGAAGTTGTAGCCGAGCAGGCCGACGGTTTCGCCGGAGGTCCATTGATCGGGGCTCACGTAGCCGCGCGCCTTGCGCACGAGCGACGCCTGCGGGATCGACAGCCGCAGGGTCTGTCGCGGGAAGTCGAATGCCGCGCTGGCGCCCGGCACGACTTGGTCGAGTTGCAGGCAGGCGCCGTCGCCGTCCAGTCGCGCGACGACCTCCGGCGCGAGCTTGCCGAAATCGACGCCAACGCGCTCGAGCTGCGTGCGGTCGAAGCACGGCCGCGCGTCGCCCGAATCGGGCGCGGCCACGAAGCGCACGTCGTAGCGGCCGATCCAGTCGGGACCGACATGGATGTCGGTGGTGTACACGCCGGGGGCCGTCACGTTGCGCTGGGCGAAGCGCGACACGTCGACATGCTTGCCCAGGCGACTCTGCAGGAACGCGCCGTCGAACTCGACTTGAGCAAGCGTGCTTTCGGCGGTGGCCTGCGTCGTCGCGCGGCCATGGGCGGACCACGCGGCGACGCAGGCCGCCACCAGCAGATGGATCGGCTTGACGTGCGGCATGTCGGCCGCGCCGCGGCGAGGCAGTCGGGTCGGGGTCATGCGCAATACTCCACAAAGGTTCGGGGCGAGCGGATGCGTTTCGCCGGCGCAGGCGCGACGGCGCCGCACCGCGCGGCGGCGAATGGCAAATCAGGGGATTTCGTGGCGGTCGGTCGGAACGGCCGAAGCGACGGCGGACGAAAGGGGGAGAGCGCTCGGCGCGCGCCGTTGCCAGGCGCTGCCGGCCTCGGTCGCGTTACGGTTCGACGCTGACCGGACGCTCGATGTCGGTTGCCCGGCCCCAGTCGTTGATGCTGCCGAACTCGACGGTTGATCCTGCGGCGGGTGCGCCGGCGAGATCCTTGATCGGGAACCGCTGCGTGCTTCGGGGCAGCACGTAGCCCATGCCGGCGTCGTGCTTGCGGCCGCCGGACTTCAACTGCACGTTGCCGAAATTGACGACGTACGGTGTCGGATTGCTCGCCTCGAGTGCATAGCCGCCGTCGCCGCGAACCACGCGCCAGTCGACTTGCATGGGGGCATCGTCCGCGCTGCCGGCCAACTCGGCGGGGCGATACATGAGCTTGATGCGTGAGCGGAACGCCAGCTGGATGCGGTTGTGGTTCTCGGTCGCGGCGGCCTTCGGCGGCACTTCGAGCACGTTCAGCCAGAACAGCGACTCCCGATCGGCAGGCAGCGGTTCGCCGGTATGCACGAGGCGCAGCGTCTGACCATTGCCGGCTTCCATCCGGAACATCGACGGCGTGAGCGTGAACGGCACGTCGATGTTCTCCGGCAACGCGCGGCTGTCGCCTTCGTCGAGCCATGCCTGCACCAGTGCCGGACGCTTGCTGTCGTTCGTGAGCTGGATCGTGACTTCGCGCTCCGTGGACGGGAAGATCACGCGTGTGCCGGCGATCACGACGCTCGCGTCGGCCTGCGACGCGAACGCTGTGACCGCGAGGGTCAACGTACGGAAGAGCTTCAACAGTTTCATGGGCGTGAGAATCGGATCGTTGGGGGCAGGGAGCGGGCGGAAACGGCGGTTTCCGCGTCGCGCGGCGTGACGGGCGGAGATCGCCGGAGCGGCGATCTCCACGCGCGGGCCCTTACTGATAGATGAGCGAGTACTCGACACGCGACGTGACGTCGCCGGCCTTCACGGCGCCTGCAGCGTAGTACTCGGCGAAGTAATTCACCTTCGCCTTGCCGTCGGCATCGATCGCGACCATCTCGGTGTTCGCGCCGGTTTGCGCGCCGATCGGGATGTGGTTCTGCTGCGAATCCAGCACGTTGATCTGGACGCCTTCGGCGGCCTTGGCCCCCGAGTCGATCGTCAGTCGACCGGTCGACTGATCGACGTTCGTGCCGTTCTCGAACACGACGCCGACCTTCACCGGGTTGTCGTCACCGACCGTGCAGCCCGTCAGCGCCAGCGAGAACGCGCTGCGACCGGCGACGGAGCCGACATCGGCGAGCGCGGTAGTGCTGACCGGCGGCAGCGGGACGGTGAGATCCGATCCGCCATCGACGCTGCACGTCGACGCGATGATGTTGCCGCGGAAGGTGACGGTGCCGTCCGCCGCGTGGGCGGCCGACGAAAAGGCCGCGCCGGCGGCGACGAGCAGGAACGGGATTGCGCTGCGCTTGATGATTCGCATAGTTAAATCTCCAAATAAACTTCGGTTTTTGAAGGCGCCGATTGAATTTAAATCTATGAATGGCGCATTTCGGATCAAATTATGCGATTGATGTAAGGCGTTTGTAATTTGACTGGTACGAATAGATATCGATTTTTTCTAGTACTCGTACTAATTTATTTTGTGCCGGAGTCGGCAGGCGGAGCGGGCCGGCTGGAAGCGCTCGCGTGGGCGAGCATGCGATGCCGGAAACCGGTCGCGGGGCCGATTTCGGCGGGGCGCTATTCGAAGCGAAGCGGGATTGGAATAACCGGCCGACGGCGCATGACGGCGGCCGGCATGGCGCGTCGCGCCCGGGTCATGCGATGCGCCGCGCGCGGCGGTGCCCGCCGCGTTGCACTATCGTCGAGCAGTCGAGCAGTCGAGCGCCGCTCGTCAGGCCGCCGGCGCGTCGATCGCCGGATCCAGGCGGCGATAGCCTTCGGTCGCGCGCAGCAGCGTGCGCGTGTAGTCGCGTGCGACCTGGCCGGCGCGCACGTCCTCGATCCGTAGCTGTTCGACGATCTCGCCGTGCTGCATCACCGCGACGCGTTGGCACAGGAAGCCGATCACAGCGAGGTTGTGGCTCACGAGGATCATCGTCAGGTTGCGTTCGCGATGCAGGCGGCGCAGCAGGTTCAAAATTTCGGCCTGCACCGACACGTCGAGCGCGGAGGTCGGCTCGTCGAGCAGCAGCACGCGCGGCTCGACGATCAGGGCGCGCGCGATCGCGACACGTTGGCGCTGGCCGCCCGACAACTGATGCGGATAGCGGAAGCGGAATGCCGGGCCGAGCCCGACCTCCGACAGCGCGCGAGCGATGCGCGCGTCGGCGTCGCCGATCCCGTGGATCGACAGCGGCTCGCGCAGCGTCTGGTCGACCGTGAAGCGCGGATGCAGCGACGCGTACGGATCCTGGAACACCATCTGCACCTGGCGGCGGAATGCGCGCTCGGGCGTGCCGCCAACCGGCCGGCCGTCGATCGACAGGCTGCCGCCCGCGAGCGGCACGAGGCCGGTCAGCGCGCGCAGCAGCGTCGACTTGCCGGAGCCCGATTCGCCGACGAGCCCGAACACCTCGCCGTCGCGTACCGCGAAGCTCGCGTCGCGCACGGCGTCGACATGACCCGTGCGGGTCGGAAAACGGATCGAGGCGTGGTCGACGTCGATCATCGTGCGGCCTCCCGGGATTCATTCGAAGATGGCGTGGACGAAGCCGCGTTCAGCCACGCCGGATCGCGACGCAGCACCGGCAGTTCGTCGGGCGGGTTCGCGAGCGGCGGATTCGCCGCGAGCAGCCCGCGCGTGTACGGATGCGTCGCATCGCGCAGGTCGCGCGCGGCGCAGGTTTCGACGACGCGGCCCGCATACATCACCGCGACGCGATCGCAGAACGACATCACGAGCGGCAGGTCGTGGCTGATGAACATCAGGCCCGTGCCGTGCCGCGCGATCATCGCGTCGAGCACCGCGAGCACTTGCATCGACACCGCGACGTCGAGCGCGGAGGTCGGTTCGTCGGCGATCAGCAGGCGCGGGCCGGTCGACGCCATCATCGCGATCATCACGCGCTGGCCCATGCCGCCCGACAGCTCGTGCGGATACGCATCGGCCACGCGCGCCGGATCGCGAATCTGCACGGCCGCGAGCGCATCGACGATCCGCTCGCGCAGCGCGCGGCCGCGCAACTTCGGCTCGTGCCGCCGGAACGCCTCGCCCATCTGCTGCGCGACGGTCATCACCGGGTTCAGCGAATACTTCGGATCCTGCAGGATCATCCCCATCTGGCTGCCGCACAGGCGCCGCCGCTCGCTGGCCGACATCGCGAGCAGGTCGTGGCCCGCGAAGCGCATCGTGCGGGCCGACCAGCGTGCGGCGTCGGGCAGCAGGCCGAGCAGCGCGCGGCCCGTCAGCGATTTGCCGGAGCCCGACTCGCCGACGATGCCGAGCCGTTCGCCCGGCGCGAGCGTCAGCGACAGGTCGCGTACCGCGTCGGACACGACGCCGTCGTGCCCGCGAAACCCGATCTTCAGGCCGTCGATCTCGCAGAGCGGCGCGGCGGCGTCAGTGGAATTCAGTGGCATGTCACGCTCCATGACGCGGATCGAAGACGTCGCGCAGCCCGTCGCCGAGCAGGTTGAACGCGAGGCTGACGAGCAGGATCGCCGCGCCGGGCAGCGTCGCGACCCACCACGCGTCGAGCAGCACGTTGCGGCCCGACGCGACCATGAAACCCCATTCGGGGCTCGGCGGCTGCGCGCCGAGGCCGAGGAAGCCGAGGCCGGCGACGGTCAGGATGATGCCGGCCATGTCGAGCGTCGCGCGCACGATCACCGACGACATGCACAGCGGCACGATGTAGCGCAGCAGGATCCGCGGGCCCGATGCGCCTTGCAGCCGCGCCGCGTGGATATAGTCGGCCTGCGCGATGCGGATCGTTTCCGCGCGCGCGAGCCGCGCATACGCGGGCCACGCGGTGATCGAGATCGCGACGACCGCGTTGATCACGCCCGGCCCGAGCGCGGCCGCGAACGCGAGCGCGAGCACGATCTTCGGGAAGGCGAGCGCGATGTCGGTGATGCGCATCAGCACGCTGTCGGTGAAGCCGCCGCAATAGCCGGCCGTCGTGCCGATCATCAGGCCGATCGGCACGACGATCACGACGACGAGCAGCGCGATGCCGAGCGTGAGGCGCGAGCCGCCGATCAGCCGCGAGAGTATGTCGCGGCCGAGCTGGTCGGTGCCGAGCCAGTGCGATGCCGAGCCGGGCGGCAGCAGGCGGTCGGACAGCACCTGGCGCAGCGGATCGTGCGGCATGATCAGCGGGCCGACGATCGCGACGACAATCAGCGCGACGAGGATCGCGAGTCCGAACAGGTTGAGCGGATTGACCGCGAAGCGGCGCCAGCGGCGGTACGCGAGGCCAAACGCGGCCTGCGAGCGCGACGCGGGCGCATCGGAGAGAAGCCACGCGCGCAGCGTGAGACGCTCGGCATTCATGATCGGACGACCTTCGGCATGGACGGGGAAAGAAGCAGGGTGGAAGCGGTCATGTCGAAGCGGCCCTCAGCGCGCACGCGGATCGAACACGCGATACAGCGCGTCGGTCAGCAGGTTGACGGTGATGAACATCACGCCGATCACGAGCGTCGCGCCGAGCACCGCGTTCATGTCGGCGTTCAGCAGCGCGCCCGTCAGGTACGAGCCGAGCCCCGGCCACGCGAACACGATCTCGGTCAGCACCGAGCCTTCGAGCAGGTTGCTGTACGTGAGCGCGATCACGGTGAGCAGCGGCACCGCGATGTTGCCGAACGCATGCCGCCAGATCACGCGGCGCTCGGACAGGCCCTTCGCGCGCGCGGTGACGATGTATTCCTGGCTCAGCTGGTCGAGCATGAACGAGCGCGTCATCCGGCTCAGGTACGCGACCGAGTAGTAGCCGAGGATCGCGGCCGGCAGCGCGATGTGCGACACCGCGTTGCGGAACACGTCCCACTCGCCCGCGAGCGCCGAGTCGATCAGCAGGCTGCCCGTGCGCGGGTCGACCATGCCGTCGTACACGGGATCGAGCCGGCCGGGGCCGCCGACCCAGTGCAGCCGCGCATAGAACAGAAGCAGCCCCATCAGCCCGAGCCAGAACACCGGCACCGAATTGCCGATCAGGCCGACGAAGCGCGCGATATGATCGATCGGCCGGTTGTGCCTCACCGCGGCCGCGACGCCGAGCGGCACGCCGAGCGCGATGCCGATCAAGGTGGCGATCGTCGCGAGCTCGAGCGTCGCGGGGAAGACGCGCTTGATGTCGTCGAGCACCGGGTTCGACGTCAGCAGCGACATGCCGAGATTGCCATGCAGCACGTCGCGCGCGTAGATCAGGAATTGCGTGACGAGCGGCTTGTCGAGACCCAGCGCGATGCGCTCGGCCGCATACGCCTCGGCCGACGCGCGATCGCCGAGGATCGCGAGCACGGGATCGATCGGCACCTTGCGGCCGATCACGAACGTCAGCGCGAGCAGGCCCGCGAACGTGACGGCGAGCGTGAGCGCCCAGCGCAGCACGCGCAGTGCCCAGCGCACGGCCGGGCGCCGCGCGGGCAGCGTGCGCAGTGCTTCGAGGGAGGAGGCGGGAGTCGACATGCGGCGAATCTTAAGGCTTCTTCAGGTTACGGTACGACACGAGATCGTTGATCGGTCCGACTTCGAGCCCGCTCACGCCGGGCCGCGTCGCGACCTGCGCGACTTTCTCGAACATGATCACGAACGGCGAGCGCGCGAGCATCTCCTTCTGCATCGCCTGATACCGTTGCGCGCGTTGTGCGGCGGTCGGCTCGGCGAGGGCGGCGTCGGTCTCCTTCGTGAATTGCGGAATGTCCCAGCTGTTGCGCCAGGCGAGCATTTTATAGCTCGACTTGTCGGAGTTGTCGGGGTTCCATGCAAAACCCTGCGCGTTGCTGTGCGGGTCGATGTAGTCGGCCGACCATTCGCCGATGTAGATGTCGTGCTGGCGCGCGCGGTATTTCGCGAGCGTCTGCTTGTTGTCGCCGGGGATCAGCTGCACCTTGACGCCCGCCTCCGCGAAGTTCGCCTGCACGGCCTGCGCGATCTCCGTGTACGGATAGTCGTTGCGCACGTCCATCGTCACCGAGAAGCCGTTCGGCACGCCGGCCTTCGCGAGCAGGGCCTTCGCCTTCGCGACGTCGAGCTTGTACGGGTTCGCCTTCAGCGTGCCGAGGAAGCCTTCGGGCAGGAAGGTCTGGTGCACCTTGTAGGTCGTCTTCACGACGTTGGCCTGGATCCCGGAATAGTCGACCAGCCACTTCAGCGCTTCCTGCACGTCGGGCTTCGCGAGCGTCGGGTTCTTCGTGTTCAGGCCGAGATACAGCAGCGTCGCCTGCGGCGATGCCGCGACCTTCGCCTTGCCGGATTTCACGACCGCCGCGAGATCGTCGGGGCTCAGGTCGCGTGCCGCGTCGACGTCGCCGTTTTCCAGCAGCAGGCGCTGGCTCGCCGCTTCAGGCACATGGCGCAGCACGATGCGCTTCATCGCGAGCGGTAGCCGGTAGCCGTCGAAGCGCTGCAGCACGATGCTGTCGCCGGCGTTCCACTTGACCAGCTTGTAGGCGCCGGAGCCGGCCTCGTTGGTCTTCAGCCATGCGTTGCCGAAGTCGTTGCCCTGCTGGTGCGACAGCAGCAGCTTCTTGTCGACCACCGACGCGGGCCACGAGCCGAGCACGTTCAGCACGAAGGTCGGCGCGTATTTGTGGTCGGTCGTGATCGATACCGTCTGGTCGTCGAGCTTCTTCACGTTCGCCGTGACGTTCGCCTTCGTGAGGCCGATGCCCGTCAGCACGGCGGCCGGGCCCTTGTCGAGCAGCACCGCGCGCTGGATCGACCACGCGACGTCGTCGGCCGTCAGCGGGTTGCCCGAATGGAACTTGAGCCCCGAGCGCAGCTTGAACGTATAGGTCAGCCCGTCGGGGCTCACCGTCCACGACTGCGCGACATCGCCGTTGAATTTCGACGGATCGCGCAGGTCGACGCGCACGAGCCGGTCGTAGGTGTTCGCGACGTATTCCTCCGGCACCAGCTCGTAGATCTCGCCGGGATCGAGCGTCGTGAATTCGTCGAGCAGCGTGGCCATCACGAACATGTCCTTCGGCGTTTCCGCGTGCGCGGCGCAAAGCGGAACGGTGGCGAGAACGGACGCGGCGGCCAGCGCCGCGACGAGCCGGGAGGTCGGGAGTTTCATGTGCGCTTCTCCGTCTGTCGTTGAAATCGTTGAGGTTGTTGAAGTTGTTGAACTTGTCGAGCGTGAACGGTGAGGGCAACGTGCATCGTCGTCACATCAGCCGCCATGGGCCGCTCGCCGCGTCGTCGATCGGCGGCAACACATGCGAGCCGGGCAGCTCGTAGTGCCACCACTCACTATCGATATGCGCGAAGCCGGCCGCATGCATCACGCCGAGCAACAGCAGCCGGTTGCGCTGCACTTGCTCGGGCAACCCCGCGTGGAAATGACCCGACGCGGCCACCATCTCGTCGAAGCCGGTGCCCATGTCGAGCGGCTCGCCGTGCGCGCCGACCAGCGTCAGGTCGAGCGCGGTGCCGCGGCTGTGATTCGAGCCGCGGCCGAGATCGGCGACGAAGTTCGGGTCGGGCAGGAAATCCCACAGCACCTGCTGCGCCTGCGGCGGCCTGTACGCGTCGTAGATGCGCAGCGTGAAGCCGGCCTGCGCGGCGACGTCGACCGCGCGGCGCAGCGCGGCCTCGGCCGGTTCGAGCAGCAGGCAGTGCGCGCGGCGATAGATCGGCTTGCCGGTCAGGTTGCGCTCGGTCGCGTAGACGAGATCGATCTCGACGCGATGCGTGGCGGGCGTGATTTCGACGAGGCGGGGCGGGGTCATCGGTAGTCGGGTGCGCTCAGGATTCGAATTGGTCGAACGTGTGCTGCAGTTCGCGGTTGCGCGCGACGCGCCGGTCGATCGCGGGACCGAGGCGGTCGACCACGGCGGTAATCAGCAGGTTGAACAGGCAGGTGAGTGGCGCGAGCGAATCCCAGAACTGGCCGACGTCGGTCTTTACCTGCAGCAGATCGGCCGGCCATTCGCGCGCCCACGGGCAATAGAGATCGGTGACCAGCGCGAACGGCTGGCCGCGCTCGGCGGCCGCCTGGCAATAGCGGCGCGCGCTGCGCGAATAGGCGCGCACGTCGGTGACGATGCAATACGGCCGCTCGAACTCGGAATTCAGCGAGTCGACGTACGAGCCCGATTGACCGTCCGAATAGAACACGCGCGGGCGCAGGTATTCGAGATAGCTGCTGAACGCATTGCTGATGCCGCGAGTCGACTGGATGCCGAGGATGAACACGGCGTCGGCATGCGCGATCCGGTCCGCGACCTGCGCGAACACCGGTTCCTCGGCGAGCCGGTACACGTGGCGGATCGCGTCGAGTTCGCGATCGAGCGACGCAGCAAGCGCGGCGTCGCCGCCGTTGCTGCCGGCTGCCTGGGTGCCGTTGGCGCGGCGGTATTCGTCGAGGCGGTCGGTGATCATCCACGGCCGGTCGCTGCCGCCGCGCAGCTCGCGTTTCAGGTCGTCGAGGTTGCGGTAGCCGACGCTGCGCAGGAAGCGCCCGACCGAGATGCCGCTGGTGCCGGCCTGCTGCGCGATCTGGTCGGCGGTCTCGAGCCCCAGCCGGTCGAGGTTCGCGAGCATGTAGCTCGCGATGCGCTTCGCCGTCGGTGTCAGCTCGGCAAAGCGGGATTCGACGGTACGGGCGAAGGCGCAGGTCATCGGCTGTTAGATCTTTGTCGTCTGCTGAATGAATGTCACCTATCTGACAGAGCCAAAAAAAGCGGCGCCAGATAAAAAAAGCTATTCGATCGCAGCTGCGCATAGCCTGTCCACGGCCGTGCACCGTGTGCCGGCGCAGCCATTTGCCGGCTGGTGAGGCGCTCCCCGGTGTGGGTGCAAGGGCATTCCGGACGTTCGATGAGGCCGAATATTTGAAATGACGAGCCGTTTTGTTGATTTATTTGGCGAGATTATTTTGCTTGTCTTCGGGAAAACGGCGCTTAGCTTACGGATCTGAATGCGCCGGACGGTTACCGCGATTTCATCGCGCTGCAGTATTACGACCGAGGCGGCGGCGACGGCATGTGGGTCGAAGGAATCCGCTATCTCACTCAGAACGACCGCGCGAGGAAAGACGAATTTCTCTACCTGACCGAACGCATCGTGTCAGACACGTTGTGCGCGCAACTTCCCGAGCGGATTGAGGAACGCATCCGGGGCGGCGGCCCGACATTCGCCGTACGGCGGCTCCACGACATGCCACGCAGGTGAACAGCAAGCCGGCGCCTGCCGAGGCGATTGAAATGCTTGCGCATCGGTTTGCGTATATCCCGTCTCGCTTGATTGATCAGTGATGCGAACAGATAGCAGTGCTCGCGAAGGCGCTCTCGCCGCGAGTCGCGATCGGACCGCGCCGCGTCCGGGCGGTCGTGTGCGCATCGAGCAGGATGGCTCATCGGCACCGGCATCGCAGCGCGGATCGTTGCATCGCAACAATTACAAAACCCCGACTCGATCAGCTTAACTCATTAATTCAGGTTAATAATTCATTTAATTTTTAAGTCGACTTGTATTTAACTTGCGTCACGGCATGCCGATTTTCGAAAAACGAAAAAGCGGTGAGCGTCCGTAGTGAATATTCGATTAATTGAAATGATGAAGAGGGAAACATGACGAATCTTTCTCGACGCAGGATGTTGACGAGTACGGCCGGCGCCATTGCTGCCGCGGGCATTGCGGTAACGGCCAAGGCGGCTTCGTTCGGCAATCCGGACAGCCCGCCGGAAGGGGCGATAAACGCGCGCAACAAGCAGGGATTGACCGACCCGGGGCCGAAGAATCCCGCATTGGCGAATCAATTTCCGTCGTTCCAGGATCCGCCGGCCACCGATATCGATGGCATGCCGTTATTCTGGGCATCATTCAATAATGCGCATAAACGCATTCAAAACGGCGGATGGGCACGCGAAGTCACGCAGGACGATTTCGCGATTTCGGAAACCATTTCCGGCGTGAACATGCGGTTGACGCGCGGCGGTATTCGCGAGATGCACTGGCACCAGCAGGCCGAATGGGCAATCATGCTCGACGGCCGCTGCCGGATCACCGTGCTCGACGAACTGGGACGCCCGTCGGTGCAGGACGTGAAAACCGGCGACCTCTGGTATTTCCCGCCCGGTCTGCCGCATTCACTGCAGGGAATCGGCACCGACGGCGCCGAATTCATGCTCGCATTCGACAACGGCCGCGCGTCCGAATTCAACACGCTGCTGCTGACCGACTGGGTCGCGCATACGCCGCCGGACGTGCTGGCGCTCAACTTCGGCGTGCCGGCCGACGCGTTCAAGAACATTCCGCTCGACAACCTGTGGATCTTTCAAGGCGACGAGCCGGGGCCGCTCGCGGACGCCCAGCGTGCGTCCGCGTCTTCGGCCGGTGCGCCGCCGCACCCGTTCATCTTCTCGCTCGGCGCGATGAAGCCGTTCAAGAAGACGCGCGGCGGCGAGGTGCGGATCGCCGACAGCACGAACTTCAACGTATCGCAAACGATCGCGGCGGCGCTCGTCACCGTGCATCCGGGCGGCATGCGCGAGCTGCACTGGCATCCGAATGCCGACGAATGGCAGTACTACCTGCAGGGCGAAGCGCGGATGACCGTGTTCGACACGGGGCCGAAGGCGCAGACGGCAGACTTCCGCGCGGGTGACGTCGGTTACGTGAAAAAGAGCCTCGGACACTACGTGCAGAACACCGGCAACACCGATCTCGTGTTCCTCGAAATCTTCAAGACCGACCGCTATGCGGAGGTGTCGCTGTCCGACTGGCTCGCGCACACGCCGCCGAAGCTCGTCGAGGCACACCTGAATATCGCGCCTGACGTGCTCGCGCGGTTTCCGCGCAATCGTCCGGACGTCGTGCCGCTGTAACGCCGCAGCGGCCGGCAAGCGGCAGGCCGGCCGCCGGGCCCGCTCCAGGGCCAGCCTTCCTCATTCGAACGGAACCCGACCATGATTCCCGTCACGAGCAAATCCAGCAGCGGCTTCGCGCTGCCCGATCTGTCCACCGATCGCGCCGAGCCCGCCGAGGGCGCAGCACGCGCCGCGCTGGAAGGGCGTCGCACCGGCATCGCCGCGCTGTTGCCGTTCGTCGGCCCGGCCGTGATCGCATCGATCGGCTATATGGACCCCGGCAACTTCGCGACCAACATCCAGGCCGGCGCCGCCTACGGCTACCGGCTGCTGTGGGTCGTGCTCGCCGCGAACGCGATCGCGATGCTGTTCCAGGCGATGTCGGCGAAGCTCGGCATCGTGACCGGTCGCAACCTCGCGGAGCTGTGCCGCGACCATTTCCCCGCGCCGATCGTGTGGGGCATGTGGATCGCGTCGGAGATCGCCGCGATGGCGACCGATCTGGCCGAATTCCTCGGCGGCGCGCTCGCGTTCGCGCTGCTGTGCCACCTGCCGCTGTTCGCGGGAATGATCGCGACGGCGCTCGCGACTTGCGCGATCCTCGCGCTCGAGAAGCGCGGCTTCCGGCCGCTGGAAGCCGCGATCGCGGCGCTGGTCGGCGTGATCGGCGCATGCTATCTCGGCGAACTGATGATCGCGCCGCAGGACTGGCAGGCGGCCGCGTTCCATCTGGTCGTCCCGCAGATTCCCGATCGTGCGGCGCTGACGATCGCGGTCGGGATCATCGGCGCGACGATCATGCCGCATACGCTGTATCTGCATTCGGGCCTCACGCAGGATCGCATCGCGCCGCGCGACGACACGGAACGGCGCCGGCTCATGCGGTTCTCGAACCGCGAGGTCGTCGTCGCGCTCGGCCTCGCCGGGTTCGTGAATCTCGCGATGGTGATGATGGCGTCGTCGGCGTTCCACGCCAGCGCGCCGGGGATGGCCGATATCGGCGACGCTTATCACACGCTGATCCCCGTGCTCGGGCCGGCGGCCGGCATGCTGTTTCTCGTCGCGCTGCTGACGTCGGGGGTGTCGAGCTCGGTGGTCGGCACGATGGCCGGGCAGGTCGTGATGCAGGGCTTCATTCGGCGCCGCCTGTCGGTCTGGACGCGGCGCGCGGTGACGATCGCGCCCGCGTTCGCGGTGGTCGCATTCGGCTGCGACGTCACGCGCGCGATGGTCGCGAGTCAGGTGGTGCTGAGCTTCGTGCTGCCGATGCCGATGATCGCGCTGCTGATTCTGTCGGCGCGCAACGACGTGATGGGGCGCTACGCGATGCGGATGCCGTTGCGGATCGTCGCGGGCACGGCCACGGTCGTGATCGTTGGGCTGAACGCGTATCTGGTGTGGGCGGCGTTCGGCTGAACGCCGCGCGCGGCGCGGGCGGGGCGACGACGCCCGCGCGAGGGCCCCGAGCGGCCGCGCGGGCAGTGCCATGAAGCTATTTTTTCAACGTCCGGTAGGAAACCAGATCGTTGATCGGCCCGATCTCCGGCCCGGTCGTGCCGGGGCGCGTGGCGACCTGCACGACCTTCTCGAACATGATGATGAACGGCGAGTTCGCGAGCACGGACTTCTGCAGTGCCTCGTAGCGCTGCGCGCGCTTCGCGGGCGACGGCTCGACGAGCGCGGCCTCGGTATCCTTCGTCAACTGCGGGATGTCCCAGCTGTTGCGCCACGCGAGCATCTTCGTCTTCGACTGGTCGGAATTGTCAGGATTCCATGCGAACCCGCGCGCGTTGCTGTTCGGGTCCATGTAGTCGGGCGACCATTCGCCGATGAAGATGTCATGCTGGCGCGCGCGGTACTTGCCGATCGCCTGTTTCGCATCGCCCGGGATCAGCTTCACGCGGATGCCGGCCTGCGCGAAGTTCGCCTGCAGCGCTTGCGCGATTTCGATGTACGGGTAATCGTTCGGCATGTCCATCGTCACGTCGAAGCCGTTCGCCAAGCCGGCCTTCGCGAGCAGCGCCTTCGCCTTCGCGACGTTGAGCGTGTACGGGTTCGCATTCAGCGTGCCGAGGAAGCCTTCGGGCAGGAAGGTCTCGTGCACCTTGTAGGTTGTGCTGACGATGTTGCGCTGGATGCCGTCGTAGTCGACGAGCCACTTCATCGCCTGCTGCACGTCCGGTTTCGCGAGATTCGGGTTCTTCGTGTTCAGGCTCAGGTACAGCAGCGCGGACACGGGCCACGACGCGACCTTGATCTTGCCGGCCTTGGTCAGCGCGGCGAGGCTGTCGGGGCTCAGGTTGCGCGCGGCGTCGACGTCGCCGTTTTCGAGCAGCAGCCGCTGTGCGGACGCCTCGGGCACGTGGCGCAGCACGATGCGTTTCATCGGGTACGGCGCGCGGTACTTGTCGAAACGCTGCAGCACGATGCTCTCGTTCGGCGACCACTTGACGAGTTGGTACGGGCCCGAGCCCGCGTCGTTGGTCTTCAGCCAGCCGCTGCCGAAATCGTTGCCCTGCTGGTGCGACATCAGCAGCTTCTTGTCGAGCACCGACGCCGGGCACGCGCTCAGCACGTTGAGCACGAAGCTCGGCGCGTACTTGCGGTCGGTTTCGAGCACGAAGGTCTGCGGGTCGACCGCGCGCACCTTCTGCATCACGTTCGCCTTCGTGAGACCGAGATCGGCGAGCACGCCGGCCGGGCCCTTGTCGAGCTGGATGGTGCGCTGCAGCGACCACGCGACGTCGTCGGCGGTGACCGGGTTGCCGGAATGGAACGCGAGGCCGGGGCGCAGCTTGAACGTGTAGGTGACGCCGTCGGCGCCGACCGTCCACGATTGTGCGATCTGCCCGTCGAAGCGCGTCGGGTCCTTCAGGTCGACCCGCACGAGCCGTTCGTAGGTGTTCGCGACGTACTCGGACGGCACGAGCTCGTAGATTTCGCTCGGGTCGAGGGTCGTGAATTCGCCGAGCTGGGTGGCGACGACGAAGATGCCGGGCGGCGTCGCAGCCTGCGTCGGCAGCGCCGGAACAAGTGCGACGAGCGCGGCGCTGATGAACAGCCGGGACAGCAGATGCTTCATGCGGGCTCCGTGGAAAGGGAATCGTGGTGCGATTCTCTCATCGACGGCGGCCCGGATGAAAATATTCGACGGGCGCGCATGACGGCGCCCGCGGTACGGCTTGCGGGCCGGGCGAGGCGCCCGGCGCCGGCGGCGCTCAGATCACGCAGCGCGCGATCGCGAAGCGCATCGCTTCCTCGGCCGGCTCGCTGCCCGAGCCGCGCACGACCTTGACGACCGAGCCGTTGCCCGACGGCGTGAGCGTGACGAAGTACGAGCGCGAGCCGACGGTGATGTCGGTCACGCCGTTGTGCTGCGACTGCTCGGTGCCGGACAAGCGGCTGTCGAGGCAGTTGGCGATCGCGTGTGCGGGGCGCGCCGACGACACGTAGATCATCGGCGCCGAGCCGGACGCGGCCGAGTCGGACGAGGGCGCGGAACCGCAGGCGGCGAGCAGGGCGGCGGGAAGGAGCAGCAGGAATCGTTTCATGATCGGAATCGTCGTGGGTCTCGTGTCGAGGCTGGGGCGCGGGGTACGCGAAACGCGGAGCTTCGCGACGAAACCGCCGGAATCGTGCCGTTTTTGACGGTCGATACGGGCGGCGGCTGACGTCGGAGTATACCCGCGGCACTTGACGCATACGGCCTGCTGAAACGATTCGATACATAAGCGCCCGCTGTCGCGCGGCGGCAGCGGGCGTTTCAAAGGATGGCGAATCGACGTTGGCCGGCGTTACGGGCCGATCTTGTGGCTGACCGCGTTTTCCTCCCGGTTCAGCACGTGCTTTTCGCTCTGCGTAATGTGGCCGCGATCCTGCGCGGCCATGTCCCGCTCTTCCTGGCGGATCCTGCGGTCGTCACGGTGCAGGCGCGCGGCCCGGGCGTGCGAGATCTCGCCTTCCTTCACTTCGTGACGGATCCGGCGATTCTGGTTGGCGAGGCGCTGGTTGACCTCTTCGCGGCGCGGATGCGCTTGCTGCCACGGCGCTTCGGCGAACGCGGTGCCGGTCAGCACCGACATCAGGGTGGCGGCGATCGCGAGGTGGCGGGTGAGGGCTCGCATGACGTTTTTCTCCTGTCGTTGCGCACGAATCGTCGGCGCTTGTCGAAACAACGCTGTGCGGGCTCCGGCTGTTGACGTTTCCGCCTGTATCGATTGCAAGTCTTTATTACGTCCTCGAACGGCGATCAAGCCAACGATAACGGCGCGCGATCAATGCGCGCCCGCCGCCGCCGCGTCCGCATCGCCGCCGCCCGAGCGCGACGGCCTGGTGATCCAGATCAGCGGAATGATCGCGATGAAGATGATCGCCGACACGTAGAAGATGTCGTTCAGCCCCATCACGGCCGCCTGCGAATCGACCGAGGTGTTGAAGAACGCGAGCGCCGAATCGGGGCTCAGGTGCAGCAGCGAACGCGCGGCGTCGAGCTGCTGCGCGAAGATCGGGTTGCCGACGCTCGCCTGTTCGGTGAGCCGGACGTGATGCAGGATCGTCCGATCGTTCCACGCATTGCTGATCAGCGACGTGCCGACCGCGCCGCAGAACGTGCGGCCGAAATTCGACAGGCCGGCGGCCGCGGGAATCTTCTCCGGCGGCAGCCCCGACAGGATGATCGCCGTGAGCGGCACGAAGAACATCGCCATCGGAATGCCCTGCAGCAGCGTCGGCAGCACGAGATCCCAGTGCGACACGTCGGAATAGAACGTCGTGCGCATCATGAACACGACCGCGAAGCCGACGAATGCGAGCGTCGCGAGATAGCGCGGATCGGTGCGCGGCAGGATGCGTCCCATCACCGGCGTCAGCAGGATCGCGAAGATCCCGAGCGGTGCGGTGGCGAGCCCGGAGTCGATCGCGCGATAGCCGAGATAGCCCTGCATCCACTGCGGCAGCAGCACCAGCGTGCCGAAAAACATCCCGTACGCGACCGAGATCGCGATCGTGCCACCCGCGAAATTGCGCTGCGTGAAGAGCCGCAGGTCGACGATCGGATTGGCCGCGGTCAGCTCCCACACGAGAAAGAACGCGAAGCCGACCAGCGCGACGATGCCGAGCGCGACGACGACGGGCGAATTGAACCAGTCGAGATCCTTGCCCTTGTCGAGCATGATCTGCAGCGACGCGACCCACAGCACGAGCAGCAGGAGGCCAACCATGTCGATCGGCAGGCGGCGCACGGGCGATTCGCGATCCCGGAACACGATCCACGTGACCGCCGCCGCGAAGAAACCGACCGGAATGTTGATGTAGAAGATCCACGACCAGTTGTAGTCGTAGGTGATCCAGCCGCCGAGCGACGGCCCCGCGATCGGGCCGACGAGCGCGGTCATCGACCACAGCGCGAGCGCCGTCGCCGATTTCTGCCGCGGCCATGCGCCGAGCAGCAGCGCCTGCGACAGCGGCGCGAGCGGCCCGGCGACCGCACCCTGCAGGATTCGCGCGGCGAGCAGCGTCGGCAGGTTCGGCGCGATCCCGCACAGCCACGATGCGAACACGAACAGCAGGATCGACGTGACGAACAGGCGCACCTGGCCGAAGCGCTGCGTGAGCCATCCCGTCAATGGAATCGACACGGCGTTCGCGGCCGCGAAGATCGTGATCACCCACGTGCCCTCGTCGACCGACACGCCGAGGTCGCCCGAGATCGTCGGGATCGCGACGTTCGCGATCGACGAGTCGAGCACGTTCATGAACATCGCGAGCGATACCGCGATCGTGCCGATCGCGAGCCGGCCGCCCGTCAGCGGGCCTGGAGTGGACGAAGAGGACATGGTGTTCCTGCGTGAGGGAGGGTGGTCCGCGCGGCGCGCGCTGCGCGTCGCACAGGCGTACGCGCGCGACGCCTGCGCGGGAGAACCACGAAGCGGACGGACACACGCTGCCCGCGCGCGGCCGGCCAAGCGGCGGCGCGTCGCAGCGTGCGGTTCAGGCGTTGAATCGGAGGCGCGAAGCCGTGACGGGCTCCGGCAGGCGGGCGAGTGCCGGTCAGGAAGGCGCGACGCGCGTGACGCGTCGGCGCGCAGCCGGCCCATGGCTGCCATAGCGGGTGGTGTCGTTTCGCATCGCAACAGGCTAACGATGCGACGAGCGGCGATCAACGCTCGCACGCTCATTAATTCCTTTCGTGTGCCGCAATAATCCGGACGGTACGCGTCGATTGCCGGTCGTGCGATGCCGGTTACGACGCGTTCCGCCAACCGGTGAAGACTTCCGTCAGGAACTCGACGAAGATGCGCACCTTGCTGTCGAGCGTCGCGCGGCGCGGATAGAGCGCGTGCAGTTCGACGTCGTCGGTGCGGTGCCAGTCGGGCAGGACGATCTCGAGTTCGTTCTTCTCGAGCCGCCGCGCGATGTAATGCGTGGAGATCAGCGCGATGCCGCCGCCGCTCGCGGCCTGGCGCAGCACGGTGATCGATTCGTTCGAGATCAGCACGGGGCGGATCGGCACATCGGCCACGTCGCCGGCCGCGTTGGTGAGCCGCAGCGTCAGGCCGGGCGCGTCGCGCCCCACGTACAGGAAGTCGTGCTGCGCGAGCTCGTGCGGTGTCTGCGGGCGCCCGGCGCGCTCGAGGTAGGCGGGGCTTGCGGCGAGCTTCGCGTGCGACCAGCCGAGCGAGCGCGCGACGTAGCCGGAATCGGTCAGCATGCCCGCGCGCAGCGCGACGTCGAAGCCGTGCTCGACGAGGTCGAGCGGGCTGTTGTCGTAGATCAGCACGAGCTGTACCCGCGGGTAGCGCCGGTGAAACTCCGCGAGTGCCGGCTCCAGCTCGAACAGTCCGATCGAGTAGGGCACCAGCACGCGCAGCGTGCCTTCGGGATCGGTGCGCAGCGCGCGGGCCTGGCGGTCCGCGTCGAGCAGGATTTCCTCCGCGCGCAGGCAGCGCTCGTAATAGTCGCGCCCGCCTTCGGTGACGAACACGCGGCGCGTGGTCCGGTACAGCAGTTGCACGCCGAGATCGTCCTCGAGCTGCTTGACCTTGCGGCTCACGCGGCTGAGCGGCATGTCGAGTTGCACAGACGCGGCGGTGAAGCTGCCGCGTTCCACCACGCGCAAGAATATCCGGATGCTCTCAAAGTCCATACAGGTTGTTTTCAGTGCTTGGCCTGCGCGCATCTTACCGTCGCCAGCGGAATGGCTGCGTGTCGGTCAGGCCGATTATCCCGCCCGCTGAAATAACGCATCCCGTGGGGCCGGTAGTGGCGGCCGTGGCGCGATCGTATGCTCGCCGCATGAAATTCGCTTTCCCCAGCCTGCCGCCGTTCGCGGTCGTGCGCACCGCGCTGCGCGACGCATGGCCCACCTTGCCGCCCGGCGCGCTCGGGTTCGCGTTGCGCAACACGGCCGCCTCGCTGCTTGCGCTTTACATCGCATTCCGCATGAATCTCGACGACCCGAAATGGGCCGCGTCGACCGTGTGGATCGTCGCGCAGGGCACGCGCGGAATGGGGCTGTCGAAGAGCCAGTACCGGATCCTCGGCACCGCGATCGGCGCGGCCGTCGCGCTCGCGCTGACCGGCGCATTCGCGCAGACGCCCGAGCTGTTCCTGACCGCGCTCGCCGCCTGGATCGGCCTGTGCGCGGGCGTCGCGACGTTCCTGCGGAATTTTCGGGCGTACGCGGCGGTGCTCGCGGGCTATACGGCCGCGATCGTCTCGATGGATGCGGCGTCCGCGCCGCTGCACGCGTTCGATATCGCGACCGCGCGGTTCCTGTATGTGATGGTGGGCATCATGTGCGGCGCGGCGTTCGAAACGGTGTTCGCGCCGGGCTCGCCGCTGCGCGACGTCCGCACGCGCCTCGCGCGCTATCTCGGACGCGCGGTGGCCGTCGGCGCGGCCGCGCTGCGTCGCGAGCCGAACGGCGCGGCGGTACACCGGCTGTTCGCGGAGGCGCTCGATCTCGATACCGCGGCCGAGTATGCGGCCGCCGGCGCGCCGCCGGTGCGCAACGCGATCGGCCATCTGCGCGCGGCGGCGCTGGGCGTGCTGTCCGCGCATGCGGCCGCGCAGGCGATCGAAGCGCATGCGGCGCGCAGCGGCGACGCGCCCGATCCGCTGGTCGCCGATACCGCGCGGGTGCTCGACGGCGTCGCTGCATCAGGCGAGGCGGGGCCCGAGATGGCGGCGCTGCGTGCGCGGGTGGACCAGGCGTTGCACGTCGAGGCCACCGAGCCGACGGGCTCGGATGACTCACGCCTGCTCACGCTCGACCGGCTGAGCACACTGCTCGCCGGATTCGACGACGCGTTTGCAAGCAAGGCGCGGGTCGACCTGCCGGTTCCGCCGCCGTCGCGGGTCCGCTATGCCTTTCATCGCGACGTGGTGCTCGCGTGTCACAACGGCATTCGCGCGTTCATCGCGGTGCTGGTCGCGTCGGCGATCTGGATCGTCACCGCATGGCCGTCGGGCGCCGGTTTCGTTGCGATCACGGCCGTGGTCGGCGCGCTGTTCTCCACCCGGCCGAATTCGGCCCGGGCCGCGATTGGGTTTCTCAAGGGCACGGCCTGCGCGGCGGTGGCGGGGATCGTCTGCAACTTCATCCTGCTGCCGGCGGTATCGGGCTTCGAGACGCTCGCGTACATCATCGGCGTGTTCATGATCGGCACCGGCCTCGCGATGCGCCATCCGCGCACCGCCGCGCTCGGCAGCGCATTCTCGATCTTCTTCTGGAATTTCACGTCGCCGGACAACACCGCGCGCATCGGCGATGCGACATTCCTGAACAGCGCACTGTCGACGCTGCTCGGCATCGCGTTCGGCGTGCTGGTGTTCGCGCTCGTGTTTCCGGGCGATCCGGGCACGAGCCGGCGGCGGCTGCATCGCGCGGTGCGCCGCGACCTCGCGGATATCGCCCGCAACCCGCGCGGCTGGTCGGCAAGCGCGTGGCTCAGTCGCACGGCCGACCGGCTCGGGCGCGAGCTCGGGTTCGCGGGCACGCTGCCGCAAACGCTGATCGAGCGCGACATGCGCGACCTGCTGGCGATCTGGGGTATCGGCGACAGCCTGCTGTCGCTTGCGGAACTGGCGGCCCGGGAGCCGGCCGCGCGTCGCGCGGTGGCCGTGGTGCGCGGCCGCGCCGCGCTCGCGGATTTCGCCCGGATCGAGCGCAGTTGCGATATGGCTGCGCGGTTGCTGCGGCGGCGCGTGGCCGATATCGACAGCGACGGGGCACGCGCGCTGCTGCGCGGCATCGTGTTGCTGAGGCGGATCGCGGACGCGGTGGCCGGGCACGACCACTTCCTGCGCGGCCGCCGCGACTGAACGAGCAGCGGCCGACGGGGCGTCGAAGGTGCCCGGCCCGTCAGGTGAGCCGATACGCCGGACCGGGCGTCACTTCCGCCGGCAGCGGCTCGTGGTTCAGTTCGAGCAGCGTGCGCTCGATCATCCGCGTCATCGCATCGAGCGCGAGGTGGTTCGGCCCGTCGCCGAACGGCTCGGCGATCGCATGGGCGATCGCGTCGAGCGCGATCAGCGTATACGCGACGAACACGGTGACGAACGGCGTCGCCGCGCCGATCGAGTCGACCAGGCCGAACGGCAGCAGCACGCAGTATGCGTAGATGGTCCGGTGCAGCAGCACGTCGTACGAGAACGGGATCGGCGTCGATGCGATGCGCTCGCAGCCGCTCACCATCGACACGAGATCGTCGAGGCGCGCGTCGAGCATCCAGAGCCGCGTATCGGCGAGATGCCCGGCGTCGGCGCGCGCGGCGAATGCTTCGCGCAGTTCATGAACGATCGCGATCGGCGCATACCGGGCGGCGACAATGCGCGTATGGGTCCCGTCGTCGAGCAGCGTGCGCAGGTCCGCCGCCGGATCGGTGCCGCGCAGCTGATGCTTCAGCGCATGGACGAACGCGATGACCTTGCGCACGAACGCCTGCCGCGCGGCGTCATCGTCGTCGATCGCGCCGTAGCAGAGTGCTTGCGACACCAGCGTGCGCGTGGCGGTCAGCACGCCGCCCCACAGTTGCCGGCCCTCGCGGTAGCGCTCGTAGCTCGCGTTGTTGCGAAACCCCGCGAAGATCGCGAGCGTGAGGCCGATCAGCGTGAACGGCGTCGGGTTCAGCGGCACCTTCTCGCCGAGCACGCGGCCGCCGCCCCACACCGCGACGAGGCTGATCGCGAGCGTCAGCACGAGCTGCGGCAGGATGGTCGGCAGCACCGATCCGTTCCAGACGAGCAGCATCCGCAGCCAGTGCTCGCGCGGCCGAACGATCATCGCGGCGCTCCGTCAGGCGGCAGCCGACGCCGGCGCGGCCGCGCGATGCAGCAGGACCGGCACCGACTTCGACGTCGGCGTGTTGCACACGTCGCCCACGCTGTCGAGCGGCACCAGCGGGTTCGTTTCCGGGTAGTACGCGCCGATGCAGCCGCGCGGGATGTCGTATTCGACGAGCAGGAAGCCGTTGGCGCGCCGCTCGATGCCGTCGTGCCACACGGTTTCCATGTCGACCCAGTCGCCGGCCTTCAGGCCGAGCATCGCGAGATCGTCGCGGTTGACGAACACCACGCGGCGCTGGCCGAACACGCCGCGATAGCGGTCGTCGAGCCCGTAGACGGTCGTGTTGTACTGGTCATGCGAGCGTGTCGTCATCAGCGTCATCAGGCGCTCGCCGTGCAGCGCGCGGGCGCGCTGGATCGGCGTGTCGGTCGGCAGCGCGTGCGCGATGAAGTTCGCCTTGCCCGTCGGCGTCAGCCATTCGCGATCGCGTGACGCGACGCGCAGGTGGAAGCCGCCGGGCCGCGCGATGCGCGCGTTGTAGTCGTAGAAGCCGTCGAGGGTCGCCTCGATCGCGTCGCGGATCTTCGCGTAGTCGTCCTTGTATGCGAGCCAGTCGATCTTGCCGTTGCCGAACAGCGCGTGGCCCATGTGCGCGACGATCGCCGGCTCCGACATCAGGTTCGCGGAAGCCGGCTTGTTCATCCCGTACGACACGTGGACCATGCTCATCGAGTCCTCGACCGTCACGCCTTGCGGCACGTTGTCCTGCAGGTCGATCTCGGTGCGGCCGAGCGTCGGCAGGATCAGCGCGTCGCGGCCGTGGATCAGGTGGCTGCGGTTCAGCTTCGTCGTGATGTGCACGGAGAGCGCGCAGCGGCGCAGGCCTTCCCACGTGCGCGGCGTGTCGGGCGTCGCCATCGCGAAGTTGCCGCCGAGGCCGATCAGCACCTTCACGCGGCCTTCGAGCATGCCTTCGATCGTCTCGACGACGTCGTAACCGTGATGGCGCGGCGGCTCGAAGTCGAACACGTGGCCGAGCCGGTCGAGGAACGCCTGCGACGGCTTTTCCTCGATGCCGACCGTGCGGTTGCCCTGCACGTTCGAGTGTCCGCGGACCGGACACAGGCCGGTGCCGGGGCGGCCGATGTTGCCGCGCATCAGCATCAGGTTCGTCAGCATGTGCACGGTCGCGACCGAATGCTTGTGCTGCGTGATGCCCATCCCCCACGTCGCGATCACGCGCTCGCTGCGTGCATAGCGCTGCGCGAGGGCGTCGATCTGGTCGTACGACACACCGCTTTCGGCCGTCAGCGCCGGCCAGCTTTCGCGGCGCAGATCGTCGGCGAACGCGTCGAAGCCGGCCGTGTGTTCGTCGATGAACGCGGTGTCGAGCACGCGCGGCGCGCCGGCGGCGCGCGCGGCGTCGTCGAGTTCGAGCACGCGCTTGGCCATCCCCTTGATCAGCGCGAAATCGCCGCCGATCGTCGGCTGGATGAACGTCGACGCGATCGCGGTGCCGGACATCGTCAGCATCTCGAGCGGGCTCTGCGGATCGGCGAAGCGCTCGAGCCCGCGTTCCTTCAGCGGGTTGATCGACACGATCGTCGCGCCGCGCTTCGCGCATTCGCGCAGCTCGCCCATCATCCGCGGATGGTTGGTCGCCGGGTTCTGGCCGAAGATCAGCAGCATGTCTGCGTGCTCGAAATCGTCGAGCGTGACGGTACCCTTACCGACGCCGACCGAAGCCGGCAGCCCGCGGCTCGTCGCCTCGTGGCACATGTTCGAGCAGTCGGGGAAGTTGTTCGTGCCGTACCGCCGCACCAGCAGTTGATACAGGAACGCCGCCTCGTTGCTCGCGCGGCCCGACGTGTAGAACGCGGCCTGGTTCGGGTCCGGCAGCGCACGCAGGTGGCGCGCGATCAGCTCGAACGCGTCGTCCCACGCGATCGGCACGTAGCGATCGGTGCGGGCGTCGTACACCATCGGGTCGGTCAGGCGGCCGTGCTGTTCGAGCTCGAAATCCGTCTGTTCCAGCAGTTCGGTGACCGTGTGCGCGGCGAAGAATTCGGGCGTCACGCGCTTGCTCGTCGCTTCGGCGGCCACGGCCTTCACGCCGTTTTCGCAGAATTCGAACGTCGACGCATGCTGGCGGTCGGGCCACGCGCAGCCCGGGCAGTCGAAGCCGTCCGGCTGATTCTGGCGCAGCAGCGTGCGGTAGTTGCCGCCCGTGACCTTTTCCTTGATCAGGTTGATCGCGACGGCTTTCAGCGCGCCCCAGCCGGCGGCCGGGTGGTGATACGGTTCGATGCGCGGAGCGGCGGATTTCTTTTTCATGATGCGGGTGTTCAGGGTCGATGCAGTGAGAGTACGCGCGGCGCCCGGGCTGCTGTGTGTACACCTCTCATCTTCAAAAAAGAGTACAGTTGCGGCCATTCGGGCAGTGTGGATCGCAACTGTGTTGTTGAAGGGAAGTTGAAAGGGAGGCGCGTGAAGCGTTACGAACAACTGGCCGACGATCTGCAGGCGCAGATCGAGCGCGGCGTCTACCGGTCGGGCGAGCGGATTCCGTCGGTGCGGCAGGCGAGCCGGCAGCAGCAGCTCAGCGTGACGACCGTGCTGCGCGCGTATCTCGTGCTGGAGAGCCGCGGCCTGATCGAGAGCCGGCCGCAGTCGGGTTATTTCGTGCGGGCGCGGATCACGGAGCCGGCCGAGGCCGAGCTGCACACGTCGGCGCCGGCGGCCGAGCCGTCGGCGGTGGACGTGAGCCGGCTCGTGCTGTCGACGCTGCGCTCGATCGCGCGTGACGATGCGGTGCCGCTCGGTTCGCCGTATCCCGACGCGTCGCAGTTCCCGGTGCAGCGTCTTGCGCGCTACGCGCAGGCGATCGGGCGGCGCCGTACGCGCTGGGGCGTGATCGACGACCTGCCGCCCGGCAACCAGGAACTGATCCGCCAGATCGCGCGGCGCTACGCGGAGCGCGGGATCGCGGTCGAACCCGGCGAGATCGTGATGACGATCGGCGCGACCGAGGCGATCAACCTGTGCCTGCAGGCCGTCGCGCGGCCGGGTGACACGATCGCCGTCGAGTCGCCGACGTTCTACGCGATGCTGCACGCGATCGAGCGGATGGGCATGCGCGCGCTGGAGGTGGCGACGCATCCGGGCGACGGCATCGATCTCGACGCGCTCGAACGGATCCTCGAGCGCGAGCGCATCGCCGCGTGCATGGTGATGCCGAATTTCCAGAATCCGCTCGGCTTTCAGATGCCCGATGCGCGCAAGCGCGCGCTCGTCGAGCTGCTCGCGAAGCACGGCGTGCCCGCGATCGAGAGCGACGTCTACCACGAACTGCATTTCGGCGACACGACGCCGAGCGCGCTGAAGTCGTACGACCGCGACGGGCTCGTGCTGCATTGCGCGTCGTTCACGAAGAGCCTGTCGCCGCGCTACCGGATCGGCTGGGCGATGCCGGGCCGCTACCGCGACCAGGTCGAGAAGCTGAAATTCCTGAACACGCTCGCGACGCCCGCGATCGAGCAGCTTGCGATCGCCGAATACCTGAAGCACGACGGCTACGATTTCCACCTGCGGCGGATGCGCAAGCAGTATGCGCAGCAGGCGAGCCTGATGAGCGCGATGGTGCGGCGTTTCTTCCCGGCGGGCACGCGGCTGTCGCAGCCGCAGGGTGGGTACGTGCTGTGGGTCGAGTTGCCGCCGCAGGTCGACGCGATGAAGCTGTATGCGCTCGCGCTCGCGCAGGGCATCACGGTCGGGCCCGGCCATATGTTCTCGGCGAGCGCCGATTACCGGAATTTCATCCGGCTCAACTACAGCTATCCGTGGTCGCGGCAGATCGAGGACGCGCTGAAAGTGCTGGGGCGGCTCGCGTCGGAGTGCGCGGGGCTGTGAGCGGCGCGCGGTGAGGCGCGCTGCGGGATCGCGAGCGGCGGCCCGTTGCGGGCCGCCGCGGCAAGCGTTACCGCGCGGGCGGCGTCTGCAGTTCGCCTTGCGCCGCGCCGGCCATCCGGCGCATGTCGAAGCCCGACGGGTGCTGGTACACGCGCAGCCCGAATTCCGGCAGCACCGCGATCAGGTGATCGAACAGGTCGGCCTGGATCGTCTCGTAGTCGACCCAGCTCGTCGTGTCGGTGAAGCAGTACAGTTCGAGCGGAATGCCTTCGGCGGTCAGCGGCAGCTGGCGCGCCATGCACGTCATGTCGCGGCGGATTCGCGGATGGCCCTTCAGGTAGTTCGCGACGTACGCGCGGAACGTGCCGAGATTCGTCAGCTGGCGGCGGTTCGCCGGGCATTCGCCTGCCGTGCCGAGCGTGCCGTTCCATTGCGCGATCGCGTCGACCTTGTCTTCCAGGTAGTCCTTCAGCAGCGTCAGGCGTTCGAGCCGCTCGATCTCGTCGTTGTCGAGAAAGCGTACGCTCGTCGCGTCGATGAACAGCGCACGCTTGATGCGGCGTCCGCCGGCTTCGGTCATCCCGCGCCAGTTCTGGTAGCTCTCGGTGATCAGCTTCCACGTCGGCACCGTGATGATCGTGTGATCGAAGTTCGCGACCTTCACCGTATTCAGCGTGATGTCGATGACGGTGCCGTCCGCGCCGGCCGACGGCATCGTGATCCAGTCGCCGATCCGCAGCATGTCGTTCGACGACAGCTGCACGCCGGCGACGAGGCCGAGCAGCGTGTCCTTGAAGATCAGCATCAGCACCGCCGACATCGCGCCGATGCCCGACAGCAGCAGGCCGATCTGCTTGCCGGTCGCGTCGCCGATCACGACGAGCGCGGCCGTGATGAACATCACGAGCTTGACGAGCTGCATCGCGCCTTTCAGCGACAGGCGCGGCTGGTCGCGATGGCTCGTGCGATGCGTGCGTTCGAGCGCGGACAGCGTCGCGCTGATCGTCATCGACACCAGCAACACGATCAGCGCGAACAGCACCTTGTCGGCGGCCTGCGCGGCCACGGCCGGAATCCCGGGCACTGCCACGAGCCCCAGCTTGATCACGACGAACGGCACGATGCGGTTCAGCCACTTGAATGCGCCGAACTCGAACAGCGCGTCGTCGATGCGCGTGGCCGACAGCCGCGCGATGCGCGCAACCACGCGGAACAGCAGGAAATGGACGGCGGCCGTGATCGCGCCGGCGGCGGCGAGCAGGATGAGGAGGCCGACGAGCGGCGCAAACCAGGATTCGTTCAGGGTCATAAGGGCAGGCGGGATGCTTCTCGTGCGTTGAATCTGCGCCGCGATGCGGCGCGCGCCCGATGAAGGGCACATGAAAGGGACCGTGATTGTGCCATCGGGTTCCGGGCGGATGGCGCGAATGCATGCTGTGGGGCGCCCGGACATCCTCACCGTTGTGTGGTTTTCGCAGGGGTTCACGCCGCGCAACACACTGTGCACTTGCCACGCGATGCCCGCGCGGGGCACGATGCGCGAACGACTTCGCGCCTCCCGTTTCCACGTCGATCAGGTCATCCACGCATTTCACGCATGCAAGATTCCAACGAAAGCCAGCCGTCACGCGCGCGGCTACCGAAGGTCATTCTGCCGATTCGCCGCGCGTCGGCCATCCGCGACGTGTTCGCGGGCATCTCGCAGGCCAAGCAATGAGAGCAATCATTGCCATCCTCAAAGTGACTTTGGCCGTGGTTGCCGTATGCCTGGTTGTCGCAATCGCCTCGATGTTCTTGCCGGCCAACGTGAGGAGCGAGATCACGCTTTTCTCATTCAAGAATGCGAAGCCCACGATCTTCGCGATCACGTCGATCGCCTTGGTCCTCCCCATCTACCGGCTTGCTAGAAATTCGGGCCATTTGAGTCGGGCGAAGCGCATAGGCCTGGCGATCGTCATGCTCGGATTTTTGGGATTCTTCTACCTCGTCAGCGTTCGCGGGATCACGACTGACGACACCGATTGTCAGCGCTACGACTACAACACCAAACTGAATGGCGGTATTAAACAGGTCGGCGGCACAACCTACATCGTGAGCATCTGCGGAAGCGGCGGCCACGGCAACGGCCTTTTCGCCGATCAAAATGAGCAAGTCAAAATCGTCGTGGCCGATGCACACGGATCGACGCTGGCAACCCGGCTGTTTTTCGTGTTCTGGGGCGGGCGACCGGGCTACGAGCCTATCGAGATTCACGATGGAAAATTGTTCTACTTCGATGCGTCGGATCAGTACGACGGCATGCGATCGATTTCGATGCCACCCACTACGGTCGACTGGATAGCAGCGAGAATTCCAATTTGGCTTCGCTGAGCTCGTCAACGCGCTGCACGCGCGCCGGATCGGCGTGCTGTTCGGGCGCGTGAACCGTTACCTGCATGCGGACATGGCGCGCCACCGGATCACGGAGATTGTCGGCTCGTCGTCCATCTTCCCGACGCTGCATCGGGCGCTGGAAACAGCAGGCGTGACGCCGGCACAGCAAGTGCCGCGTGTCATGTAGCGGCAGGCCCCGTCATTCAGCGCGAACCGGTTCGCGCGCCCCCGTCGGCCGTGCGCCCGCGCCGCTCGACCATCGCGGCAGCCGCAGCGTCGTCACGAAGCTCGCCGCGTGCAGCGCGCAAAGCAGGCCGAACGCCCACGCGTAGGCGACGCCGTGCGTGCCGCCCGTCGACACGGATTCGGCCTGCAGCCGCCATGCGAGAAACAGCGTGCAGAGCGTCGTGAACGTCGGGCCGCCCAGGCGCTGAACAATATTGAGCGACGTCGTCGCCATCGGCAGGTTGCGCCGTTCGACCGACGCATATGCGGCGGACATCGACGGGATGCCGATCGCGCTCTGGCCCATCCCGCGCAGGAACAGCGCGGGCACCAGCACGTAGGGATCGTAGCCGGCCAGCGCGAGATACACGATCGGCAGCGTCGCGACGAGTGCGAGCATCGCGCCGGCGGCGGCCAGCCGGCGCACGCCGAACCGGGTCGTCAGCGTGCCCATCAACGGATACGTGACGAGCATGCCGAGCCCGAGCGGGGCCAGCAGCCAGCCCATCTCGCCGGGCGAGCGGCCGCACGCCTGGATCAGGAACACCGGAATCAGCATCTGGCCCGCGTAGATCGCGCCGTTCGACAGGAACTGCGTGGCGGCGGCCGCGCCGAACACGCGCGCGCGAAACAGCGCGACATCGATCAGCGCACGCTCGCCTTTGCGTCGCTCGACGCGCAGGAATGCCGCGAGCAGCAGCACCGAACCCGCGATTGCGGCGATACCCGGCACGGCGTCGATCCGCTCCGCGCCATACAGGAACAGCACGAGCGCCGGCGACAGCAGCGCGAGACCGACCCAGTCGAGCTCGCGCCGCTGCGTTTCGTCGCTGTCGCCGGGCAGGAACCACGCGGCCAGCGCAAGCGCGAGCGCGCCGACCGGCAGGTTCACGAGAAAGAGCCAGCGCCACGACGCGTGCTGCAGGATCGCACCGGCGACGACCGGGCCGAGGATCGGTGCGATCAGCACGGGCACCGCCGCATAACCGATCACGCGTGCCATCTGCTGGCCGGCCACGCGCGCGATCATCATCTGCGCCATCGGCGCGAGCAGCCCGCCGCTGACGCCTTGCAGCACGCGGAACGCGATCAGCGACGGCGCGGACCACGCGAGCCCGCACAGCGCAGACGTCAGCGTGAACGCGGAGAAACACCACAGGTACAGCGCTTTCGCACCGATGCGGTCGACCAGCCAGCCGTTCAGCGGTAACACCAGCGTGAGCGCGAGCAGGTAGCCGCTCGTCACCCACTGGATCGTCGACAGGCTCGCGTGCAGGTCGGTCGCGAGGCTCGACAGCGATACGTTGACGATCGTCGCGTCGAGCTGCGACAGCAGCCCGCCGAGCGTCGCGACCGCGCTGACTTTCCAGATCGACGAATCGAGCCGGGCGGCCGCATGACCCGGCGCCGGCCGAGCGCGCGTGTCGTTCATGCGCCGCGCCGGTCGAGCAGCGCGAGGATCTCTTGCGTCGAACCGGTCTCGCCGAGACGCGGGAACACCCGTTCGACGCTGTTCGTGTGCGCGTCCGCGTTGAGGTCTGTCATCGCGTCGACCGCCAGCGTCACGTTGTAGCCGAGTTCGTGCGCCTGGCGTGCCGTCGATTCGACGCCGATGCTGGTCGCGACGCCGGCCAGCACGATCTGCGTGACGCCGGCTGCTTTCAGGTACGCGTCGAGACCGGTGGCGGTGAACGCGCCCCAGGTCTTCTTCGTCACGACGTGGTCGGCCGGCTGGCGGTTCAGTTCGGGTACGAGGTCGGCCCAGTCGGCAGGAACGGCATCCAGACGCGCCTGCTGCTGCGTGCGGCCTGGCGCGCCGCCGGCGACGTTGACGAGTACGACCGGCAGCCCGCGCGCGCGGAATGCGTCGAGCAGTTCGCGCGTGCGCTCGATCACCGGGGCGACCGGGTGGGACGTGGGCAGCGCGACGATGCCTTTTTGCAGGTCGATGACGACGAGCGCCGTGTTCGTGTCGAGACGGGTTGTGCTCATGGTGCTGATGCTCCGTGAATTGGGCAAAGGGAAGCGTGCGCGCGGATGCCGCGCCGCACGCAGGCGACGGTCATTGCTCGCCGATGCGCCGGATCAGCGGAATCGCGGCGGCGAGCGTGCGGATCTCTTCAGGGTCGAGCTTCTCGATCGCGGCGCCGAGCCACTTGTGCTTCGCGGTGTCGCGCTTGCGCCGTGCTTCGCGGCCGGCCGCGGTCAGCAGGAACAGGATCTGGCGGCCGTCGGTCGGGTGCGGCTCGCGTTCGACGAGCCCGTCTTCCTCGAGGCTCGCGAGAATCGCCTTCATCGACTGCGGCTTCATCGCCTCCGCGCGGGCGAGGTCGGCGGTCGTCATCGGGCCCTGTCGTTCGAGCCGCGCGAGCGCGCTCGTCTGCGACATGCCGAGCCCTTCGGAGTCGATCTCGGAGCGCAGCCGGCGGATCAACTGGCCGACCGCGAGGGTCAGGTCGGTGGCGACGGTGTCGGCGGAAACGCCGGGTGTACGTGGTGGTGTCATGCGATGGAGCATAGAACACGACAGTTAAACTTGCAAGTTTAACTGTCGAATTGAGTGGGGGTTCGGAATGCGCGGTGCGTGGGCGCGATCGGGCGGGGGGAATGGCGGACGTTGGCGCGGCAGCGGCCAGTCGGTGGAATGAGCAGGTGAGCGGTGCGGCCTGGTACTACGCGCGGCGCGGCGATGGAACCGGAACGGGCACGACGTCGTGGTACTTCGGCGACGCATTCTCGTGCAGCAGGTCGCCGAGATATTGCGCGAGTTCGTCCGCGGCGAGCGCGGACGGAATCTGCAGATTGGCCGGCCGCCGCTTGCCTTCGGCGCCGAGATCGAACACGGTCCAGCGGCCATTCGAGCGCACGACGGCGAGCAGGCGCCCGAATGCATTGAAACGGTATTCGTCCTGCATGGCACCGCTCCTTCGTGAGGGGACGCGCCGGCCGCGCGCGTCGTGCTTACTGGATCGAGCAGCTCAGCCAGCGATGGATCTTCACCGCATCGCTCGACACGCCGGCGCGCGTCGGTGCGCCGAGCAGCACGATCGTTTCGCGGCGGCCCTTCACGCGCATGCGCATCACGACGCCGTGCCCCGATTCGTTGATGAAGCCGGTTTTCTGCAGCCGGATCGGCAGGCTGCCGTTGCGGACGAGCGGATCGGAGTTCACGTACAGCAGTTCGCCGTCGCCGGCCTGCACGGTGGTCGACGTGTCCGTCGAGAAGTAGCGTATCAGCGGATCCTGCGCGGCCGCGCCGACGAGCCGCGCGAGATCCTCGGCGGTGGACACGTTGTGCGGTGACAACCCGGTCGGTTCGCGGAAATGCGTATGGCGCATCCCGAGCCGGCGCGCCTCGTGGTTCATCGCCTTCACGAACGCGGCACGGCCGCCCGGATAGTCGCGGCTCAGCGCGGCAGCCGCACGATTTTCCGACGACATCAGCGCGATATGGAACATCTGGCGGCGCGACAGTTCGGCGCCAATCGGCAGCCGCGAACCGGTGAACTTGATCGTGTCGCGGTCGCGTGAGGTGACGCGCAGCACGCCGTTCAGCGGCCGGTCCGCGTCGCGCGCGACCACGGCGGTCATCAGCTTCGAGATCGACGCGATCGGCCGCACGGTGCCTGCGTTGCGGGCCAGCAGCGGTGTGCCGGAATCGACGTCGAGCACGTAGGCCGCGCGTGAATGCAGCGAGCGCACCGCGCGCGGGCTGTAGCCGCAGCTCGCGAGCAGACGCGGCTTCGCGGCGGGACGCGGGCGAACCGCGTTCGTGCGTTTCGCGCGCCGGTGCTGCGGCGCGGGTGCGGCGTGACGCTTGACCGAGTGATGCTTGACGCGCGGGCGGCGGTGCTTGACGGCCTTGTGCTTGCGGTGGGCGGGGGTCTTCTTGACGACTTTCGCCTGCGCATGCGGCGCCGCGGTGCGATGCGGCTGCGCGCGCTGCGCGGACGCGTTCGTTGCGAACGCGAGTGTCAGGAACGAGAGGGCGAGGATCAGGGTGGTCCGGGCGCGAGGCAGGCGCGCGATGAGGCCGGTCAAGCGAAAGTCTCCTTTTCACGCGCGTTGCGGCGGCGCGAAATGCATGGGCGGTGAGCGGGTGCGGGAAATTATAAGGTCGATCGCGTGGCGATGACGATCGATGTGTACGCAATGGTGCGTGATGCGGGCGGATTCCTGCTGTTTTTTTGCGGAGGATCGAAGGTGCGCGTCCGGCGGAATTCGCGCGAGGAGCCGGTTCAGCGCGGCCAGTTCCGCCGCGACACGACCGCGAAGCTGATCGCGATCGAACCCGTGACGGCGCGCGGAGGCGCGTCGTCCAGCGCATCGCCGAAGCGAAAGCGGCGGCTGCGTCCGTCGACACGTGCGGCACGACGCTCGGGCGCCGGCGCATCGGGCTCGACACGGCTTTCGTTGGCGACCACCGTGTCGCACGAGATATCGGTCAGGCACTCGGCCGCATGATCAACGGACATGACAGTGAATTCCAGGAGGGGCATGTCCGTATTGAACGTCACCGCGTTCGATCAGTAAAATGAATGTTTCGATCGATACGATTCCTTTAAAGAATGGAATTGAAACTGCTGCGCACCTTCCTGACGGTCACCGAACTCAGCCATTTCAGCCGCGCGGCCGACGCGCTGCACATGAGCCAGCCGGCGTTGAGCAAGCAGATCGGCGCGCTCGAGGCGAGCCTCGGCGGCAAGCTGTTCGAGCGCGGACGGCACGGTGCGGAACTGACGCCGTTCGGCGAACGCTTCCTGCCCGATGCGCAGGCGCTCGTGCGCGATGCCGACGAGATCCTCGCGCGTGCGCGGGAGGCGACCAGCGGACAGCGCGGGCATCTGCGGCTCGGCATCTGCCTGTCCGTGCTGACGCTCGTGCCGAAACTCGTCGCGGAATTCCGTCGCCGCAATCCGGGTATCGCGGTCACGCTGAGCGATCTGTCGTCGTCCGAGCAAACACGCCGGCTGCGCGCCGGCAAGCTCGACGCCGGCTTCCTGCGTCTGCCGTCCGATGAAGGGCTGTCGTCGTTCAAGGTGATCGACGAGGCGCTCGCGCTCGCGGTGCCGCCGCATCTCGGTTTCAAGCGCGTGCCGGCCGATCTCGACGTGCTGAACGAGATCGGTTTCATCGCGCTGCAGCGCGCGCGCGGCCCGGGGCTCGCCGCGCAGATCGACCGATGGTGCGTCGAGCGGCGCTTCGTGCCGCAGGTCACGCAGCAGGCGGAGGACGTGCAATCGGTGCTCACGTCGGTTGCGGCCGGGGTGGGCGTCGCATTCATTCCGTCGGGCGCGCAGTACCTGCTGCGCGACGCGACCGTCCTGCCGCTCGACGGCCGGGACGCGAAATGGCGCGTCGGGCTCGCATGGCTGTCCGACCGCGACGATCCGGTGACCACGCGTTTCGTGTCGTTCATGCGCGCGGCGATCAAGAGCGCGTAACGGCGGCGTATAGTGCTCGCGATGGCATCCTTCCTGAATGCCGGCCCGGCGCCGGCTCACGAATCCGACTCGATGACTTCAGAATCCGACGACGCTCCACTCGATCCCGCACTCGTCGCGACGCTCGCGACGCTGCACGAAGCCGCCACCGATCCGTCCGGCAAGACCTGGTCGCTGCCGAAGATCGCGAAGCGCACGCAATTGCCGATGAGCACGCTGCGTCGCGTGCTGACGCAACTCGACGCCGCCGGCCTGAGCGCGACGACGCTGAGCGACGACGGCACCGGCAGTGCCGCATTGACCGAAGAGGGGCGCGCCGTGTGCGCGCAACTGTTCGGCGCGAACGACGCCGGATGAAAAAACGGACCGCGCGAAGGCGGTCCGTCGCATGACGGTTCGACATGCGGCATCGGCCGCATCACCGCGGCATCACCACCGCACCGTCAATCCGCCCATCACGGAGTGACGGTAGGTCTGGTCGTTCAGTCCGTGCCGGTAGCCGACGTCGAGATCGAGCCAGGGCTTGGGCGAATAGATCGCACCCGCGATCACGAACGCCGGATTCGCGCCGGCGCCGCTTTCCGCGTTGCGCGACGTGCCGACGTCCGCCACGATCTGCAGCGTGTCGGTCGCCTTGTAGATCGCCGCGCCCGAGACGGCCCAGATCGCCGTCAGGTCGCCCTGACGATTCGGCTGGTACGTCATTCCCGCATTCGCGAGAAACGAGAACCGCGACACGTCGATTTGCGCGAGCAGCGTCGCGCCGGTTCCCACGCGGCCGGTGCCGAGCCCGCGCCGGTCGTTGCCTGTGGGCATCGTCGCCATCGGCTTCAGCGCGAGCGACAGCGGCCCGCGTTCGACAAACCGCCACTTCATGCCGATCTCGACATCGCCGAACCCGGCACCATTCTCGTCGGTACGCGTTTGCAGATGCGTGTAGGGCGCGTTGACGTAGAGGTCGACGCGTTCGCCGAAGCCGCGCGTGAGCGTCGCATTCCACATCTGGTGGCGGCCGTTTTCGTCCTGTTTCGAGGTTTCCTCGGCATTGAGCTCGAACTGCCAGTTCGCGTTGCCCTGGGTGCCCGGGTCGTCGCTGACGAGCGGGTGGGCGGCAAAGGCGTCGAGTGGCGCGAGCAGGGCGCTCGCGGCCGCGAGCGGAAGCATTCTTTTCATCACGTTACCCTTGGTGCGTCGGCGGCGGCCGGCCCCGAGCGGGCCGGCACGCCGTCGTCCGGAGGAAATCAGAACCACTGCTTGTAGCGACGCACATAAATCGTCTTGACGATCTGCGCGAGCAGGATGTAGCCGACCATCGTCGCCACGAGCCACAGCCAGTAGCTACCCGGCAGGTGCATGAAGCCGAGCGAATCCGCGAACGGCGAGAACGGCAGCCAGCAGCCGATGGCGATCGCGGTGAACGTCGACAGCAGCACCGGCAGTGCGGCCGTGCTCTGCAGGAACGGGATCTTCTGCGTGCGCAGCAGATGCACGACGAGCGTCTGCGACACGAGGCTCTCGATGAACCAGCCCGAGTTCATCACGACCTGGCCGCCCGTGCCGCCGTGCAGGTGATACATCGCGCCCGCGCCGAACACGGTCCACATCAGGATGTACGTCGTGATGTCGAACACCGACGACGTCGGGCCGACCCACAGCATGAAACGGCTGATGTTGCCGGCTTCCCACTTGCGCGGCTTCTTCAGGAACTCCGGATCCATCCGGTCCCACGGCAGCAGCATCTGCGACGTGTCGTAGATCAGGTTCAGCACCAGCAGCTGGGTCGCGAGCATCGGCTCCCACGGCAGGAACGCGCTGGCGACGAGCACCGAGAACACGTTGCCGAAGTTCGAGCTGGCGGTCATGTTCAGGTACTTCAGGATGTTGCCGAACGTCTCGCGGCCCTTGATCACGCCTTCCTCGAGCACCATCAGGCTCTTTTCGAGCAGGATGATGTCGGCGGTTTCCTTCGCGATGTCGGCGCCGCTGTCGACCGAAATGCCGACGTCGGCGTCGCGCAGCGCGGGCGCGTCGTTGATGCCGTCGCCGAGGAAGCCGACCGTGTGGCCGTTCGCCTGCAGTGCCTTCACGATGCGCGCCTTCTGCAGCGGCGTGAGCTTCGCGAACACCGTCGTGCGTTCGACGACCTGCGCGAGCGTCGCGTCGTCGAGCGCCTCGATTTCGGCGCCGAGCACCGGCTTGCCCGGCTGGAGGCCGACCTGGCGGCAGACCTTCATCGTGACGGTCGGGTTGTCGCCCGTCAGCACCTTCACCGACACACCGTTCTCGCGCAGCGCGGCGAGCGCCGGCGCGGCCGATTCCTTCGGCGGATCGAGGAAGGTCAGGAAGCCGCGCACGACGAGGTCACGCTCGTCGGCGGTGCGGTACTGCTCGCGTTCGTCGCCGCGCGGGATCGTGCGCGTCGCGAGCACCAGCACGCGGAAGCCGTCCTCGTTGTACGCGTTCGCCTGTTCGAGCAGCCGCTTGCGCGCGACGAAGTCGAGCGGGCGCACGCCGTCCTCGTCCTGCACATGGGTCGACACCGCGAGCATTTCCTCGACCGCGCCCTTGCAGATCAGCTGGTGCGTGCCGTGCGTGTCCTCGACGACGACCGACAGGCGGCGGCGCACGAAATCGAACGGCAGCTCGTCGATCTTCTTGTAGCCTTGCGGCTTCACGCGCTCGCCGATCTCGTCGGCGCGCGCGACCACGGCGATGTCGATCAGGTTCTTCTGGCCGCTCTGATGGAAGCTGTTCAGCCAGCCGAGCCGCAGGATGTCCTCGTTCTTGTGGCCGGACAGGTCGAGATGGTGTTCGAGGATGATCTTGTCCTGCGTGAGCGTGCCGGTCTTGTCGGTGCACAGCACGTCCATCGCGCCGAAGTTCTGCACGGAGTTCAGCCGCTTCACGACGACCTTGCGGCGCGCCATCGCGATCGCGCCGCGCGCGAGGTTCGCGCTGACGATCATCGGCAGCATCTCGGGCGTGAGGCCGACGGCCACCGCGAGCGCGAACGTGAGCGCGCTCAGCCAGTCGCCCTTGGTCAGGCCGTTGATCATGAACACGATCGGCACCATCACGAACATGAACTTGATCAGCAGCCAGCTCACGCTCGCGACGCCGCGATCGAAGCTCGTCTCGATGCGCTTGTGGCTCACGACGTTGCGCGCGAGCGAACCGAAGTAGGTGTCCTCGCCGGTCGCGACGACGACGGCCGTCGCGGTGCCGCTTACCACGTTGGTGCCCATGAAGCACACATTTTCGAGATCGAGCAGCGACGTCGACGCGTCGTTCGCCGTGCCCGGCGTGCCGGCCATGCCCGTGTTCGCCGACTTGCCGGCGACCGCGCCGAGCGTGTCGTACTTCTCGACCGGCAGCGCTTCGCCGGTCAGCACGGCCTGGCTGATGAACAGGTCGCGCGACGCGAGCAGGCGCACGTCGGCGGGAATCATGTCGCCGGCCGACAGATGCACGATGTCGCCGACCACCACTTCGCGCATCGGCACCTCGCGGCGCGCCGGCTCGGACGTGTCGGTCACCGAGCGCTGCACGGTCGCCGTCGTGCGGACCATCGCCTTGAGCTTTTCGGCCGCCCGCAGCGAACGGAATTCCTGCACGAAGCGCAGCAGCGCGCTGATCGTGACCATCGTCAGCAGGATCGTCATGCCGACGTACTCTCGCTCGCCGGGCGCCGCGAAGTAGACGTCGGTGCAGAAGCTGATCGCGGCCAGCACCAGCAGCACATAGACGAACGGATTGTGGAACGCGTGCAGCAGCTGGCGGGTCCAGTGCGGCGGCTTGTCGTGCGCGATTTCGTTCGGACCGTGGTGCTGAAGACGATCGGCGGCCTGGTCGTAGGTCAGGCCGCGCGTGCTGGTGCGCAGCGACTTGAAGGTTTCTTCGAGCGGGCGGGCCGCTTCCTGCGCGGCGCGCATGATGCGCGGTTCGTTCTGCTGACCGGTGCCGGCGTTGATGAAGCCGCGCTGTTTCTTTTGCGTGGGTTTGCGTTGTGTCATGAGTCGCTCCTTGCGCACGAGGCGGCGGGCGGGGAGCGACCGTGACGTTATCGACGCACGAGCGCTCCCCGCCGCGTCGCGTCAGGCGCGATCGGGTGTGGATCGGTGAAGGGGGGAACGCTCGCCGGCGCGCGGAGTGTTGCGGTCGGCGGATCGATGCGCAGCGGCGCACCGGCGAGCGATAATCGACTACTGTCGTCCGAGTTCATCTGCACTCCTGTCGGTTGCGGGTAGCGGGCACGGGCGATCGGCAGCCGCGCACGCACGAAGGCGCGCGGCGCAATGGCACGCGAACGGAACATGCGCGCAGCTCGCGCGGCGCGCAGCACGAATACACGCGCGGCAGCGTACGGTTACGCGGCGCGGGCATTCGGCGATATCGAAAAAATTTGGCGGGGGATTCTGGCCGGTAATCAGGCCGGAAGGGCGCCGCATCCTGCTTCCCGGGATGCGGCAGAAGACGAGGCTCTGCGCGGTTTCCTCAGGCAGCAGTCAAGTTGGTCGAGGACCAACTACAACTCGCATCGGTGTTCACAGAACACTCCATGTAATCAGACGGGGCGATGGTAATGGGTCGTCGTGCGAAGCGTCAACCTTTTTTCCGCCCTTTATTTTCAGGCAATTCTTGCAGAACGTTAGCGCGGCGACGTCGGCTCCGCACATGAAAAAAACCGCGCGCATGGCAACGCATGCGCGCGGTTGCGTTGACGCAGCGTGCGGCTTACTGCATGGCCGCCGTGACGGCGGCGCCTGCATCGGCGATGCCGGCGCCGGCCGGCAGCGCGGTGCACGACGTGCTGGCCGGCAGCATCGCCGCACGCGCGCCGCCTTGCAGCTTCTGCTGGATCTGCGCGGGTGTGAGGTTGCCGTTCACCGACAACATCAGCCCGACGATGCCCGATACCTGCGGCGTCGCGAGACTCGTGCCGCTCGCGGAGCCGTACGTGTCGGCGCCCGGCGTCGTGGTGCCGCTGTTGGCGGTCGACAGGATGCTGACGCCCGGTGCGCTCAGCGCGACGTCGGAACCGAAGTTGCTGAACGATGCGCGGCGGCCGGTCGCGTCCGTCGCGCCGACGCTGATCACGCCGCGGCAGTTCGCGGGCTGGTCGAACGCGGTCGACAGGCCGTCGTTGCCGGCGGCGACGACGACGGTCACGCCCTTCGCGTTCACGTCGTCGATTGCCTGCTGGAACGTCGCGCTGCACGCGCCGACCCCGCCCAGGCTCAGGTTGATGACCTTCGCGGGATTCGGGTTGGTCGCCACGCCGGCGACCGGAATGCCGGCCGCCCAGCGCATCGCGTCGGCGATGTCGCTCGTCTTGCCGCCGCACTTGCCGAGCACGCGCACCGGCAGGATCCGGCCGAGCCACGACACGCCGGCGACGCCGATACCGTTGTTGGCGTTCGCGCCGATCACGCCCATCACGCGTGTACCGTGCCAGCTGCTGGTGCTCGGTTCGCTTGCGCAGTGATAGTACGGGCCGCTGGCATCGTCGAGTTCCTGCTGCGTGACCCAGTCGCCCGGATCGGTCGCATCGGTGCCGCGCGTCTGGCCGTTGTTGCTCGTGTTGACGTTCGAGATGAAGTTGTAGCCGGGCAGCAGGTTGCCGACGAGGTCGGGGTGCGGCCGGTAGCCGGTGTCGAGCACGGCCGTGACGACCGTCGGCGTACCCTTGGTCCGCGTCCAGGCGGGCGGGGTGTTGATGCCGACGCTCGCATCGGACAGATACCACTGCTGGCTGTATGCGGGGTCGCTCGGCGTGTCGCGGATCCGCATCGGGTGATCCGGTTCCGCGTAGTCGACGTCGCCGTCGGCCGCGAAGGCCTGCGCGAGCGCCGCCGCGTCGCCGGACGCGATACGCTGGCCGATCGACAGCACGGCCGCGCCATCCGACAGGGTCCGCTCGACCTGCACGTTCAGCGATGCCTGCGACGCCGTCACGGCGGCATACGCACGTGCGGCGCTGGTCGCAGTCGGTGCCGACCAGCGCGTGATCGAGCGCTGGATCACTGCGTCGAGCCGCGTGCCGGTGTCGAGGGCCGCCATCGCGCGCGTGGCCGTCAGCGTCTTCAGCTTGACGATCAGGTGATCGACCGGCGGCTCGGCCGGCGCGGTGGTCTGGGCGGCCATCTGCGCGGCGGCCTGCTGCGTCGTGCACGCGTTGTTGCCGCTGGTCGCGGGCGGGGTCGTCGGGGCCGGGGTCGGGGCGGGCGACGGCGCGGGGGCAGGAGCCGCGTTGGAGGAAGACGGGTTGCTGCCGTCGCCGCCACCGCCGCCGCAGCCGGCGAGCGGAAGCAGGGCGGCGGCGGACAGCATGCCGGCGAGCATGCGCGCATGAGCGGAGCGGGCCAGCGCGAAATTGAAACGTGTGGCTCTCATGGTGAAGCGATCCTCGTAGATAACCGTCGTGCTGGCGGTCGTGCCGGGTCCAGAGGAACACCGGACCTTGTCGTTTTTGTCTGACGTATGCCGCGAGGTTGCTGCGACGCGCCATGCACTGGGTAACGGCTGCCGCGCGCGCTTCTTGAGTCGTTTTAGGAGAAAAAATCCGATTACCGCAAACGATTGCGTTGCTGCGTCGCAGCATGATTGCGGGTCGGATGCCCATGACACGGCAGGCAGGACGCGACCGAATGCGTCCGGTCGGGCGCGACGTGGGATCCACGCGCGTTTGCGCGCCACGGCAAATTCGGCGCCCGCGCGCGGCCGCGCCGGCAGGCTCCTTACGCTTTCCCTGATGCGACGCGAATTTTGTCGGGCGTACGATCGCGATTCGATCAACGTTTCGTCAGGAGAAAAGCATGGATCGCCGCTTCCGTTGGCTGGCCGTCGCGCTGACCTGTGCACTGGCAGGCACTGCGCACGCGCAGGCGCTCACCGGCACGCTGAAGAAGATCAAGGACACGGGCATCGTGTCGCTGGGTATCCGTGAATCGTCGGTGCCGTTCTCGTATTCGGACAACCAGCAGAAGAACATCGGCTACTCGCGCGACATCGCGGCGCGCATCATCGACGCGCTCAAGGCGGAGCTGAAGGCGCCGAACCTGACGGTGAAGGAAATCCCGATCACGTCGCAGAACCGGATTCCGCTGCTGCAGAACGGCACGATCGACTTCGAGTGCGGGTCGACGACCAACACGCTGGAGCGGCAGAAGCAGGCCGCGTTCTCGAACAGCATCTTCTTGTACGGGATCCGCTTCAGCACGCGCAAGGATTCGGGCGTGAAGGACTTCACGGACCTGGCCGGCAAGACGGTCGCGACGACGGCAGGCACGTCGGACGAGCGGCTGCTGCGCAAGCTCAACGAGGAGAAGGGGATGAACATGACGATCATCAGCGCGAAGGACCACGCCGAAGCGTTCATGAACGTCACGACGGGGCGCGCGGTGGCGTTCGTGATGGACGAGCCGCTGCTGTACGGCGAGATCGCGAAGGACCGCAACCCGGGCGCGTACACGGTGGCCGGCACGCCGCTCGTCCATGAAAACTACGCCTGCATGATGCGCAAGGACGATCCTGCGTTCAAGCACGTGGTCGACGGCGTGATCGCGAAGCTGCAGACTTCCGGCGCGGCCGAGAAGCTCTACGACCAGTGGTTCATGCAGCCGATTCCGCCGAAGGGCGTGAGCCTCAACTATCCACTGTCGCCGGAGATGAAGCAGCTGTTCAGGAATCCGACGGATCAGGCGCAGTACTGAGCGGCGCGTCGACGTGGAATTGCATCGCAAATGAAAAACCGCCGGCACATGCCGGCGGTTTCGGTTTCCGGCCCGGTCGCTTGCGAGACGGAACCGGGCGTCAGGCCTTGATTTCCGGCCCGCGCGCGGCCGGCCTGACCGGTGCCGACGGTGCCGGCGCCAGCGCACGCGTGGACGGCTGCGTCGGCACGATCACGACGACCGGTTCCGGCATTGCCCACGGCGGCATCGCGAACCCGACCGGTTGCGGCATCGGCATCGCGAACGCGTTGGTGAGTGCGACGTGCTGCAGCGCCATCATCTGCTGCATGGCGACCATCTGCGCCTGGGCCGCCTGCATCTGATACTGCGCGACCTGCATCTGCCGCAACGCGGCCGCGGGCGGCACGCTGCCCGACGACGACGTCTGCATCTCGAAGCTCGCGCCGCCATGCGGGCTGTGCCAGCTCCACGTGCGGACCTGCATCGGGCCGACGGCGGTCTGGACGACGCGCGTATCGGCTTTCACGGGCACGGCCTGCCCATTCACATTGACGAACATCGGTTGTGCGGCCGGAGCGGCGTCGGCTTGCCCGGCCATGGCGAGCACGGGCATCAGCGCCAGCGTGCCCGCCGCCCAATACGAACGGAATCGCATGTTCGGATCTCCATCAAACGAGACTGATCGAATCAACAATGAACGAATCGTGCGGCTCACGGACGGAGCCACGAGCGACTATGCGAGCGCCGGCTTAAATCTGGCTTAAAACCGGGGCGGGACCGCGGGACGAGGCTGGGTGGGTGCTCGGGGCGACTCGCCGACGCCCATGAACGGCCCGTTTTACGCGTGTCGGAATATGCCGCAATCGGCATTTCAACCTCGCCCGCGCCAATGGTATTCCCGTCGCGTCGCGTAACAACAGGCACAATGTGCGCTTCGCTTCGCCGCGCACCGTTGTTCGACATTCGAACAAGCGGGCGCGTGTCGCCGCCGTCCGAATCCTTCCCGGTTGTCATGAACGCCTCGCTCAATCCCGCGCGCGAATCAAACTCGCCGCGCTTCCTGTTGTTCCTGATTTGCCTGTTCGCCTCCGCGGGCCAGCTCGCGATCGACATCTACGTGCCCGCGCTGCCCGACATGGCGCGCTCGTTCGCGACCACGCCGCAGGCGATCCAGTCGAGCGTGTCCGGCTACATGGCCGCCTATGCGCTCGGCCAGCTGATCTTCGGCCCGGTGGCCGATGCGTACGGACGCAAGCGCGTGCTCGCGTTCGGGCTCGTGATCTACACGATCGGCTGCCTGCTGTCGCTCGGCGCGCCGAACCTGGAGACGTTCATACTGGCGCGCTGCCTGCAAGGCTTCGGGATCGCGACCACGAACCTGCTCGCGAAGGCGATCATCACCGACTCGTTCTCGGGCCAGGCGCTGATGCATGCGTTCACCTACATGTCGATCGCATGGGGGCTCGCGCCGATCATCGCGCCGGTGATCGGCGCGCACCTGCAGGAATGGTTCGGCTGGCGCGCGTGCCTCGTGTTCCTGCTGGTGTATTCGCTGGTGATGTGGGCGCTGTGGTGGCATTACCGGGAAACCTTGCCGAAACCGGTCCATCTCGAGCCGCGCACGCTGATCGCGAACGCGGGCAAGGTGCTCGCGAGCCCGGTGTTCCAGAGCTGCTTCCTCGCCCAAGGGCTGTGCTACAGCATCCTGCTGGTGTTCAACATCGTCGGGCCCTTCATGGTGCAGACCACGCTGCACAAGCCGCCGACCTTCTTCGGTTATCTCGCGCTCGGGATCGGGCTGATGTATTTCCTCGGCGGGCTGTCGAACCGGATTCACGGGCGCGGGCTGCCGAGCGCGGAGCAGCGGCTGCGCATCGGCGCGCGCGTGATGGCGGTCGCGGCGGTCGTGATGCTCGTGCTGGCGCTGACCGTCGGCCTGCGTGTGTGGACGCTCGCGACGCCGGTGCTCGTGATGGGCCTCTGCGCGGGTGCGATGTATCCGACGCTGATGGCGAAGGGCAATTCGCTGTTTCCGCATATCGCGGGGCTGACGAGCGCGATCCTCGGGTGCGCGCTGCTGCTCGTATCGTCCGCGATGATGGGGCTGGCCGGCTTCGTGTCGGTGCAGGTGCTGACGCCGCTCGCGGTGTTCTTCGTCGCGCTGTCGTTCATCGTCGTATGGATGGTGACGAAGCTGCTGCGCTACCTGACGCAGCAGCAGGCCGCGAGCGTCGCTTGCGGGAGCGGGGAGGCGGCGTAAGCCGCATCAATCGCTACCGCGCGGGAGCCTTGCGTTTATAGCGGATGCGCGGCGCCGGCCTGCGTCAGCAGTGAAACGGCAACCGGATCCGGCATCCCGTTCGAATCGATCGCGCCGGCCTTGGCCAGCATCCCAAGATCGGCGTCTACGCCCGGTTGCCCGACCACGAACGGCGTGGTCAGAAACGCTGGCGTCGCGAGCGTGACCGAGTAGCGCTGCTGGAGATTCGTCACGACGGCCGACTGCGCGGCCTGCACGGTGCCCGGATCCCCCATCACCTGCTGGAAGTGCCGATTCCCCTGGAAATTGCCGATCAGCCCGGCCGTGTTCGTGCCGAGCTGCGCGGCGAGATAGACGAGCATCAGCTCGGTTTCGGGCGTCGTGTTGAAGGTGCCGCCCGCGTAGGCGAGCGAGTGCAGGCTCGTGCCTCCCGACGCGACGCTGATCACGCACGGCAGCACGGCGTTGACGGTCACGCGGTAGTTGCCGCCGCCATCGGTCAGCGTCGTCGCCGAGCCCTGCGCGCAACTCACCGTCACCGATGCGCTCGCGAGCGCGGTGCCCGTGGCGGCCGTGCCGGACAGCGCGACGGTCTGCGTGTTGTTGTCGTTGAAGCAGGCATCGACGCCGAAGCAGGCCTCACCGTTGCAGCCCGCCAGTGTCGCGAGCGCGGCGACGCAAAGTGCGCCCAGCGCGGGGCGGGTGAAGTGCGGCGGGCGAATGTTCATGGTCGCGGGCGATCGGGGGAAGAAGACAACCGGTGAGCGCAGGGCAGACGGCCCTGCTCACATTCTAGGTGCCGAATCGGCGCGTTGCTTGCCCGTTTGAAGCAGGGGAGCGAATTTTCCGAGCGCACCGGCAATCGATTTCCCGCCCAGCCGCCGAAGTCGAACGCGGCCGGCTCACCCGCTCAGGGCTTGCGCGCGGCCGGCTTCGCGAACGCGCCGCGCACCTCGAAGCCGATCGCATCCGCGACGTTGCCGCGCGCGTCGACCAGTTCCAGCCGGTGCCGCCCCGGCCACGGCATCCACGCGATGCGGTCGGCGTGCCCGATCACCTTGTCGTCGAGCCGCCAGGCGAAGCGCGCGGCATGCCCGGACGACCGCTCGAACCAGATCCGCTGGTTCTTCGGTGGAATGTCCGGATCGATCGCGAAGATCGTGCCGTCGGTCGGCGCGCCGATCGCCAGCGGTGCGCGCGCGCCGTCCTTGCCCGGCGTGACGGGCGCCGCGAGCCGGATCGTGTCGAGCGCCGTCCCCGCGATGAACCACTCGTTGCGCGACGGCTCGACGTCGCGCTCGAACGCGATGCGGCGCGTTTCGACGCCGGCCGGCGCTTTCGGTGCACGGCTCGGCAGGTCGCGGTGCAGGTAGCCGACGACGGCCGACCACACCGGCGACGCGCCCGTCACCCCCGATACGTCCCACATCGGTGAACCGTCCGCATTGCCGACCCACACGCCGACCGTATAGCGCGACGTGAAGCCGACGGTCCAGTTGTCGCGCATGTCCTTGCTCGTGCCGGTCTTGACCGCCGAAAAGAAGCGCGTCGCGAGCGGGTTGTCGAAGCCGAACGTGCGCACCCGCGCGTTGTTGTCGGAGAGGATGTCGGTGACGACGAAGCTGGCCGCTTCGCTGAATACGCGCGTGCCGTTGTCTGCATGGCCCGGTGTCGATGCGCCGGAAGCGGCCGACGGCGCCGGCAGGTCGACGACCTTGCGCGCGACGCCGCCGTTCGCGAGCGCGCGATACGCATTGGTCAGCGACAGCAGCGTGACGTCCGCGCTGCCGAGCGCGAGGCTGAAGCCGTAGTAATCGCCTTCCTGCGCGAGCGGCAGGCCGAGCGCGGTCAGCGTGCGCGCGAAGCGGTGCGGCGTGACGAGCACGAGCGTGCGCACGGCCGGCACGTTCAGCGAGCCGCCGAGCGCGGTGCGCACGCTCACCCAGCCCTTGAAATCCTTGTCGTAGTTCTGCGGAATGTAGAGGCCGCCGCCGGCCGCGAGGTTGATCGGCGCGTCGTCGAGCAGCGACGCGGCCGTCAGCCGCTTCTCGTCGATCGCCTGCGCGTAGAGGAACGGCTTGAGCGTCGAGCCGGCCTGGCGCGGCGCGAGCACGGCGTCGACGTCGCGTGCGCTCGACAACGCCCCTGACGAACCGACCCACGCGCGAATCTCGCCGGTCGCGTTGTCGATCACGACGACCGCGCCGTCCTGCACGTTGCGCCGGTGCGCGGGCGCGTTGAGCTCGGTCAGTGCGCGCGTCAGCGTGTCGCGCGCGAAGCGCTGCAACGGCGCGTCGAGCGTCGTGCGCACCTGCGCGCCGGCCGCGGGTCGGACCTCGGCCGCGATGCGGCGCGCGAAGTGCGGGGCGAGGGCGGCGCCGTCGTCGCGCACGGCGTTGGCCGGGCGTGCGATCACGAGCTGCACGTAGCCGTCGAGCGACGCGCAGGCCTGTTCCGCATGCATGTCGCGCAGGATCCGGCAGGCCCGCTCGGCGACCTTCGCGGGTGCCGCGTTCGGCGCGCGCACCAGCGCCGCGGCGATCGCGGCTTCGCGTGCGTCGAGGCCGGACGGCGCCTTGCCGAACAGCACCTGCGACAGCGCGGCGAGCCCGACCGTCTCGCCGCGAAACGGCACGAGATTCAGGTAGGCCTCGAGGATCTGGTCCTTGCGCCAGCCGCGTTCGAGCAGCAGCGCGTTCATCGCCTGGGTGGCCTTCTGCGGCAGCGAGCGCTGACCCGAGCGGCGCGGCGAATCGCTGAGCAGCCCGGCGAGCTGCATCGTCACGGTCGACGCGCCGCGCGTGCGCTCGTTCCACAGGTTGCCCCACGCCGCGCCGGCGATGCCGCGCCAGTCGACGCCGCTGTGGTCGTAGAAACGCTTGTCCTCGGAGACGACGATCGCCTCGCGGAACGCGGGCGACACGTCGGCGAGCGACACCCAGTCGCCGCGCCGTTCGGTGAGATCGACGCGCGTGCGCTGCAGCGGCGTGCCGTCGCGCGCGAGCAGCACCCAGTCGGAACTGCGCCAGCCGCGCCGCACGTCGTCGTAGCCGGGCAGCGCGTGCGCGACGAGCGGCGCGGCCAGCACGACGGCGACGAATACGCGGCCGGCGAGGCGCGCCGGCCGCGGCAAAACCAGATCGATCATCGCGTACTCACGACTTGCCTGCGTCGGCCGGCTTCACGGTCATCGGCGGGTTCGGCCACAGGCCGTATACGGACGGCGCGTACAGCGCCTCGACGCGCGTCGGCGGCAGCCCGAAGGTGCCGACGTTGTTCAGCCGCACCGTGTACTCGACCGAGAGTTTGCCCTTCGGCAGATAGTCGTAATACGCGCGGTAGCCGTCGAAGTCGCGTTCGATGAACGCCGGCCATGCGCCGTCCGGGGATTTCTCGCCCTGCGTCGCGGCCTCGGAGTCGCGGCCGAGGCCCGAGCCGAGAATCGTCGCGCCGGACGGGATCGGATCGTTGACGACGACCCACGTCATGTCGCTCTGCGCATCGATGTCGAGATGCACGCGCACGACGTCGCCGCGCGTCAGCACGCCCTTGACGGCGGGCGACACGGGCGTGACGGTCTTCGTGATCCGGTAGCCGGCCGCGAACGGCGAGCGCAGCGGCACGGCCGCGAGACTCTCGACGGTCGCCCACGGGCGGCCCGTGCCGTCCTGCGTGACGGACAGCGTGGCCGGCGCCTGCGACGCACGCGGCCACGGCATCAGCACGCTGCGTGCGGCGGCGGCGGCGCGCGTCGCGGCGGTGGCCGATGCAGGCGCGTCGGCGGGTGCCGGTGCCTGCGACCACGGGATCGCACGCTCGTTACCGCCGAGCGCGACCTTCGTCGTGCCGGCGACCGGCACGCTCTCGTAGGTGCGCGAGAAGCGCTCGACCGCGAGCTGGCCGAGTGCGTTCGACGTCGTCGTCTGCCATGCGCCCTGGCGTTGCAGCGCGAGCAGGCCGGCCGTCACGCGTGGCATCTCGTCCTTCCACGCCGGGTCGCCCGCGAATTCCAGCGCGAGGCGCGCGGCGTTGGTCTCGTTGCTCGTCATCAGCCACCACAGGTCGTCGTCGCGCGCGGTCGAGAACACGAGCTGCGTGCCCTGGTACGTGAGGCGCGCGCGCAGGATCTGCTCGACCTGCGCGCGTTTCTCGTCGCGCTGCGGGATGTCCTTCACGCGTGTGAGGATCGCGTGATAGTCGATCACCGCCGACGTCGGCCACTGGTTCGGCGCGATCTCGATCGAGCCGAGCATGCGGCCTTGCGCGGCACCGTAACGCGACAGCGCCTCGATCGCGGCCAGCTTGCGCAGGTCGCGATCCTGGCGCGGCGCCCACGCGTTGCGCTCGATGCGGCCGTCGATGAAGCGCGCGAGCCCGGCTTCGAGCTGCGTGCGCAGGTCTTCCGGCAGCGTGAAGCGCGGGTCGAGGCGGCCGGCTTCGTCGGCGACCACGAGCAGGTACGACGACAGCGTCGGGCTGCCGTAGTGCGCATCGTCGGACGACGGCGGGAAGTAGCTCGCGAGCCCGTCGCTGTCGAGGTAGACGGGCATCCGCGCAACCAGCGCCTGCCATTGCGCGGCGTCGTGCAGGCCGATCGCACGCGACGTCTGCTGTTCGAGGCAGCGGTACGGATAGCGCTCGAACCAGCGCCGCACGCCGGGCAGGCCGTCCGCGAGCTTCGACTGCAGCGACACGGCGATGCCGCCGCGCGGCGCGCCCTGCGCGTTGTTGACGGCGCCGGCCGGGGCCGACACGGGCACCGTCATGGTGCCGTCGACCTGCGTGAGCGTGGCCTGTTGCACGGTCACCGGCAGTGCGGGCACGACCTTCTGCGCAACCGCCAGCGCATCGGACGCGCGCTTGCCGCCTTGCTCGGCCGCCTCGATGCGCCAGTTCAGCGCGCCGGCCGCGTCGAGCGCCTGCTCGGGCACGGTGATCGTCCACGCGACCTCGGTCGCCGCGTTGGCCGCGAGCGACACGGTTTGCGGCGCGACGTCGAGCCCCGTCACGCGCGGGGTCACGACCACCTGCATCGCGCGGTCGGTCGTGTTGCGCAGCGTGACCTGCGCGCGGAACGCGTCGCCTTCGCGCACGAGCGGCGGCAGGCCGGAGATCAGTTGCAGGTCCTGCGTGCTGCGGATCGACGTGCTGCCGGTGCCGAAGCGGTCCGGGCCGACCGCCGCGACGGCGACGATCCGGAAGCGCGTGAGCGCGTCGTTCAGCGGCACCTCGACGTTTGCGCTGCCGTTGGCGTCGAGCGTCACGCGCGGATTCCACAGCAGCAGCGTGTCGAACAGCTCGCGCGTCGGCGCGCTGCCGCCGCCGCCGCCGGCCGGCACGGCCTTGCGGCCGAAGTGGCGGCGGCCGACGATTTCCATCTGCGCGGTGGCCGTCTCGACGCCGTACGCGCGTCGCTGCAGCATCGCGTCGAGTAGGTCCCAGCTGTTGTTTGGCATCAGTTCGAGCAGCGCCTCGTCGACGGCCGCGACCGCGATCTGCGTGCCGGCAGGCGCGGGCTGGCCGTTCGGCAGCGTGACCTTCACGTGCGCCTGCGCCTTGCCGCGCACGGTGTAGCGCGTCGCGTCGGTCGTCACGGTCACGCCGAGACGATGCACGCCGGTGCCGACCTTGATCTCGCCGAGGCCGTAGCGGAACGCGGGCTTCGACAGGTCGACGAACGCGGTCGGCGCTTCATGGTGACGGCCTTCGCGCCAGAACGCGCGCGCCCATTCGACCGGTGCCTTCCAGCCCCACGTGAAGAACGAGTACCACGGCACCTCGCGAATCCGGCCGCGCAACGCGAGCACCGACACGTAGACGTTCGGCCCCCACGATTCGCCGACCTTCAGGTCGACGGTCGGGTTCTTGCCATTCAGTTCGACGATGTGCGTTTCCATCACGCCGCCGCGTTCGACCGCGACCAGCGCCGTGGCATAGCGGAACGGCATGCGCACCTGGAAGCGGGCCGTTTCGCCCGGTTCGTAGGACGTCTTCTCCGGAATCACGTCGATCCGGTCGGTGTTGTCGCCGCCGAACCACAGTTCGTCCTCGCGCGTGACCCAGACGGACGTCGACGCGTTCGACGCGCGGCCGTCGCCGTCCTTCGCGACCGCGATCAACTGGACGTTGCCGGCCTGTTCGAGCGTCGCGTCGCAGGCCATGCGGCCCTTGTCGTCGGTCTTGCCCGAGCACAGCACGCCGAGGTCGCGCGTGTCGCTCTTGTTGTCGTACGCATAGAAGCCGCCGACCATTCGCTTGCGCGACGACGTCGTGACGTGCGCGACGCCCTTGATCTCGATCGACACCGACGCACGCGGCTTGCCCTGCAGGTCGACCGCGAGCGCCTGCACCGGCACGCGCTGGCCGACCGATACCCAGCGGCCGGCCTTTATGCCGGCCACCACCGCGGCCGGCCACAGGATCGTGTCGCCGCGGATCGTCTGCACTTCGCCGTTCGGGTCCGCGAACGTGGCCTCGAGCGCGATGCGCTTCGGCGCGTCGACGTCGGGCAGGCCCTTGAGCGTGACCGCGCCCGCCCCGTTGCGGTCGAGCGTCAACGGCAGCTTGTCCGCGATCAGCCTGGTCGCGTCGGGATCGTTGTTCGCGGCCGACGCGTTGTCGCCGTCCTGCGAATCGTCGTCGGCGTTGCCGTCGCTGCGCTCCGGACGATAGGGCGTGAAGCTGAAGTCCTCGAAGCGATCCGCGAACGGCGGCGACACCCACTTCATCAGCGCCGACACCTGCACGGGCAGGTTCGATGCGCCGCCGCCCGACACGTAGTCGATCTGCACCGCGAGCGGCGCCTCCTTGACCGCGACGAGCGGGCTCTTCTGCGCGTCGCGCGCGCCGATCGACCCTTTGAGCACCGGCAGGCGGAACGCCTCGACGCGGAAGCTGCCGCTGTAGTAGCTGGTGGTCGGCGCATCGTCCGGGCCGCCTTCGAGCGTGACGCTGTATTCGCCGAGCTTGGCCGCGGGCGGCAGCGGGAACTGCGTGTCCGCGCTGTGGTCGGCCGACCACGTGAGCGGCAGCTTGTAGGTCTGGTCGGAGCCGAGATGGCGGATCTTCACGCGCGTCGGGTATTGCGCCGGGAACGCGAGGGTCTGCAGCGTCTCGGTGCGCAGGAAGTGCTTCATCGACACGGTTTCGCCGGCCCGCAGGAGCGTGCGGTCGAACACGGTATGCGCACGCACGGTCGGTTCGCTGCCGGTATCGGTCGGCACGTTGAAGCGCCACGATTCGATCCCGCGGTTCCAGTTCGAGCTGACGAACGCCATGTCGGGGCCCGTCTTCGGATCGTCGACGCGCGCCGACACGAAGTAGTCGTCGAAGCGTTCCGACTGGCTGCATTCGTGCTTCGGCTCGAATTGACCATCGATTTTCAGCAGGCCTTGCGCATCGGTCTTGCCGGTCGCGATCTCGTCGCCGTTGCAATCCGACACGCGGATCCGCGCGTTCGGCACCGGCTTGCCCTTGTCGAGCGTCGTGACCCACACGAGGTTGTTCTCGCGGCCCTGTTTCAGATGCACGCCGAGGTTCGTGACGAGCATGGTGGTGCGCACGTACATGCTCGACGGCTTCGCGAGCAGCGAGCGGCCGAGCGCGGGCGACGCGAGTTCGAGCACGTAGAAACCGGGCTTGTCGATCGGCACGCCGACGACCTCGAACGGACGCAGCGCCTTCGGATCGGCCTTCGGCAGCGTCATCGCCTGGGCCCCCGGCTCGCCGGTGAGCAGCGACAGCGAGCGCACGTCGATGCGGCGATTCTGCGGCGCGGGCATCTTTTCACCGGCCTCGAGCGGCACGTAGACGGGGTGCTGGCCCGTGCGCCGGAGCAGGCCCGGCATGCGCTCGTCGATCGTGCCGGCCGTCATCGCCCAGTTGTCGAAGCGCTCGACGGTGCGCATCCATTGGCGGATCGTGGTGTCGTCGTCCACCTTCAGGTTCGAGAATTGTGCGCCGCGCGTGTTGAGGCCCGCGATATGCAGGTCGGCCTCCACGTTGCGCAGCGTGACCGGCACGAGCGCCGGCGTATCGGGTTCGGCGAAACGCTCGACGATCCCGAAGGTGCCCGACGAGAATTTCGCGAGCGGCGGCATCGGCGCGGTGCGCGTCGCGAGCGGGAACAGGTCGGCGTTCGCGAGCGCGCGATCGGTCACGTCGCGCAGGCCGGACGGCAGCTCGATCGTCAGGTTCGCCTGCGCGGGCAGCGGCGGGTTGAACGTGACGGTCGTCACTTCGTCGCTGTGGTCGTCGGCCCCGAAGGTCGGCGAAAGCGAACCGTCAGGACCGCGCAGCTTGATCGCCTCGGCGTTCTTGCGCGAGATCGGCGCATTGAATGACAGCGTCAGTGGGCGCAGCGGCGTGCAGGGCGCCTTCGCGTTCTCGCGTTCGCACGAGAAACTCGCGGCGAACGGGGCGCGCACCGTGAAGTCGAAGCGGCGCTCGGTGTCGTTCGCGATGCCGCTCGGGCTCGCGACGCCCTTGCCGTAGACGAGCTGCATCTTCGCGCTTGCGGGTAGCGCCTGCGCGCACGACAGCGTCAGCACGCGCGCCGCGTCCTTCTTCAGCCCGAAGTGGTCGAGCAGCGCGTTGCGGGTCTCGTCGTCGGCGGCCGTGACGGGGATGCGGTTGCCGATGCCGGCCGCTTCGCACCAGATGTTCGCGAGCGCGGAACGCGGCTCGGCCGGGCCGTTCAGCTTCAGCACGAAGACCTGGCGCTCCTCGATCTCGCGCGAGCCGGGGCGCACTGTCACCGGGAACGGGCCGCCGGTTTGAAACGTGAAGCGGCGCGGGCCGCTCACCGCATTGCCGGCGACCGAGCGCAGCGTGTCGTTGAGCGCGACCGAGCAGCGCACGCCCGGCGGCAGGTCGTTCTCGAAATCGTAGACCCAGGTCTTGTCGTCGAGCCAGTGGCCCTGGCCGCGTGCGGCGGTGGAATCGTTGCAGGTCATGCGCGCGGGGTTCGGCGCGGACGCCGAACCGAACGCGACCATCGGTTCGTCGAACTTGACGACGCTTTGCCGGACTTCGGTGACCGTGCCTTGCGGCGACACGCTCACGGTGCGCGCCGCGAGCGCATGCAGCGACAGTGCCGCGGCGGCGCCGAGCGCCGCGATCGCGCCGATGCGCCAGACTAGCCGTGTGGTGTGATTGGATTGATGCGTGTTGTTGTGTTTATTGTGCTGCTTCATCGCTCGATGCCCTCGGAGGGAAGCTTTCTGTTTGATTGCACGGGATTCTAACCGACGCGCATGTGAGCGGATGACGGGATGGGACGGCGCGTGTCGTCGGCTTGCGACACACTGCGTCCCGATGCAGAATTGTCGCGTCGACGACACAAAAATGCAGCGAAATGTCGATTGTCTCGGATTGCGGAACATTTAATGGACTATAAAAGCATTGTCCGATTCGAATTGTGCGCGTACATTTCAGGGCCGCGCGAAAGTTTGAGAAATATCAAGCGTGGTTTTCCCGAATCCGGTGTTCGAGAGAAGGAAACATGCACAACGACAACACCCCCCACTCGCGTCGCGCCAGCGACGCAACCGTATCCGGCATCACGCGGCGTCAATGGCTGCAGGGCGCACTGGCGCTGACGGCGGCGGGCCTCACCGGCTCGCTGGCGTTGCGGGCCCTGGCCGATAATCCCGGCACCGCGCCGCTCGATACGTTCATGACGCTCTCCGAAGCACTGACAGGCAAGAAAGGGCTGAGCCGCGTGCTCGGCGAACGCTTCCTGCACGCGCTGCAGAAGGGTTCGTTCAAGACGGCCGACGGTCTGTCGCAACTCGCCGGCGCGCTCGCGTCCGGTTCATTGGATTCCGATCAGCAGGCCGCCGCGCTGTCGATTCTCGAAGCGTGGTATCTCGGCATCGTCGACAACGTCGTGATTACTTACGAAGAAGCATTAATGTTCAGCGTCGTGTCCGATACGCTCGTGATTCCTTCGTATTGCCCCAACAAACCCGGCTTCTGGGCCGAAAAACCGATCGAGAGGCAAGCCTGATGGCGGATACCGATACGCAAAAGGCCGACGTCGTGGTCGTCGGGTCCGGTGTCGCAGGCGCGATCGTCGCGCACCAGCTCGCGATGGCGGGCAAGTCGGTGATCCTGCTCGAAGCAGGCCCGCGCATGCCGCGCGGCGAGATCGTCGAGCGCTTCCGCAATCAGCCCGACAAGACGGACTTCATGGCGCCGTACCCGTCGAGCCCGTGGGCGCCGCATCCGGAATACGGCCCGCCGAACGACTACCTGGTCCTGAAGGGCGAGCACAAGTTCAACTCGCAGTACATCCGTGCGGTGGGCGGCACGACGTGGCACTGGGCCGCGTCGGCGTGGCGCTTCATCCCGAACGACTTCAAGATGAAGACGGTGTACGGCGTCGGCCGCGACTGGCCGATCCAGTACGACGACCTCGAGCATTACTACCAGCGCGCCGAGGAAGAGCTCGGCGTGTGGGGCCCCGGCCCCGAGGAAGACCTGTACTCGCCGCGCAAGCAGCCGTACCCGATGCCGCCGCTGCCGTTGTCGTTCAACGAGCAGACGATCAAGAGCGCGCTCAACGGCTATGACCCGAAGTTCCACGTCGTGACCGAGCCGGTCGCGCGCAACAGCCGCCCGTACGACGGCCGGCCGACTTGTTGCGGTAACAACAATTGCATGCCGATCTGCCCGATCGGCGCGATGTACAACGGCATCGTGCACGTCGAGAAGGCCGAGCAGGCGGGCGCGAAGCTGATCGACAGCGCGGTCGTCTACAAGCTCGAGACTGGTCCGGACAAGCGCATCGTCGCCGCGATCTACAAGGACAAGACGGGCGCCGACCATCGCGTCGAAGGCAAGTACTTCGTGGTGGCCGCGAACGGCATCGAGACGCCGAAGATCCTGCTGATGTCGGCGAACCGCGATTTCCCGAACGGCGTCGCGAACAGCTCCGACATGGTCGGGCGCAACCTGATGGACCACCCGGGCACGGGCGTGTCGTTCTACGCGAGTGACAAGCTGTGGCCGGGCCGCGGCCCGCAGGAGATGACGTCGCTGATCGGTTTCCGCGACGGCCCGTTCCGCGCGACCGAAGCCGCGAAGAAGATCCACCTGTCGAACATGTCGCGCATCAACCAGGAGACGCAGAAGATCTTCAAGGCCGGCAAGCTGATGAAGGCCGACGAGCTCGACGCGCAGATCCGCGATCGTTCCGCGCGCTACGTGCAGTTCGACTGCTTCCACGAAATCCTGCCGCAGCCCGAGAACCGCATCGTGCCGAGCAAGACGGCCACCGATGCGGTCGGCATTCCGCGCCCGGAAATCACGTATGCGATCGACGATTACGTGAAGCGCGGCGCCGTGCATACGCGCGAGGTCTACGCGACGGCCGCGAAGGTGCTGGGCGGCACGGAGGTCGTGTTCAACGACGAATTCGCGCCGAACAACCACATCACGGGTGCGACGATCATGGGCGCGGATGCACGCGACTCGGTCGTCGACAAGGACTGCCGCACGTTCGACCATCCGAACCTGTTCATCTCGAGCAGCTCGACGATGCCGACCGTCGGTACGGTGAACGTGACGCTGACGATCGCGGCGCTGGCGCTGCGGATGTCGGACACGCTGAAGAAGGAAGTCTGACCGTGCGGAAATCTACTCTCACCTTCCTCCTCGCCGGCAGCCTCGGGCTGCCGGGGCTCGTGCGCGCGGCCGATTCGGCCGATCCCGCGCAGATCAAGCGCGGCGAATATCTCGCAGTCGCGGGCGACTGCATGGCCTGTCACACCGCGAAGGGCGGCAAGCCGTTCGCCGGCGGCCTCGGGATGCCGGTGCCGATGCTCGGCAAGATCTATACGAGCAACATCACGCCGGACCCCGACACGGGCATCGGCAACTGGACGTTCGACGACTTCGAGCGCGCGGTGCGCCACGGCGTGTCGAAGAACGGCGCCAACCTGTACCCGGCGATGCCGTACGTGTCGTACGCGAAGATCAACGACGACGACGTGCAGGCGTTGTACGCGTACTTCATGCACGGTGTCGAGCCGGTCAAGCAGGCGCCGCCGAAGAACGAGATTCCGCCGCTGCTGAGCATGCGCTGGCCGCTGAAGATCTGGAACTGGCTGTTCCTGAAGGACGGTGCGTACCAGCCGAAGCCGTCGCAGAGTGCCGAGTGGAACCGCGGTGCGTACCTGGTGCAGGGCCTCGCGCACTGCAGCACGTGCCACACGCCGCGCGGCATCGCGATGCAGGAGAAGTCGCTCGACGAGACGGGCGGCAGCTTCCTGTCGGGCTCGGTGCTGGCGGGCTGGGATGGCTACAACATCACGTCGGACCCGAACGCGGGGATCGGCGGCTGGACGCAGCAGCAGCTCGTCCAGTACCTGCGTACCGGCAGCGTGCCGGGCGTCGCGCAGGCGGCCGGTCCGATGGCCGAGGCGGTCGAGCACAGCTTCTCGAAGATGACCGACGCCGACATCGGTGCGATCGCAACCTACGTCCGCACGGTGCCGGCGGTGGCCAGCGGCGACGCGAAGCAGTCGCGTTCGTCGTGGGGCAAGCCGGCGGAAGACGGCCTGAAGCTGCGTGGCGTGCCGCTCGCATCGTCGGGCATCGATCCGGCGCGGCTGTATCTCGGCAACTGCGCGAGCTGTCACCAGATGCAGGGCAAGGGCACGCCGGACGGCTATTACCCGTCGCTGTTCCACAACTCGACGGTGGGTGCGTCGAATCCGACGAACCTCGTGCAGGTGATCCTGAACGGCGTGCAGCGTAAGGCCGGCAGCGAGGACGTCGGGATGCCCGCGTTCCGCAACGAGCTGTCGGACGCGCAGATCGCCGCGCTGGCGAACTACCTGACGGGTCAGTTCGGCAATCCGGCCGCGAAGGTGACCGAGCAGGACGTCGCGAAGGCACGTTGAGGCCGGGCACGAAGCGGCAGGAAGTGGTACCAGGCAGCGCAACACGGAAAGAGGAGGAGCACAGCACATCGGGCGGGCCCCGATGCCGGTTGTTGCAGAGCGGGGCGGGCGGCACTGGCGGCCGCCTGTCCTGGTTCGTTGGCAATCCGGTGCGCGCGGTTCGCGCATCGCTTTCGTTGATCACACCATGACACCGAATCAACCGTTTCTCGCGTCCCAGCGCGATGTGCTGCTGCTGCTGTCCCGAATCCTGCTCGTGATTCTGTTCGTGATGTTCGGCTGGAAGAAGATCGCCGACTTCTCGGGCACGATCGCGTTCATGGGAAGCGAGGGCGCGCCCGCGCCGATCATCTCGGCGGCGATCGCCGTCGTGATGGAGCTGTTCGTCGGGATCGCGCTCCTCGTCGGCTTCCAGACGCGGCCGCTTGCGCTGCTGCTTGCGCTGTATACGATCGGCACCGCGCTCATCGGCCATCACTACTGGACGATGACGGGCGGCGAGCAGATGAACAACATGATTCATTTCTACAAGAACATCGCGATCTCGGGCGGCCTGCTCGCGCTGTGCGCGGCGGGCCCCGGACGTTTTTCGATCGATCGCGGGTGAACGGATCGCCGGCGCGCGCATGGGGCGCGTGTCGGACGGTCCAGACTGCGAGGGGGCATGACTTTGCGACTCAAACATCTAGCATGGCTGATCGCGGCCGCCGCACCGGCGGCCGCGTCCGCACAAACAAGTGTGACGCTGTACGGCCGTATCGACGGCGGCGTCGAATACCTGAACCACATCGCGACACCGAACGGCAGCTCGACGCGCTGGAGCGCGGAAGGCGGCGACTGGGGTACCAGCATGTTCGGCCTGAAGGGTTTCGAGGATCTCGGCGGCGGGATGTCGACGGTCTTCAACCTGGAAACCGCGTTCCAGGTGATGAACGGCACGACAGGCGGCGGACGCATGTGGTCGCGCCGCGCGTATGTCGGGCTGAAGAGCGACACGTGGGGCCAGTTGCAGGCCGGCCGCAACCTGTTCATCGACAGCGACGGCGTGTGGGAATTCGATCCGTTCGTGCAACAGGCGTTTTCGTCGGCCTCGCTCGTGCGCGGGCGCAACTGGCAGCAGAGCAGCAACAACATCGAGTATCACAGCCCGGTGATCGGCGGCTTTGACGTGCAGGCGCAGTATGCGTTCGGCAACCAGTCGCGCGGCTTCAACTACGGCGCGGCCGATGACTTCGGCCGCTCGGACGGGATCATGATCTCGTACCACTCGCCGGTGCTCGACGTGCGCGGCATCTACGACGAGCTGCGCGACAACAACGGCAAGTTCAGCAACATCTTCACCGCGTCGCGCGAGTATTTCGTCGGCGCGAACGTGAAGGTGTCGAAGTTCAAGATCCAGGGCGCGTATACGCATTACCAGGCGCCGGACAGCCCGGCTGGCGTTGCTGATCGCGCCGATCATTACTGGCTCGGTGCGACCTACACGGCCAATCCGCAGTGGGCCGTGACGGGCGGCGGGTATTACGTAAAGGTGGGCGATGGCGGCGGCGATGCGTCGCACGATCCGTCGGGCCACGCGATCATGTACGTGCTCGGCACCACGTACAACCTGTCGAAGCGGACGTTCCTGTATGGGACGGTTGCGTATGTGCGGAATGGCGGGAATTCGAACTTCTCGCTGCTGGCGTCGCCCCGCGACGCGACGTCGGGGACGAGCCCGATGACGGGCGAGTCGCAGACGGGGGCGTATGTGGGGATGATGCATACGTTTTGAGCGGGAAGGGTTGCGTAGGGGAAAGGCACGGGCGGTGAAAGGCTCGTGCCTTTTTGCGTTTACGGGGCTTGCTGGGGCGTTGAGGTGCGTGTGCAGTGGTGTCGATGCATGATTACTGGGAGCGGGTGGACTTGGGGAGTTGATACTGTATGGAAGCGGCAGGTTGCTCGTCCGCCGTTTTGTAGTCGGTCTGGTGGCCGGATGACCGGCTGTGGGGTATCGCACCACTACCGATATACCGATAAAGCGCGCTTGGTAGATTCACATTCGTTGACGTTTTCACCGGCTGGAAATTCAGGTGTCTGCACTCCGCGGTTGATTTAGCAGTGTGCGATGCTGAGAAGGTGCTGTGGTGCACACGGCTACTGGGGTGTCTTAGAACGGCCAGATTCGGTCATTCGGCAAAAGCTTGATATCTGCCCACAAGGCAAGCCGGCGGATGCCGTAGCCATGCACGATAGTTACTCGCCAGAAATCTCTCTCTCCCCTATCATTGGGACTTGTTTAAGCAAAACGGGGACTATTACGATGGCATTGCACCTCATAGATTCAAATGACGTTCACGTGTCATGCCGCCAACGGATGGAAGCATGTGAGCTTTGGTTGCGAAGAATTATCCACGACAAATTCATCGAAAGATTTGGAAATAACTATATTGATGGTGCCAGCCTTGGAGGACAGGCAATTTTCTCGAACAAGATAAGGTCGCGTGTTCAGTCATTCGTACAGAATAACCCCGGTCAATATAGTCGTCCGATTGACACTCTCCTACTTGATGACCTTGGCTCCGTCTTGTCGAAGGACGACGTCTACAAAGAGTTCTTCAAGGTTGCGTTCGACGCCGGGTTCCCTATGGGCGCAAATCATGTTCGGCAAGTCATAACGATCCTGGTCCCCATCCGCAACGCTCTTTCTCACGCAAACGCTGCAACACTTTCACTTCATGATGCAGAGCGTTCCTTATGCTACTGCAATGATATCATCGCGTCTCTTAAAAAATACTATTCCGATATGGCCTCGCAAGATAAGTTTCCAGCCCCAGTGTTCACACGTTACTCTGACTCCCTGGGGACGGTATGGCATCCTGCGCCCCCCTCTGATCATCGCGCGATTGGCCAGCCTTCCTTGCATGTCGGCGAAGACGTTCGATTTGAAGTAGAGGTAGATTCGTCGTTCGATCCCAGTGAATATGAGATTACGTGGCAGGTGTGCAACATTTCACAGGGAGAGACGGGAAAGGGATCGGCCTTTAATTTGACGCTAACCTCTGAGCATGTCGGTCAGCGGTTCGCATTGCAAGTGTCACTAAAAACGAAAAAAGATTGGCATCGGCTCCAGAACGTCGACGCGTACTTGACGCTTGATTATGAGGTCTTGCCCTTTCCGGGCTAACCACCATAGGTGGGGAGCTAGGCGTCCGTATTGGGTCGAAACGCGTCCGTCGCGCTACCAGCGTGTCTTTTTTTTGCAATACTGTTGCGAAAACTGGCATCAATCAAAAATTTCGGATGTAAGAATAATATAGGGTTAAACATCTGTTCCATTATGGGTGGATCTGATCGAAAGAATTATCTTGAAAACCAAGAACAAGGTACTCGTCTATCTTACGTGGCGAGATGGATTGCTGACCTTCACTCAGCCTAGGTTTCCGGAAGCCGGTAGGCAGGTGGTTGCCGGCACGATGGAGCCGGGAGAAATGCCGGTAGCCGCCGCGCTACGTGAGTTACGCGAGGAAAGTGGCATCGACAATGCCGAAGTTGTGCGTGTTCTCGGCAACTACTTCTACTCGATGACGAAATTCGGAAGAAGCGAGATCCAGAACCGGCATGTCGTGCATGTCAGGGTGAGAGACGCTATTGTAATGAAGGCGAGTTGGACGCATTTCGAGGACACTCCAAGTGCCGGCGGTGAACCCATCGAATTCAACTTTGAGTGGTATCCCTTTTTTGAAGCAGAATGCGCGCTGATCGGTGGGCATGATTTCTTCGTACCCATGCTGAAACACTTCCTGCGTGAGCATGCAGATGCGTGATTGAGCCGAGACTGAAACATGAAGGTGTGTATCGTAGGCCCGTCGGGTGCGGGGAAGTCGACGATCGCCATGCAATTGGCACGCAAGTTCAATGTCGCCACGCACGAATTCGACCACGTCTATTGGGACATGACTGCGGCCGAGTTTGTGAAGAACTCGGACGAATCAATGGCGCAGGCGATCGGAAACATCCTCGAGCAGGACCGCTGGTTTGTCGAAGGCGCATACGACAAGCGGATGTATCCGCTGCTCGTCGAGTGTTCGTTGATCTTGCGGGTCGAGGTTTCGTTTCGCGTGAGAGCGATACGTCTGATCAAGCGCTTCATTCATTCGACGATGACGGGCAAGCTGCCCAAGGAAACCTTCCGGAACACCATCGACCTGATCAAGTTTTCATATCACTTCGACCACCGACTCAGCATATTTCTGTCCGGAGACGTGACGCTCTCGAGGAAAGTTGTTTCAGTTCGCGACGCATCGTCGTGTATTGAGGCGATGCGCGCGACGGGGCTTTGCTGAGGCCAGTGTTGAAACCTCACGCTTTACGGTCCGTCTCGCGCCTTGCCTCAGAACACGCACGCCTCAGTCGTCGTCAGCACCGCGAACGGCCCGCCAAGCGTCGCATTGTGATGCGCGATGATCCGCTCGGCCGGCAGCGCGGGCGTGTCCATGCAGGTGTGCGCATCGGCGACGAGCACCGCCCGAAACCCGAGATCGGCGGCTGCGCGGCACGCGGTATCGACGCAGTACTGCGTCTTCATCCCGGTAATCACGATTTCCCCGATACCAGCCGCGTGCAGCCACTCGGCGAGCCGCGTACCTGCGAAGCAACTCGGCCGGGTCTTGTCGAACACGATGTCGCGTGCGGTATCGATCGCGAGTTCCGGCAGCAGCGCGGCCAGCGGCGCATCGGGCGCAATCGGCGAGTCGGCCGGGCCGGTGTGGCGCACGGCGAACACGGGCGCACCTGCTTCGTGCGCACGACGAATCAGCCGGTTGATGTTGGCCAGCACGCGTTCACCGTCATGCGGACGATCGGGGCCATGGAACAGCCCGACCTGCATATCGATGACGAGCAGCGCACGTTTGGGGGAAGGGACTTCGGACATCGCGTTCTCCTGAATGGCCGATGCAGACGGAGAAACGACGAGACCCCGTCCGGAACCGGCGGGGCCTGTGGGAATCGGTGACGCTACGATCTTGCGCGCACTCGCCGCACGGACCCGCCGAAGGCGGTCGTGCGCGTGGTCGTCGAAAGGGTGATCGTCGCGTTATGCATGGAACGATCATGCCCGATGCGCCGGCGCGACGTCAATGACGCGCCGCGCACCTTCCACCGATCAATCGAGCGCCTTCCCGGCCTTCTCGTCCATGCAGCGAATCGCGAGCAGCGTGAACGCGCCGCAGCCGATCGCATACCACGCGGGCGCATTCGGATTCCCGGTCGCCGCGATCAGCCACGTGACGAAGAACTGCGCGAAGCCGCCAAAGATCGCGACGCCCACGCTATACACCAGCGCACCGCCGGTGGCACGCACCGCCCGCGGGAACAACTCGCCGAGCATCGCACCCGTCGCGCCGATGTTGATCGCGTGCACGATCGACAGCGCCGCGATGATCGACAGCAGCGACGCGGCGCCCGGCCAACGGTTCAGCGCGATGAACGCCGGATAGATCGCGGCCATCAGCGCGATGCGCGTCCACCAGACGATCCGGTTGCGTCCGTAGACATCGGAGAGGTGGCCGCCGATCGGCGTCACGAGCATCAGGATCGCGCCGGCGACGCAGCCGGCCGTCATCGACAGCCAGGTCGGCAGGTGCAGTACTTGCACGCCGTAGATCGCCATGTAGAACACGATGATGTAGTGGATCGACGTGCCGCCGATCGTCACGCCGAGGCCCGCGAACACGGCCCTGCCGTGATGGCGCAGCACAGCGGCGAGCGGCAGCGACACGACCGGCTCGTCGTGCGTCGCGGCGGCAGCGGGCGCGGCGGGCGGTACTTCCTCGACGGTGCGGCGCAGCCAGTAACCGATCGGCACGAACAGCGTGCCGATGATGAACGGCACGCGCCAGCCCCAGCTTTCGAGCTGCGCGGCAGTGAGCGTTGACGTCAGCGCGACACCGGTCAGCGCCCCCGCGAGCGCGGCGAGCCCCTGGCTCGAGAACTGGAACGACGCATAGAAGCCGCGGCGGTGCTGCGGCGCCTGTTCGAGCAGCAGCGTCGTCGACGCGCCGACTTCGCCGCCCGACGCGAACCCTTGCAGCAGCCGCGCGAGCACGAGCAGCAGCGGCGCGGCGAGGCCGATCTGCGCGAAGGTCGGCGCGACCGCGATCGTCGCGGTGCCGAGCGCCATCAGCAGCAGCGTGAGGATCATCGCCTTCTTGCGGCCGGCGCGGTCGGCGTACATGCCGATCACGAGCCCGCCAAGCGGACGCGTGACGAAGCCGACGCCGAAGCTCGCGACCGCGAGCATCAACTGCCCGAACGACGAGTGCACGGGAAAGAACAGCTTGCCGATCAGGATCGCGAAGAAGCTGTAGACCGTGAAGTCGTAGAACTCGAGCGCGTTGCCGACCGCGGCGGCCGCGATCAGGCGGCGCTTCTTCGCGGCGGCGCGGGCATCGACCGGCGTGCCGGCGAACGAAAGGGCGGACGTTTCCATGGGGTTCCCCTGCTAAGGCGCGGGACTGCGTGATGAAGGGCCGTCAGGCCGCGAGCCAGGCTTCGGCGACGCGAACCCAGTAACTCGCGCCAATCGCGAGGATGTCGTCGTTGAAGTCGTAGCCGGGGTTGTGCACCATGCAGCCGCCCTTGCTGCCGACCCCGTTGCCGATGAATGCATAGCAGCCGGGGCGCGCCTCGAGCATGAACGCGAAGTCCTCGCTGCCCATCAGCGGCGCGGCGTCGGTTTCCACGCGTTCGGCGCCGAGCATCTGGCGCGCGATGTCGGCGGCGAATGCGGTCGGTTCCGGATGGTTGACGAGCACCGGATAGCCGTAGTCGTAATCCACTTCCGCCGCGACGCCGAAGCTGTCCGCCTGGCCCTTCACGAGCGCTTCGATGCGGCGCGCAAGCAGCGCGCGCACGTCGGCGTTCAGCGCGCGCACCGACAGCTTCATCACGACGGTTTCGGGAATGATGTTGAAGGTCTCGCCGGCCTGCACGCTGCCGACCGTGATCACGGCCGCATGCTGCGCATCGACCTCGCGCGCGACGATCGTCTGCAGCGCGACCATGATGCTGCCCGCGGCCGACATCGGGTCGCGCGCGAAATGCGGCATCGCGCCGTGACCGCCGACGCCGCGCAGCGTGATCGTCACGCGGTCGGCCGACGCCATCGCGGCGCCGGTGCGGAACGCCATGTCGCCGGCGGCGCGGCCCGGCATGTTGTGGATCGCGAAGATCGCGTCGCACGGGAAGCGATCGAACAGGCCGTCGTCCATCATCGATTTCGCGCCGCCGAAGTTTTCCTCGGCCGGCTGGAAGATCAGGTTCAGCGTGCCGGAGAACTGGCGCGTGGCTGCCAGGTGGCGCGCCGCGCACAGCAGCATCGCGGTGTGGCCGTCGTGGCCGCACGCATGCATCTTGTTCGCATGGCGGCTCGCGTAAGGCAGGCCGGTGGTTTCGGCGAGCGGCAGCGCATCCATGTCGGCGCGCAGCCCGACGGTGCGCGTGCCTTGTCCTTCGCGCAGCACGCCAACGACGCCGGTCTTGCCGATGCCGCGGTGCACTTCGTAGCCCCAGCCCGTGAGCAGCTCGGCGACGAGATCGCTCGTCAGCGTTTCCTCGAACGCGAGTTCCGGGTGTGCGTGGATGCGGCGGCGCACTTCGATCAAGTCGGGCGCGATCGCGGCGATGCCGGGGATGACGGGGTTCACGGCTTGCAGCATGGAGTCTCCTGTGGGGCGGGGAGGGGCGTTTGACGCGCCTATGACGAGCAAGCATATAAATTTCTTTTGCGCACCAGAAGCTGCTAAATTGCTTTGGTGCACACCACTGGTTGCCGCTCGGGAATACCCTCAGCCGGCAAGCGTCGAGGCGCACAGGGTTTCCACGGATCACGCATTGCCCCATGAAATACCATCAGCTGAAAGCGTTCGTCACCGTTGCGGAAGAAGGGAGCATTCGCGCGGCCGCGCGGCGTCTGAACGTGTCGCCGGCGGCGCTGACGAAGGCGGTCAAGGAGCTGGAGATCGCGCTCGGCGTATCGCTCGTGGTGCGCACCGCGCGGGGCGTGCAGCTCACCGCGTTCGGCCAGCAATTGCAGGTGCGCGCGCGGTTGATCGTCGCCGAAATGCAGCGTGCCCGCGACGACATCGAGCAGGCGCAGGGCGCGATGACGGGCTCCGTCGCGGCGGCGATCACGCCGGCGGCGGCGGTAACGATCCTGCCCGATGCGTTTCGCGCGTTCCGGCGGCGCTTTCCGGTCGCGCGCGTCAACCTGATCGAAGGGTTTCCGGGCGTCGCGCTGCCGCGGCTGCACGACGGTTCGCTCGATTTCGCGGTCGCCGTCGTCGTGCCCGAACTGCTGGCGGCCGAGTTCGATCACGCGGAACTCTATGCGAGCCGATCGCTGATCGTCGCGCGCAAGGGGCATCCGCTTGCGTCGGCCACGTCGCTCGCCGATCTCGTCGACGCCGACTGGCTGATGAATCCGTCGCCCGAAAGCTCGACCCAGGTGCTGTTCAATTCGTTCGTTGCATATGGGTTGCCGGTGCCGCAGCGGGTCGTCGAATGCCCGAGCTTTGGGCTCGCGCACAGCCTGATGACGGGCTGCGACCTGATCGCGTCGATGCCCGAGCAACTGCTGCAGGGCGAGTGGGCGCGCGACCAGCTCGCGGTGCTGCCGATCCGCGAGCGGCTGCCGGGTGTATCCGTGCAGGTCGTCACGCGCCGCGACAGCCCGCTCACGCCGGCCGCGGCGATGCTGCTCGACTGCCTGCGCGATTCCGCGCGACGCAAAGGGCTCGGATGAGCGGTGCATGCGAGGGCATGCGTCGCATCAAGTAGTGATCCTGACTATCTACCGGGCATCCCCGGCAAGTCCCGCTTGCGGCTCGCTCGCCGCGAGCCGGTATCATAGCGGCCGGCCTGCCGCCACGGCCGGCTTCCGACAACACGCCATCCGGCATCCAGCAATCAGAGGCATCACATGACCAGTGCAACCCAATTCGACAACGTATCGGTCGTCAAGCGCGCGAACGTCTACTTCGACGGCAAGTGCGTGTCGCATACCGTGCTCTTCCCGGACGGCACGCGCAAGACGCTCGGCGTGATCCTGCCGTGCGCGCTCAACTTCGGCACGGACGCGGCCGAATTGATGGAAGTGCAGGCCGGCAAGTGCCGCGTGAAGCTCGACGGCAGCAACGAGTGGCAAACCTATGGCGCCGGCGAATCGTTCTCGGTGCCGGGCAAGAGCCGCTTCGATATCGAAGTGCTCGAGACGCTCGACTACGTCTGCAGCTACCTGTAAGCGTGCAGGCATCGGCCGCGGCGCATGCGCGCGGCCGACGCGCACAAACGAAAAGCCCCGCCGAAGCGGGGCTCGTCGCAGGCGGACGGCGCAATGCCGTCCGGTGCGGGGCTTACAGGCAGGCGGTGATGTCGCCGGCGGAAGCGGCGTCGCCACGCACGCCGACCCACGTCTTGGCATCCGCCTTCGACGACGGGCGAACCATCGCGGCCGCGCCGTTCGGCGGTTGCTGGCCCGGTACGTAGACATCGGTCGCCAGGCCGTTGGCGAGCACGTTCTGCGAGACGACCTGTTGTTGCGACTTGTCGGCCCAGGTCTTGGCGATGCATGCCGAGACGTCCTGAGCGGATTTCTGACTTTGTCCCACATTCTGCATGGCCGGATCGGCTGCATGCGCAGAAATTGCCACGGTCAATGCGATGAGCGGTAAGTATTTCATGTTCACGTTTTATCTCCCTCGAGTCGTGATTGATTGAGTGGGATTGCGCAGCAGAACTGCGTTTCTGTGAGATTGCATCGGACCCATGCGGTTCCGGCGATTCCGCAACAAGTTGTTAACGCGCTTGCCAAACGGCGATCCGGATGCTGTGTGTTCTGCGGCGCTGCGGCATACGTCGCGTGCGGCCCGCATGGAGGCGGGGACGCGGCAACGACGTCATGCTTCGTGAGGTCGGCTCGCTGCCCTGTGGTGTGGCGGATTGACGGCCGCGGCGTGCTGCATGTGTCTGCATGTCGCGCCGCGACGCTTCTTTATTGGATGACGAATTGGAATGGCTGAATGGTGGCCCCGTCGCATGAGCACCATGATGACAAACTTCCGTCCGATGAACTGTCAACGAAGTTTAAACGCCAAACGCGCCGTTTCTGACCGCGGGAGACGACGAAGATAGCGGTGCGCGGCCGGCGCGCCGCGCACCGCTGCAAAGATCAGCCGACCTTGCGGGCGCCGATATCGCGCAGGTTGACCGGCACGACCGGACGGAAGCGCTCGCGCTTCTGTTCGTCGTCGAAGTGCTGGAGCGCGGGCTTGATCAGGTCGCTGCGCGACACGATGCCGGTGAGGCGCAGCGATTGCGGATCGTCGACGACCGGCAGGCGTTCGAGGCTGAGCATCGCGAGTCGCGATGCGACCACGCGGCAGGTCTCGTGTGCCTGCGCGACGGCCGGTGCGCGATCGGCGAACGCGCTTGCGAGCGGTGCGTCTGGCCCGGCTTGCGCGCGGTGCGCGTCGAGCGTCGCGCGATCGACGAGGCCGAGCAGGCGGCCGTTCTGCACGACCGGGTAGGCACGGTGCGTCTGCTTCGCGCCGAAGTATTGCGACGCGACGGCGTCGAGCGGCATGGCGCCGTCGATCGCGACGAGCGCATCGGCGGACGTCATCACTTCCGCCACGTCATGACGTTCGAGCGGATCGACGCCGTATTCGCGGTAGATGTGATAACCGCGGCGCGCGATCTTTTCCGTCATGATCGAGCGCTTCATCGCGATGGTCGCGAAGCCGTGCGCGACGAGCGTCGCCGCGAGCAGCGGCAGCAGCGCGTTTGCGTCGTGCGTGAGGCCGAACGCGAACACGATCGCGGTGAGCGGTGCGCCAAGCGTGGCGCCGAGCGTGGCGGCCATGCAGACGAGCGGCCACAGCGCCGGATCGCCGCCGGGCAGCACCGGCGACAGCACGGTGCCGAGGCCCGCGCCGAGCATCAACAGCGGGGCGAGCACACCGCCGGACGTGCCGGAGCCGAGCGCGATCACCCACATCACGGCTTTCACGATCAACAGCGCCAGCGCGATCTTCAGCGCGATGTGCTGATGCAGCAGGTCGCCGATCACGTCATAGCCAACACCCAGCGCGCGCGGCTCGAGCCAGCCGCCGATGCCGATCACGACCGCGCCGAGCGCCGGCCACCACATCCAGTGCACCGGCAGCTTCGCGAAGGCGTCTTCGACGCAGTACAGCGCAGCCGACAGGCCGCACGCGAGCATGCCCGACAGCAGGCCCGCGACGATGCACGACAGCAGCGCGACGGGCGTCGGCGACGCGGTGGTCAGCGGAAACAGCGGCTCGACGCCGAAGAACACCGCGCGTGCGAAACCGGCGACCGCACAGGCGAGCGCGACCGGCAGGAAACTGCGCGGACGCCATTCGAACAGCAGCAGTTCGACCGCGAGCAGCACGGCGGCGACCGGCGTGCCGAACACGGCGGTCATGCCGGCGGCCGCGCCCGCGACGAGCAGCGTCTTGCGCTCGGCGGCGGTCACGTGCACGCATTGCGCGATCAGCGAGCCGAGCGCGCCGCCCGTCATGATGATCGGGCCTTCGGCACCGAACGGGCCGCCGCTGCCGATCACGACGCCCGACGACAGCGGCTTGAGGATCGCGACCTTCGGCGACATGCGGCTCTTGCCGAACAGGATCGCCTCGATCGCCTCGGGAATGCCGTGGCCGCGGATCTTCTCCGAACCGAAGCGCGCCATCAGCCCGACGATCAGCCCGCCGACCACCGGCACGACGATCACCCATGCACCGAGCGTATGGTTCGCGGGCGAACGATCGGCGAACGAAAACTGCTGGAAGAAGAACAGGTTCGTGAACAGGTGAATCAGGCTCAACAGCACGAACGCCGCCAGCGTGCTGAGCAAGCCGATCCCGGCGGCGAGCAACGCGATCCTGGGCAGGCGTTCGTTGGTCGAGAAATCGCGTTTGTGTGGTGCGTTCATCGGAGTGAGGGAAGGTGGGTAAAGCTAGGGTCAGTAATCGATCTGCGGAACCTGGAACGCGCCCTTGAGCGATTTCAGCTCGGCGCGATGCATGGCCGCGAGGCGGGCGAGCAGCGTTTCGCCGGCTTCTTCGAGGTGCACCTCGACCTGCCGGCGGTCCGCTTCGCTCGTCTTGCGCTTCACGAGCCCGAGCGCCTCGCAGCGCGTCACCAGCGCGACGACCCCGTGATGCTGCGCCTGCAGGCGTTCGGCGATTTCCCCGATGGTTGCCCATTCACGGTGCGGGTAGCCTTTGATGTGCAGCAGCAGCAGGTATTGCAGCGGCGTCACGCCTTCGCTTTGCGCGGCGCGTTCGGAGAAGCGCTCGAAGCAGCGCATCTGGTAGCGGAACTCGGACAGTTGCTGGAAATCGCTTTTGGTCAGCGAGCGGCGGTTATCGGTCATTGCAGTCGGTCGGACAGGCGGTTTCAGTATCGGAGAATATATCACAACATGATATAAATGGCCGATTTTCGGCGAAATGACCCGCATTGCGCCGTGCGTCGGTACCGTTCGTTCGGGTTACGCGGCTTCCAGCATCTGCGTCTGCCGGTACAGGCCCGTGACGAGATCGGTCTGCGTAATGATCCCGACGAGTCGGCGCGATGCGTCGACAACCGGGATGTGGTGGTGGCCCGAGTGCGTAAACAGCGGCACCAGCGCGGTGATCGGCATGGTCTGCGGCACGGCCGCGACGTCGCGGGTCATCACGGTGGCGACGCTCGGCGGCTGGCCGCCGAACGACTGCGGCAGCCGCGCGGACAGCCGGTGCCACAGCGGGATCGAGCGGCGCACCTGGCGCGTGAGGTCGGCGCGCGTGACGATGCCGATCAGGCGATCGTCGCCGTCGACGACGGGCAGCGCCTTCACGCGATGGCGCTCGAGCAGCGTCAGCGCGGCCGCCACCGACGTGGATGGCGCGACTTCGATCGCGTTCTTCGTCATCAGCTCGGCGCACGTGAGCTGGCCGAACGTGCGCGTATACGCCTGCATCTCGGTTTCGCGCAGCAGCATTTCGAGGTCGTCCGGATCGACGTCGAGCCATTCGCTACGGCGCTTGAGCACTGCGTCGAGATCGGCGCGCGTGAAGCCGCCGCGTGCGTGCGCGGTGCTGCCGGCGTGCGGTTTCGCGTCGGGACGCACGCCGCCGTGCGGATAGCGGTGGCCCGTCAGCGCGTGATATACGAGCGCGGCCGACAGCAGGATGCCCGATTGCAATGCGATCGGCTCGACCACGAAGCCGAAGCCGAGCGCATGGATCGCCGGGCCGCCGAGCACGGCCGTCAGCGCGACCGCGCCCGACGGCGGGTGCACGCAGCGCAGCGCGAACATGCCGCCGATCGCGAGGGCGACCGCGACCGCGGCGGCCGTGATCGGATCGGCGATCCATTGCGCGCAGGCGACGCCGACGCTCGCCGCCACCAGATTGCCGCCGATGATCGACCACGGCTGCGCGAGCGGGCTCGCGGGCACCGCGAACAGCAGCACGGCCGACGCGCCCATCGGCGCGACGAGCAGCGGCATGAGGCCCGGCACGCCGGGCAGCAGCCGCATCGTGACGCCGACCGTCGCGATGCCGACGAGCGCGCCCATGCACGAGCGCATGCGTTCGCGCCAGCCGAGCGTCATCGGATGGGGAACGAAGCTGTGCAGCCATTGGCGGAGCGTGCGGCGCGACGGGGAGGAGCCTGACGACATGGGCGGTAAGCGGTAAAAATGACGCGCGGACGATCCGGCGCAAGAGAACCGGAATTATATCGCGTTGTGATACAAATTGCCGCGCCGCATCAACGCGTTGCCTGCGCGCGATGCGTGATGCTTGCAAAAACCTTTCATCGGACGAAAGCATGGCGGCCGTGCTATCGCGCAATTTTGTCTGCGGCGGCGTACAATTCCGGCCACCGAATTCCCCGATATGCCACAGCCACGCACGCGATGCCCGCTCTCCCGCCCGTTCCCCGGCATGGCGATCGCTTGCGCGAGGTTGGCGCGCCCGCCTCGATTCCCGTCTGACGCGAGCGCCGCCGACGTTTCCCCACCGACACTCCCCAAGCCAATTCAATGGACATGCTCGAAAACATGCGCCTGTTCGTGCGCGTTGTCGAAGCCGGCAGTTTCACCGCGGTCGCAAAAGAAATCGACGCGACCACCGCGCAGGTGTCGCGCGCGGTTTCGAATCTCGAAGCCCACGTACAGACGCGCCTGCTGCATCGCACGACGCGCCATCTCGGCCTCACCGAAAGCGGCGAGCGCTACTTCGAGCGGGCGAAATCGATCCTCGCCGAAATCGACTACGCGAACGCCGAAGCGCGCAACGCGCTGCTGCGGCCGAGCGGCAAGATGCGCATCCATGCGATGACGGGGCTCGGGCAGAGTCATGTCGTGTCGTCGATCGTGCGCTACCAGGAAGACAATCCGGACGTGTCGGTCGAGCTGACGCTCGCGCAGCGGATGCCGAACCTCGTCGAGGAGGGCTACGACGTGTCGATCGTGACCGCGTCGCAGTTGCCCGATTCCGGCTACGTCGCGCAGACCTGCGGCACGAGCTGCAGCGTACTGGTCGCGTCGCGCGACTACCTGGCGCGGCACGGCACGCCGACGACGCCGGACGACCTGCCGAACCACGTGTGCCTGCGCCTCGATACGCCCGCGTCGCCGGCCAGCGAGTGGCGGCTCGAGCGCGGCGACGACGAGGAGACCGTCTACGAACTGCAGCCGGCACCGTTCCAGGTCAACGTGCCGGATGCGCTGTGCGTCGCGGTGCGGGCGGGGCGCGGCATCGCGTGTGTCGCGCTGTACACGGTGCTCGACGACCTTCGCGAAGGGCGGCTGATCCGCGTGCTGCCGGAGTACCGGCTGCAGACGGTCAGCGTGTACGCCGTCTATGCGACGCGCCGCTATCTCGACGCGAAGATCCGCACCTTCCTCGACCATCTGCGCACGACGCTCACGCCCGCGCTGGAAAACGACCTGCGCGAACTCGACCGGCTCACGGTCGAGCACACGCCGGGCAGCCGCCAGCGCGCATGACGCCGCCGACGGTGGTTCGTTCGCCGCGCGTCATGCGGCCGGCGTGATGCGAATCCGCTCGAAGCGGCCCGCGAGCCACGCATAGGCGGCGATGCCGATCAGCCCGTGCGCGGCGACGAACCACAGCGCACCCGCGAATGAACCCGTGTGCGCGACGAAGTAGCCGATCACGAGCGGCGTGACGATCCCCGCGATGTTGCCGAGGCCGTTGAACACGCCGCCGCTCAGGCCGACCATGCCTTCGGGCGCGGTGTCGGCGAGCACGGCCCAGCCGACCGCCGCGAGTCCCTTGCCGAAGAACGCGATCGTCATCAGCGCGATCACGACGGCGTTCGACGACGCGCCGTTCGCGAGCACGAGCAGCGTCGCCATTGCCATCCCCACCACGAACGGCGTCTTGCGTGCGCGCGACGGATGTACGCCGCGCCGGATCAGCCAGTCCGACAGCACGCCGCCGAGCACGCCGCCCGTGAAGCCGCACAGCGCCGGTAGCGCGGCGACCCAGCCGGCCTCCATGATCGTCATCCCGCGCCCCTTGATCAGGTAGATCGGGAACCACGTGATGAAGAAATAGGTGAGCGCCGTGATGCAGTACTGGCCGACATAGATCGCCCACAGGTTCCGATGGCGGAACAGCTGCGACGCGTCGTGCCACGATACGCGCGGCCGGTGCCGGACGCGGTTCGCCTCGAGATCGACGAGCGCGCCGTGTGCGCGCAGGTAGTCGCGCTCGGCGTCGCTCACGCGCGGATGGCCGTGCGGCTCGCGATACCACGCGAACCAGAGCGCCGACAGCGCGACGCCGAGCATCCCCATCCACAGGAACACGTGTTCCCAGCCGAGCGCATGCGTGAGCCACGCCATCGCGGGCGTGAACAGCACGACGGCCATGTACTGCGCGGAGTTGAACAGTGCCGATGCGGTGCCGCGCTCGGCGGTCGGGAACCAGCACGCGACGATCCGCGAATTGGCCGGGAAGGCCGGTGATTCGACGAGCCCGAGCATGAAGCGCATCGCGAACAGCGCGAGCGTCGCGGCCGCACCCTCGACGGCGAACCAGCCGACCGTGCCTTGCAGCATCGTGAACACCGACCACAGCAGCAGGCTCAGGCCGTACACGCGGCGCGCGCCGAAGCGGTCGAGCAGCCAGCCGCCCGGGATCTGGCCGATCGCATAGGCCCATGCGAACGCGGAGAAGACGATGCCGAGCTGCACGGGTGACAGCCCGAGGTCGTGCGCGACGCCGGTGCCGGCGATCGACATCGTCGCGCGGTCCGCGTAGTTGACGACGGTGACCGCGAAGATCAGCGCGAGGATCGTGTAGCGGACGCGGCCGATCGTGCGCGACGGGGCGGATGAAGCGGACGAGGCGGCGACGGCCGCGCCGCCGCTGGATCGATTGGGCATGCGAGTCTCCTGGCCTCCGTCGTGCGGAGGCGTTTCGTTTGGTGTGGTAGACGGGGGAACGTGCGTTGCTCAGCGCGTGACGCTGGTCGGCGGGCGCTGGCCTGCGAAGCACGCGGCGAGGTTGGCGAGCACGATCCGGCCCATGGCTTCGCGCGTCTCGTGCGTCGCGCTCGCACGGTGCGGCTGCACGACGACACGCTCGAGTTCGAGCAGCGCGGCCGGCACGTGCGGTTCGTCGACGAACACGTCGAGGCCGGCGCCGGCGATCGTGCCGTCCGCGAGCGCGCGCACGAGTGCGGTCTCGTCGACGAGCTTGCCGCGCGCGACGTTGATCAGGAATCCTTGGTTGCCGAGCGCGGCGAGCACGTCGGCCGTGACGAGCACGTTGCCATGATCGGCCGATGCCGCGAGCATGAGCACGTCGCTGTCGCGCGCGAGCGCGATCAGGTCGGGCACATAGCGGTAGCCGCTTTCGCGGTGTTCGCGCGGGCCGAAATAGCTGACCGGCATCCGGAACGCCTGCGCGCGCTGCGCGATCGCGCGGCCGACGCGGCCGAGGCCGACGATGCCGAGCCGCTTGCCCGTCACCTGGGTCGCCAGCGGCTGCGCGACTTTGCCCCAGCGGCCGGCGCGCACGATGCGCTCGCCGGCGCCGAGATCGCGCAGCGTCATCAGGATCAGCCCCATCGCCATGTCGGCGACGTCGTCGGTCAGCACGTCGGGCGTCGTCGTCACGTGAATGCCGCGGGCGCGGGCGCGGTCGAGATCGACCGCGTCGGTGCCGATGCCGCTGATCGCGATGATCTCGAGCGCGCTCAGACGGTCCGTCAATGCGGCCGACAACCCGTTCGCGCCGCCCGTGACGACGCCGCGGATGCGCGACGCGACGCGATCGAGCAGCGCGTCGGGCTGGTCGGCCGCATACAGCCGATGCACCGCGTAGCGGGCGGACAGTTCGGCGTCGATGGCGTCGGGAAGCGGCTGGGTGAGCAGGATGTCGATGGTCATGAAGGTCTCGGTCGTCGTGCGCGGCGCGGGCCGTGCATCAGGTGCAACCGAGTATAGGAATCGGATCGATGTTGGTCTAACATCAAAAGACTATCGATTGATTCAAGATTTGAATGATTGAACTGAACCAGCTTCGCTGCTTCGTCGCCGTCGCCGAGGAACTGCATTTCGGGCGCGCGGCCAAGCGGCTCTTCATGACGCAGCCGCCGCTCAGCCGGCAGATCCAGTTGCTCGAGCACGCGCTCGGCATCGCGCTGCTGGAGCGCAGCAGCCGGCAGGTCAGGCTGACCGCGGCCGGCGAGCGCTTTCTGCGCGATGCGCGACACATCCTCGAGTTTTCCGCGCGGGCCGAGCAGGCCGCGCAGCGCGTCGCGCACGGCGGGGCCGGCCGCATCACGCTCGGTTTCACGGCGGTCAGCGCGTACCGGATGATTCCGGTGCTGCTCGCGCATGCGGCGCACGCGCTGCCGGACGTCGATGTCGAACTGCGCGAAATGGTGTCGACCGTGCAGATCGACGCGCTTGCGTCGCGCATGCTCGATGCGGGCTTCGTGCGCCAGCGCGCCGCGCGCCATCCGCTCGAATACCGGCTCGTGCAGCGCGAGCCGATGCTCGTCGCGGTCGCGCAGGGCGCGCCGCTCGCCGCGTACGAGCGGATCGGCCCTGACGAGCTCGACCGGCAGCCGTTCATCGCGTATTCGCCGAACGAGGGGAAGTACTTCCACGACATGATCTCGGGGATGTTCGCCGGCGCCGGCCGCTTGCCGAACTACCTGCATTACGTCGGGCAGACGCATACGATCCTCGGCCTGGTGCGCGCGGGGCTGGGCGCCGCGCTGGTGCCGGCGTCGGCGCGCGAACTGCATGTCGACGGCGTGGTGTTCAGGCCGCTCGCGGGCGTCGACGTGGCGGCCGAGCTGTATCTCGCCTGGCGCGCGGACAACGACAATCCGGCGCTGCCGGTGTTCAACGCGATGGTCGAGCGGTTTCTCGCGCAGGAGCAGGGCGGCGCGGCAGCAACGTAAGACGCTCGCGCGATGTAACAAGCTTTCAATCCGGAAGCTTGCCGCAGGCGATGACAAGCAATCCTGAGCGAGCGTGACAGGTTGCTGCCCTGCGAATCCTTACCGTGCCGAAAGCTGCTTCGATACCTGCGTTCCAACGGCGCAACGCAGCGGTTCGCTGCACTGCGACAACCGCTTGACGCTGCATGCCGGTCGGCGCAGGATACGTCCGTGCCTTTGGAGCGGAACGCGCCGGCCGTGCGGTTCCTGCACCCGCGATACGCAAAAGAACAACGATGAGCCTTTACGCACTCGTACCGGAACACCGGGCCCGCGTCTGTCGGCCCGCCGGAGCACCGCTTCTCCCGATGCCCGTCGCGTCACGTATCCGTCATCCCGTTTCGTACCGTGCATCGGTACACTTTCCCGTCCGCGCAATGGCCGCGACGACGAACGGCGCCGCTCCGGCCCGCCGCATCGCGCCGCCGCCTGCCGCCCCCGATCACCGCATCCTGAACGGCGCCTACACAGGCGTCTCGTGACGCCCGTCGCGCCCATCCTTGTATTGCGCCGCCGGCATTCCTGACTGCCCGGCGGCACCGAAGTCCGAAGCATTTCGATTGAGCTTGAAAAAGGCAAACGCAAGCAGTTCGGTTCGAGGTTCAAGGAGAAAAACTCATGTCGCAGCTTTCGAATGAAGCAAACGGCAGTTCGGGGAGTGGCAAGGCCAAGCTGATCAAGTGGGCGATCATCATCGCTGGCGTCGCGATCGCGGCACCGGCCGCGCTGTTCATCCTGAAGGGGATGATCGCGCTGATCACGGCGGCCGTGATCGGCCTCGGCGCGATCTATTTCGCGCCGGTCGTCGCGATGAAGTTCGCGAACCAGAAGGTGAAGATGATCGTCGAGGAGGCGCAGTCGAATCCGATCGAGACACTGATCAACCAGCTCGCGGAAAAGCGCCAGGCGGCACAGAAATTCGCGGACAGCATCACCGCGTTCCGCACCGAGGTGAAGAACTTCGAGAACAAGACGGAACTGTTCGAGAAGCAATATCCGGATGACGCGCCGCGCTTCCGGTCGCAGCTCGGCACGATGAAGCAACTGCTCGCGTTTCGCGAAGGCCGCTACAAGCAGGTACAGGCCGAGCTGAAGAATTTCGCATCGGCGATCGATCGCGCGAAGGCGATGTGGGACATGTCGCAGGCGGCGCAGCAAATGAACAAGCTCGCGGGCCGGCAGGCATCTGACACGTTCGAGCAGATCAAGACCGACGTGGCCGTCGATTCGGTGATGCGCTCGGTCAACAAGGCGTTCTCCGAAATGGAGACGTCGCTGATGGATAACCCCGAGGTCAAGCAGGCGCAGCAGCAGGCGGTGATGAACGGCACCCCCGCGGCCGTGCCCGGCCCCGACGCGGCACACGCCGCCGCTTTGCCGTCGAAACAACAATAATTTCCCGCAGGCACGCAACCATGAAAAAACTTTTCGGCGCAATCGCGTTTCTGGTGGTGCTCGTCGGCGTCTGGATCGTCCATCAGGGCGGCCTCTCGACACTGATTCCCGCGCACGATGCGGCTCCGGGCGCGACGTCCGCGCAGTCGGCCGACGCAGGCCAGCCCGCGCAGCCGTCGGCATCGGGCAACGTGGTGCCGGCCGGCTTCACGCCGCAGGCCAGCACGCTGAAATCGATCGCTGAAAACGGCATCGTGCGGATCTCGGTGCAGAACCCGAGCGAGCCGTTCTTCGGCGAGGACAAGGGCGCGCCGCACGGCTTCAACGTCGAGTTCGCGCGGCTGCTGTTCGCGGATCCGTCGTTCTCGCACGGCGGCAAGCCGGTCGTCGTCGATACGCGTCACGAAGTCGACACGTACCCGGGCGTGCCGAAGCAATTGCTCGACACCGACGCGAAGGGCAACCACGTCGTCGACGTCGCGATGGACGGGCTGACGTTCGCGGACAACACGCCGGCGGGCGTCGTCTACTCGGTGCCGTATGTCGACGATTTCGGCTATTCGCTGATCGTGCGGCAGGGCTCCGCGATCCGCTCGGCCGACGATCTGGCCGGCAAGACGGTCGGCATCCTGAAAGGCGACCCGGACGTGCGTGCGTTCGTCACGCGCCAGTATCCGAACGTGCGGTTCGTCGAGGTCGACGATTCCGATCCGGCGTTCCTCGCGAAGAGCCTCGACGGCCGTGCGGTCGACGCGTTCATCTACGACTATCCGTTCGCGGTCAGCTCGATCAAGGGCACCGACCTGAAGTTCGCGGTGACCAAGCTCGACGGCTCGAACATCGCGTACAAGATCGGCGTGCGCGCCGACGATCAGGACCTGCTGATCTACCTGAACGCCGCGATCGCGAAGCTCAAGCAATCGCCGCAGTATCTCGACCTGCTGCGCAAGTACTTCGTCAGCGACCAGACGGTGACGACCGCGGCCGCGTCCGGTGAACACACATACGTGGTGAAGGCGGGCGACACGCTGAACCTGATCGCGGCGAGCAAGCTCGGCAGCGGCCAGCGTTTTCGCGAGATCCAGCGCCGCAACAACCTCGCCAACCCGAACCTGATCCTGGCAGGCCAGCATCTCGTGATTCCGGTCCGGTAGCGGCGGCGTGGCGTGAACGGAGGTGAAGGGACGTGAGGAAGTGCGCGCGGCCGGGCGGAGGGGATCCGCCGGGCCGCGCGCATTGATGGGTCAGTGAGTGATCGACAGGAACAGGTAGGCCGCGAACAGCGACAGGTGCACGACGCCGTGCAGCACCGTCGTGCGCCCCTGGCTGAGCGTCAGCGTGCTGACGAGCAGCGTGAGCGCCAGCAGCACGGTTTCCATCGCGCCGATGCCGAGCGTGAGCGGCTGGCCGACCCAGATGAACACGGCCGCGACGGTCGGGATCGTGAGCCCGATGCTCGCGAGCGCCGAACCGAGCGCGAGGTTCATGCTGGTCTGCAGGCGGTTCGCGCGTGCGGCGGTGACGGCCGCGAGCCCTTCGGGCAGCAGCACGAGCGCGGCGATCACGATGCCGACCGCCGCTTCGGGCGCGCCGAGCTTCATCACCGCATGCTCGACGGCCGGCGACAACAGCTTCGCGAGCAGCACGACCGCGACGAGGCTCGCGAACAGCAGCACGAGGCTGATCACCGCGGTGCGCCCGCTCGGCGGCGCCGCATGCACCGATTCGTTCGCACTGTCGTGCGCGGTGAGGAAGTAGTCGCGGTGACGCACGGTTTGCACGAAGACGAATGCGCCGTACAGCACGAGCGACGACACGCCGGCGAACGCAAGCTGCGATTTCGAAAAGAACGGACCCGGCGCGGCGCTCAGGTAGTTCGGCATCACGAGCGAGAGCACGGACAGCGACGCGAGCACCGCAAGCGCCTTGCTCGCCCCGCGCCCCTGGAAGTCCTGCTCGCCGTGCTTCCACGCACCGACCAGCAGGCAAAGGCCGACGATACCGTTGCAGATGATCATCACGGCAGCGAACACGGTGTCACGCGCGAGGCCCGATTTCTCGGGACCGGCGCCGAGCATGACCGACACGATCAGCGCGACTTCGATGACGGTCACGGCGACCGCGAGCACGAGCGTGCCGAACGGCTCGCCGACGCGGTGCGCGACGACTTCGGCATGGTGGACGGCGGCGAACACGGCGCCGGCGAGCGCGGCGGCCAACACTGCGATGACGAGGCCTTCGGCCGGCACGACGCGCGACAGCGCGAGTACCAGCCACGCGGCAAGCGGGGCCCAGAGGGTCCAGCGCGGGAGCTGGTTGGACGAGATCGGCATGGACGGTTTTCCTATGCGAGTGGCGGCGCGCGACGCGCCGTCACGGATTGACGAAGCCCGGCCGGAAAATCCGCCGAACGAGGACGATGATGCTGATGGGCGGCAGCGCGGAACGGTGCTGCCTCCGGTTCGCCGCCATGAGGCGGCGAGGGGCGCGGGCGGGCCGAAGCCCGTCGCTGGATGAAACGGTTCGATGCGACCGGGTGCCGATGGCGGGGCGCGTGGACGTGCCGGCAGGCGGCCCTGCAGTTCGGAACCGGCCCCGAAAGGGCGGCGGGCGATGGGCGGCGGTGTGACACGCGGTTTCCCCTGGAATCCGGCGATTTGTCGAATTTTATCAGGCGTTCGGGGGTCGCTATCTCATATTCGAATACTTTCATTGACCTTTCGGTTTACAAAAAGTGCCCCGATCGTTCGATTTTTTTGTTTTTGCAGTTTCCGTAACGCTCTCTTGCATGACAAATTCGGGCTCGTCCTGACATAAATCTACCGACCGGTCGGTTTATAATCGCTCGCACTTCCACTTCATTGACGGATCGCAAGCGATGGCTGGTTCTTCTGCACATTCGGTGAATTCGGGCGCGCTGGCGCCGTCGGCGGTCGTCGGCGTGATCGGCGCGGGCGCGATGGGCGCGGGCATCGCGCAGGTCGCGGCGGCCGCCGGTCATACCGTGCTGCTGTACGACCTGAACGAGGCGGCGTGCGACAAGGCGCTCGCCGGCATCCGCGCGCAGTTCGCGCGGCTCGCGGAGAAGGGGCGGATGGAGCCGGAGCAGGCCGACGCGGCCGGCAACCGGATTCGCGCGGTGCGCGCGCTGGCCGAGTTCGCTGGCGCCGCGCTGATCGTCGAGGCGGCGGCCGAGCGTCTCGACGTGAAGCGCGAGATCTTCGCGACGCTGGAGCGCCATGTCGACGATACCTGCGTGCTGGCGACCAACACGTCGTCGATCTCGATCACGTCGATCGCGGCCGGGCTGCGCGCGCCGCAGCGCGTGGCCGGCCTGCATTTCTTCAATCCGGCGCCGCTGATGGCGCTCGTCGAGGTGGTCAGCGGGCTCGCGACCGCGCCGGAAGTCGCGCAGGCGCTGCATGCGACCGCCGCCGCGTGGGGCAAGCAGCCCGTGATGGCGAAATCGACACCGGGCTTCATCGTGAACCGCGTCGCGCGGCCGTATTACGCGGAGGCGCTGCGCGTGCTGAACGAGCAGGGCGGCACGCCGGCCTCGATCGACGCGGTGATGCGCGAGGCCGGCGGCTTCCGCATGGGGCCGTTCGAGCTGATGGACCTGATCGGCCACGACGTGAACTTCGCGGTGACCGAGTCGGTGTTCCGCGCGTACTTCAACGATCCGCGCTACACGCCGTCGCTGATCCAGCAGGAACTCGTGAACGCGGGCTTCCTCGGGCGCAAGTCGGGGCGCGGCTTCTATTCGTATGCGGATGGCGCGACGCCGCCCGCGCCGGAGCTCGAAGCGCCGCGCGACGCGCCGGCCGACGTCGTGCTGTTCGCGCAGGACGGGCCGGCCGCCGCGCTGCATGCACGCTTCGCCGAACGCATCGCGGGTGCGCGGCGCAACGGCCTGGATGCCGACGAACTGCTCGCCGTGGCCGGCCGCGCGTCGATCGCGCTGACCGACGGCCGCACCGCGACGGCGCGCGCCGCGCAAACCGGCGTGGCCGATCTCGTGCTCGTCGATCTGGCGCGCGACTACGCGCAGGCCGGGCTGGTCGCGCTGACGCGCGCGCTCCAGTGCGGCGACGCCGCCTACGCCGATGCGGTCGGCCTGTTCCAGCAAGCCGGTTTCCGCGTCGTCGGCGTTGCCGACGTGCCGGGCATGGTTGCGATGCGCACCGTCGCGATGCTCGCGAACGAGGCGGCCGACACGGTCAACCAGGGCGTGTGCTCGCCCGCCGATCTCGATCTCGCGATGGAGAAGGGCGTGAACTACCCGTGCGGCCCGCTCGCGTGGGCCGATGCGATCGGCATCGGCCGCGTGCATCGCGTGCTGTCGAACCTCGCGGCGAGCTACGGCGAGGACCGCTATCGCGTGTCGCCGCGCCTCGCCGCCTTGCACGCGGCCGGCCGCACGTTCCGCTAGCCGGCGGCCCCATCACCCCGATCACGATAACGACATCACTCCACTGGAGGAGCACCCCGATGACTCACCCGACGCATCCCGCCGCCGCCCTCGATCCGATCGAGACCGCCAGCCGCGACGAACTGCAGGCGCTGCAGCTCGAGCGCCTCAAGTGGTCGCTGCGCCACGCGTACGACAACGTCCCGCACTATCGTCGGACGTTCGACACGGCGGGCGTGCACCCCGACGACCTGAAGACGCTCGCCGATCTCGCGAAATTCCCGTTCTCGACCAAGAACGACCTGCGCGACAACTATCCGTTCGGGCTGTTCGCGGTGCCGCGCGAGCAGGTCGTGCGCGTGCATGCGTCGAGCGGCACGACCGGCAAGCCGACGGTGGTCGGGTACACGGCGCGCGACATCGACACCTGGGCGAACGTGACCGCGCGCTCGATCCGCGCGGCCGGCGGCCGCCCGGGCGACACGCTGCACAACGCGTTCGGCTACGGGCTCTTCACGGGCGGCCTGGGGATTCACTACGGCGCGGAGCGGCTCGGCTGCATGGTCGTGCCGATGTCGGGCGGGCAGACCGAGAAGCAGGTGCAGCTGATCCGCGATTTCGAGCCGAAGATCATCCTCGTCACGCCGTCGTACATGCTGAACCTGATCGACGAGATGGTGCGGCAGGGGATGGACCCGGCCGCGTCGTCGCTGAAGATCGGCATCTTCGGCGCGGAGCCGTGGACGCAGGCGCTGCGCGAGGAAGTGGAGACGCGCGTGGGCATCGACGCGCTCGACATCTACGGGCTGTCGGAAGTGATGGGCCCCGGCGTCGCGTGCGAATGCGTCGAGACGAAGGACGGCCCGGTGATCTGGGAAGACCACTTCTATCCGGAGATCATCGATCCCGTGACCGGTGAAGTGCTGCCGGACGGCAGCGAGGGCGAGCTCGTGTTCACGTCGCTGACGAAGGAGGCGATGCCGGTGATCCGCTACCGCACGCGCGACCTCACCGCACTGCTGCCGCCGACCGCGCGCGCGATGCGCCGGCTCGCGAAGATCACGGGCCGCTCCGACGACATGCTGATCGTGCGCGGCGTGAACGTGTTCCCGAGCCAGATCGAGGAAATCGTGGTCGCGCAGCCGAAGCTGTCGGGCCAGTTCCAGGTCACGATCTCGCGTGACGGCCACATGGACCGGCTCGACCTCGCGGTCGAGCTGCGCTCCGAGGCCGTCGCATGCGTGACCGACGGCGAGCGCGCGGCGATCGCGCGCGAGCTGCAGCACCGGATCAAGACGATGATCGGCGTGTCGGCCGGCGTGACGGTGCTCGCCGCCGGCGGCATTCCCGCGACCGCGACCGGCAAGGCCCGACGCGTGATCGACCGCCGGCAGGCCGCCTGAGTTTGGCCGTTCCCTGTTCTACCCCGAGGAAACCTGTTCGATGGATGGATTGAAGACCCTGGCCGTTGCCGTCGATGCGCGCGGCATCGCGACCGTCGCGCTGCAGCGCGGCGACGTGCTCAACGCGTTCGACGAGACGATGATCGCCGAGCTGACCGACGCGTTCACGACGCTCGGCCGGCGCGACGACGTGCGCGCGATCGTGCTGCGCTCGGACGGCCGCGCGTTCTGCGCGGGCGCCGACCTGCAGTGGATGCAGCGCGCGAGCGCGAACGACGCGGCCGCGAACCTGCGCGACGCCGAGCGGTTCGCCGCGATGATGCGCGCGATCCGGCAGTGCCCGAAGCCGACGGTCGCCCGCGTGCAGGGCCACGCGTTCGGCGGCGGCGTCGGCCTGTGCGCGGCCTGCGACATCGTGATCGCGAGCGATCATGCGCGCTTTTCGGTCAGCGAGGCACGGTTCGGGATCCTGCCGTCGGTGATCGGCCCGTATCTGGTCGAGGCGGTCGGCCAGCGCCAGGCGCGCCGGCTCGCGCTGACCGCGACGCAGCTCGCGGCCGGCGAAGCCGTCGCGATCGGGCTGATCCACCAGGCCGTGCCGCTCGACGCGCTCGACGCAGCACTCGACAAGACGCTCGCGGAGTTGAGCCGCAATGGCCCGAACGCGCTGATGGAGATCAAGCGCTTTTTCGACGAGATCGGCGAGTACCCGCCGTCGGCCGAACGCGCGGCGTTCACCGCGCAGACGATCTCGCGCGTGCGGGCCACGCCGGAAGCGAAGGAGGGCTTCGCCGCGTTCTTCGCGAAGCGGCCGCCGGCGTGGGAGCCGGGCACCGATTGACGCTGTGGCGCGGGCCGCCGGGCCCGGGTCGCGATTTGCGTCTCGGGCGCGGGCGCTTGCTCTACAATGCGTGACCTCCGGCGCGCCGCCGGCCCCAGCCCTGATCGTTTCCTCGCCCCGATGATCGTCGACCGCCTTATCTCCGAGATCCTGTTCGGCTTCACCGGCCTGATCGGCATCATCAATCCGATCGGCATTGCGTTCCTGTTTCTCGAACGCACCGAGGCGCTGACCGAGCACGAACGGAACCTGCTCGCGAAGAAGGTGGCGTTCAACGCCTTCATCGTGTTGCTGGTCGCGTTCTTCGCCGGCACGCCGGTGCTGCATTTCTTCGGCATCTCGATGGAAGCGCTGCGGATCGGCGGCGGCTTCGCGGTCGCCGTCGCGGGCTGGCAGATGCTCAACGAGCCGGACGGCCCGGGCGGCGGCGACACGCCGGTCAAGCCGATCGACGCGAACGCGATCATGACCCGCGCATTCTTCCCGCTGACCGTGCCGCTGACGGTCGGCCCCGGTTCGATCGCCACCGCGATCGCGCTGAACGCGAACCGCACGCACAAGCTGTCGGAATTCATGCTGTCGAGCATCGTGTCGATCTCGGTCTCCGCACTCGTCGCGGTCGTGATCTGGCTGACCTACAGCCGCGCCGCGCTGCTGTCGCGCTATCTCGGCATCGAAGGCACCAAGGTCGCGAAGCGCGTGTCCGCGTTCCTGCTGCTGTGCATCGGCGTGCAGATCATGCTGACCGGGTTCTCCGAGTTCCTGCGGCCGCTCGCCGACCAGATCAAGTAATTCGTTCCTCCGTGTGACCCGGCCCGGCCCCGCGCGATGCGTGCGGGCCGCAGGTCGCGTTCGTCTGTTCGACCCGACACGACCTTGCACGGCGGCGCGCGAGCGTGGCGCGACGCGTTTGCGCGCCGCGGGATACCATGCGACGTCCGGCGGATGCACGCCCCGGCGTCCGTGCCCGGTGCACCGAAGCGTGGCGCGCATCCGGCCGCAACCCCACTTCAATGACGAGGCGAGCGATGGAATACGTGAAATTCGGGTCGACCGGGATGGACGTGTCGAAGCTGGTGCTGGGCTGCATGACGTTCGGCGAGCCGTCGCGCGGCACGCATCCGTGGACACTGCCGGAAGCGGAAAGCCGCCCGATCCTCCAGCGCGCGATCGAGGCCGGCATCAATTTCTTCGATACCGCGAACATGTATTCGGACGGCACGTCGGAAGAGATCGTCGGCCGCGCGCTGCGCGACTTCGCGAAGCGCGACGACGTCGTGATCGCGACCAAGGTGTTCTACCGGATGCGGCCGGGGCCGAACGGCGCGGGGCTGTCGCGCAAGGCGATCATGACCGACATCGACCAGAGCCTGAAGCGGCTCGGCACCGACTACGTCGACCTGTACCAGATCCACCGCTGGGATTACGGCACGCCGATCGAGGAGACGCTCGAGGCGCTGCACGACGTCGTGAAGGCCGGCAAGGCGCGCTACATCGGCGCGTCGTCGATGTTCGCGTGGCAGTTCGCGAAGGCGCTGCATACGTCGACGCAGAACGGCTGGACCCGCTTCGTCAGCATGCAGAACCACGTGAACCTGCTGTATCGCGAGGAGGAGCGGGAGATGCTGCCGCTGTGCGAGGCCGAGGGCATCGCGGTGATTCCGTGGAGCCCGCTCGCGCGCGGCCGGCTGACGCGCAACTGGGACGAGTCGTCCGGCCGGCAGCAGAGCGACGACGTCGGCCAGCGGCTCTATGACGCGACGGCCGATGCCGACCGCGCGATCGTCGAGGCCGTCGCGGCGATTGCCGCCGCGCGCAACGTGCCGCGTGCGCAGGTCGCGCTCGCGTGGGTCGCGCACAAGCGCGGCATCACCGCGCCGATCGTCGGCATCTCGAAGCCGCATCATCTGGACGATGCGCTCGGCGCGTTGGAACTGAAGCTGACGGACGACGAAATCGCGGCGCTCGAAGGCCCGTACGTGCCGCACGCGGTGGCCGGTTTCAACTGAGTTCAACCGAGCGAAACCGGCGGGCGCCGCCGCCGTCCACGGCGCTTAGCGCGCGGCGGCGAGCATCGGGTACGTGAACAGCCCGAAGTGGATCACGTTCAGCCCCGCGTGCGCGAGCGCGGATGCGAGCAGCCCGCCGCGCCGCCATGCCAGGCCGTAGCCGATGCCGGCCACGGTGCCGAGTACGATCCAGTGCCAGCCGCCGGCCGCGTGCGCGGCGCCGAACAGCAGCGCGCCGATCGCGAGCGCGACCCACGGCCCCCAGCCGAAGCGGCCGAGCACGCGCGTGAGCCCGCCTTGCACGTAGCCGCGGAACAGCGCTTCCTCGGCGAGCGTGACGAGCAGCACGTTGTTGGCGAGCCACATCCAGCCCGACGCCGGCCATTTCGGCGCCCAGCCAACCATCCCGAACGCGAGCGCGCCGGCCAGGCAGACCGCGGCCGTTGCGACGCCCGCCACGGCACCGGTGCGCAGCGCGCGCGCCGGCGCGACGTCGGGCATGACCCACGGCAGCACCCACAGCAGCCACAGGCCGACCAGTGGCTTGTCGAAATTCAGGTACATCGTGAACGGCACGGCGTCCGGCGTGAAGCGCGTCGGCTCGATCACGCGTGGATTATGGAAGCCGGGAATCAGGTGCAGGCTCAGCGCGATCGCGAGCGCGGCAAACACGACGTGCGCGGCGATCCGCACCGCGAGCGGGCGGCCCGGCGCGACGCCCCAGGCGGCGGCCACGAGCAGCGCGAGCGGCGCGAGCACGATCGGAGAGAGTTTGCCGAACGCCAGCGCGCCGGCATAGCCGAGCGCCGCGACGGCGATGCTCGGGCCGTGCAGCGGGCGCTGCCACGCGAATGCGGCGGCAGCGAACAGCGCGAGGCAGATCGTGGCACACGGGAGAAGCCAAAGGGACATGGGGCGATGCATGGGTCGAACGAGACGCCGCGCATCATACCCCAACGACCGTGACGTGCCGCCGGGCGGGCGGGGCGGGCGCTCAACGGCCGGCGATCTCGGTGACGCCGTCGCGGGTCGGGATGTCGACGCTGTTGCGCTCGCGCATCCGCCGCCGGTACCAGAAGGTCCACAGCAGCAGCGTGCCGAACACCGTGTAACCCATGATCGGCGACACGACGAGCACGCGCTCGACGGGCCAGGTGACGACCATCCACAGCCGCAGCAGCATCTCCAGCGTCATGCACGCGCCCCACACGAAGGTCATCAGCCGGAGCATCTGGCGTAGCCCCGGCTGCTCGGCCCACACCGTCTCGAAACGCGCGGCGCCACCGGCCATCTCGCGGGCGACCGTCGCGCGGGCGAGGTAGAAGATCAGCGGGCGATCGCGGAACAGCGACAGCAGGAACACGACGCCGATCGTGCCGGACGCGAGCGATTCGCGCATCAGCAGCGTGCGCGCGCTGCCGCCGAGCGCCATGCCGGCGATCGACAGCGCGATGCCGAGCAGCACGACGGCGGCCACCGCATCGACGCGGCGCGAGCGGATGAATTCGACGATGGACCAGACGATGGGCGGAATCGCGGACGCGTACAGCGCGCCGGTTTCGCCGAAATACGGATGCGCGACCCGGTAGGCGACCCAGGGCAGCACCAGGTTGACGAAGAGTTCGAGGATCAGGCCGGCTCGTGGTTTCACGGAAGCGGGCGCGCGGGTGGCGCGCGGGGCGGTGATGTCGCTTCGAGTATATCGAAGTCCGACCCCGCGCGCCGCACCCGACGCCGTTGTGCACGCACCGAATCCGGGCGGGCGCGCGGGCCGGGCGGACGGCGAGTCGCGCTAAGGCTGGCGGGGGCCGCCCGGCGCCGCGTCCGGCCGTCACGCGGCGATCATCGCCCGGTTGCCCGGTTGCCCGGTCGCGGGTTCGTCAGGCCGTCGCGGGCTGGACGATGATCTTCACGTTCCGGTCCTTGTGGTTGACCAGCTCCTCGAAGCCGTGCGTGACAATGTCGCCGAGCGTGATCCGCCCGGTGATCAGCGGCTGCACGTCGATGCGGCCGTCCGCGATGAAGCGGATCACGTCCGCGAATTCGCCGTTGTACGCGAGCGAGCCGATCACTTCCTTCTCGGTCGACACGATGTCGAAGAAGTTGAACGACGTCGGCTCCTCGAAGATGCCGACCATCACAGACTTGCCGGCCTTGCGGATCACGTCGATCGCGAGCTGCGCGGTGGCCGTGTGCCCGATGCACTCGAACGATACGTCGGCGCCGTAGCCGCCCGTCAGCGCCTTGATTTCCGCGATCGCGTCCGACGCCTTCGGGTCGATCACGACCGTTGCGCCGACCTCCAGCGCCTTCTGTTTGCGCGCGGCCGACATTTCCAGCGCGATCACGCGCCCGGCGCCCGCGGCCTTCGCGCACATGATCGTGCACAGGCCGATCGTGCCGGCGCCGACCACGACGACGGTCTGGCCGACGATGTTGCCGGCCTTCTTCACCGCATGCAGCCCGACCGCGAGCGGTTCGATCAGCGCGCCGGCCTCGGTCGGGAAGTGGTCGGGCAGCTTGTACAGCAGCTCGGCTGGCACGTTCACGTATTCGGCGAACGCGCCGTTGTTCATCAGCCCGGTGAACGCGAGGTTCTCGCAGATGTTGTACAGCCCGTGCTTGCAATACCAGCAGGTGCCGCAATGCTGGCACGCGTCGGCCGTCACACGGTCGCCGGGCGCGAAGCCCGTCACGCCCGCGCCGAGCGCCGCGATTTCGCCGCTGAACTCGTGGCCGAGGATGCACTGGCCCTTCAGGCCCGTCAGCGGGTGCGGCGCGTCGACCGGGATGAACACGGGCCCGGCGACGTATTCGTGCAGGTCGGAGCCGCAGATGCCGCACCAGTGCACGCGGATCTGGACCCAGCCGGCCGGCGGGTGCGCCGGAACGGGAACCTCTTCGACGCGGATGTCGTTGCGGCCGTGCCAGACGGCGGCCTTCATGCTGGGTGCGGTGTTCGATGCCGGTGTGCTCACGTTGCTGTCTCCGTCAGGTTGTCGTCGGACGCGCGGCAAGCGGCCGGTGCGTCCGTCGCGCGATTGCGCGAGCAAGCGATATGCAGGAACGGGGCCAGCTTGAATCGGTGCTCCGGTGGCGAGCGAGGCGGGGCGGTGGTGTGCGGTGCAGCAGGGCGTCTTGCGTTGGCATCTGGCGATGCCGTGTGAATCGCGCGCGGAATTTGCTGCGATTGCGATGGCGTGGTTCGCGTGAGACGCCGGGACATTCGTCTCAGCCGTTTGAGACGAAATGCGAGACGCGTGGCTCGGCCGGGGTCGCAGTCGCACGCCGTGGTGCTAGCCCATTGTGCCGATCAGCGAAACGCATCGTTGCGTACGTTTCCCTTTACTTGAAGTTAACTTCAATTTGTATCATCTGCGGCAGCCCGATCGCGCGGAGCGCGGCCCGTTTCAATCTTCCCGGAATGTCGTCAAGCATGCCGAACTTCATCGAAAGCCTGATCTGCGAATACGTGTCGTATCACATGCTGCTAGCCGACGAGCGGGACGTCATGCCGTCGGCGAACGACGATCGCGCATCGGTTCCGGAGCCTGTCGCGCCTGGCGTTTCACCGTTGCGGCCGCAACTGTTCGTCACGGTCCTGGAGGCCGGCGACAACGGCTTGCTGGTGCGCTGGAGCGAAAGCGGGCGCTGCCATTACGGCGAGCAACGCTGGCGCTTGCGCGTCGCATCGCAGGCGGGCCGCTGCGCGATCTCGGGGCAGCCGATCGAGCCGGGCGAGCCGGTGTACCGGCCGGTGCGGCGGCCAGTACCCGTCAACGGCGACGAGATGATCCGCCCCGCGTCGGTGCCGGGCGCGGCCGGCATCGTGCGTCACGCTGCGCCGGCCTGCGGCGAGGCGGCGGATCCGGTCGACGTCCTCGGCTGAACGCCGCCGGATGCGCCTGCGCGTTACTTGAGATCCTTCCGGTACTGGATGAACCCCGCGTTGTTCGCGAGCTTGTCGTACAGCGCCCGGGCGGCCGTATTGGTTTCGTGCGTGAGCCAGTACACGCGGCTCGCACCGGCTTCGCGGGCCCGCTCGTACACGGCCTCGATCAGCGCGCCGCCGGCGCCTTGCCCGCGGGCGTCGGCCGCCGTGAACAGGTCCTGCAGGTAGCAGTACGGCCCTTCGGTCCAGCACGAGCGGTGGTAGATCGCGTGCACGATGCCGACCAGCGCACCCGACGCGTCGAATGCGCCGAGCACGAACATCGGTTCGGCGGGATCCATCAAGCGTGCCCACGTCGTCGCGAACACGGCGTCGCTCAGCGCGGTCTCGTAGAACTTCTGATAACCCTGCCACAGCGGGCGCCACGCGGCTTCGTCGGCGGCGACGAGCGGCCGGACCGTGACGCGCGTCGCGTCGTTCGCACGGCCGGCCGCGTCGCGGGCACGCGCCTGCGCGTGGCGGATCGCGACGAGCGACTCGCGCTGCGCGCCCTCGGCGTCGAAGTTCTCCGGCGCGAGCCAGGCTTCGAACGCGGCGCGCACGGCCGGCCATTCGCCGTCGACGATCGAGAACCAGGCGGTGTCGCGATTGCGTCCCTTGTAGATGATCGCCTGCCGGAACGTGCCTTCGTAACGGAAGCCGAGCCGGGCGGCGGCCTTGCGCGACGGCTCGTTCAGGTCGTCGCACTTCCATTCGTAGCGCCGGTAGCCGAGCGTGTCGAACGCGTACTGCATCAGCAGGTACTGCGCTTCGGTCGAAATCGGCGTGCGTTTGAGCAGCGGCGAGAACGTGACGGAGCCGACCTCGATCACGCCGTTGGCCGGATCGATGCGCATCAGCGCGAGCGTGCCGACCGCGCGGTTCGTCGCGCGGTCGATCACCGTGTAGTGCAGCGGATCGGCGCTCGCCGCCGCGCCGCGCGCGTAGTCGCGGTAGCTCGACTCGTCGGCGTACGGACCGTGCGCGAGATAGGTCCAGTCGGCGCCGTCCGGCGCCTGCGCGTACGCGGCGTACAGGTCGGCGGCATGGCGGTCGACGTCGAGCGGTTCGAGGCGGCAGTAGCGGCCCTCGAGCACGATGCGCTCCGGGCGCGGGCGCGCGGACCAGTCGGGAACGGGGCGGCCGATCGGCTGCTGGAAGTCGTTGGTGAGCGTGGACAAGGTCGATCTCGCTTCGGTTGGCGGCCGGCGACATGCCGGCATGCAGACGATCGTAGTCCCGGCGAGGTACCATGAGAAGCGCCAGGCAACGGTGAATTTATGGTGCCACGGGGTGCCGCAGTGGCGCCATGTCGGTGCCCGCGACGGTGCCGTGATTGCGCCGCGATCGCCGCACCATGCACCGAGACTTCCACGCCGCCATACCCAGGATTTATGGTGTCACGGGGCGCCACGTGGGTGCCAGCGACGGCGCCGTGATTGCGCCATCGATTGCCGCGCCATGCACCGAGACCTCCACGCCGCCATACGCTGATGACGACCGACCTTCCTTCCAGCACCGCGCCGCTATTGCCGCTCGACGCGCCGCTCGCGCGCACGGCCGGTGCGCCTTCCTTGCAGCGGCAATTGCTGCGCCGCGTGCGCGACGCGATTCTCGGTGGCGCGATGCCGGCCGGCACGCGGCTGCCCGGCACGCGCGCGCTGGCCGAGACGCTCGGCGTGTCGCGCAACACGACGGCGGCCGTCTACGAGCAACTCGTCGCCGAAGGCTTCCTGCAATCCGATCGTCGCGGCACGCGCGTGGTGGGCCTGTCGCGGCCGGCGCCGCCGCGTCGGCGGGCCGCGCCGCCGGTCGTCGCGCAACGGCTCGGCCGGATGCGTCCGAGCCTGATCGGCACCGGCGAGTCGGACGCCTTTCGGCCGGGCGTGCCCGCGCTGTCGCATTTCCCGATCGATGCGTGGCGGCACGCGATCGACCGCGCGCTGCGCCGCGCCGGCCGCGACCTGCTCGCGTACGGCGACCCGCTCGGCGAGCGCGCGCTGCGCGAGTCGATCGCGCGCCACCTGGCCGTGACGCGCGGCGTGCGCTGCGATCCCGAGCAGATCGTGATCACCGAAGGCGCACAGGGCGCGATCGCGCTGTGCGCGCAGCTGCTGACGAATCCCGGCGATACGGTCTGGGTCGAGGAGCCCGGTTATCGCGGCGCGCGCACCGCCATGCAGGCGGCCGATCTCGACGTCGTGCCGATGCCGGTCGACGCGGAGGGGCTGCGCGCGGAAGACGCGGACTGGCGCGAACGGACGCCGCGGCTCGTCTATACGACGCCGTCGAACCAGTTTCCGACCGGCGCGGTGTTGTCGATCTCGCGCCGGCTCGCGCTGATCGGCGCCGCGCGCCGGCATCGCGCGTGGATCATCGAGGACGACTACGACAGCGAGTTTCGTCACACCGGCGAGCCGATCGGCGCGTTGCAGGGGCTCGCGGCCGATTCGCCGGTCGTCTATCTCGGCTCGTTCAGCAAGACGATGTTTCCCGCGCTGCGGATCGGCTTTCTGGTGCTGCCCGACGCGCTGCTGGCCGCGGTGCGGCCGGCGCTGCCGGAGATGCTGCGCGGCGGGACGCGCCATGTGCAGCTCGCGCTCGCCGATTTCATCGAGTCGGGGGAGTACGGGCGGCATCTCGGGCGGATGCGCCGGCTGTATCGCGACCGGCGACGCGCGCTGCTCGCCGCGCTGGACGATGCATTCACCGCGCCGCATCAGGTCGAGGGCGGGCCGTGCGGGCTGCATCTGGCGCTGCGGCTGCCGGCGCGCTATCGCGACCGTGCGATCGTCGAAGCGGCACGCGAGCATGGCATCGGGCCGTTTCCGCTGTCGGGGTTTTCGCTCCACGCGACGTCGGCGGCCAACGGGCTCGTGCTCGGCTTCGGCAATACGTCGGCCGATGCGTTCGCGCCGATGCTGCGGACCTTGTCGGCGATCGCGCATCGGGTCGCGGGGGATTGAACGACTGCGGCGCAAGCAGCGGGTGGTCGGCCGGCACAACGGCCGCGTGATGCCACTGGAAGCAGGGTAGCGACACGCGTTCCTGGTAGTCGGCGATCGCCTCGGTCGCGATCGCGAGAGGGTGGGGATCTCCGAACAGCAGATCGCGGCGTCGAGCCGCAAGTGGCCGACGGGCGGTGTGCCGGCCCGCGCGTGACGTGCCGCCGCTTACCGCACGCGTTCCGCGCGAATGATCCGGCGCGCGGCCACCAGGCTCAATGCGAGCAACACCGCGACATACGCGACCACCGCGCCCCACGCGCCGTGTTGCCAGAACGTGCCGCCGGCCGAGCCCAGCACGCTCGACCCGAGGTAATAGGCCAGCAAATACAGCGACGCGGCGTGCCCCTTCGCGGATCCGGCAAGGTGCCCGACCCAGCCGCTCGCGACCGCATGGGCGACGAAGAAGCCGATCGTGATCAGCACGATCCCGACGATGATCGCGACGAGCGAATGCGACAGCGTCAGCGCGAGGCCGGCCGCGAACACGAGAATGCCGCTGACGAGGACGGGCGCGCGCCCGAGACGATCGGCGAGGGCGCCCGCGCTCGACGAGGACACCATCCCGAACAGGTAGGCGCCGAAGATCAGCCCGCAGGCGGTCGTGCTCAGGTTGAACGGCGCGGCCGTCAGCCGGAACCCGGCGTAGTTGTACACCGTCACGAACGAGCCCATCACGAGAAAGCCGATCGCGAACACGAACGGCAGCCGCGCGTGATGCAGTTGCGCGTTCCATAGCCGCAGGTGATGGCGCAGCGTCAGGTCGGTTCGCTTCACGAAGCGGCGCGATTGCGGCAGCAGCATCACGAACGCGATCGCCGCGACGAGGTCGACGACGCCGATCGTCAGCATCGCGGTGCGCCACGAGAAGTACTCTTCGAGCGCGCTCATCCCGATCCGTCCGACCATGCCGCCGAACGCGGTGCCGCCGACATACAGCCCCATCGACAGCCCGAGCCCGTCGGGCGCGATTTCCTCGGCGAGATAGGCCATCGCCACCGCCGGGACGCCGCCGAGCGCGAAACCCTCGAGCGCGCGCCAGATCAGCAGCAGGTTCCAGTTCGGCGAAATCGCCGCCAGCACGTTGAACAGCGCGGCCAGCGTCATCGACGCGAACATCAGCCCGCGCCGCCCGACGCGTTCGGACAGCGCGCCGGCGCACAGGATGGAGACCGCCAGCATCCCGGTCGACAGCGACAGGGACAGCGAGCTCGACGCCGCGCCGAGATGGAATTCGCGCGCGAACGCGGGCAGCAACGGCTGGACGCAGTACAGCAACGAGAAGGTGGAAAAGCCGGCCAGGAAGAGCGCCAGCGCGATGCGCTTGTAGGCCGCCGAGCGCGGCGACACGCCCGCGGGCAGCGCATCCGGCGTGGCGTTCGGGATGCGGGTCGCGGCGGGCGGAATCGCAGGGGAAGACATGGTTTGCACCCGATTGGCTAGGGAATACCCCGAATTCTTGCGCACGCTCACACATATGTCCAATATATGAAATGAACCGTAGCGATACGTTTTACGACTGACCTGGCGGCGCGCGTCGCGCTTCCATCCACCCCGGGATCACATCGCGCATGGAACTTCGGCATCTCCGATATTTTCTGGCCGTGGCTGCCACGTCGAACTTCACGAAGGCCGCGGAAACGCTCGGCATGGGGCAGCCGCCGCTGAGCCAGCAGATCAAGGCGCTCGAGAGCGAACTCGGCGTGGAACTGTTCAAGCGGACCGCACGCGGCGCCGAACTGACCGTCGCCGGTGAGGTGTTCGCGGAAGAGGCACGGCGCGTGCTCGACGACGCCGAGCGCGCGGCACGGGCGGCAAAGCGGGCCGCGCGCGGGGAAATCGGGCAGCTTCGCGTCGGTTTTACCGGGACGGCGGCGTTCAATTCGAAAGTGGCCGACCTGCTTCGCCGCTTTCGCGAAGCGTTTCCGGACACCGAGCTGACGTTGCAGGAGGCGACCTCCGGCGTGCTGCTCGAGGCGCTGGAGGCCGGGCGGCTCGATGTCGCGATCGTGCGTCCCGAGCGGCGTATCGCCGATACGTTGCTGGCAGCGGACTGGGACGAGGAGCCGATGTTCGTCGCGTTGCCGGTCGGGCATCGGCTCGCGCAGCGGCGTCGGATCGATCTGGCGGAGCTGGCCGACGAGGCGTTCGTGCAGGTGCCGCGCGAAGCCGGCAGTGCGCTGTTCGACGACATCGTCGCCGCGTGCAATGCCGCCGGGTTTCAACCGCGCATGGCGCAGCCCGCGCCTCAGATCACGTCGGCGGTGACGCTCGTCGCGGCCGGGCTCGGCGTGTCGATCGTGCCGAAGGCGATTACGCAGGTGCAGGTCGCGGGCGTCGTGTATCGGCTCGTCGCGGGCAATGGGTTGCGCGCGAGGCTGGCCATCGCGTCGCGACGCGATGATCCGTCGGCGGTGGTGCGCAATTTTCTGGCGCTTGCCTGGTAGCGCGGGACGGTGGTGCGCGACGGCGGTGCGGGACCTGTCGCGGCCAGCGCATCGCATGCAATTTGCGGTGAATATTCTGATTGACGAACCGCGAAACTTGCCCGGAACGAACGCTGTCGCGGTTTTGCCGCCATTCGACCGCTCGGCATGCGGGTTTCGAATCGTGTATCGCCGAGGCGGCGTGGACTATAAATGGATGCGTGTACCGGCGCCTGCCGGGCGTCCGCGTGTCTCGCGCGGGACGTCGCCGCGACTGCCGGGGGAGGTGCACCGTGGTTCGCCAGACGCTTGCTCGCGCCGTGCTTCGCACCGCGTTGATCGGGGGCGTATTCGCCGGCATTTTGTCGTCGTCGCCGCCAACCCGTGCCGGGACCGTCGCGACGCCCGCCACACCGCCTGTCATGAAGGGCAGGCCCACCACACGGGCCTACTCGACGCCGGTCGACTTCCCGGCGATCGTCGATCGCTACGGCCCGGCGGTCGTGACCATCATGACCACCGGCCCCGACCAGCAGCCCGGCGGGCCGTCCTTCGCGATTCTCGAACCCGACGATCCGCTCGCCGGGTTCTTCCGCCGCGGCGCGCCGCCGCCGCCGCCTCCGCCACCACCCATGTCCGGGCAAGGCCCGCAGGCGCCGTTGCCCGATACGTCGCCGCGCGCGATCGCGGGCAGCGGCTCGGGCTTCATCGTCAGCGCCGACGGGCTGATCCTGACGTCCGCGCATGTCGTCGCCGACGCGACCGACGTCACGGTGCGACTGGCCGATCGTCGTGACCTGAAGGCGACGGTGCTGGCCGTCGATCCGCAGAGCGACGTCGCGGTGCTGCGCGTCGACGCGACGAAGCTGCCGGTCGTGCGCATCGGCGATTCGGCTCGGGTGCGCGCCGGCGAACCGGTGATGACGATCGGCGCGCCGGACGGCTCGGGCAATACGGTCACGGCCGGCATCGTCAGTGCGACGTCGCATCCGCTGCCGGACGGCACCGCGTTTCCGTTCTTCCAGACCGACATCGCGGTGAATCCCGACAACTCGGGCGGCCCCGTGTTCAACCGCGCGGGCGAGGTGATCGGCATCGCGGTGCAGGTGTATACCGGCGCCGACCGCTACGCGAGCACGACGTTCGCGATTCCGATCGCGTTCGCCATGAAGGTGCGTGCGCAAGCACAGGCGCAGATGCGGACCAACGCGCAGGCGCAGCGCGCGTCGTCGGGCAACGCGCTGGGCGTCGACGTTCAGGATGTGGGCGCCGGGTTGGCCGCCGCGTTCGGGCTGCCGCGTCCGGTCGGCGCGCTCGTCAACGGCGTCGATCCCGGCTCGCCGGCCGCCGCGGCCGGCGTGAAGCCCGGCGACGTGATCGTGCAGTTCGGCGACAAGCCGATCGGCCAGTCTGCCGAGCTGAACGACCTGGCCGCCGCGTTGCCGCCTGGCGGGAAGGCACCGCTGCGGCTGATCCGCAACCGCACGTCGATGCGGCTGACGGTCACGGGAGCGGCGGCCGGTGACGCGATCGACAACGCGGCTTACAACGCGACCTACAACGCGCCCGCGACGGGCAGCGCAGGCACGGTAGGTGCTGCCGGCGCCGCCGGCGTGGCGATGGCCGCCGCACGGCCGGCTGATGGCGGCGATCGGCTCGGGCTGACGATGCATCCGCTGAGCGATGCCGAACGGCGTTCGACCGGGCTCGCGGTCGGGATGATGGTGGATGCGGTGCACGGGCCGGCCGCGCGCGCGGGCATCCGGCCGGGCGACGTCGTGCTGGAACTCAACGACACGCTGCTCGAAACGCCGGAAGACGTGCCGGCGCTCGAAGCGAGCGGCGGCGTGATCGCCGTGCTGATCCAGCGCGAGAACGCGCGCAAGTTCGTGTCCGTGCGGGCGCGGTAGGGCGTTGACGGGAGCGCGGGCGTGCGCCTAACATCGTCCGACATCGCTGCCCGTGTTTCGGGCGTTCAGGAGCCATCCGGCATGAAAGCGGCAAACTTCATCAGAATTTGCTCCGAGAAACCCCGCCATTTCCCCCAAGGGGACTTCCTTCGGGGCGGATGGCGGGAAGGAAAGGAGTGCTGTTGACAGGCAGCTTCTTGCACGGGTTAGGATCACCGGCATGATCCTTGTCTACCGCTACCGCGTGAAGTCGCTCAACGGACTGCTCAACAAGCAGAGCCGTGCGGTGAACTACGTCTGGAACTTCTGCAATGACACGCAGAAGCACGCGCTCAAGTGGAGCAAGAAATGGCCGACGGGTTTTGATCTGAACGTGCTGACGACGGGGAGCAGCAAGGCGCTGGGCATCCACTCCGGCACGATCAACGCGACGTGCGAGCAATACGCGAAGTCGCGCAGCCAGCACCGTCGGCCCTACCTGCGCTATCGCGGCAGGAAATCGCTGGGCTGGGTGCCGCTGAAGGGGCGTGACCTGAAGCGCGAGGGTGACGCGTTCCGTTTCGCCGGCAACACGTTTCGCGTGTTCAACAGCCGACCGCTTCCCGAAGGCAAGATCAAGGACGGGACCAACTTTGCGCAGGATGCACGCGGCAACTGGTTTCTCAACATCGCGATTGAGATGCCGGATGTTCAGGCCCGCCCGGTCCATTCCGGTGTCGGCATCGATCTCGGCTTGAAAGACTTCGCCACACTTTCGACCGGCGAGAAGCTGCCTAACGATCGGTTCGGCCGATGCGCGGCCGAGAAGCTTGCGAAAGCTCAACGGGCGCGCAAGCACAAGCGGCATATCGCGAAGCTGCACGCCAAGGTGGCGAATGCCCGTGCCGATTTCCAGCACAAGCTCGCGCTCGATCTGGTGCGGCGTTTCGATTACATCGCGGTCGGCAACGTGTCTGCCGTCAAACTTGCCAGAACCAGGATGGCGAAGAGCGTCTACGACGCATCCTGGTCGTCCTTCCGAAACAAGCTCCGCTACAAAGCGATCGCGCACGGGGCCACGTTCGAGGAAGTGGACGAAAGCGGTTCTACCCAGTCCTGTTCGTCGTGCGGATCGAAAGACAGCACGACGCGGCCGAAAGGTATCGCGGGACTGAGAATGAGAGAGTGGGCCTGCAGTGACTGTGGTGTCGTGCATGATCGAGATACCAACGCTGCGATGAACATTCTCCGATGCGGACGTGCATCGCCAGGTGTGGGAATCACCTGCCTTTAGGCGGGTGAGGACGTCAACGTGGTAGTACGCAGGCGCAGGGTCCGGTAGCGGCACCGCGCCGGCACCCATGCGCCCCCGACTTGCTCGGGGGTTTTTTTTGCATCGCGCACGGCCACGCGGCGCGTGCGAGGAGGGCATCCGCTTGCAACCGAACCTGCCGATCGCTTCCGAACCGGCTTCGCCCCGACACGCGACGCTGATCCTGTTGTGCGCGTTCTCCGTGCTGCCGTTGAGCATGTTGCTGCCGTCGCTGCCTGCGATCGCGCGCGACCTGCACGCCGACTACGGGCTCGTCGCGCTCGCGCTCGGCGGATACGCGGCGGTTGCCGCATCGCTCGAGTTCGTGATGGGGCCGTTGTCGGACCGGTTCGGGCGACGGCCGATCATGCTGGCGAGCCTCGGTGTCTTCACGCTCGGGTCGCTGGGCTGCGCGATGGCGACCGATATCCGCATGTTCCTCGCGTGCCGGCTGATGCAGGCGGCGATCACGTCGGTCTATCCGGTGTCGATGGCGACACTGCGTGACACCACCGGCGGCGAACGCGCGGCGAGCCGCATCGGCTACGCGGCGATGGCGGCCGCGTTCGCACCGATGATCGGCCCGACGCTCGGCGGCGCGCTCGATCAGACGGTCGGCTGGCGGTCGAGCTTCTGGCTGCTCGGCGCAGCGGGTATCGCGCTGCTCGGCTGGTGCGGGTTCGATCTCGCGGAGACCCATACGAAGCGCGCCACGACTCTTGCTCATCAGCTTCGCGCGTATCCGGCGCTGCTGCGTGCGCGCCGCTTCTGGGCGTATGCGCTTTGCATGGCATTTTCAACCGGCGCGTTCTACGCGTTCCTGGCCGGCGCGCCGCTCGCCGCGCAAGCGAAGTTCGGCATCCCGCCGGCGGAAGCTGGCTTGTACATGGGGACGATCACGGCCGGCTTCGTGTGCGGCAGCTTTCTGGCCGCGCGTCACGCGCATCGCTATCCGCTCGCCGCGACGATCCTGTGCGCACGCGTGGTCGCCTGCATGGGACCGGTGATCGGGCTCGCGCTGTTTTTTGGCGGTGCGACGCATGCGATCGCATGGTTCGGGCCGTGCGTGCTGATCGGCGTCGGCAACGGGCTGTCGAATCCCGGTGCGCATGCCGGCGCGATGTCGGTGCGGCCGGACCTGGCCGGTAGCGCATCGGGGCTGGTCGGGGCGATGACGATCGCGGGCGGAGCCGCGCTGTCGTCGCTGACGGGCGCGGTCCTGACCGTCGGCAACGCGGGTTATGCGCCTTTGGTCGTGATGTTGCTGTCCGCGGCAATCGCGTTGGCGGCGGCGGGGTGCATCCGAATCCTCGACGCACGCGAACAGGATGCGTGATCGACGGCAGGCATGAACGGCAGGCCGATCCGGCGCGATGGCTTCGCCGCCCGGATCGGCAGGGATCGACGCAACGGCCGTCGGATGGACGTCGCGTCGCGTGGGCCTGGATATCCCGTTACGGCTTCGCCCCCATCACGAATTCGAACGCCGCCACCCCATCGACGCCGCCCGTCACGCGATCGCCCGGCTGCAGCGCGCCGACGCCCGCCGGCGTGCCGGTGAAGATCAGGTCGCCGGCCTTCAGCTCGACCGAGCGCGACACGTACGCGATCACGTCCGGTACGGCCCAGATCATGTCGGCGAGATCGCCTTGCTGGCGCGTTTCGCCGTTCACCGCGAGCCAGATCCGCCCGCTTGCCGGATGGCCGGTGACGCTCGCCGCGCGCAGCGCGGTCACGGGGCCCGACGCGTCGAAGCCCTTCGCCCAGTCCCACGGCCGGCTCAGTTTCTTTGCCTCGGCCTGCAGGTCGCGGCGCGTGAGGTCGACGCCGACGCCATAGCCCCACACATGCGACAGCGCATCGGCCGGGTCGATCGACCGGCCGTCCTTGCCGATCGCGACGACCAGCTCGATTTCGTGATGCAGGTCGCTGGTCAGCGGCGGATACGGGACGGTGCCGCCGGCCGGGACGATCGCGTCGGCCGGCTTCGTGAAGAAGAACGGCGGTTCGCGGTCGGGATCGGCGCCCATTTCGCGCGCGTGATCGGCGTAGTTGCGGCCGACGCAGAACACGCGGCGCACCGGAAAGCGCGCGGACGACTGATCGACTTCGACGGAAGGACGCTCGGAAGCGTCGATGACGTATGCGGACATCGGATGGCCTCGTTCGATGGAAAGACGGATGCCGCCGCCCGCGCAGTGCGCCGCGGGCCGGCATGCATGGAACGATACCCGACGCGTGTGCGCCCGGATGCGACGCAACTGCGTTTTAACCGGACAAATCTACGCGTCGCCGGCCGCCGGCGCCGCGTCGGCGTCCGGCAACGCGGCGTTGGCGTCCCGGTACGCCTTCGGCGACACGCCGACCCGCGCGCGGAAGCGCCGCGCGAAATACCCTTCGTCGCGGAAGCCGACCGAGCGCGCGATGTCCGCGATGCGGCGACTCGTATGCGCGAGCAGCGATTGCGCGAGCGCGATCCGGCGCTCGGTCACGAGGTCGGTGAAGGTGCTGCCGGTTTCCTTGCGCACCAGATGCGCGAGGTAGTTCGGCGACAGGAATGCGGCCTCGGCGGTGGCCGCGAGCGTCAGGTCCTCGCGGGTCAGGTTCGCGCGCACGTGGCGCAGCACGCGCGCGAGTGCGTCGCGCCGGCCCGCGCGCTGGGCGCCGCGCTGCGCGAGCTTGTCGAGCGCGCCCGCGTACTGCGTGCAGACGAGCCCGATCAACTGCAGCAGGTAGCCGCGCAGCAGCGTGGTCGAGCCGAACGTGCGCACGCGATCGGCGTCGAGCATGCAGAGCGCGAGGCGGCGCGCCTCGTCGAACGCGTCGCCGGTCAGGATGAAGTCGAGATGTTCCTGGAAGCGGAACGGCGTCAGCTCGGGAAAGCGGTGCGCGGGAACGTCCTCGAGATCGAGCGGATCGACGTCGAGATCGGCGCGCAGGAACGCCTGGCTGAAGTTGATCACGATGAAGTGCGCGCCGTCCGGATGCGGAATCAGGTGCTCGCGGTGCGGCAGCACGAACGCGAGCGCGCCGCGCGGAAACGGCCGCGTGACGCCGCCGATCCGCTGCTCGGTGTCGCCGCCGAGGTTGAACTGGATCTGGAAATAGGCGTGACGGTGCGGCTCGGTGATCGCCTGGCGCGACGCCTGGTCGCGGATGTAGAAATCGAGCCGGTCGCTGCGTTCGGGCATCCCGTACAGGCGCGGCGGGGCGGTGGAGGGCATGAAGGATTCTGCTGTTCGTGACGCGGTTGAGCCGCGATGGTACAGCGAACCGCGCGCGGCCGGAATCCGCCGGTCGATCCGCGCGGGCCGGTCGGGTTGGCGGGGTGCTCCGCGCGGCGACGGCGAATTACGTCGCCGGATGAAAGCCGAGGTAGCGGTAGCGGGTGCCGGCCTCGTCGTTCGCGAGCCGGCCGGATGCGCCGACCGAGCGGAGCGTGTCGGCAGTTGCGGTGCGATTCGTCAGCAGCGTCCACGCCGGAGTCGCGCGATCGCCGACCACCGCCGCCGCCGTGTACGGATCGGGCAGCGCGCTCAGTTCGGACAACAGGCTGTCGGCGGGCGGCGCATGAATCGCGAAGCCTTCGTTCGCGACGGCCGCGGCATCGATGCCGAGCGCCGCGCACAGTCGCGCGCGCAGCGGCGCCTCCGCCGCGCTTGCTTCCCGCGAGCGCGCGATGTTCTCGCGCGTTTGCACATCGACGATCGTGCCGTGACGGGCGAGCGGCGCGTGCTGCCACGCGTCGGGCGGGCACTGCTTGCCGTCCGGCATCAGCGGCACGAACGGATTGACCTCGGCCGGGTAGATCCGGCACACCAGCGGTCGTTCGTCGTAGATGCCGCAGCGCAGGTCGTCGCGCAGGTTCGGGCATGGCCCCGCATGCGACGCGGTGAGCATGGCGGTGACCCGTATCGGCAGCGTGCCGCTGAGCGCGGGCGACGAACGTGCCCGCTTGTACGCGGCGAACGCGTCGTCGGCGGCCGGTTCGACGGGCCATGGCATGGCGTCGCACAGCAACTCCACGTGGCCGCCGCGCCGCAGCCACGCAACGGCCTCGGCGATGGTCAGCGGGATGCGCAGGTCGTGGCAGCAGCGGCCGCAGCCGGTGCATGAAAAGTCGATGTCGTTCTGATTCATGTCGATGGGAAGCGCGGTGCGACCGGCTGCCGTCAGGCCGCCACCAGCGGCGCGACGCGCCGGCGCAGCTCGGGCACGACCTCGGCGTCGAACCACGGATGATGTTTGAACCACGCCTGGTTGCGCGGCGACGGATGCGGCAGCGGCAGCACGTCGGGGCCGTAGTCGCGCCACGCCTGCACGGTGTCGGTCAGCGTCGCCTTGCGCGTGGCGCGCAGGAAATGCCGTTGCGCGTACTGGCCGATCAGCAGCGTCAGCTGGATCGACGGCAGTTCGGCGATCAGCCGGTCGATCCACAGTTGCGCGCATTCGGGGCGCGGCGGGTTGTCTCCGCTCGCGCCGCGGCCCGGGTAGCAGAAGCCCATCGGCACGATCGCGAAGCGCGTCTCGTCGTAGAAGGTGTCGGCGTCGACGCCCAGCCAGTCGCGCAGCCGCTTGCCGCTCGCATCGTCCCACGGGATCCCGCTCGCATGGACGCGGGCGCCGGGCGCCTGCCCGACGATCAGGACGCGCGCGTCGCGATGGGCGCGCACGACGGGACGCGGGCCGAGCGGCAGGTCGGCTTCGCAGGCGCGGCACGCGCGGATTTCAGTGAGCAGCACGTCGAGCGGCGTGCGCGTTTGTTTCGGCATCGATTCTGAACGGGGACGGAAGGGGCGGCGCGGATACCTGGGCCTCCGGGCGACGCGGGGGGCCTGGGCCACCCGACGCACCGCGTCAGGCGTTCCGCAGGTCGCGGCATCGCGCGGTGCGTCGACCCTGCGGCCCTATGGCGCCGGCATCCTGCGTATCGGGAGGATCACGCGTCTGCTGAACCGCCTTCGGCGACCGCAGCATCATACAACGCCGTCTGCGCGATCGCCGCGGCGATCCCTGCGTCGTCGTGCGTGCCGTCGAGCATGCCCCAGCGCCGGTATTGCGACAGGAACCACTGGCCATCGCGCGGATCCGGCCGGTTCACGGCGCCGCCGTCGTGGAAGCGGATCGGCAGCGGCGGCTGCGCGAACGGCCCCGCGCCGTAGTCGCCGAGCAGACGCGGCGCGATCAGCCGGGCCGGCACGCCGAGCGCGTCGGGCGACGCCAGCCAGCCGGCCGCCTCGCGGCGGTGCGCAGGATCGTCCAGCCACGCGCACGCATCGACGAGCGTGCGGATCAGCGCGCGCGCCGTGGCCGGATACAGCGCGACGAATTCGCGCCGCGCGGCGAGCACCTTCTCCGGATGATCGGGCCAGATCTCGCTCGTGACGGCGACGGTCCGGCCCGCGCCGCAGGCCTCGGCCACCGCGTGCCACGGCTCGCCCGCGCAGAAGCCGTCGAGCTCGCCGCTCGCGAGCGCCGCGACCATCTCGGGCGGCGGAATCACGACGCTGCGCACGTCGCGCAGCGGATCGACGCCGTGCGACGCGAGCCAATGATTCAGCCACATCGCATGCGTGCCGGTCGGGAAGGTCTGCGCGAGCAGCGGCTTGCGGCCGAGCGTCGCGAGCGCTGCGCGCACGTCGCCGCTTTCGCGATACGCGTCGGCCAGGCCGCGCGCGAACGTGATCGCCTGGCCGTTGCGGTTCAGCACCATCAGCGCGGCCATGTCGGTCCGCGGGCCGCCGATGCCGAGCTGCAGCCCGCACACGAGCCCGTACAGCGCATGCGCGGCGTCGAGCTCGCCGGTCAGCAGCTTGTCGCGCACGGTGGCCCACGACGGCTGGCGGCTCAGTTCCAGCGTCAGGCCATGGCGTGCGCCGAGATTCAGCTGCTGCGCGACGATCAGCGGGGCCGCGTCGCTCAGCGCGACGAACCCGAGACGAAGATGCGCGCGTTCCGGCGCGGCGGGAGGCGAAGATGTCATGGCATTCAAGATTGAGATGACGCGTCGTACAGTTGCCGGGCGACGTCGACGATGCGCAGCCCCTGATCCATCGCGCGTTTGCGCAGGAACGCATACGCATCGTGTTCGGACAGCTTGCGCTGGTCCATCAGCAGGCGCTTCGCGCGGTCGATCAGCTTGCGCTCGGCGAGTTCGCGCTCGACGTCGGCGAGCCGGCGGCGCAGCGCATCGTCGTGCGAGAAGCGCGCGAGCGCGACTTCGAGGATCGGCGCGAGACGCTCGGCCGACAGCCCTTCGACGAGATACGCGCTGACGCCCGCGCCGACCGCCGCGTGAATCAGGTCCTGGTCGGCATCGTGGCTGAACATCAGCACGGGGCGCGGCGCCGTGGCGTGCATCACGGCGAGTTGCTCGAGCGTGTCGCGCGACGGCGAATCGGTATCGATGATCACGACGTCGGGGCGCTGCTCCTCGACGGCGGCGGGCAGCCGCGCGGGCGTGGCGACGTCGTTGAGCATTTCGTAGCCGAGGCGCGCGAGCGCGTCACCGAGTTCGCCGATCGGCTTGTCGGTGTCGGTGACGAGCAGCACGCGCAGGCGGAGGGGAGGAACAGGCGTACTCATGAGGCGAACGGCGGCGGCGAATTCGTGGTGCGATGCGCGGATCGGGCGCGGCGGCCTCGTGCAGAAACCGGGCCGCCGCAGCACGCGGCGGTCCGGCGGCCGGCGCAATCGGCACCGCTGTTTTCATGATAGGTGGGCGGTCGGTGCCGCGTGGCGTCGAACATGCTACGCGGCACGGGACAACGCTGTTTCGATCGCGGTGCCCGCATCCGGCACGCACTGCACGGCGGCTTCGCCGATCGCGCCGCCGACGAGGATCACCGCCGGGCTGCCGAGCCCCGCTGCCGCGACGCCGCGTGCGAGGCCGCCGAGCGTGCCGGTCCAGCGGCGCTCGTGCGACGTGCCGGCCCATTGCACGGCGGCGGCCGGCGTCGACGCAGGCAAGGCGGCGAGCAGGCCGGCCGCGATGCTGTCGACGCGGCTCATCCCCATGTAGATCGCGAGCGTGGTGCCGGTGGCCGCGAGCGCCGCCCAATCGGGCTCGCCGTGGTCCTGGCGGTGCGCGGTGACGAACGTGACGCCCTGGCAGTGCTCGCGGTGCGTGAGCGAGATGCCGAGGCTCGCGGCCGCCGCGAATCCCGACGAGATGCCGTTGATGATGTCCACCGGAATCGCGGCGGCGCGCAGCGTCGCGAGTTCTTCGCCGGCGCGGCCGAACAGCAGCGCATCGCCGCCCTTGACGCGCACGACGTGCGCGCCGCGCAGCGCGTAGCGGCGCATCAGCCGCTCGATGAACGCCTGCGGCGTGGAGCGGCAGCCGCCGCGCTTGCCGACGCGGATCACGCGCGCGTGCGGCGCGAGTTCGACGATGCCGGGCGCGACGAGATCGTCGAGCAGCAGCACGTCGGCGGCTGCCAGCGCCTTCACGGCCTTCAGCGTGAGGAGATCGGGATCGCCGGGGCCGGCGCCCAGCAGCGTGACTTTGCCAGTCGTCATGTCGTGTTCCTGTACCGCGTGCGTGCGGCGGTCGAGAGCGTATCGGTGCGCGCGGCGGCGGCGGGCGGTCGAAGCGACCACGGCATCCGGCCGTGCCGTGCACGGGAGGGACGTCGTTGTCCGGGTCTGCTGTACCTGCCTGCGACGGCGCGCCCGCATTGCGGGGGGCCGCCCACCGGCTCCGTTGCCGGTGTGTGCCATGAATTCAGCAATATCCGGGCCAGCCTGCGCGAACGGTGCGGCGCGCGTGCCGGCATGCGCCGCCCGATGGCTGCGTCGGCGCTGCACACGCATGCGGTCGAAGGGTCAGGGTGCACGCGATGACGCATCGGCATGCATCACGCCCCCGTCAGTGCGCACCGCGATGTCGCACGGCGACAGTGCTGCAGCGCACCACATCTGTGCCTCGATGCATTCCAACGAACCGCGCGCGGCGCGCCGCAAAGAGGCGAGCGGCGGGCGGCGAGCGTTGTGCGGCGGGGCTTTCGGCGCGATTCACGGCGACATGGCACGGCGCTTGCATTAGCTGGTTCGGGCGAATCAATGGCGATTCGTCCGCAGTACCGATTACTGAACGCGCCCGGCAACGGGCTTCTTCATGGGCAACGGCGTCCTACGCATCGGATCTCTCGACGAGACCGGGTGCGCAGGACGCCGTTTTTCGTTTGGCGGATGACATGACCGACAAAGCTACCCGTATCGATCTCTTCTCGTTCCGCACCGCGCCGATGCGCGCCTTCCACATGACGTGGATGGCGTTCTTCGTGTGCTTCTTCGCATGGTTCGCGTGCGCGCCGCTGATGCCGCTGATCGCGCGCGAATTCCATCTCACCGCGGCGCAGGTCGCGAACATCAACATCGCCGCGGTGGCCGCGACGATCGCCGTGCGGCTGCTGGTCGGCCCGATGTGCGACCGCTTCGGCCCGCGCCGCGTGTACGCCGGGCTGCTCGTGCTCGGCGCGATTCCCGTGTTCGCGGTGTCGTTCACGCACGATTACCTGTGGTTCCTGATCTGCCGCCTCGGCATCGGCGCGATCGGCGCGGGCTTCGTGATCACGCAATACCACACGTCGGTGATGTTCGCGCCGAACGTGGTCGGCACCGCGAACGCGACGACGGCCGGCTGGGGCAACGCCGGTGCGGGCGCGACGCAGGCGATGATGCCGCTGCTCGTCGCGGCCGGCCTGATCCTCGGCTTCGGTGACAGCGCGTCGTGGCGCATCGCGCTGGTCGTGCCGGGCATCGCGATGCTCGTGATGGCATGGGCGTACTGGCGCTTCACGCAGGACTGCCCGCAAGGCGACTTCGTCGCGCTGCGCAAGCAGGGCGTGACGATCGACAGCGGCAAGAAGGGCGGCTGGGCGAGCTTCTTCACGGCGTGCGGCAACTATCGCGTGTGGATGCTGTTCGTCACCTACGGCGCGTGCTTCGGCGTGGAGGTGTTCATCCACAACATCGCCGCGCTGTACTACGTCGACCACTTCCACCTGTCGCTGAAGGATGCAGGCTTCGCGGTTGGCCTGTTCGGGATGCTCGCGCTGTTCGCCCGCGCGCTCGGCGGCTGGCTGTCGGACAAGATCGCCGCGCGCCGCAGCCTCGACGTGCGCGCGGCGCTGCTGTGCGCGCTGATCATCGGCGAAGGGCTCGGGCTGATCTGGTTCTCGCATGCGCAAGGCATCGGCATGGCGCTCGTCGCGATGCTGACCTTCGGCCTCTTCACGCACATGGCCTGCGGCGCGACCTATGCGCTCGTGCCGTTCATCGACCGCAAGGCGCTCGGCGGCGTCGCGGGGATCATCGGCGCGGGCGGCAACGTCGGCGCGGTGGCCGCGTCGTTCCTGCTGAAGGGCGTCGGCGACGTGCAGCACACGCTGAGCCTGCTCGGGCTCGCCGTCACCGCGACCGCATTGTGCGCGATGGCCGTGCGCTTCAGCGAAGAACACAAGGCGCGCGAGGCCGAGCTGCGCGATCGCGCGCTGGCCACCGCCCAAGCCGCGAACTGATCGACCGAGGGAAACGCCATCATGAAACTCATCGTCATCGGCCACGGGATGGTCGGCCACAAGCTCCTCGAATGCGTCGCGGCGCAAGCCGGCGCGGCGGATGCGCTGCAGGTCACGGTGCTCGGCGAGGAGCCGCGTCCGGCGTACGACCGCGTGCACCTGTCGGAATTCTTCGCGGGCAAGTCGGCGGACGACCTGTCGCTCGTCGAGCCCGGCTTCTTCGAACGGCATCCGCAGTTCGACCTGCGCTTGAACGCGTGCGTCGCGTCGATCGACCGCGCCGCGCACACGGTCACGCTCGCGTCGGGCGAGACGCTCGCGTACGACAAGCTGGTGCTCGCGACGGGCTCGCGTCCGTTCGTGCCGCCGATGCCGGGCCACGACCGCGCGGGCTGCTTCGTGTACCGGACGATCGAGGATCTCGAGGCGATGCAGGCGTGCGGCGCGCACGCGAAGCGTGGCGTGGTGGTCGGCGGCGGGCTGCTCGGCCTCGAATGCGCGAAGGCGCTGCGCGACATGGGGCTCGAGACGCACGTCGTCGAATTCGCGCCGCGACTGATGGCCGTGCAGGTCGACGACGGTGGCGGCCGGATGCTGCGCGCGAAGATCGAGGCGCTCGGCGTGACCGTGCATACGGGCAAGAACACGCTCGAGATCGTCGACGGTGAAGCCGGTACGCACCGGATGGCGTTCGCCGACGGCTCGCATCTCGACGCCGACATGATCGTGTTCTCGGCCGGCATCCGCGCGCGCGACGAACTGGCACGCGCGTGCGGTCTGGAGATCGGCCCGCGCGGCGGCGTCGCGATCGACGACGCGTGCCGCACGAGCGACGCCGACATCTACGCGATCGGCGAATGCGCGGCCTGGAACGGGATGGTGTACGGCCTCGTCGCGCCGGGCTACGACATGGCGCGCGTGGTCGCGAAGCAGCTCGGCGGCGACGCCGACGAAGCGGCCGCGTTCGCCGGCGCCGACATGAGCACGAAGCTCAAGCTGATGGGCGTCGACGTCGCGAGCATCGGCGACGCGCACGGCACGACGGCCGGCAGCCGCACCTACCAGTATGCGGACGAGCGTCGCCAGGTCTACAAGAAGCTGGTGGTGTCGGATTGCGGCAAGTTCCTGCACGGCGCGGTGATGGTCGGCGACGCGGCCGAATACGGCACGCTGCTACAGATGATGCTGAACCGGATCGAGCTGCCCGAGTCGCCGGAATTCCTGATCCTGCCGTCGTCGGACGGCGCGGCCAAGCCCGCGATCGGCGTGGATGCGCTGCCGGAAGGCGCGCAGATCTGCTCGTGCAACAACGTGTCGAAGTCGCAGATCTGCGCGGCGGTGGCCGACGGCGCGACGAGCCTCGGCGCACTGAAATCGTGCACGGGCGCGGGCACGTCGTGCGGCGGCTGCGTGCCGCTCGTCACGCAGATCATGAAGGCCGAGATGAAGAAGCAGGGCCTCGCGGTCAACAACCATCTGTGCGAGCACTTCGCGCATTCGCGCCAGGAGCTGTTCCACCTGATCCGCGTCGAGCGCATCACGACCTTCGGCGAACTGCTCGCGAAGCACGGTCGCGGGCTCGGCTGCGACGTGTGCAAGCCGGCCGTCGCGGGCATCCTCGCGTCGTGCTTCAACGAGTTCGTGCTGAAGAAGGAGCATGCGGGGCTGCAGGACTCGAACGACTACTACCTCGCGAACATCCAGCGCGACGGCACGTACTCGGTCGTGCCGCGCATGCCGGGCGGCGAGGTGACGCCGGAAGGGCTGATCGCGGTCGGCCAGGTCGCGCGCAAGTACGGCCTCTACACGAAGATCACGGGCGGCCAGCGCGTCGACCTGTTCGGCGCGCGCGTCGAGCAGTTGCCGTCGATCTGGGAAGAGTTGATCGCCGCGGGCTTCGAATCGGGCCATGCATACGGCAAGTCGGTGCGCACCGTGAAGTCGTGCGTCGGCTCGACGTGGTGCCGCTACGGCGTCGACGATTCGGTCGGCCTCGCGATCGACATCGAGAACCGCTACAAGGGCTTGCGCGCGCCGCACAAGATCAAGTTCGGCGTGTCGGGCTGCACGCGCGAGTGCGCGGAAGCGCAAGGCAAGGACATCGGGATCATCGCGACCGAGAAGGGCTGGAACCTATACGTGTGCGGCAACGGCGGGATGAAGCCGCGCCACGCGGAACTGATCGCGTCCGACCTCGACCGTGCCACGCTGATCCGCTACATCGACCGCTTCCTGATGTTCTACGTGCGCACCGCCGACCGGCTGCAGCGCACCAGCGTGTGGCGCGACAACCTCGAAGGCGGGCTCGACTACCTGACCGACGTCGTCGTGCACGACAAGCTCGGCATCGCGGCCGAACTCGAGGCCGACATGCAGCACGTGGTCGACACCTACGAATGCGAATGGAAGAAGGCCGTCACCGATCCGGAAACGCGCAAGCGCTTCCGCCACTTCGTGAACAGCGACGCGCCCGACGCGAACATCGCCTTCGTCGAGACGCGCGGCCAGATCCGTCCCGCGACGCCCGACGAGCGCGTCGGCGGCAGGCCCGTCCGGATTCCCGTCGTCGCCGAAGCGGCCACCGAATCCGCAACCGAATCGGCAACTGTTTGACCCTGACCGACACCCGTGTCTTTTCCAAGGAGCCCATCATGAACGATCGTCTTCCCCTGTCCTGGACCCGTGTGTGCCCGCTCGACGACATCGTGCCGAACACCGGTGTGTGCGCGCTCGTCAACGGCGAGCAGGTCGCGGTGTTTCACGTCGCGCACGCTGAAGCCGGCGGCGTGTTCGCGATCGACAACGTCGACCCGGTGTCGCAGGCGGCCGTGATGTCGCGCGGGCTGATCGGCAGCCTCGGCGAGCGCGTCGTCGTCGCGTCGCCGCTGTACAAGCAGCATTTCGACCTGCGTACCGGCGAATGCCTGGAAGCGCCGGAGAAGTCGGTGAGCGCGTATCCGTCGCGGATCGAGGACGGTTTCGTGTGGATTGCCGCCTGAGAGCCCCGGAGCACGCATGAGCGCCACCCCCGTCAAGAGCGTGTGCCCGTACTGCGGCGTCGGCTGCGGAATGGTGCTGCACGTCGAGGATGGCGAGGTCGTCAAGGTGTCCGGCGACGCCGACCATCCGACCAACTTCGGGCGACTGTGCACGAAGGGCTCGTCCGCGCACGTCGCGTTGCGCCGCTCCGGGCGGCTCGATCGCGCGTTCGTGCGGCGCGCGAGGGAGGACGATCTCGTGCCGCTGCCGGCCCGCGACGCGATCGCCGAAACCGCGCGGCGGCTGCGCGCGGTGCTCGACGCGCACGGGCCCGATGCGCTGTCGTTCTATGTGTCGGGGCAGATGTCGATCGAGGCGCAATACCTCGTGAACAAGCTCGCGAAGGGCTTCGTCGGTACCAATAACATCGAGTCGAACTCGCGCCTCTGCATGGCGAGCGCGAGCACCGGCTACAAGCAGTCGCTCGGCGCGGACGGCCCGCCCGGGTCGTACCAGGACTTCGATCGCGCGAACCTGTTCTTCGTGATCGGCGCGAACATGGCCGACTGCCACCCGATCCTGTTCCTGCGGATGATGGATCGCGTGAAGGCCGGCGCGAAGCTGATCGTCGTCGATCCGCGCCGCACCAGCACCGCCGACAAGGCCGACCTGTTCCTGCAGATCCGGCCGGGCACCGATCTCGCGCTGACCAACGGGCTGCTGCACCTGCTGCACGCGAACGGCCGCACCGATGCCGCGTTCATCGATGCGTACACCGAAGGCTGGGACGCGATGCCCGCGTTCCTCGCCGACTACACGCCGGCGCGCGTCGCGGAAATCACGGGGCTCGCCGAAGCCGACATCCACACGGCCGCGCAATGGATCGGCGACGCCCAGGCGTGGATGAGCTGCTGGACCATGGGGCTCAACCAGAGCACGCACGGCGTGTGGAACACCAACGCGATCTGCAACCTGCATCTCGCGACGGGCACGATCTGCCGCCCGGGCAGCGGGCCGTTCTCGCTGACCGGCCAGCCGAACGCGATGGGCGGGCGCGAGATGGGCTACATGGGCGCAGGCCTGCCGGGCCAGCGCTCGGTGCTGTCCGACGACGACCGGCGCTTCGTCGAGAACCTGTGGCGCGTGCCGGCCGGCACGCTGCGCAAGGAAACCGGCAACGGCACGGTCGACCTGTTCGAGCGGATGGCGGCCGGCAACATCAAGGCGTGCTGGATCGTCTGCACGAATCCGGTCGCGACCGTGCCGAACCGGCAGAACGTGATCGCGGGGCTGCAGGCCGCGGAGCTGGTGATCGCGCAGGACGCGTTCCTCGACACCGAGACCAACCGCTATGCGGACATCCTGCTGCCCGGCGCGCTGTGGGCCGAGGGCGACGGCGTGATGGTCAACTCCGAGCGCAACATGACGCTGATGCGCGCCGCGATCGCGCCCCCCGGCGACGCGCTGCCCGACTGGCGCATCGTCGCGGAGGTCGCGCGCGCGATGGGCTTCGGCGATGCATTCGACTATGCGTCGGCGGCCGACGTGTTCGACGAGATCGTGCGCTTTTCGAATCCGGCGACCGGCTACGACCTGCGCGGCGCGAGCCATGCGGCGCTGCGCGACGGCCCGGTGCAATGGCCGGTCGCGCCGGGCACCGCGCGCGAGCGGCACCCGATCCGCTACCTGAACGACGGCGTGAGCCAGACGCCGCGCGCGGCCGAGGGCGGGCACGAGGCGCCGCGCATCGCGTTCCCGACGCCGTCGGGCAAGGCGCGCTTCTTCGCGCGGCCGCACGTCGCGCCGGCCGAACTGCCGGACGACACGTTCCCGATCGTGCTGAACACCGGGCGGCTGCAGCATCAATGGCACACGATGACGAAGACGGGCAAGGTCCCGATGCTGAACAAGCTCAATCCGCGCCCGTTCGTCGAACTGCATCCGGACGACGCGGGCGCGCTCGGCATCGCGACGAAGGACAGCGTCGAGATCCGTTCGGCGCGCGGCCGCGCGGTGCTGCCGGCCGTCGTGACCGAGCGCGTGCAGCGCGGTAGCTGCTTCGCGCCGATGCACTGGAACGACGTGTACGGCGACGACCTGTGCATCAACGCGGTGACGAACGACGCGATCGATCCGGAATCGCAGCAACCCGAACTGAAATATTGCGCGGTCGCGCTGACGCGCGTCGACACGGACGCGTTCGCGTCCGCCGACGACGACACGGCGCGGCCCGATGCCACCGCGGCCGATGCCGACGCGCGGCCCGCGCCGGCGACGGTGCAGATCACGGCTTCACAGGAATCCGACATGGCAGACCTCGACACTTTCGCGGCGGCGCTCGGCGTGGCCGATCTCGCGCCGCCGCCGCTCACCGAGGCGGAGCGCCTGTACGTGGCCGGCCTCGTCAGTGGGTTGAAGGCGAGCGCCGGTCGGCGCGAAGGCGGCGTGCCGGTGCTGCCGGCCGGCGCGCCGCTCGCGCCGCCGGTGCGGTTCTGGCTCGACGGGATGCTCGCGGGGCTGTTCAGCCGCGCGCTGCCCGCCCACCCGGCGGAGGGCGCTGCGCCCGCGCTGCCGGCCGAGACCGCCGCGCCCGGCGGCGTGCGGATCGTGCGCACGCGTCCTAAGGTCGTGCTGCTGTGGGCGTCGCAGACGGGCAACATCGAATCGCTGACCGAGGACTACGCGACGCAGCTGATGAACGCGGGTTTCGAGATCCGCACCGCATGCATGTCCGACTATCCGGTCGCGTCACTGGCCGGCGCGCAATACGTGCTGCTGATGACGAGCACGTTCGGCGACGGCGATGCGCCCGACAACGGCAGCGAGTTCTGGGATGCGCTGCAGGCGGCCGGCGCCGCGCGCCTCGACGGCGTGCACTTCGCGGTGCTCGCGTTCGGCGATCGCAACTACGACCAGTTCTGTGGCCACGGCCGCCGGCTCGATGCACGGCTCGCGGAGCTGGGTGCTGCGCGCTTGTGCACACGCGTCGATTGCGACGTCGAGTTCCAGCGCGAGGCGGACCAGTGGCTCGAACGCGTGGTCGCCCGGATCAAGGACGCGGATGCGGCGCTGCACGCGGTGCCGTCCGCCGGATTGAGCGCGTCGGGGCTGCTGCCGACCAAGGCGCGTCCGGCGCCGTCGAAGCTCGTCGCGAACCTGCGGCTCAACCGGCCGGGCGCCGCGAAGGACACGCGCTACGTGTCGCTGTCGACCGAAGGCGCGAACCTCGAATACGAAGCCGGCGACGCGCTCGGCGTGTGGCCGACCAACTGCCCCGAGCTGGTCGACGAGTTGCTGTCGGTCACCGCGCTGAAGGCCGACGCGCCGGTGTCGATCGACGGCGTCGGCGACATGCGCCTGGGCGAGGCGCTGGCGCGCCACTTCGACATCACGCGCCCGCACCCCGACACGCTCGCGTTCATCGCGTCGCGCAGCGCGAACGGCGCGCTGAAGGCGCTGCTCGGCGACGATCGCAAGGCCGACCTGAAGCAATGGTTGTGGGGGCAACAGCTTGCGGACGTGCTGCACGAGTTTCCGGTCGAGCTGTCGGGCGCGGAGCTGGTCGCGATGCTGAAGCGGCTCCAGCCGCGCCTGTATTCGATCGCGTCGAGCCCGAGCGCGCATCCGGGCGAGATCCACCTGACGGTGTCGGCCGTGCGCTATCACAACGGCCGGCGCGCGCGCAAAGGCGTCGCGTCGACGTTCCTGGCCGATCGCGCGGATGACGGGCGCGTGCCGGTGTTCGTGCAGAAGTCCGCGCATTTCCGGCCGCCGGTGAACGGCGACGTGCCGGTCGTGATGGTCGGCCCCGGCACGGGCGTCGCGCCGTTCCGCGGCTTCCTGCACGAGCGGCAGGCGCGCGGCGCGCGCGGACGCAACTGGCTGTTCTTCGGCGAGCAGCATGCGCAGACCGACTTCTACTATGGCGACGAGCTGGGCGCGATGCGCGACAGCGGCTTCCTGACGCGGCTCGATCTCGCGTTCTCGCGCGACCAGGCCGACAAGATCTACGTGCAGGACCGGATGCGCGAGCAGGGCGCCGAGCTGTACAAGTGGCTGGAGGAGGGCGCGCACTTCTACGTGTGCGGCGACGCCGCGCGGATGGCCAAGGATGTCGATGCCGCGCTGAAGGCGGTCGTGGCCGAGCACGGCGGGATGTCGGACGAAGCCGCGAACGATTACGTCGCGCGGCTCGCGAAGGCGCGCCGCTACATGCGGGACGTGTACTGACCGTATCGGCGGCGGGCTGCCGTAGGGTGCCCGCCGTTGTCTAGCCGTATGAGCGGCGGGCTGCCGTCCGGCGCCTGCCGTTGTGCCGGCCGTTATTGCTGCCGGTCCCATGCGTGCGCCTGCTCGGCGCGCACGAACGCTTCCGACGACTTCGGCAGCAGATTGCGGAACGCGCCGCCGTCGCGTTCGATCACGTCGACCATCCGCGCGATCATTTCCTCCGGATCGTGCTGCTCGAGCGGGAAGGTGAGCCGCTCGGGCGTCACGGTGTGGACGGCCGGATCGTGCCAGCGCCGCGGCGTTTCCATCATCCGGTCGTTGAAGCCCGTGCTGTACGGGCCCGGGTTCACGACCGCGACGCGGATGCCGTGCGGGGCCAGCTCCGCGTGCATCGCCTCGGCGACCGATTCGACCGCGTGCTTCGACGCGCAATAGGCGCCCGTGAACGGCCCGGTGATCAGCCCTGCGATCGACGACACGAACACGATCTTGCCGTGCCCGCGCGCGACCATCCCGCGAGCGATCCGCTGCGTGAGTTCGAGCGGCCCGAACACATTGACGTCGAACAGCTCGCGCACGATCTCGAGCGGCAGGTCGACCAGCGCGCCGGCTTCGCCGACGCCCGCGTTGTTCACGAGCACGTCGAAGTCGAGATCGGCAGCGTGGGCGCGATCGTAGGCCGACGTGACGTCGAGCTTGACCGCGTGCAACGCGGTGCCGCGCTGCGCGGCGACGTCCGTCAGCGCGTCGATCTCGGCGGTCGTGCGGACACCGGCCGTGACCGCGTGACCGTGTTGCGCGAGCCGCAGCGCGACTTCGCGGCCGAAGCCGGTGCCCGCGCCGGTGATGAGGATGCGTTTCTGTGCCATGTGCTTACCTCGAGGTGGGAAAGGTTGCTTGAAAGTGATCGCGGCAGTGCCGGGCGATCGCGTCGTCCTGCTCGACGCTGCCGCCCGATATGCCGATCGCGCCGACGCAGCGGCCGTTGCCGTCGGCGAGCGGTTCACCGCCGCCGAACGTGACGAGCCCGCCGTGGCTGTGCTCGATCCCGCGCAGCGGGCCGTCGCCGGACATCGCGCCGAGCGCGCCGGTCGATGCGCGAAAGCGGATCGCCGTCAGCGCCTTGCGTTGCGCCAGGTCGATCGCGCCGAGAAAGCAGTCGTCGGTGCGGATGAACGCGAGCAGGTTCGCGCCGGCGTCGACGATCGCGATGGAGATGCCGGCGACCTGCAGCGACGCGGCCTGCGCGAGCGCGGCTTCGAGCGTGAGCCGGACGTCTGCCAGCGGCAGTGCGGGGCGGTGCGGATTCATTCGATGCTCCGTTGGGGGAACGACAGGGGCAGTGTAGGCAGTTCCGGTATATGGGAGAATCGGCATTCCGCTCGAAGGAGTTTCAAGTTTTTTTAATGATGAGCAGACGCGATCCGATGGCCGGGCTGCACGTGTTCATGAGCGTCGCGACGGCCGGCAACTTCACGCGCGCGGCCGCCGTGCTGGGGCTGACGCCGGCCGCCGTCAGCCTCGCGATCGGGCAGCTCGAGGGCGAGCTGAACGTGAAGCTGTTCAACCGCAGCACGCGCGGCGTGAGCCTGACGGAAGCCGGTCAGCATTACCTGCAGCAGACGGAGCCCGCTTACCGGCAGGTCATGGAGGCGCGCGACGCGCTGAAGGAGGTCCGCAGCGAGCCGGGCGGGCTGTTGCGCGTCACGGCGCTGCCGCTGGCACGCTCGCTCGTGATCACACCGATTCTTGCCGCGTTCCGCGCGCGCTACCCGAAGGTCCGGCTCGAGATCCGCTACGAGAACGAGCTGGTCGATATCGCGAAGGACGGCTTCGACGCGGGGATTCGTCTTGCCGACCGGCTGCAGCCGGGCATGATCGGCGTGCGGATCGCGCCCGCGCTGACGTGCGCGCTGGTCGCATCGCCCGGTTATCTGGCGCGGCACGGCATGCCCGCGTCGATCGCGGAGCTGGAGCGGCATGCGTGCATCCGGTTCCGCTTCTCGGCGAGCGGGCGCCTGCACAAGTGGCTGCTGCATGACGGACGCCGCGACGTCGATCTCGATCCCGAAGGCGTGTACGTGACGAACGATGCCGATGCGGTGATCGATGCCGCGCGGGAAGGCGTCGGCATCGCGTTCGCGTTCATGCGCGAGCGCGTCGAGCCGGACCTGCGCGACGGCACGCTCGTCGAGGTGCTGCCGGGTGCGTGCCGGACGCTGCCGCCGATGTGGCTCTATTACGTGAATCGCAAGCACGTGCCGGCGAAGCTGCGTGCGTTCATCGACGTGCTGCGCGAGCGGGCCGGAATCGGTCAGGGCCTGCCCGGCAACGATGCGCCGGACGGCGCATGATGGCGGCTTCACTCACGCAGCCCTGGAGTCGCGTCATGACGGCACGCCGGAATTTCCCGCTTCGAACCCTCGTGATTGCCGCATCGCTGGTCGCTGCCGCACTCGGCTGCGCGCCGGCTGTCGGCCAGACATCGACGTCGACCGTGCCGACGAGCACGGCCGCCGCGACGCCCGACAATGCGGTGCTGCTGACGGTCTTTCTCAAGCACGACCAGTCGCGCCCGCTCGCCGAGCTGAACGCGCAACTCGCGAAGCAGGGGTTCTACAAGGCGTTTCCGCCGCCGGGTGTCGAGGTGGTGAGCTGGACCGTGACGATGGGAATCGGGCAGATCGTCGTGCTGCGGTTGCCGGCGTCGCGCGTGCGGGAGGTCAATCGCGTGCTCGAGGACACGGCGTGGGGCGCATACCGGACGGAGTTCTATCCGACCTACGACTACAAGGCGATCGGGCTGGCGGAGCACGAGCGGGCGAAGTGACGGCGCGCGACCATCCGTCCCCATTCCCGTAAACCCGCGTGGGCTCTCGGTTTTTGCTCGTTCGTGCGGGGCGGCCGGGAGAATTCTTCCGGAATGCGTGATTCGGCATTCATGCGATGAAAAATCCCCGGCGGTTCCCGGTATGATGCGCACCTTGCGCATGAATTTGATGCGCCATTGATGCGCCCGCCGCGTCCAAACCGCCCGGTGCGACAACGAAAGTTTCTGTAATATAAATTCCGTATACTTGTAATTTCTGATCCAGGCGCCCCTGCCTCCGACCTAGGCCGGCCGCCCACGCAGAACAACCAGATTTGTCGCCGCCCGGCCGTCCCGCGCCGCGACAAGCTATGCACCGCCACTGAACAATCTATGTCTTCCCGCCACCCTGGTCCGCCCGGCCGCGCCGCGGCGGCGATCGCCCGTGTGTCGACGCTGATCCGCAACGAGCGCGTACTGTCGCCGCTGCTCGCGCTCGGCATCGGCCTGCTGCTGATCGTGGTTTTCCAGCACCTGTCTGAATCCGTCGACTACCGGTCGGTGATCCGCCAGCTGCGCCACATGTCCGTCGGCGAATGGGGCGCGTCGCTCGCCGCGACGGCCCTCAGCTATCTCGCGCTCGTCGCCCGCGATGCGGTCGGCCTGCGCTACGTCGCCGCGAAGGTGCCGCGCGCCGCGCTGTGGATCGGCGCGATCGCCGGCTCCGCGCTCGGCAACGCGACCGGCTTCGGCGCGCTCACGGGCGGCGCGGTGCGTGCGCGCGTGTACGGCGTGTCGGGCGTCACGCCCGCGCAGATCGGCCGGATGACGGTATTCACCAGCGGCACGCTCGCGCTCGCGCTGGTGCTGATGACGGCGGTCGGCATGGTCTGCGTGCCGCAGACGCTCGCCGCGATGCTGCATGTCGCGCCGGGCGTGCTCATGTGGAGCGGCGCCGCGCTGCTCGTGGTGCTGGCCGTCGTGGTCGCGCTGTGCGGCAACACCGCGCGTCCGGTCGTCACGCGCTTCAAATGGCTCGCGTTCGACGTGCCCGCACGGCGCGACCTCGTCGCGCAGGTCGTCTACGCGGTGCTCGACGTCGTGGCCGCCGGCCTGACGCTGTGGGTGTTGCTGCCGGTCGCGCCGGTCGGCTTCCCGACCTTCATCACCGTGTACGCGGCCGCGCTGCTGCTCGGGATGATCGGTCATACGCCGGGCGGGATCGGCGTGTTCGAAGCCGCGATGGTGTTCACGCTGGGCCGCGAAGTGCCCGCGCACGCGATGGTCGCCGCGCTGATCGCCTATCGCGCGATCTACTTCGGCGTGCCGCTCGTGCTGTCGGCGGGCCTGCTGGCCGGCTTCGAGGGCCGCGCGCTGCGGCGCCGGCTCGTGTCGCGGCAGGCCGCGCGCGTGTCGCAACTGGCGCCGCTGTTCCTGAGCCTCGTGACTTTCGCGGTCGGCGGGATGCTGGTGATCTCGAGCGCGACGCCCGCGTTCTGGCACCGGATCGCGATCCTGCGCAACATCGTGCCGCTGTGGGTGCTCGAAGGCTCGCAGGTGATCTGCAGCGTGCTGGGCGTCGCGCTGCTGTTCGTCGCGCGCGGGCTGCTGCGCCGGCTGGATGGCGCGTGGTGGATGACCTTCGCGTTGACGCTCGCGAGCCTCGCGCTGTCGCTGGCGAAGGGCCTCGCATTCGTCGAGGCCGGCGTGCTCGGCACGCTGCTGGTGCTGCTGCTCGTCAGCCGCCGCCGCTTCAGCCGGCATTCGTCGCTGCTCGCCGAGCGCTTCACGGTGAGCTGGTTCGTGTCGGTGACGATGGTGCTGATCCTCGCGGTATGGGTGCTGTGCTTCGCGTTCCGCGATGTGCCGTACACCCGCGATCTGTGGTCGCATTTCTCGTTCGACGCACGCGCGCCGCGCGCGCTGCGCGCCACGCTCGCGTCCGGCGTGTTCGTCGCGCTGTTCGCGCTGTGGCAACTGCTGCGCCCCGCGCCGGGCCGTTTCGTGAAGCCGGTCGAGCAGGACCTGCTCGACGCCGAGCAGATCATCCGCGCGCAGGAATGCAGCGATGCGGGCCTCGCGTTGATGGGCGATAAGTCGTTCCTGTTCTCCGAATCGCGCCGCGCGTTCCTGATGTACGCGAAAAACGGCCGCACGTGGGCCGCGCTGCACGATCCGGTCGGCCCGCGCGAGGAATGGCCGGCGCTGATCAGCAAGTTCATTGCGCTGGCGCATGCGCACAGTGGCCGCGCGGCGTTCTACCAGGTGCGCGCGAACGCGCTGCCGCTGTACCTCGACGCGGGGCTCACGCTGATGAAGCTCGGCGAGGAAGCGCACATCGCGCTCGACCGGTTCGACCTGAAGGGCTCGAACCGTTCGCACTTGCGCTACGCGCTGCGCCGCGGCGACAAGGACGCGCTGACGGTCGAGGTGATCGCGCCGTGCGACGTGCCGGCCGCGCTGCCGGCGCTGCGCGACATCTCGGACGGCTGGCTCGACAGCCGCGATGCGCGCGAAAAGAGCTTCTCGGTGGCCGCGTTCCACGACGGCTATCTCGCGACGCAGTCGGTGATGCTGGTGCGCCAGGCCGACAAGCCGATCGCGTTCGTCACGTTCATGACGACCGACCTCAACACCGAGGCGACGGTCGGCGTGATGCGTCATCTGCCGGAAGCGTCGCCGTATGCGATGGAGTATCTGTTTACGCAGCTCGCGCTGCATCTGAAGGAAGCGGGGTTCCGCAAGCTGAGCCTGGGTATCGCGCCGTTCTCGGGGATGGGGGCGGCGAAGATGCCGTCGCCGTGGCACCGGTTCGGGCTGATGGTCTGGCGCTTCGGCGGCCGCTTCTACAACTTCCGTGGCTTGCGTGCATTCAAGAGCAAGTTCGAGCCGCACTGGGAGCCGCGCTATCTCGCGGCCTCGGGCTCGGTCGGCGTGTTCGTCACGCTCGCGGATCTGTCCCTGCTGGCTGGAGGTCGGCGCTCATGACGTTGAAGAAGGGTATCGCGCAGGCGGCAGTCGCCTGCGCGGGAATGATGCTGGCCGGCGCCGCGCTCGCGGCGCAGCCGGCCGCGGCGAAACCGGAAACCGTGTCGGGCGGCCGCTACGGCCCCGTGACCGTGACGAAGCCGAGCGGTCCGCTGCGCGGCTTCGTCGTGCTGTTCTCGCGTGAGCGCGGCTGGGGCGCCGCCGACCAGCAGGCGGCCGACGCGCTCGCGAAAGCGGGCGCGATGACGGTCGGCGTGGATTCGGCGCGCTATGCGGCGAACCTTGCCGCGAAGCAGGAAACCTGTCACCACCTCGACGGCGACGCCGAGGCGGTCAGCCACCAGCTCGAACGCCTCGCGCAATCGGCGCGCTACTACACGCCGATCGTCGCGGGCGTGGGCCAGGGCGGCGCGATCGCGAAGCAGATTCTGGCGATGGCGCCGGAGAACACGATTGCCGGCGTCGTGTCGGTCGAGCCGGCGGCGAAGCTCGATGCGCGCTTCAAGCCGTGCCCGCCCGATCCGACGATCGTGCGTCGCGCGATGCCGGGCTTCGTCGAAACGGCCGCGGCCGGCGACACCGCGAAGCTCGTGTCGCTCGTCACGTCGCACCTGCACGACACCAGCAGCAACGACGAGCTCGACGTGTCGGACCTGCCGCTCGTCGAGCTGCCGGCCAAGGGCGGCAGCGACCGCCTCGCGATCGTGATCTCGGGCGACGGCGGCTGGCGCGATCTCGACAAGACGATCGCCGAGGCGCTGCAGCGTGACGGCGTGTCGGTGGTCGGCATCGACAGCCTGCGCTACTTCTGGAGCGAGAAGCCGCCCGCACAGGTGAGCCGCGACCTGGCGCGCGTGATGCGCACGTACATGGCGCGCTGGCATGCGAACCGCGTGGCGCTGGTCGGCTACTCGTTCGGCGCGGACGTGATGCCGTTCGCGTACAACCGGCTGCCGGCCGACCTGCGCGACAAGGTCGCGGTGATGTCGCTGCTCGGTTTCGCGCCGTCGGCGGATTTCCAGATCCGCGTGACGGGCTGGCTCGGGATGCCGGCGAGCGACAAGGCGATGAAGGTCGCGCCGGAAATCGCGAAGGTGCCGCCGTCGCTCGTGCAGTGTTTCTACGGCGCGGAAGAGCAGGACACGATGTGCCCGGCGCTCGCGAATACCGGCGCCGACGTGATCAAGACGGGGGGCGACCACCACTTCGGCCACGACTACATCGCGCTCGAGAAGAAGATCCTCGGCGCGTTCGGCAAGCCGGTGGCGGCGCGCTGAACGCCGGCGCCCGCTTCGCGGCGGGCGCGGCGCTTGCGGTTCATCGGACGGGCGGCCTGCGGGCCGCCCGTTTTTACTTTTCGGCGTGCGTCGCGGCGTCCTGCCGCGGTGTCGCCGTTCTCGCGTCGCGCTGATAGAAGCCGGGGAACCGGTCGAGCTGCCGCTGCGCGGCCGCGAGATCGGCATCGGCACCCAGCACCGCGCTCGAAAATCCGGTGCGCTCCATCAGCAGCAGCTGGTCGATCAGCACGTCGCCCGTCGCGCGCAGGTCGCCGGTAAAACCGAAGCGCTTGCGCAGCAGGTACGCCTGGCTGTACGCACGGCCGTCGGTGAAGGACGGGAAATGCAGGTCGATGCGCGTGGCCTGCGCGATCCGTGCGGCGAGCGGCGGCAGTTCCTCGTCGTTGCCGATCGTCAGGGCAGCGGTGCCGGACGTGTTTGCGTCGTCGGCGTGTTCGGCCGGCGTCAGCAGCCGGATGCGCGGGTTCGTGCTGGCGGGTTCGTCGGTCGGTTTCATGCGTGCTCCGCGTGGTGACGTGCGTCGTTCGCCGCGGCCTTGAAGGGTTCGGCGCCGATGCGGCGCACCGTGTCGATGAATCGCTCGCAACGCCCGTCGGCGTCGAGCCGCGCGTCGAGATACACGTTGACGAGCGCATCCACGACATCGACGATCTCGTCCGCCGAGAACGACGGTCCGATCACCTTGCCCGGCCGGGCGGCGCCGCTCGCGCTCGAGCCGTCCGAGCCGCCGAGCGTCACCTGGTACCACTCCGCGCCGTCCTTGTCGACGCCGAGGATGCCGATGTGCCCGCTGTGATGGTGGCCGCACGAGTTGATGCAGCCGCTGATGTGCAGGTCGATGTCGCCGACGTCGTGCAGCATGTCGAGATCCTGGAACCGTTCGGCGATCGCGTCGGCAATCGGGATCGAGCGGGCGTTCGCGAGCGCGCAGAAGTCGCCGCCCGGACACGCGATCATGTCGGTCAGGAGTCCGACGTTCGCACTGGCCACGCCGATCGCGCGCGCGTGTTCCCACAGCAGGAACAGGTCGTCGACGTGCACCCACGGCAGCACCACGTTCTGCGCATGCGTGACGCGCGCCTCGCCGGCCGAGAAGCGGTCAGCAAGCTCGGCGAGCGCGTCGAGCTGCTCGGGCGACGCGTCGCCGGGCGCCTGCAGGCGGCGCTTGAACGACAGCGTGACGATGCGCAGCGCGGGGGCGCGGTGCGCGGCGACATTGCGCGTGAGCCAGCGCGCGAAGGCCGGATGGCGATTGGCGTGCGCGGTCATGCGTGCTTCGGCGGCGCCGAGGTCGAGCGTGCGCGACTTCAGCCGCGGCGGGACGAACGATGCCGCGATGCGGTCGAACTCGGCCTGCGGGATCGTGTGCGGGCCGCCGTCGTGCTCGACGATCTGGCGGAATTCTTCCTCGACGTCGTCGATATAGCGCTGCCCCTCGCTTTTCACGAGGATCTTGATGCGCGCCTTGTACTTGTTGTCGCGCCGCCCGTAGCGGTTGTACACGCGGACGATCGCCTCGATGTAGTTCATCACGTGCTGCCACGGCAGGAACGTGCGCAGCAGCGTCGCGATCAACGGCGTGCGGCCCATGCCGCCGCCGACGCTCACGCGAAAGCCGAGTTCGCCGGCGTCGTTGCGCACGAGCTTCAGCCCGACGTCGTGCCAGTCGGTCGCCGCACGGTCCTCGGCCGCGCCGGTGATCGCGATCTTGAACTTGCGCGGCAGGAACGCGAATTCCGGATGCAGCGTCGTCCACTGGCGCATCGCCTCGGCGAACGGACGCGGATCGGCGATCTCGTCCGGCGCGACGCCCGCGCGTTCGTCGCACGAAATGTTGCGGATGCAATTGCCGCTCGTCTGGATCCCGTGCATGTCGACGGTCGCGAGCAGGTCCATCACGTCGGCCGCCTTCGCGAGCGGAATCCAGTTGAACTGCACGTTGGTGCGGGTCGTGAAGTGCGCGTTGCCGGTCGGCAGGCGCAGCGTGCCGAGCAACGCCTGCGCGTCGCAGGCGGCGCGATAGGTGGCGTCGTCGGGCACGTCGTAGTCGCGTGCGATCCGCGCGAGCACGCGCAGCTGCGCGCTCGACAGTTCGCCGTACGGCACGGCGACGCGCAGCATCGGCGCATGGCGCTGCACGTACCAGCCGTTCTGCAGGCGCAACGGCCGGAACGCGTCCTCGCTCAGCGTGCCGTGCTGCCAGCGCTCGAGCTGATCGCGGAACTGGGCGGCGCGGCTGTGCACGAGCGCCCGGTCGAAATCGGTATATCGGTACATGACGTGATACGCGAGATGAGCGGCGACGCAGGGGCGCCGCTCGGGAGGGGACGTTGCGACGGATGTCGGGCAACCGGAGACAGCGTAGGGAACGCGGCGCGGCGGGACAAGCAGCAGATCGGGACGAAAACGGCGCAGCAGATCGATGGCGCGCCGGCGAACGCCGGGCCTGCGTGGCGCTCGCCCGGGTGAGATTCAGGCTTGCACGGGTGCGTCGACGATCAACGCCGGATCGAGTGCGCGGATGCGCTGGTCGATGAAGTAGCCGCCGCCTTCCTGGTAGCGCAGAAACAGCCGGCCGCACGTCACGCAGCGGCTGACGTTGCAGCGGTTGTACGGGAAGTGGCGCGGTGCGATCGGCGCGTCGTCGGACCAGTAGCGCGTGCCGGCCGGATGGTATTCGTCGTAGGTCGGCTCGGGGTCGTCGGGCGGCGCGAGCGTCGCCACTTCGGCGAGCTGGGTGTCCTGCAGCGACAGCGGCAGGCTCGTCCAGCCGGCCAGCGACGTCTTCGTGCAGGTGCACGGCAGCGTGACGCCTGCGGCTTCGGCCGCGAGCTTCAGCAGCGCGGCGTGATCGAGGTAGGGCAATGCGCTCATCAGATGGGGCTCGTGAGAAGGAGCGAAGAGGCTCGCAATGTAACCCGTTTGCGCGCCGGCTGCACGGCGGCGGCTTGCGTGCGGCTTGCGCGGGCTTACCCGGCCTTGCGTACCGCCGGTTCGGCGACCAGCTCGCCGAGCACGCGGATCGCGCGTTCGATCTCGCGGTTGCACGGATGGCCGAAGTTCACGCGCACGCAGCGCTCGAAGCCGTGCGCGGCCGAGAACAGCGGTCCCGGCGCGAAGCTGATGCCGCGCGCGATCGCCTGGCGATGCAGTTCCATCGCGTCGATCGCGTCGGGAAACGACAGCCACAGGAAATATCCGCCGTCCGGCCGCACCCATTCCACGCCGGGCGGCAGCCAGCGCCGCAGCGCGTCGTCCATGCGGGCGAGCTGCGTCTGCAGCGTACTGCGCAGCTTGCGCAGGTGACGATCGTAGCCGCCATGCTCCAGATAGTTCGCGATGCCGACCTGCGCGGGAATGCTCGCCGACAGCGTGGTCATCAGCTTGAGCCGCTGCACCTTTTCCGCGAAACGGCCGGCGGCGGCCCAGCCGATCCGGTAGCCGGGCGCGAGCGTCTTCGAGAACGAACTGCAATGCATCACGAGGCCGTGCCGGTCGTAGGCGCGCGCGGGCAGCGGGTAGTCGGCACCGAAATGCAGCTCGCCGTACACGTCGTCCTCGATCAGCGGCACCTCGCGCGCGGCAAGCATCTCCACGAGCGCGCGCTTCTTGTCGGCCGACAGCGTGACGCCGGTCGGATTCTGGAAATTGGTCATGAACCAGCACGCGCGGATGTCGTGTCGCTCGAGCGCGTTCGCGAGCGCCTCGAGATCGAGGCCCGTATGCGGATCGACGGGAATCTCGACCGCACGCAGGTCGAGCCGCTCGATCGCCTGCAGCGCCGCATAGAAGCCGGGTGACTCGACCGCGACGACATCGCCGGGCCGCGTGACGGCCATCAGGCACAGGTTCAGCGCTTCCAGCGCGCCGTTCGTGACGACGATCTCGTCGACGGGTTGCGCGATGCCGGTGGCCAGATAGCGTCGCGCGATCTGCTGGCGCAGTGCCTCGTTGCCGGGCGGCAGGTCGACGACCGTGCTCCACGGGCTGACGAGCCGCGTCGCCTGCGCGAGCGACTTCGCGAGGCGCTGCAGCGGAAACAGTTGCGGCGCCGGAAATGCGGAGCCGAGCGGCACGATGCCGGGCTGCGTCGCGGCGTCGAGCACGGAGAACACGAGATCGCTGATGTCGACCTTGCGGGTCGCGCCGGCGCGGCTCGCGCGGCGTTTCGCGGGCGCGTTCGCCGCGGGGCTCGCGCCCGGCGCGACGTAATAACCGGAGCGTTCGCGTGCGCGGATCAACCCCCACTGTTCGAGCAGGTAGTACGCGCGAAACACCGTCGACTGGCTCACGCCATGCTGCGCGATGATCTGCCGCAGCGACGGCAGGCGCGTGCCGACCGCGAGGTTGCCGTTGCGGATTTCGTCGGCGATCGTGTGAGCGAGGGTTTCGTAGCGTTTCATCGGTGCGGACGGGAGCACGTGGCCGTCGCGCGCGGGGCCGGTGCGGCGCCGCGCCGGCGGGCGCGCTCATTGTCCGACGGGCGGCCCGAAAAGAAAAGCGCGACGGCGGCTGGCGGTCGCGCTTTAGTGGCGCTTCTTGTGCTTGCGTAAGTCAGACCGCGTTCGGTTGTGTCGGCTGCGGGTGTGAGGACCCATGCCGATGTGGTCGGTGCGATCAACATACTCGCGCGCGGACACCGCATTGCATCCTGTGGAGAGCCGGTGCAGTCGAGCCGTTCGGTGAATCAGGAACGCGCCGAGGCGATCCGAGACCGACTTCATCGTTTCAGATGCGGTAGGAATTGCCAGCCTTTTCGCAACCGCAATCGGCCGACATAGCGTAACGACTTTCTCCTGATCATTCTTTATTTGCTGATATGCGATCGTTTGCCCGCGACCACACGCGATCGAACGCACGCACGCATCTCGCTCGGCATGGGCGGACACGGTGCGCGTGCGGCTTGTTCCAATTGCGCGGCTATATTTTTTATGGTCTTGTTGCACGATCGCGCATCGACTCGAAAAAAGGAAAGTCGAATGCATACGGGGAATTCGGACGGGGACCGATTGATCAGTCGAATCGGCGCGCGCCGGCTTGCGCGCCGTGCCGTATGTCGGTTGCTGGTCGTCCTGACGTTCGGCCTGCCGGGCCTGCCAGCGTGTGCCGCTTCTCCCGAGACCGTCGGCGACAACGTACTGCGTGTACTCGCGTGGCCCGGTTATGCGGACAGCGATGTCGTCAATGCATTTGAGACGCAGTTTCATGTACGCGTCGAAGTGACGTTCGTCGATTCCGACGAAGCGTTGTGGACGCGGATGCACAGCGCATCGCCGCCGCCGTACGACGTGCTCGCGGCCAACACGGCCGAGATCCAGCGCTACGCGCGCGACGACCTGCTCACGCCGATCGACCTGTCGCAGATCCCGAACCGCCGGCGGCAGCTGCCGAATTTCCAGCAACTCGCGACGATCGGCGGGCTCGTGCGCAACGGCTCGACCTACGCGATTCCGTTCACGTATTCGTCGATGGGGCTGATCTACGATCGCAAGCAGGTGCCGGCCCCGCCGCGCTCGATGCTCGAGCTCTGGAACCCGCGCTACCGCGGCAAGGTGCTCGACTTCAACAGCGCGCAGCATAATTTTTCGTTCGCCGCGCTCGCGCTCGGCTATGCCGATCCGTTTCACCTGTCGCCCGCGCAGACGCTTGCCGTCGCGCACAAGCTGATCGACCTGCGACGCAATCTGCTCACGTATTACACGCTTCCCGAAGAAGCGACCGCGCTGTTCATCCGGCATCGCGCGGCGCTGATGTTCGGCAACTACGGCACGCAGCAGGTCGAGCAACTGCGTCGCGCCGGTGCGGATGTGGGCTACGTGATTCCGGACGAAGGCGCGCTCGCGTGGCTCGACTGCTGGGGCGTCACGCGTGGCGCGGAGCATCGCGAGCTCGCGTTCGCCTGGATCAATTACATGCTCGAACCGGTGATCGGCGCGCTGCTGACCGAGCGCCAGGGGCTCGCGAATACGCTCGCGCCGCCATCCGGTCTCCAGACCGGCCACCAGCACCTCGTGTGGATCCAGCCGGTCGAGGACATCGCGCGGCGCGAGTCGCTGTGGAGCCGCATCGTGTCGGGCGACCGGCCGGAGTGGTTCGAAAAATGATCATGCTCGGGCTCACGTCGAAGCTGTCGGTGCTGTTCGCGTGCATCGGCGTGATCGCGTCCGGCACGACCGGCTACTACACGTACCGCGCGAACCGGACGATGCTCGTGCAGGAAGCGCAGCACAGCCTGCTGATGTCGACGCACTTGCTCGGACAGCGCTTCACGACCGCACTGTCCGACGTGGCCGACGATGCCCTCGTGCTCGCGCAATTGCCTTCGTCGGCGCTGGTCGCCGGCGGCGACACCGCCGATCGCGCGCCGCGCACGCGGCTCGAGCACGTGTATCGCAGCTTCATGAGGAATCACCCCGAGTACCTGCAGATCCGGTTGATCGCGCGCGGCAATTACGGGCTCGAACGGATCCGCGTCGATCGCGACGCGCGCGGCATCGTCGTGCTGCCGGAGAGTGCATTCCAGGAGAAAGGGCAGTTTTCCTACGTCATCGATACGCTCGCGACGGCGCCCGGTCATATCTACCTGTCGCCGATCGTGATCAATCACGAGACCGGTTCGCATGCGGCCGAAGGGCTGCCGATCCTGCGCGTGGGCACGCCGGTCGTCGACACGGTCGGCCAGGTGGTCGGCGCGCTGGTCGTCGACATCGAACTGTCGCGTGTGTTCGATCGGCTCGAGCGCGATTTGCCGCAAGACTACGCGGTGTATCTCGCGAACGAGTGGGGCGATTTCATCGTGCATCCCGATCCGTCGCAGACGTTCGGCTTCGATCGCGGGCGGCGCGTGCTGATGCAGGACAGCTTTCCCGCCACGCGGCTGCTGTTCGTCGGCATGCGCACGAACGTGACGCTCGACGGTCTCACGCAGCCCGACGATGCGCCGGGCCAGATGTTCGCGTTCGTGCGCACGCCGTTCGGCAACAGCGAGGGCAACCGCTTCGTCGTGCTTGGCATGGCGCGTCCGCTCACGGACGTGCTGGCCCCGGCCGGGATTCTCGGCGAACGGATCATCCGGATGGTGCTCTTGCTGAGTGTGGCGGCGGTGATTCTCGCGATCCTGTTCGCGCGCGCGATCACGCGGCCGTTGCAGATGCTCGCGCGCGCGGCCACCCACGTGTTCGACGATCCGGCCGCCGAACGGCTGCCCGTTGCACGGGCCGACGAGATCGGCGTGCTGGCGCGTTGTTTCGACAGCATGCGTGTCGAGATCCGCACGCAGGTCGCGATGCTGCGCGCGAAGCAGCTGGAGCTCACGCACCTCGCTGGTCACGATCCGTTGACCGGTCTGCCGAACCGCCTGTTGTTCATGGAGCATCTCGATGCCGCGATCAGGCATGCGGCCGCCGCGAGCGAGGGGCTGGCGGTGATGTTCGTCGATCTCGATCGTTTCAAGCAGATCAACGACCAGCACGGACATGCGGCCGGCGATCGCACGCTCGTCGCGGTCGCGAAACGGCTGAGCCAGGTGCTGCGCAGCGGCGATATGGCCGCGCGGCTCGGCGGCGACGAATTCATCGTGCTGCTGTCGGACGTGCGATCGCCGGTGGTGATCGGCGATATCGCGTCGCGTATCCAGATCGTGATGGCCGAGGAACTGGAGTTCGGCGACCGGCACCTGGCCGTGGGTGCGAGCATCGGCGTCAGCGAATATCCGGCCGACGGCGCGTCGGCCGAGGAACTGCTGGTGAAGGCCGACGCGGCGATGTATGCGGCGAAGGCGTCCGCGCAGTGCGCGTGCGTGCGTTATCAGGAACTGCTGGGCAGCGGCGGCCCAGATACCGCCGGCCGCATGGCGGCGGGTGGCAGCCGATGACGGGACGCCGGCCGCGCGGGTGGCACAAACGCGACGAGCCCGTCGCGGGACGGGCTCGTCGTAGCTTGCGGCGGACTGCGCGCGATGCGCGCGGCGGCGGGCTTAGTGGCCGAAGTAGACCGAGTCGCGCGCGTTCTGCGGCTTGACTACCGGTGCGCCGCCCTGGACGACCGGGGCTGCTTGCGCGCCGTAGCCGCTGGCGTCGGCGGCACGCACACGTGCTTCGGCTGCCAGGAGGTCGTTCGGGTAGTGCGGGCTCGACTGGCTCGGCTTGTAGCCGGCGTTTTCGAGTTGGACGAGTTCGTTGCGCACTTGTGCGCGGGTCACGGTGCTTTGAGCGAATGCGCCGAACGAAGCGGACAGGGCGACAGCGGCAACGACTGCGGAAACGAGCGATTTCATGATGACCTCCGATGTTTTAGTGACTTCGCTGTCGACACAATGTCGTAAGCGATTGATTACATCGTAGGCTTCGGATGATTCAGGGTAAACGTGGGTTATAGCGAAAGATCCTTGCGAGCGCGGCAATAATAGCGAGGGAAATTCGTTCCGTCCCCATTGTGTATTGCGGGAATTGCAAACGGGCCGGCGCACGGGATGGAGAAGCGTATGCCGCGCAGGCGCGAGCGGCCGGCGGCGTGGCGCCAGAAGAAGGGCGGGACGGAGGCGTTGCCGGATCAGACGCCGTCGGCGTCGTCGATTTCCTTGCGCTCGCGGCGTTCCTCGTTGCCGCGGCGCGCCCGCAGGCGCTGGCGCGACAGGACGGCGATCACCTGCTGGGTCGGTGCGCCGGACGGCAGCTCGTTGCGGATGCGATCGGGCACCATCGGCAGGCCCGCGCGCTGCCGGCGCAGTGCCTTCGCGATTGCCCGGCGGCATTCGTCCCCGTGGCAATCCCATTCATCGCGGATTCTCTGGCAATAACGGCATTGTTCCATCGGGACAGTCTAACGCGTCTTGAGGATCGCGGCTGAGCGCGGTAGCGGGCGGGGACTGGACTCGCGGGTGCGATGCGGCCGAGTGCGCCGGATCGGGTGCCGAGGGGCACGTTTTGCCGCGCCGGCACGAGCGAGGGCGACCGCATTCGACACGGTCCGAGGCTGAATCTTGCCCGCGCGCGGCGCGGCGCATCGGTCGTGATCGCGGGATCGCGCGCCGTCGAAGCCCGTTGGCCTGCTTCGAACCCATTCATGACGCGTCGCCCTATCATGTGAAAAATACATGACCCGAAACAAGGAGGCGAGATGACGCTCGCGCAATTGCAGGCCCTGGCTGCCGTCGTCGAACTCGGCTCGCTCACGGCCGCGGCCGACCGGCTCAGCCGCAGCCAGTCCGCGATCAGCCACGCGTTGACCGAGCTGGAGGACATCACCGAAGTCAAGCTGCTGTTGCGCGACCGCCAGCCGGTCGTCCTGACCGCTGCCGGCGAACGTCTGTGGCCGTACGTGCAGAACGTCGTTCGGGAAGCGCAGACATTGCGCCAGCAGTTCGGCCTCGCGCGCGGCAAGCTCGAAGGGCGGCTGGTCGTCGCGTCGCTGCCGAGCGTATCGCTTGCCTTCGTCGTCCCCGCGCTCGAGGCGTTGAAAGAGGCGCACGAGGGCGTGACGGCGGTGCTGCTCGAAGGCACGGACGCGGAAGTCGAAGGGTGGCTCGAGGACGGCACCGCCGATATCGGCGTGGTCGCCGGCACGAAGACCTTCGCGCACAATCTGCCGCTGCTCGACGAGGATTTCGTCGCGGTGGCGGCGGACGGCATGTTCGACGGCCGCAAGCGCGTGTCGGCGAAACTGTTGTCCGCGATGCCGTTCATTTTCTCGAAGGCGGGGTGCGGGCCGGTCATCGCCGATTACTTCGCGCGCAACGGGGCGTCGCTTCGCGCGGCGTTCAACGTGGTCGAGATGCGGACCATCCTGTCGATGGCCGAGGCGGGAATGGGGGTGTCGATCGTTCCGAGCATCACGCTCACCTATACACGGTTCGGCGGCCGGGTGCTGGAGCTGTCGCCCAGGCTGCATCGTTCCGTTCGGCTGTCGTGGAACGCGACCGGCAATGCGGTCGCCGACGCATTCGTGAAGCTGGTCGACGCGCAACGCGCGAAGGCAGGAAAGGCGATTCAGGCCCGGACGAAAAAGGGCAGCTAGCGCATCGGCAGGCAATGACGCGATGAAGCGCGCTCATGGGTGGCTTGCAGTTTATTCATGCCGATCGCTATCGACATGCAATACATTGCTGGACACCCGCCCTGACTTCATTGCGTCGAAGGAGACCACCGTGCCGGCCTTGCCCACCCTGATTGCTTTCGGACTCGTGTCGCTCGGCATGGTCCTGACGCCCGGCCCGAACATGATCTACCTGATTTCCCGCTCGATCTGCCAGGGGCGCCGCGCGGGGCTGGTGTCGCTCGGCGGCGTGGCGCTGGGGTTCGTGTTCTACATGTTCTGCGCGGCATTCGGCATCACCGCGCTGGTGCTGACCGTGCCGTACGCGTATGACGCGCTGCGTTTCGCAGGCGCGCTGTACCTGGCGTATCTTGCGTGGCAGGCGCTCAAGCCGGGCGGCCGCTCGGCGTTTCAGGTCCGGCAATTGCCGCACGACAGCGACGCGAGGCTCTTCACGATGGGCTTCGTCACCAACCTCGCGAACCCGAAGATCGCGGTGATGTATCTGTCGCTGCTGCCGCAGTTCATTTCGCCGGGGCACGGCAGTGTGCTCGTGCAATCGCTGGCCCTGGGCTGCGTGCAGATCGCGGTCAGCGTCTGCGTCAACGCGCTGATCGCGAGCATGGCCGGCTCGATCGCGGGGTTTCTTGCCGATCGGCCGGTCTGGGCACGGGGGCAGCGCTGGTTGATGGGGACCGTGCTGGCGGGACTGGCCGTGCGCATCGCGCTCGAGTCGCGAAGCTAGAGGTCGGGGCGACTTGCGGTGGATGGGGGCCGGGCAAGCGGATAGCGCGCGGTGCACGCGATGCCCGCATGATCGAACGTTCCGCCGGCCGCCGCGGCATGACGCGCGGCGGCCGGCAGCCGCATCAGCGCTCGCCGCGCTTCTTGCTCAGCTCGATCGTCTCGAACAACTCGTACTGCGCGCTCGGGTGCTGATCCGCGCCCGGCGCGTGGTAGTAGCGCATCGTGATCGTCGTGTGGCCGCCCGGCTTGCCCGGATCGTGATCGAACACCGCGATCCCGTAGCCCGTGCCCGTATCGCGGCGCGCGGACCAGATCGCATCCTCCAGCGCATCGGCCGGCTTGCGCACGAACGTGTTCGCCGCCGTGCCCGGCACCGGCCGGTTCGGCTTCGTGAAAACCTTGGCCTGCGCATAGCCGGTCGCCGGGTTCTCGCCGTACACGTCGAGCGGCGCACTGGTGCCGCCGCCGCCGAGGATCAGGTGGATCGTGCCGTGGCTCGTGTCGAACGTCGTGCGGTCGGGATCCGTCGACCCGACCGGACGCGGCTGCAGCGTCTCGACGACTTCGCCGGTCGAGGCATCGACGCCCGCGCGGTGATTGCAGCCGCGCACCGGGTAGCTGCGCTCGTAGTCGTGATCGTGACCGCACAGCACGAGGTCCACGCCGTAACGGTCGAACAGCGGCAGCCACGCCTCGCGGATGCCCTTGTCCGAGCCGTTGCCCGTTTTCGACGAGCTCAGCGCGTCCTGGTGCATCTGCACGACGATCCAGTCGATGTCGTCGTCGTGCGACGCGTGACGCAGCGTATGTTCGAGCCAGCGCGTCTGCTCGCCGTTGCTGTAGCCGCGCACGTAGAACGACGTGCCCGGTTCGATCGGCGCGTGGCCGGTGCTCGCGGCCGGCACCAGCGGGGCGGGGCCGCCGACGAAGGCGGCCGCGTCCTGGTACACGACATCGTCGGCGTCGAGCGAGATGAACAGCACCGAGCTCACGCGGAAGCTGTACCAGCGGCCCGGAAAGCGCGTGCCGTTCTCGGGCAGCGTATAGCGCGCGAGATACGAGTCGAGCCCCTGCGGGCCGTTGTGGAATTCGATCTCGTGATTGCCGGGGCACGGCATCCACGGGCGATTCGCGGCCGACGTCTGGTTGTTGTTGCCGAAGTCGCGCCACACTTCCGGCTGGTGCGCGGGGTTCAGGTTCGCGTAGCAGAGGTCGCCGTTCAGCAGGTGGAACAGCGGCTGGAACTGCTCGACCGCCTGCACCGCGAAGCGGCTTTGCGGCGACGACAGCACCCACGCGCCGTTCGGCGTCGCGAGGTCGCCGTAGCTCGTGAAGCGAAACGGTGCGCGCCCGCGCGGCGCGGTCGTGAAGGTGGCGGCAAACGGCTGCGCGGCGTTGCTGTCGTTGTCGGCCGTGAGTTCGTAGCGGTAGCGCGTGTTCGGCTTCAGGCCGTGCACGCGGGCGTGGTACGTGAACACGGTTTCGCCGTTCAGGCCGTCGGTGTAGAGGCGCTGAACGCCATGCACGGTGCGTGCCGGCTCGCCGTCGGCGACGATGCGCGCGCGCGGATTGACGGCCGGCGCGAGCGACGCCCACGTGATCACGACTTCGGACGCCGGGTCGCTGCCCCACGTCAGGTGCACCTGCTCGGGTGTGCCGTCCGGGTTCGACGCGGCGGCACGGGCGGCCGCGAGCCCGCCCGCGGCGGTGGCGAGGCCGGAGACGCCGGCCAGTTTCAGGAAGCCGCGACGCGATACGGAAGCGGCCGGCTCGTTCGACTCGTTCGACTCGGCGGGGAAGTTGTCCTGGTTCGACATGATCGTATTTTCGTTGAATGACACGCGAAATGCGGAACCGCCCGGTCGTGCGCGAGCGCGTCGGGGGCGTGGGCCGGAAACGAGCGGGATCCCGGTGACACGCATTGTCGAAGCGCAGTTTTGCCGGGTTGTGACAGGCGGTCATCACCGTACGGACCCGATGCGTCGATGGGCGTGCGGCGTTCGTTGCGGGCGCGGCGGAAATTTATTTGCCGGTGTCGCGACGGATTTTTGCCGGATGCGTCGTTTAACGCATGAACGGCCGCTTCCTGGCATGAACGGTCGATACACGACGCTTCGGAGTCTTGCATGAAACTTTCCATTTCATTACGGTTTGCCGCGGCATGCGCAGCCGCGCTGGCGACGTCCGCCGTATTCGCCCAGGCCGTCATCGTCGCGCCGGTCGCACCGCCGCCGCCGCGCGTCGAAGTGATGCCGGCGCCGCGCGCGGGCTACGTGTGGGATCAGGGCCACTGGCACTGGCGGCATGGCCGCTACGTGTGGATTCCCGGGCACTGGCAAGGGGTGCGCGCCGGTTATCACTGGGTGCCCGGGCATTGGGCCGCGCGTGGCCCGAACTGGCGCTGGGTGCCCGGTCACTGGGCGTGATGCGCAGCGTGCCGCGCGGCGCGCAGCGCCCGTGTGGCGGGACTTCCACGTAACCTCATCAGGCGAGCCATGCCTTTTCGAACTCTCGTGATCCTGGCAGCCGCGGCCGTCTTGCTGGCCGGCTGTGTCGTGGTGCCGGCGCGTCCGGTGTATTACCGGCCCGCGCCGGTCGTCGTATATTGATCGCGCCGGCCGGCGGGCGATCGACAGGATCGATATGCCGTTCGAACCGGATGTCGACGAAACCGGCCGGATCAATCTCGGGCGCGCTGCCGAAGCGTCGGCATGGCGCCGTCCGGTGCCGGCACGACGCATGCAAGGAGAGCACGACGATGAGCTTCAGCCGGACGGCGGGCCTGCCCGCCTGCAGCATGCGGCGTTCGCACGGCACGTTGCGGAGCAGCCTGCGTTGAGCGACGCCGATCCGGACGCGGAACTCGTCGCGCGGGTCGGCGCGCGCGACGCGTCGGCCGTGCGCGTGCTCGTCGCACGCAAGCTGCCGCGATTGCTCGCGCTCGCGACGCGCATGCTCGGCGACCGGACCGAAGCCGAAGACGTTGCGCAGGAAACCTTCCTGCGGATCTGGAATCAAGCGCCGCGCTGGCGGGACGGCGAAGCGCGCTTCGACACGTGGCTGCATCGCGTCGTGCTGAACCTGTGTTACGACCGCTTGCGTGGGCGGCGCGAGGAGCCGGTCGACACGCTGCCCGACGTGCCCGACACGCAACCCGAGCCGGCCGCGCAAGCAGAGTTGCGCTCGCGCGACGCGCGCGTGCGCCAGGCGCTCGCCGCGTTGCCGCCCCGGCAGCGGGAAGCGCTCGTGCTCCAGTACTATCAGGACATGTCGAACGTTGAAGCGGCCAACCTGATGGGCATCACCGTCGATGCGCTGGAAAGCCTGCTCGCGCGCGCGAGGCGCAACCTGCGCGCGCAACTGGCCGGCGACCCACCTAGCGAGGACAAGCGATGACACCCGAACGATTCCGTACCATCGTCGCCGCGTACGGCTCGGATGCGCGGCGCTGGCCGCAAGACGAACGCGCGGCGGCCGAAGCGTGGGCGCAAGCGCATCCGAGCGACGCGCTGGCGGCGCTCGACGATGCCGCCGAGCTCGATGCGTGGCTCATGCAGGATACGGTCGCGCCGCCCGCGCCGGCGCTCGTCGAACGCATCGTCGCGTCGGCGCCCGCGCCGCAACGTGCGCGGCGGCGAGGAAAAGTGTGGTGGTCGGGCGCGGCGTTCGCGGGCGTCGGGCTGGCCGGCGCGCTGGCGGGTGCGGTGGCCGTGTCGATGCTGATGCTCGGTAGCGCGCCGATCGCGCAACACGAACCGGGCTACCTGACGACGACCTTCGGTGGCCCGAGCATCGACGGAGGCGACGAATGAGCGAACGCGGCTGGAAATTCATTCTCGTCGGGTCCGTCGTGCTGAACGTGTTCATGCTCGGCGCGATTGGCGGCGGCGTGTATCAGTGGTTCTCGACGCATCGCGAGTTGCATGCGGGCGGGATGCCCGGACAACGTACCGCGTTGCGGTTCGCCGCGGACGAATTGTCCGATGCGCGTCGGCAGGAGTTCGCCGCGGCGCTGAAGGCGGCGCGCAAGGACGGTCGAGATTTCGCGCGGGAAGGGCGCGATGGGCGGATCACGGTGCTGGATTTGCTGGCCGCGCCGCAACTCGATCGTCCGGCGATCGATGCGGCGCTCGATCGTACTCGAGCGGCGGACAGTGCGTTGCGCGGACAGGTCGAGCGGAGCGTGGTCGATTTCGCGGCGACGTTGACGCCGGATGAGCGTGCGAAGTTCGTCGACGGATTGCGGCGGAGTGGGAACTGGCGGTTGCCGGCGAGGTTGCAGAAGAAGCAGGGGGCGGCGGAGGGGCAGTAAGCGGGCACTGCGTTGTGTCGATCAGTTCGCTATGCTGGGTTCACTGATTGCGAGTTTCGCTGATCGTTCAATGTGGCTCGTCGCGGATGCCGGTTCTCGACCCCAAGCTGCCTCTCGAACCGCCGGGACTTCATCGACCGGTTGAATCCGCCACCCACAAGAGACTTTCGTTACGCCGCGATAGCGGCCGTTCAAAGTCGGAACGCTACCTGTTGCCATTCGCGTCAACCGCAGGCGCCACTGAACGGCCTTGCACCGGCGTCGCTATCAGCGTTCACCGCAAGGCCGTGCGTACGTCAGATCAGGTCACCGGGACACACAGTCATTCGGCGCAGCCTTTCCGTCGAATCTGTCTGCAATCCAGCCAATCTGGTCTTTCAGAGATCCATAGACCACCTCGTCATGTCCAAGCGCCGGATACACCTTCCATTGCAGCTGTCCGCCGGCAGCACAGATGCGATCGACAATCTTGCGCCCGGCAGCTTGCGTGAATAGCACGTCGTTACCGCCACCGACCAGAAGCAGTGGGCCGAAAGTCGGCAGCGATCCAGGCCGGTTGCGTTCCATGAACTGCTTGATGTAACGGTTTCGACGCCAACCGGGGACAAGCATCCTGTCGGTCGGCATGGCTGCAAATGCGCCGCTGGCTGCGCTGCACCCGTCGTCAACAGATGCCAGGTACGTCGAGTACGCTGTCGGTGTCAGCACGTCCTTTGGTTTGAATTTCGGATAAACGGTCTCCACGCCATAGATCCAGAAGGCCACGAGTCCGTTCAGCACCGGCAGTTTGACTGAAAGGATGCTGTCGATGGCGTCACTGAGATCGCTTGCCCCCGCAAGCGCGACGGCGCCAAGAAAATCGGGATCCTTGATTCTCGCTTCCAGTTCCGCGACGCCAAGGCTGGACAAGCCGCCTTGCGAGTGCCCGACGACAATCCATCTGCCGCTCAGGTTGGGCACGGCCGCGTGGGCCGCGGATACTGAATGCACGACGTCGGTGGCATTGCTCAGGATGTCGAGGTATGCATGACGGCTTGTCGTGCCCAGCCCGGCGTAGTCGGTTGCGACGACGGCATAACCTAACGTCACGTACTCGTAGAGACCCTGCCAGTCATAGAAAAGGGACTTCATGAGGGAAGGCGCGCAACTCATTGCTACGCCGCTTGTGCCGTGGGACCAGGCCAGCAGCGGCCATCCGCCCGGAGGTGGATGGCCATAAGGAACCAGCACGACGCCCGTCGCCAGCGTGTCGGTATCGTCGGCTGTACGGGTGTGGTACAGGATGCGGGTGGCCGTGACTCCCGGAGGCAACGCGAAGTCAGTGGCCGGCTCCGCGCGAACCAGCGTGCCCGGCCTGGCAGGTGGTTCCGATGCTGGTTTGATGTAGAACGGCGTGACAGTCAGTTTCCGGCCTGCGTCGATCGCTCGGCCTGCCTCCAGCGATGGCGCAAACAATGACGGGCCCCACGCAGGCGGTTGTTGGGCAAGTGCGTTGGCAGAACCCAAGGCGATTGCAAGCGCCGCAGCAGCTGTGCACAAGATATCGCTGATAGGCCGCCCCATGATTGGCCGTCCTGACGGTCGGAATCCTTCATGCAGTGTTTTTTTCATGATGAACGCTACGGCATGGAAGCACGCGAGACTGGCAGGGGCGGTCGAACCTGCGTCGGGACGACCGAGCGATCCGCTCGACAATCATTGGTTACGCGGTACCGTAATGTATAGCACGGTATAGCCAATACGAATCCGCCGGGAGGTCCCGGTGGGCCTGCTGCGTCTGCGAGACAAGGGGTGGCGCCTTGCTCCACAGGCACGGTGGATCCCGGGGCTTTTGACAATTGACTACCGGCGCAAAAAAGAGGAGCTTGTCGGAGTTGCACCAGGTTCGCTCCTTGTCTCGACGGGTACTCTATCCGAGGTAGCGATGTGGATCTTCCGTGTCGATGAGCCCCGCCTTGGGGTCATCCGTATTCGAGAATGGCGCCGCCACGCGCGCTTTACAATTCTTCTTCTTCTCCTGCTGCTGGGCGGCGCGGCCACTGGGCTGGTCTTGCTCGACCCGTCCAACACCTCTTTTCACGACAAAGTATTTACGGCCCTTTGGGATGGGGCCAATCTCGTCACGACGCTCGGTAACTTTACCGACTTCAATCGGCCTCAAAAGATATTCATGCTGCTGGCCATGTTCGCGACGCTGCTGATCGGCGGATTCGCGGTTTCGAGGCTCACCGGCATGCTATCGGGCGACGATGTGATGGCTTATCGGGAGAACAGGGTCATGGAACGCAAGCTCGAACATCTTGCCAATCACGTCGTGCTGGTGGGATTTCATTCGCTCGGTGAACTGGTCGCAAACCGCTTGCGCGAAGCGGGGCAGACGGTGCTCGTCCTCGTGGGCGATCGGGATCAGGCCGAGCGGGCGGCGGATCGCGGCCATATGGTTGTGCTCGGTTCGCCGGGCGTGTTCGACGACGTGCTCAGGCGTGCGCGACTGGACAGCGCCAAAGCGCTGGTCGTGACGACACCCGACAGCAATAACAACCTGGCCATCACGCTGCTGGCACATACGCTGAATGCGTCGCTCGCGATCGTAGCGCCCGGCGAAAATTCCTTGCGAAAGGGGTTGTTCGAAATCGCCGGCGCATCCGACGTGGTCATCGTCGATGAGATCGTGGCGAATGCGCTGGTCGGCAAACTCACGACCCAAGTGGAGGAAAGGCCATGAAACCAGCGGCGTCCACGGCCTCTCGTCTGCATCGCATGCCATTCCTGCAGGGACTTCTACCCATCCATTCCGCGCAACTGCCGCACGACATCATCGCCGGGATCACGCTCGCGGCCCTGGGCATCCCCGAGGTGATGGGCTACACGAAGATTTCCGGCACGCCCACAGTCACCGGCCTCTACACGATCTTGCTCCCGCTGATTGCATTTGCGGTACTGGGTGCGTCGCGCCAGCTGGTGGTCGCGGCAGACTCCGCGACAGCCGCGATCCTCGCGGGTACGCTGACGGCCGTCGCCGCATTGGGCAGTAAGGAATACGTCGGCCTGACGAGCACCGTGGCCCTGACGGTTGCCGTCATGCTCGTGGCTGCGCGCATCTTTCGTCTGGGCTTTCTGGCCGACTTTCTTTCTCGCAGTGCTCTGATCGGCTTCCTGACAGGCGTGGGCGTGCAGGTCGCGGCGGGCGAACTCGCCGGGCTGTTCGGGCTCGCGAAGCAAGGGCATGGTCCGGTCATGCAGATCGTGAGCGTGTTGCAACGCATTGCCGAGGCGAATTATCCGACCATGGCGCTTTCGCTTGCCGTTCTCGCGGTGATCCTCGGTTGCAAGCGTCTGGCGCCGCGCGCGCCGGGTGCGCTGATCGCCGTGATCGGCTCCATCGTGGCCAGCGCGATGTTGAATTTCGCCGGGCATGGCATTGCGGTAACCGGTGAAGTGCCCGGCGGACTTCCATCGCTGTTCATGCCGCCGCTGCATATGAACGAGATCAATCAGGTGCTGGCGACAGCCGCCTCGTGCTTTATCGTCATCATTGCGCAGAGTGCGGCGACCGCGCGAGCGTACGCCAACCGCTACAACGAGAAGGGCGATGACAATGCCGACATCATCGGCCTCGCAGCCGCGAACGCGGCGGCTGCGTTCACCGGCACCTTCGTCGTGAACGGCAGTCCGACCAAGACCGAGATGGTCGACGATGCGGGTGGCCGCACCCAGGCCGCCCATCTGACGACGGCCGTGATCGTGCTGCTGGTGCTGCTGTTCCTCACCAAGCCGCTCAGTCTTCTGCCAGCCCCCGTGCTGTCGGCCATCGTCTTCATGATCGGCGTGAAGCTGATCGACGTGAAAGGCATGATTGAACTCTTTCGCATGCAGAAGGACGAATTCGTCGTCGCGTTGCTCACGGTAAGCGTGGTCGTGTTTGTCGATGTGATGCACGGCATTCTCGCTGCCGTGGTGCTGTCGCTGATCGCGCATGCGCGACATAGCTACCGGCTGCGCACGCGTGTGTTGACGCGCGGCCCCAGCGGCCGTTGGGTCGCGCATCCTGTGGTGCCGAACCTGCTCGCGGCGCCCGGCATCGTCGTCTACCGGTTCGAAGCGGACCTGTTTTATGCGAACGCCGGTCGCTTCACTGAAGAAGTGCTGAAACTCGTCAACGAGGCGAGTCCGCCGTTGCGTTGGCTCGTGATCGACGCATCCGAGATCAACAATATCGACTACACCGCGGGCAAAACATTGATTCAGATGGGAGTGGAACTCGATCGGCGTGGCGTGGGTGTTGCAGCAGTTGCACTTCCGACGGGTGTGCGGCATGAGATCGAACGGTACAAGGCACTGCATACGGGCGGCGCGCATCGCGAGATCTTTGCGACCGTGGATGCCGCGATCGACGCACTCAGCAAGCTCTCGCCATCCGCACCCGCGCCGGCTGCGAAACCGGAATGAAACCAAGTCAATCCGACGATGAACCGAAAAAAGGAGTGACAGGTGCCTGACTCCGCTGCCGAAAAGAAGCGTAACGAACCTGCTGCGCAACGCACCGATCCGAACCCGCTGACGGCACAAGAAGATCCGTCCACGTTGTTTGGGGGGCGTGGCTCGGTGGCGGCGCGCATCGAACAGGGCAGGGCGGCGCGCACCACGGTGCCGCGCGCGAAGCTGGCGGACTGCAAGATCGACGATCGAGATCCCATCGCGCTGCTCGACGCGTCCAACGTGGGCCGGGTGCCGGAGCTGATACCCATCCGCTATGGGCGCATGGTCGCGAGTCCATTCGCGTTCTATCGCGGCGCCGCGCCGCTGATGGCATACGACCTGTCGAAGCTGCCGCATTCCGACCTGATCGTGCAACTGTGCGGCGATGCGCATCTGGCCAATTTCGGTCTGTTCGCGAGCCCGGAGCGGCGCATTCTTTTCGGCCCCAACGACTTCGACGAAACGCTGCCTGGCCCCTTTGATTGGGATGTGCGCAGGCTGGCCGCGTCGTTCGTCATTGCCGCGCGCGAACGGGGACTGGCGGCGCGTGCCCAGCGCAGTGTGGTGCGCAGGCTATGCGAGACGTTCCGGCAACGGATCGCCGAGTTCAGCCGGATGGACACGCTCGACGTCTGGTACGACCAGTTCAGGGCAGCGAGCATGCTGGCCATTGCCGGCTCGAGGGAGGAAAGAAGAAAAGAACTGGCCGTCATCGACAGGGCGAGGCAGCAGTCGTCGCGTTCCATGACGACGCATGCGACCGAGCTGGTCAACGGCAAACTGCGCATCAAGGACGTCCCGCCGCTCGTGTATCACGTCCCACTGGCAAGCCCGCACGATCACAGGCAGTACGATGCGCTGGTCCGGCGTTTCTTCGCCGACTACCGTTTGACCCTCCCCGATGACAGGCGCGCACTGTTCGATCGTTATGAACTGGTGGATGTCGCCATTCGCGTCGTCGGTATTGGGTCGGTGGGGACGCGTTGCTACGAGGCGCTCTTCATGGCCGATGGAGCGTGTCCGTTGTTCCTTCAACTCAAGGAGGCGCGGACTTCCGTACTGGAGGGTTACCTGGCGCCGAGTCGTTATTCCAATCACGGTCAGCGTGTGGTGAACGGACAGCGTCTGCTGCAGTCGGCCAGCGACATTTTTCTAGGATGGTCGAAGATGCGTCACACGGGCAACGACTTCTACGTGCGGCAATTGCGCGACATGAAGGGCGCGTTCGATTTCACCACGTTCGACTTTGAAGATCTCGACGAATATGCGGTCTGTTGCGCTCACGCGCTGGCCCATTCGATGGCGAAAGCAGGGGACCCCGCGCTGCTCAGCGGATATCTTGGAAAGTCGGGTGAATTTGACGCGGCAATCGAGCGATTCGCGCTCGCGTATGCGGATCAGAATGAGGCCGACTGGACGGCTTTGAAGGCAGCAGTCAAGGCAGGACGCATCCAGGTTTTGCGTGAATGAGTTTGGCGCACCACCATCGGTTTTTGCGCACTCGCAATTGCGGCTTCGCTTGACATCAACGGCAAAAAATATCCCAGTGGCGCATTTGTGGCTTCTGATTCGCGCGTGGTTGCGAAGTCGAATTCGGTTTCAAGTGCGCAGCGGCAACTACAGATCGAGCACCAACTCGCTCGACATCGCCCGAGACACACAAATCATCAGCGATCGATTCGCCTCTCGTTCGTCGTCGCCAAGCACGTAATCGCGATGGTCCGCCTCGCCCGACAGCAGCCCAACTTCGCAACTCCGACACAGGCCCTCCCTGCAGGCGTGGGCAGCACGAACGCCGTGGCGTTCGAGGCATTCAAGAATCGTCTCGTCGGGTTCGACGACGCATCGTAATCCCTGTCGGGAAAGTACGACGGAGAACGATCCGTTGTCTGTTGCTTCGTCATCCTTGACAGGCGCGGTAAATCGCTCGAAGTGAAGTCGCTCCGGGGAAAGCGCTGCTCGCGCGCCGTGTGCCGCGACCGCGTCCATCAGCCCCGCAGGTCCGCAAGAATAAACGTGCTCATCGGGGCGTAAATCACGCATCATCACGCTCACGTCGTGCGGAAGTCTCCCGGCATTTTCGTCGTCGGCATACAAATGGACCGTTCCACCGAACGAGTGCAGTTCTTCAATCCATCCGGCATTTGCGCGCGACCGCACACAATAGTGGAGTTCCCACGCCAGGTCGTGACGCACGCACCAGCGGATCATGGCGAGTATTGGCGTAATGCCGATGCCGCCTGCAATGAAACGATGCCGCTTCGCGACCGGTGACAACCCGAACAGCTTTCGCGGCTCGCCGATCATCAGCGTGTCGCCGAGTCGCAGCTGCTCATGAATGTAGGCCGAACCGCCCCGTGAGGTCGCGGACCGCCCGACCCCGAGGCAATAGCGCGACCGGTCCCAAGCCTCGTTGCACAACGAGTATTGACGCGTCATGCCGCCAGGCAGATGGACATCGACATGCGCGCCCGGTTCGAACGGCGGAAGCGGCGAGCCGTCAGCGGAACGCAAATCGACACCGATTATTCCTTCCGCCTCGATGCGCAGAGCCGTCACCTTCGTTTCAATCATGTCAGTGCTCCGTTCCGGCTTGTGCCCGCGCCTCGCGTTCGTCTTCAAGCCGGGCTTTCACGGCCGAGCGAAACTGCGAAAGTGCCGAGTCGATACCGAAGGGCGTCATTTCAAAGCCGGGATCGAGTTGCAAATTTCTCTGCTGCGCCGTGATGATGTCCCGGTCTTCATCAAACGCATCGACGACGGACTGGTGAATCGAGCGTGTTACCTCAGGGTTGTCGATCGCGAAATTGTGGGGATGGGCGAAAAAGTAGTGCGTCGAATTTTCAGTTTCGGGCGTCAGCGCCTGACATCCGCGAAATTCGGCCGCATCGACGCGTATCCCGTCCCGCGCACCGGTGCCGACGGGCGCCATGCCGGAGTCCATGCGCAGAATGGCGGGCAGCGTGAAGTCGTAAATATTCCATCGATCCACTTTGCCGGGCCAGCCCTTCACAGCCGCCGCGAACGGCGGCGCATCGGTGTTCATCACCCAGCGCGTCACGCGCACGCCGTTTTCGATACGCTCGACTTCAGGCTGCACTTTCGCGTAGTCCTCGGGGCCACCAAGCGTGGTCGGATGAACGAACGGCAGATGCGAGAAGTCGAGCAGGTTGTCGCAGATGAGCAGGTAGTTGACGTGATAGTGAATATATCCGGGCAGGCTACGCCATGCGGGATCATCGACCCAATGGGTATCGGGAATGGCGTTCGGGTCAGCAAGCGCGGGATCGCCCATCCAGATCCAGATCCAGCGATGCCGCTCGACGACGGGGTAGCTCCTGACTTTCGCGCGTGGGGGGATGCGCTGTTGAGCGGGCGCTTCGACGCACGCACCGGCGCTGTCGAACTTCAGCCCGTGATACATGCAGCGCACGCAATCGCCCTCACGGCGCCCCACGGAAAGCGGTGCACCGCGATGGCAGCACCGGTCTTCAAGCGCGGCGATGCTTCCATCATCCTTGCGATACATCACGACGGGTTTTCCGATTACCACGCGCGAGAAGAGCGCATCGGCCGCGACTTCGTGGGCCCACGCAGCCACATACCATGTGTTCTCGATGAACATGTTCGTCTCCTTGAATCTTGTGTCTGCGCCCGTCCGGCGGGCGCTTGACTTCAAGATAGGGTTGCCTCGATGATGCGTCAAGCTAATGACATTAATAGAGGCAATGCACGCCATGCATATCAGAGATCTCGACCTGAACTTGTTGGTGGTGTTCGACGCGTTGCTTCGCGAACGCAGTGTCACGCGGGCTGCGCAGGATATCGGGCTGACGCAAGGCGCGATGAGTCATGCGCTTAATCGCCTTCGGACGTTTTTCGAAGACCCGTTGTTCGTGAAGACAGCGGAAGGCATGACGCCCACGGCGAAGGGCGATCAATTGGGCGCGACAATTTCAGAAATCGTCGCGGCGATTCGGAAGAACGTCGTGGCAGAAGCACGTTTCGATCCGCTGACCGCTCAGCGTACTTTCGTGCTCTGCATGACCGACATGGCGGAACTCGTCTTTCTGCCGCCCCTGATTCGCCGCTTTCGCAAGGTCGCGCCGCGTTGCACGTTGCGTTCGGTACAGGTGCCTCTGGAACAGATTGAAGGCATGCTGTCCTCCGCCGAAGCGGATCTGGCGCTCGGCTCGATTCACGCCGCGCCGGAGGGGTTGTATCAGCAACAGCTGTTCATGCATTCATTCGTGACGGTGGTGAGCGTTCGAAACCGGACGGTCGGCAAGACACTGACGCGTTCGCAGTTCGAGTCGATGCCGCAGATCGTTGTCTCTCTGACCGGCCGCGCCAGCGCAGCGTACGACAGCGCTTTCGACGCCTATGGCATCAAGCGGAACGTCTTTCTGACCACGCCGCACTTTTTGACCGTGCCGCATCTGATCGATGCACAACCTGATCTGATCGCGACCGTTCCTCTGGAACTGGGAAAAGTCTTCTCGAAACTCGGAACTGTCAGGATGGTGCCGCCGCCCGTCGAATTGCCGCCGTTCGCCCTTCGTCAACATTGGCATTCCCGCTTGAATGCGGATCCAGCCAATGTCTGGCTACGACATCTCATCAAGGAAACGTTCGAGGACTATCCGAACGTAGAGGGCCGGGATTAAGGTCGAGGAACGCTCTTGCGGGGCTATCGGACGTGCGTGGAGCCGGTACGAGCGACGCGTCGTGGCCGCGCCCTGACGCTGAGGCATGTAACGGTCGCGCGTTCCCGTTGTCCAGGCGCAGCTTCCCTATCATGAAGCGTCACCACACCGGGGAGCCTCTTTCCGTTTGGCCCGGTAGGTTCGGAAAGTCAGCGGATACGCTATCCGAAAACCCGAGCCCATACCGCCCGAAGGCGTCGCGCGCGGTCTTCGAAGAGATATGAGGCCGCCAGCGTCAAGAGACCTGAAATTGCACCCGTCACGACGTGCTCGACATAGGGGATACGATAGTGACTCGTGTGCGAGTAGGCGTCGCCCAACGTTGTCAGGACGCCAACGATCAGCGCATTGCCGTATCGATGCGTGAAGAGTTTCGCCGCAGGCGTGAAAGTCAAAAGTACAGCCAGGAGTCCAGTAAGCAGACCTGTATGAAATGCAATGGTCCAGTGGGCAAGGCTCATGATATTGCCCCAGCTCCCGGGCATGCAGGTCATGCACGCACTGGTCGGCTGCCAGAAACGCTGGATAAACAGTCTGACTCGGTGCTTCCACTCGATTGACATGATGCATTCCCATCAATGCCGTCGTCACGGCCGACGCCGCCACACGTCTCGTTGAAGCAGTTGCCAAACCCCTTTAACGAGCTTGCCGCCCTCGTCACGGATGGGTTGACTACGCGCCGTAGAGGCCGAGCAATAACCTGGACATGGGGGAATACTACTCCACGATTAGGCGGCCGCTGTTTCGACCGAGACCGGAGGTCAACGCTTGCGTCTATCGATGCGGCCCCGTCCATGACGGGCATCGAACGATGCGCTTCCGCGCGAAGGCGACGTCCGGCATCGAGCCGGAGCGGTCGCTCGGCAGGAGATCCGGTTATGGACCCTTCGCAAGACGCGCTGGTATCCCCGACGACTGCTTTCCGGCACATTGGTGAACGCGTACTGCTGGCACTAGCCCCCGTTAGCCTGCTCCATTACGTTGTCGATCGAGCGGCCGGTTCGCATAGCGCACTAATACTGACGCTTCTTGAACCAAGCATCGGCGGAGGGCCGAAAGAGCAGAACAGTCGCCACCACATCAGAGAAATACACGATGCCAGGCTTAAAGTCGTTTGTGAACGTAACGCTCCAGGCAATAAGGAGTAGTCCGACCAACGACGATAGAAATTGTGTAATCCTGGCCCAATTTTTTTGATAGGCCATTGCAATTATCAACATGGCATTAATGGCAAGCCAGAAGGCCAAGGTTGCAATGGCCTGCTGCGCTCCCCGAGACGCATGGAGGCCTTGGCGAAAGTCGTTTAGAAGAAGGGGGGTAAAAAAAAGCATCTGCCTGAGCCAAACAAGTGCAAACAGCACGACCGCTATCTTGACTAGTCGTGGCGCTTCCGGCTGTAGAAGCGGGATAGAGCGTTTTTCTTTCGCTGTCATTTTAGTCAGACTCCATCGTTCGGATACCGTAAAGCAGAGGCTGAAAATGAAGGGAGATTAAGTGTGCGCTACGTCGGGCGGTCGCTACTCGACCATGACCAGACTGACGCGCAAGTTCGGAAATGACGGCCCGTTCCAAAGTACAACCGCCACTCGCGGACTGATTCACTCGCAATAGATGTGCCGAAACGCGTCCGCACAGCGGATTCGTGCTCTCACCGCGTTTCACGGATATTCGCGACGGCGCGAATCCGTCTTTCAACGCGCCCCACCATCTGAGATGGTGACGAGCACCAGCGAGTTTCCCGTTGTTGTTCGAAAGCGCGAAGCGGCTTAAGTGCCGGGCGAGAGATTCTTCAAATGCCCGGCACGTTCGGCGCTCAGTTGCCTTGCGTGCGGATTACCCGTGTGGCGCGCTAGCGGAACGGCGTTCCTGGTTTTCGGCTATAGCCAGGGGGCTTCGCGACGTTTGGCGACTGGGTGGACCGTATTGACGCATCTGGCGCCAACGAGGCCGTGCCTCGCCGACGACGTCATGCAATGCGTAACAGGATCAGTGATGCGAGACAGCAGCCGCATGACGGCCGATACGTATTTGGACATGATTTCCCCGACACCTCTGGATGATTGTTCGTCGCCCGCGTCGAGCCGTCTGGCCGTGCGGATTCTGGTGTGCACGAGAAAGGACGCAAGTTGCGGACCAGTTCGGGAGAGGCCAATGGATTTGGGGCTGCACGGTCACCAGCGATATGGCGGCGAAACATTGGGAAGCGGCTTTGTTTCAATCGCGTAACGTCGGCTCGCCGGATCGGGAGGCGGAATGTCAGGCCAGATAAGGATTGGCCGGAAAAAGTGGACCAGCGCATCGGCGTCACAAATTCGATCCAACGATATGAATTGCTGCCGAACCTGCGTGAATGTTTCAACTACGCAACGTGCACGGAGGCGTGCTTCGAAATGAGTCCATCGGTTTGGTGTCGGACCGGAGTGCGCGCGTCCGCTGTTGCTATGGCAGGCGTGTGACTCTTCCTGGCTGAATCCGGACCCCAGCCCCTCGTTCGACACCACCCCAAAAAATATCCGCCATCCCGCGACGGATTTTCCGCCGGCGTCCGTTAAACACGAGTACGCATCGCGAGAACCCCCGTCATGGACCATCCGAACGACATCTCACCGGCTGCCATCGCGCTGAACCGCTTCGGTCTCGGCGCGCGGGCCGACGAAGCGCCACCTGCGGATCCGAAGGCGGCGCTCATCGCTCAATTCGACCATTACGACGCGCGGCCGGCCGCATGGGCCGCTGAACCGGACGCGGTCACGCTCGCGACGCGCTTCGCGAACAGCCGCAACGCGATGACGAGCGACGACGCGGCGGCCAAGCGCGCGACCGCGCAGTCGATCCGTCGCGACGGCTACGACGCGTATCGCAGTGCGGTCGGCGCGCGGCTGAACAGCGCGCTCACTACACCCGCGCCGTTCGTCGAGCGACTCGTGCATTTCTGGGCGAACCATTTCGCGGTGTCGGTCGACAAGGGGCAGGTCGCCGCGTACGCGGGCGCATTCGAGCGCGACGCGATCCGCCCGCACGTGCTCGGCCGCTTCGAGGACATGCTCGTCGCCGTCGAGCAGCATCCCGCGATGCAGCTGTTCCTCGACCAGGCACGCTCGGTCGGCCCCGACAGTCCGGCCGCGCTGCGCGCCGAAGCCCGCAATCCAGCGGCGCGGCGCGGTCTCAACGAGAACCTCGCGCGCGAGATCATGGAGCTGCATACGCTCGGCGTCCGGACCGGCTATACGCAAGCGGACGTGACGGAATTCGCGCGTGCGCTGACCGGCTGGAGCATCGCCGGCGGACGCGGGCCGCAGCCCGGCGACGCGGCGCCCGGCGCGTTCGTGTTTCGCCCGAAGCTGCACGAACCGGGCGCGCGCACGGTAATGGGCCGCACCTACGACCAGCCGGACGAAGCGCAGGCGCGCGCGATCCTGGGCGACCTCGCGCGTTCGCCGGCAACGGGTCGGCATATCGCGTTCCAGCTCGCGCGCCATTTCGTCGCCGACAACCCGCCGCCCGCGCTCACCGACCGGCTCGCCCGCGCATTCGAGACGAGCGGTGGCGATTTGCCGACCGTCTATCGCGCGCTCGTCGATGCGCCGGACGCATGGTCGCCAGTCAATCGCAAGTTCAAGACGCCGTGGGAGTGGGCCGTGTCGTCGCTGCGCGGGCTCGGCTGGCGCGACGCCGGCGACCTGAAGGCCGCGCCGCTGCTCGCGCAACTCGGCCAGCCGGTGTGGCGGCCCGGGTCGCCGGCCGGCTACGACGATCTGGCCGCGAGCTGGGCCGCGCCCGACGCGCTGGTGCGACGCGTCGAGATCGCGCAGCGGCTCGCCGCCCGCACGGGCGACCGGCTCGATCCACGCACGCTCGGCAACACGCTGCTGGCGGGCTCGCTGAGCGAGCCGACGGCGACTGCGCTGTCACGTGCCGAAAGCGCGACCACGTCGCTCGCGCTGTTGCTCGTGTCACCCGATTTCCAACGGAGATGAACATGGCTCGATCCATTACCCGTCGGCATTTCCTGAGCATTGCCGCGGCCGGCGCGGGGGCGATGCTCGTCGCACCGCGCATCGTGTTCGCGAACGTCGAAACCGACCGGCGCTTCGTGTTCGTGATCCAGCGCGGCGCGGCCGACGGGCTGAACATCGTCGTCCCGTATGCGGAACCCGCGTATGCGTCGCTGCGCGGCCCGCTGGCGATCGACCCATCGACGGCGACACGCGTCGACGGCACGTTCGCGCTGCATCCGTCGCTCGTGCAGACCGCACAGATGGTTCGCGACAAACAGGCGCTGTTCGTCCACGCGATCGCATCGCCGTATCGCGACCGCTCGCATTTCGACGGCCAGAACGTGCTCGAGACGGGCGGTCGCGCGCCGTACCAGGTGAAGGACGGCTGGCTGAACCGCCTCGCCGCGATGTTGCCGGCGACGCGCGAGCGCGCGATCGCATTCGCGCCGACGGTGCCGCTCGCATTGCGCGGCGGCGTGCAGGCCGCGTCGTATGCGGCGTCCGGTTTGCCGGCCGCGCCGGACGACCTGCTCGCGCGCGTGTCGGCGCTTTACGAGGCCGACGCGCAGCTCGGGCCGCTGTGGCAGTCGGCGATGGCCGCGCGCGGCCTCGCCGGCGATGCGCATGCGCGGCAGGATCCGGCAGGCGTCGGCAAGCTCGCGGCGACGTTTCTTGCGCGCGACGATGGCCCGCGGATCGCGATGATCGAGACGGGCGGCTGGGACACGCACAGCGCGCAGAACGCGCGGCTCGCGAACCAGTTGAAGGCGCTCGACACGATGCTCGCTGCATTGCGCGACGGACTCGGGCCCGCGTGGCAGCAGACCACGGTGCTGGTTGCGACCGAGTTCGGGCGCACGGCCGCCGCGAACGGCACGGGCGGCACCGATCACGGGCAGGCGTCGGTCGCGATGCTGGCGGGCGGGGCGGTCGCGGGCGGCCGCGTGATCGCCGACTGGCCCGGCTTGCGGCCGGGCGACCTGTACGAAGGGCGCGACCTGAAACCGACCGCGTCGCTCGACGCGCTGATCGCGGGCGCGGCCGCCGAAAGCCTGCGGCTCGATCCCGGCCGTACGGCGTCCACGCTGTTCGCGGAAAGCGGCACGACGCGGCCGATGACGGGCCTCATTCGCACAACCGCATGACGCGCGGCATGCGCGCGTTCGCATCCGCCAACCGATTACACGACAGGGAGAATCGACGATGAAGATCCGATCCGTATCGCTCGCCGTACTGGTGAGCGCGAGCGCCGCGCTGATGTCCGCGTGCGTGGTCGAACCGGTGCGGCCGCCGCCGCCCGCGCCGGTCGTAGAGGCGCCGCCGCCGCCGCCCGCACCCGGCTATCGCTGGGCGAAGGGCCATTACCGCTGGGCTGGCAACCACTGGGCGTGGGTGCCGGGCCACTGGGTGGCCGTGTATTGAACCGGGCGAACGGCGGGTCGTTCACCATCCGATCCGGTGCTTTTCCTCGGTTTCGCTGTGCCGCCAGTCGTCGTCCGCGTGCAGATACTGGCTCGCCGTCGTCAGCGACACGTGCTCGAGGTTGTCGCGCACGAGCCGCAGGTCGACACGGCCGTCGGCCATGTAGGAGCCGGCGCTGAAGGCCTGGCGCGGACGATCCACATCAAAGGATGCGCGCGCATCGTCGCGCGGCACCGCGGCGATCGCATCCTTGACCGCCAGCCACGGCGGCGGCCCGAGATGGCGCGGGAGCACCCACGCGCAGGCCGTCGCATTCGGCGAAGATATCCTCCGAGAGGAAATGGGTGTTCGTGATCGTGGCGCGCTCTCGTCGAGCATCGCGGTCGCGACGAGCATGCAGACGTGAGGAAGCGTCACGCCGGCTGTAAGCCGTTTGTGAACTTTCCCGGCGCGGCGCTCGTCTAATCGGCCCGCCAACGCTTCCTGAGGACCTTCAGATGATTCGCAAGACCAGAACGCTGCTCGGCGCGGCCGTGATTGCCGGCAGCGCGATGCTGGCCGGATGCCAGACCGACGCGGCCGCGACGGACCCGCGCGCGGTCCGCCCGGCGGACGGCCGGCCCGTGACCCGGACCGTTTATGTCGCGCCGCAGGCGGCGCGCTGCACGGGCGTCGCACCGATGGACTGCCTGCAGGTGCGCAGCAGCCCGGCCGAGCCGTGGAGCCTCTGGTACGCGGGTATCGAAGGCTTCGCGTACCAGCCCGGCTATCAATACGTTCTGGAAGTCGACGAGTACCGCGTCGCGCAGCCGCCGGCCGACGCTTCGTCGATCCGCTGGGTGCTCAAGCGTGTCGTCGAGCGCCGTCAGGTGAACTGACGGCCGCGCCCGCCCGCGGCGCCGCTTACGCGGACGGCCGCGGCGCGACCGGCCTCGGCGGCGCGGCGGTATCGATCCGCCGGAACACGACCGACGACAGCAGCGTGACCGAGCCCATGCAGACGAACGACAGCATGAAGCCGTTCGCCATCGAGCCCCAACGCGCGGCGAACAGGTTCACGAGCCCGCCGCCGATCGACACGCCGAGCCCCATCGCCAGCATCTGCATCATCGTGAACAGGCTGTTGCCGCTACCGGCGTCGGCGTGCGACAGCCCCTTGAGCGTCACGGCGTTCATCGCGGCGAACTGCATCGAGTTCGCGGCGCCGAACACGATCAGCAACGCCATCTCCAGCGCCGGCGCGGGCCGCGCCGACACCAGCGCGAACCCCGCGATCGCGCAGCCGACGATCCCCGTGTTCACGACCAGAAACGTCGCATAGCCGAAGCGTTTCGCGAGCGGCGCGATCCAGCGCTTCGCGATCACGCCGGCGATCGCGGCCGGCAGCATCATCATCCCCGACTGCAGCGGCGTATAGCCGAGTTGCACCTGCATCAGCAGCGGCAGCATGAACGGCACCGCGCTCGTGCCGATCCGGCACAGCAGGTTGCCGAGCAGCCCCGAGCCGAAGTTCGGCTCGCGGAACAACCCGAGCCGGAACAGCGGCTGCGCGCGGCGCCGCGCGTGGGGCAGGTACGCGAGCGCACTCGCCACGCCGAGCACGGCGAGCCCGATCGCCCAGCCGGTGCGGTGCACGGGCATCGGCGGATCGATCGCGAGCGACAGCGCGAGCATCGCGACCGACAGCAATGCACAGCCGACGAAGTCGAACGGTGGCGGCTGCGTCGCCTGGTCGTGCGGCAGAAAGCGCTGCACCGCGAGGAAGCCGACCACGCCGACCGGCACGTTGACGATGAACACCCAGTGCCAGGAAATCGCCTGCGTGAGCCAGCCGCCGAGCGTCGGCCCGACGATCGGGCCGAGCTGCGCGGCGATCGACACGAACGCGATCGCCGCGACGTACTGTTCGCCCGGCACGCGGCGCAACACCGCAAGCCGCCCGATCGGCAGCAGCATCGAGCCGCCGATGCCCTGCACGGCACGCGCGACGACGAGCTGGCCGAGCGTGTGCGACGCGGCACAGCCGATCGATGCGAGCGAGAACACCAGGATGGCGAGCGAGAACACGCGGCGCGTGCCGAACCGGTCGGCGAGCCAGCCGGACGCCGGCGTGAGCATCGCCATCGTCAGCGTGTAGACGACCACGACCGGCTGCATCGCGAGCGGCGACGCATGCAGGCTTTGCGCGATCGACGGCAGCGCGGTGTTGACGATCGTCGTGTCGAGGGACTGCATGAAGAACGCGGCGGCGACGATCCACAGCAGCGCGGAATGTGAGGGTTCGCGGGACATGACGAAGTGAGAGGTGCGGCGACCGGTATGGCGATATGGCACGGCCGGTCTACAAGCATGGGATGGTATCGATTCCGGTGGTCATCGGGAAGCTGCCTGATGGCATTGACTGTCATCGTAATCGGCGATGACAATGCGGAATGCTCAATCCCGTCTGGCTCAAGACGTTCGCGACCGTCACGAACTGCCGCAGCTTCACCGAAGCGGGCCGGCAGCTCGGGCTCAACCAGTCGAGCGTCAGCGAACACATCCGTCGTCTCGAAGAGAGCGTCGGCCGGCGGCTGTTCGTGCGCGACACCCATTCGATCGCGATGACGGCCGACGGCGAGGCGCTGCTCGTGCATGCGAACGTGATCCTGCAGGCGCTGAACCGCGCGGAATCGCAGTTTCGCAAGCCGCGGCTGCAGGGCCGCGTGCGGCTCGGCGCGTCGGACGATCTCGCGCTGGTCGCGCTGCCGGACGTGCTCGCGGCGTTTCGCACCGCGCACCCCGACGTCGCGCTGGAAATCACGACCGGCATGACGAGCCAGCTCTACGAACTGATGGATGCGGGCGCGCTCGACCTGATGATCGGCAAGCGGCGGCTCGGCGAGCGGCGCGGCACGCCACTGTTGCGCGCGCGGCTCGAGTGGGTCGCGCGGCCGGGCACCGTGGTCGACCTGGAGCGGCCGCTGCCGCTCGTGCTGGTGGCCGAGCCGAGCGTCACGCGCGCGGTCGTGCTGAACGCGCTCGCGGAAAAGGGGATCGGCTGGGAAGTCGTGTGTTCGAGCAGCAGCCAGCCGGGCTGCATCGCGGCCGCGCGGGCCGGGCTCGGGCTCACCGCGACGTCGCAGTATCTGTCGGCGCGCGGCCTGGCGCCGCCGGTAAACGGCGACGGGCTGCCTGCGCTGCCCGACGTCGAATTCATCGCGCTCGCCGCGAAGCGGCTCAGCCAGCCGGCTGGCACGCTGCTCGAGCTGCTGGAAACCAGCGACCTGCGCGCACCCGGCGCGGCCGATCAAGGCGTGTAGCGCACTTCGTTACCTGACAGCTGCCGATAGTTACCCGACAGCCGCCGTTCGTGCCGCCGTGCCGGCCGGGCCACGCACCACACGCCACGCATCGCCGCATCATGCCGCGCGTTTCTGCGAAATCACCAGCAGCGCGCCGTTCTTGTCCTCCAGCACCGCGCGGAATTCGTGCGGCCCGGCCTGCACCGGCACGCGCACCGACGCGCCGGCCTTCACGACCCGCGCCATCGCCGCGTACAGGTCGTCGTCCTCATCCACGCGCAGCGTGAGCGCCGCGCGCTCGACGATCTGCTCGTCGCCGGCCACCAGCGCGATCGTCAGCGGGCCGCCGTCGAGCGCGCAGTAGCGGTCGCCATCGCGGAATTTCACGTTCAGGCCCAGTCCATCGACGAACAACGGCAAGGCCGTGTCGATGTCGTCGACCGGGTACAGCAGCATCGATACCTTCATTCCCTCTCTCCCTTGTCGTGATGTGGGCGGCGCGCACCGCACCGTCGTTCGATGCTAGCGCGCGGTGTCGGCCGCGACGCAGTCCGATCGGATGACGGTGAAACCCCTCTGTCCCCGCGGGCGGCCCGTTACTCCAAACAGACGATGCCCGGGCGGGCCTGCGCGCCGACACTCCCATCCGTGGACCGTCGCTATTCGTCCGTACCGTGCGGGCGGCTGCACGACCCCGACTCGTCCAACATACATGGAGACGCACGCAATGAAGTTTTCCCTTATCTACGAAGCCCAGACCACCGACGCATCGCGCGAGGGCGACCACCGGGTGTTCAAGGAGACGGTCGAACAGGCGCTGCTGGCCGAGCAGGTCGGCTTCGACACGATCTGGTGCGTGGAGCACACGTCGCTGACCAACTATGCGCACATGAGCGCGCCGGAAACCTTCCTTGCGTACCTGGCCGGGCGCACGACGCGCATCGGGCTCGGTCATGGCGTCGTGTGCCTGCCGCCGGCGATGAACCATCCGATCAAGGTCGCCGAGCGCGTCGCGCTGCTCGACATCCTGTCGGGCGGCCGCGTGCATTTCGGCGTCGGCAAGGGCGGCAGCCAGCAGGAAGCGGGCGCGTTCGGCTACGACCTCAATGAACTGCAGCCGATGATCGACGAGTCGATGTACCTGGTGCCGAAGATGTTCGTGCAGGACGAGATCGAGCATGACGGCCAGTACATCAAGATTCCGAAGCGTCCGATCCACCCGAAGCCGTTCCAGGATCCGCATCCGCCGATGTACCTCGCGTGCACGAACACCGACGCGCTGCTGCGCGCCGGCCAGCGCGGCATGGGCGCGCTGGTGCTCGGTTTCGGCGGCCCCGATGAAGTCGCGAAGAAGAACGCGATCTATCGCGAAGCGTGGGCGAACCGCAAGCCGGAAGACCAGGTCGGCTTCCGCCCGACCCAGCATCTCGCGGCGCTGTGCCCGACGGTCGTGATGGCCGACGGCCAGAAGGCCCGCAAGATCGGCATCCGCGGCCAGCGCTACTTCATGGAGTCGCTCGCGTACTGGTACACGGGCGGCGAGCGTCCGGACCCGGCGAAGTGGGGCGACGACCTCGTGCAGGCCGATACCGGCGAGATGGTGATCCGTTCGCGCTTCGCGTCGGAGGAAGTCGTCGTGAACTTCGCCGATCCGGCGCTCGCGATGATGAACCCGAACCATGCGTACGGCACCGTGGACGACTGCATCGGCTACGTGGGCCGCCTGCAGGAAGCGGGCGTCGACGAAGTGCTGTTCCTGTGCCAGATGGGCACCGTGCCGCACGACGCGCAGATGGAGACGATCCGCAACATCGGCGAGCACGTGATCCCGTTCTTCAACAACGAGAAGGCGCGCGCCTGCGCGTAAGGCGGGCAGGGCCGCGCCGCGCCCGTCGTCCCTTCGGACGATGCGGCGCGGCCGCGCGAGACCGACCATCGGCAGCAGGAACCCTCGCTCGCGGCGCCGCCCGCGACGAACCACTGACAGAGAGACCGGGGTGGGCGCCGCCGCGCGCGCTCCGCATCAAGGAGACATTCGTGCATCGCGACAACGATTCGAACGCACTGGCCGCCACGCTGATCGCCCGGGCCGAGGCGCTTGCGCCGACGCTCGCCGGCCGCGCCGAGCAGGCGCAAGCGCAGGGCCGCATTCCGGCCGAGACGATCGCCGACATGCAGGCCGCCGGCTTCTTCAAGGTGCTGCAGCCGAAGCGCTACGGCGGCTACGAGCTCGATCCGCAGGCCTTCTTCGATATCCAGATGGCGCTCGCGCGCGGCTGCATGTCGACCGCGTGGGTGTACGGCGTCGTCGGCGTGCACAACTGGCAGCTCGCGTTGTTCGACGAACGCGCGCAGCAGGACGTGTGGGGCAAGGATCCGGCGACGCTGATCGCGTCGACCTACATGCCGGTCGGCCGCGTGACGCCGGTGGACGACGGCTTTCGCCTGTCCGGCCACTGGAAGTTCTCGAGCGGCAGCGAGCTGTGCGAATGGGTGTTCCTCGGCGCACTGGTGCCGCCGGCCGTTGCCGGCCAGCCGCCGGAATACCGCACGTTCCTGCTGCCGAAATCCGACTACCGGATCCAGCAGGACTGGGACGTGCTCGGCCTGCGCGCGACCGGCAGCCACGACATCGTCGTCGACGACGTGTTCGTGCCCGCGTACCGCACGCACAAGGCGATCGACGGGATGATGGGCACGAGCCCGGGCCTCGCCGTCAACGATGCGCCGCTGTTCAAGCTGCCGTTCGCGCAGATCTTCGTGCGCGCGGTGTGCACGTCGTGCATCGGCGCGCTGCAGGGTGCGCTCGACGACTTCACCGGCTATGCGGCCACGCGCGTGTCGGCCAACAGCGGCGCGAAGACCACCGACGATCCGGGCGCGCAGAACGCGTGCGCGAACGCGGCCGTCGCGATCGACGAGATGACGGTGCTGCTCAAGCGCAATTTCGCGGAACTGATGGCGTCGGTGACGGGCGGCCCCGCCGTGTCGATCGAACGCCGCGTGCATTTCCGCTACCAGTCCGCCCAGGTGGCCGAGCGCTGCGCGCAGGCCGCGAACGCGCTGCTGCGCTATGCGGGCGGCAACGGCATCTATCACCGCAATCCGCTGGTGCGCCGCTTCCTCGACCTGCACGCGGCCCGCGCGCACTACGCGAACAACGTGGACCGCTTCGGCCAGAACCTCGGCGCGGTGATGCTCGGCCGCGAGAACACCGATTACTTCATCTGACGAGACCGCGATGAACGACAAGCAAGCGCAGCAATACGTGTTCGACGTCGTGGTCGTCGGCTCGGGCGCGGGCGCGCTGCTCGCGGCGTGCCGCGCGGCCGACCGCGGGCTGTCCGTCGTCGTGATCGAGAAGACGGCGCTGTACGGCGGCACGTCGGCGATTTCTGGCGGCGGCATCTGGGTGCCGTGCAACCACCACATCGCCGCACTCGGCGCGACCGATACGCGCGAGGCCGCGCGCCGCTATCTCGACGCGTGCACGGCCGGCGCTTCGTCGCGCGAGCGGCTCGACGCGTATCTCGACCAGGCGCCCGCGATGCTGCGCTACCTCGAAGCGAAGACGCCGGTGCGCTACCAGGCGCTGCCGAAGTACGCGGACTATTTCCAGAAGCTGCCGGGCGCGATGCCGGGCTATCGCGCGCTCGATCCGCTGCCGTTCGACGGCGCGCGGCTCGGCGACGAGCTCGACCGGCTGCGGCCCGCGTCGCCCGGCACGCTGATCGGCGGCCGCGTGGCCGTGACGTCGAAGGAGGCGCACACGCTGTTCTCGCGCGGGCCGGGCTTCATGAAGCTCGCGATCGCGCAGTTCGGCCGCTACTGGCTCGATATCGGCGTGCGCCGCCGCACGCGGCGCGACCGGCGCCTGACGCTCGGCAATGCGCTGATCGGCGGGCTGCGCCGCGCGCTGCTCGATCGCAACGTGCCGGTCTGGCTCGACACGCCGATGCGCGACCTGCTCGACGTCGACGGTCGCGTGACGGGCGTGCGGGCGCAGCGCTTCGGACAGCCGCTGACGATCGTCGCGCGATGCGGCGTGATCCTCGGCGCGGGCGGCTTCGAGCGCAACCAGCCGATGCGCGAGCGCTACCTGCCGCAGCCGACGCAGATGCAATGGAGCGCGACGCCGCCGGCCAACACCGGCGACGCGATCGCCGAGGGCCACCGGCTCGGCGGCGCGCTCGCGCTGATGGAACACGTGTGGGGCGCGCCGACGGTCGGTGTCGCGGGCGAGGAGAAGCAGCGCGCGCTGTTCGTTGAACGCAACCTGCCGGGCTGCGTGATCGTGAACGGTCTCGGCAAGCGCTTCGTCAACGAAGCCGCGCCGTATTCGGAATTCGTGCCGGCGATGTATCGCGACCATGCGCGCACCGGCGCGTGCGTGCCGGCGTGGATGGTGTTCGACGCGCGCTTTCGCCGCAAGTATCCGTGCGGGCCGATCATGCCGGCGTCGATGATGCCCGATGCGCGGATTCCGGACGCGTTTCGCGACGTGCTCGTGAAAGCCGACACGATCGATGCGCTCGCCACGAGGATCGGTGTCGATGCGGCAGGGCTGCACGACACGCTGCGCGACATGGCGCGTTATGCGGCGACCGGCATCGACGAAGCGTTCGGCAAGGGCAACAACCTGTTCGACACGTATTACGGCGATCCGCGCAACGCGCCGAATCCGTGCCTCGGGCCGGTCGACGAGGCGCCGTTCTACGCGGTGCGGATCGACGCGGGCGACATCGGCACGAAAGGCGGGCTCGTCACCGACGCGCATGCGCGCGTGCTGCGCGCTGACGGCGCGCCGGTCGACGGCCTCTACGCGATCGGCAACACCAGTGCATCGGTGATGGGCACGAGCTATCCCGGCGCAGGCTCGACGCTCGGTCCGGCGATGACCTTCGGCTTCATCGCCGCCGACCACCTGGCCGCACAAGCGGCCGACGCCGGCGGCGGGGCACCCCGGCCGTCCACGACAGAACTTGACGGAGTCCAATGATGAGCGAAATCACTACCCATCCGCTGCGCACCGACATGCTGCTCGCGATGCGCCGCCTCGCGCGCTCCGTCACGGTCATCAGCAGCGCGCACGAAGGCCGGCGCTACTCGATGTCCGCGACGGCGGTCGATTCGCTGTCGACCGATCCGCCGTCGCTGCTGATCTGCATCAACCGCAACGCGTCGCTGTATCCGCCGCTCGACGCGGGCGCGCCGTTCTGCGTGAACGTGCTGTCGGCCCGCCATGAAGGCATTGCGATCGACTGCAGCGGCCGCCTGAAGGGCGAGGCGCGCTTCACGACCGGCGACTGGCATACGTCGCCGCTCGGCGTCCCGTACCTGCACGATTCGCAGGCGAGCCTCGTGTGCGAGCAGGACGGCCGCTTCGAATACGGCACGCATACGGTGTTCATCGGGCGCATTCGCGAAGTGCTGATGAGCGGCGACGTCGATCCGCTCGTCTATCTCGACGGCGCGTACACGACGCCCGGCGCGCCGGCGGCTCGCGCGGCGGCATGACGTGAGGAATCTGCGATGAGCGATTCGCGCTTCCACCGGCTGACCGTGGCCGACGTCATCACCGAAAGCGACGACGCGTGCTCGTTCGTGTTCGACGTACCTGCCGCGTTGCGCGAGGCGTTCGCGTACCGGCCCGGCCAGTTCCTGACGCTGAACGTGCCGTGCGCGGACGTGACCGTCGCGCGCTGCTACTCGCTGTCGAGCGCGCCGGGCATCGACGCGGCGCCGAAGATCACCGTCAAGCGCGTGCGCGACGGCCGCGCGTCGAACTGGCTGTGCGAGCGCATCCGCGCGGGCGACGCGCTCGACGTGCTGCCGCCGGCCGGCGTCTTCACGCCGCGCACGCTCGACGGCGACCTGCTGCTGTTCGCGGGCGGCAGCGGCATCACGCCGGTGCTGTCGATCCTCAAATCGGCGCTCGTGCACGGACGCGGGATGCTGACGCTGATCTATGCGAACCGCGAAGAGCGTTCGGTGATTTTCCGCGACGAACTGCAGCAGCTCGCGCACCGCCATCCGGGCCGCCTGCGCGCGATCCACTGGCTCGACAGCGTGCAGGGCGTGCCGCAGCAGCGGCATCTCGAAGAGCTCGCGCGGCCGTTCAGCCAGCAGGAGACGTTCATCTGCGGGCCCGCGCTGTTCATGGAGAACGCGCTCGCCGCGATGCTCGGCCTCGGGCTGCCGCGTGCGCGCGTGCACGTCGAGCGCTTCGCGTCGCTGCCCGATGCGCCGGCGCAGGCCGAGCCGGCGGCCGCGGCCGCGCCGGCCGGCACGATCGCCGCGTGCGGCGACGGCGCGGCGATCGAGACGGTGCTGGATGGCGAGGCGTTCGCGTTCGACAGCGAGCCCGGCGAAACGCTGCTCGACGCGATGCTGCGCGCCGGCCTGCCCGCGCCGAATTCCTGCCGGATGGGGCAGTGCGGCGCGTGCATGTGCCGCGTCGAACGCGGCGAAGTGGCGCTCGCCAGCAACCACGTGCTCGACGACGACGAGATCGCGGCCGGCTGGACGCTCGCATGCTGTGCGCGGCCCGCGAGCGACGCGCTGCGCGTGGTGTTCCCCGATTGAGCCGCGGCGCGCCGGCGGCGCGTGCGGCACCCCCTGTTGCGACGCATATGACGATGGACAACGAAATCCTCACCACGCCCGCGCTGATCGCGCGGGCTGCCGCGCGCCACGGCGCGCATCCGGCGATCGAGTCGGAGCATGGCCGGCTGACCTACGCGGAACTCGACGCGGCCCGCGTCGAGGCGGCGCGCGCGCTGCTCGCGAGCGGCATCGACGCCGGCGACCGGATCGCCGTATGGGCGCCGAACCTGCCGCAATGGATCGTCGCGGCGCTGGCGATCCACACCGTCGGCGCGATCCTCGTGCCGGTCAACACACGGATGAAGGGGATGGAGGTGGGCGGCATCCTGCACGACGGCGGCGCGCGGCTGCTGTTCTGCTGCGGCACCTTCCTCGGCGAATCCTATCCGGCGATGCTCGCGCCGCACCGGCCGGCGACGCTCGAACGCGTCGTCGTGTTCGACGGCGAGCCGCCGTCCGGCGTGCGCGACGAGACCTGGAACGCGTTCCTCGCGCGCGGCGCGGCCGTGCCGCTCGACGCCCTCCGCGAGCGGGAAACGCAGGTGACGCCCGACACCGTGATGGACCTGATGTTCACGTCCGGCACGACGGGCCGCCCGAAAGGCGTGATGACCGCGCACGGGCAGAACCTGCGCGCCGCGCAGGCGTGGGCGTCGATTGCCGGGGTGCGCCAGGACGACCGCTACCTGATCGTCAATCCGTTTTTCCATACGTTCGGCTACAAGGCCGGCTGGCTCGCCGCGCTGTCGAGCGGCGCGACCGTGCTGCCGCATCTCGTGTTCCAGCCGGACGACGTGTTGCGGCGCGTCGCCGATGAGCGCGTGTCGGTGCTGCCCGGCCCGCCGACGCTGTACTACGCGCTGCTCGATGCGCCCGAGCGCGCGGCGCGCGACCTGTCGTCGCTGCGGATCGCGGTGACCGGCGCGGCCGCGATCGCGCCGAGCCTGATCGAGCGGATGCGCGCGGAGCTCGGCTTCGAGACCGTGCTGACCGGCTACGGGCTCACGGAATCGTGCGGCTTCGCGACGCTGTGCCGGCACGGCGACGACGCCGAGACGGTCGCCTATACGTCGGGCCGGCCGATGCCGGACGTCGAGCTGCGGATTGCGGGGCCGGACGGCGCGGCGCTCGCGCCGGACGAGACCGGCGAGATCTGGGTGCGCGGCTACAACGTGATGCGCGGCTACTTCAACCAGCCGGATGCGACGCGCGAGACCGTCGATGCGGCGGGGTGGTTGCACACGGGCGACCTCGGCTGCGTGGACGCGAACGGCAACCTGAAGATCACCGACCGGATCAAGGACATGTTCATCGTCGGCGGCTTCAACTGCTATCCGGCCGAGATCGAGCGGCTGCTGGCCGCGCATCCGGCGATCGCGCAGGTCGCGCTGGTCGGCGTGCCCGATACGCGGCTCGGCGAGGTCGGACATGCGTACGTCGTGTTGCGTCCCGGCGCGCATACCGACGCCGATGCACTGAACGACTGGGCGCGCAGCAACATGGCGAACTACAAGGTGCCGCGGCATTTCACGTTCGTCGAGCAATTGCCGACGAGCGCGGCCGGCAAGGTGCTGAAGTACCGGTTGCGCGCGGGCACCGAAGCGGCGGCCTGAACGCTGTCGCGCGTCGCCCGATCAATGGGAGGAATGCATGAACGACAACGGATTTGCGCCGGGCGCGGTGCTCGTGTTCGGCGGCAGCGGCGGGATCGGGCAGGGCGTCGCGCTCGAGTTCGCGCGCGCCGGCGTGCCGGTCGCGGTGGGTTATCGCAGCAAGGCCGACGTGGCCGAGCGCGTCGCGCGCGACCTGCGCGATGTGGGCGTCGCGGCCACCACGCATCGCGTGGACGTGACCGATCCCGCGCAGATCGATGCGGCGCTCGCGGCCGCGATCGACGCGCACGGCCGCGTGCACACCATCGTGTGGGCGGCCGGCCCGTTCGTGAACCAGCGCCATATCGGCGACATGACGCACGACGACTGGCGTCGCGCGATCGAGGTCGAGACGGTCGGCTTCTTCAATGCGGCGAAGGCTGCGTTGCCGCATTTCCGCGCGTCGGGCGGCGGGTCGTTCGTGACGCTCGGGTCTGCCGGGCATTTGCGCTGGCCCGATCGGGACGGCCTGTCGGTCGCGCCGAAGGCGGCGAACGAGGCGCTGGTGAAGGGCCTCGCGCGCGAGGAGGGGCGATACGAAATCCGCGCGAATTCGATCCTGGTCGGCGTGATCGAGGCCGGGATGTTTCCGGTGCTGCTCGAACAGGGACAGTTCGACCCGGCATGGATCGACGACACGCGGAAGATGCTCGCGCTCAAGCGTTGGGGGAAGGCGCACGACATCGGGCGCGCGGCGGTGTTTCTCGCGTCGGACCGTGCGAATTACATCACCGGGCAGCAGTTGAACGTGTCGGGTGGGTACGGCCTGTAGCGGGTGGACGGAGCCCGCCGGGGTGAGCGGGCTCGACAAACGGACACGTCAGTTGTCCCGGGCGCTGACATCGCCGAATCAATCCCGAATCTGCTCATCGAGTGAGGCCGGGATCGTCTGCCCGCATCGCGTATGCCGAAGCGCATGAACAGCCATCGCACCCGCGATCGGTTGTGCACGCATCGTCCTCGGTATTCACCCTGAGCCTCGATGCGCGATCCCGCATCCTGACCGCGTGCGCCTCGCGCGAGGTCACGTCAGTGAAACATTTTTCTCCCTGCGACCGGTCGCACGCGCTTTCCGGCCGTCGCGAATCGCGTGTGCTCACAGCCGCGCGTGCTTGCCCGACGCGCGTCGCGGCGCGCGATGCTTGGCTCACCCGTATCGCGAACGGCGATGAAGTGCGAAAACAGATGCGTTCCTGAAACATTTCCGTCGATTCCCCCACGCGTCACGCCGGACAGGTGACGTCGACGCTTGTCCCGCGCGGGTTTGCGCCGCATGGCACACGCCTTGCGGTGAGCCCCGTGCCGCTCGTCACAACCGCGACTGATATTCACGATAAATCGCGGGAGCGGCACGCAACGACATCGAAACATCGGGGATCGGCTCGAGCCGCGGGATGGCGGCCCGACGTGTCGGACGCACGCAGCGTCGTATCGGCGACACGAACGGGCACCGCACGCTCGATCCGTCAAACAGCAAGCTTGCTTGCAAGGTGTCGTGCCGGGGGGACCCGCTGCGCGTGGCGGCATGCGCTGCACGCGGCGGGTCGATGCGCCCGGCACAGTCGGGGGAACGCCCGTGAAAATGACAATGAATCAATGGGCAGCGCTGGCGGTGGTGTTCGCGGCTGGCGCGCACGCGCAGGAAATCTACCTGCAGGGCGGCACGCAGGGCGTCGGCATCGGTGCGGCCGTCAGCTTCAATTCGGTGCTCGGCGCGCACGCGGATTTCAACGCGATCAATCTGACGCATGACTTCACGGTGGCCGGCAATCGCTACCAGGACGACATCAAGCTGCGCCAAGGCGGCCTGTATGCGGACATCTTTCCGTGGCGCGGCAGCGGCTTTCGCACGACGATCGGATTGCGCTTCAACGATGACGAGATCCGCGGCGTGTCGGTGCCCACCAACGGCACCTATGTATTCGGCGGCAAGCGCTATCCAGCGCTGCCGGGGATGTATGCGGTCGCCGAGGCGCGCTATCCGACCGTGATGCCGTATGTCGGGATCGGCTACGGGCATCGGCCGGCGTCGAAAGGGCTCGGCTTCGTCGCCGACATCGGCGTCGCATACGGGATCCCGCGCTCCTCATACACGCTGTCGCCGGCACTGGCCGCCGCGGCCGGACCGCAGAAGAGCCAGATTCTGGTCTCCAGCGGCCTCGACGAACTGAACCGGAAGATGTCGCGGTATCGCTGGTATCCGGTCCTGCAGATCGGGATCTCGTATCGGTTCTGAGCCGCGCGCGCGTCACAGCGCGGCCGTGCTCTGCTCGCGTGCAGGTTCGACCGCCCTGCGGGCCGGGCGCGCATCGTTGCGCTTCGCGATGAACGGGTGCTCGATGTAGCGGTAGGTCAGCAGCGCGCAGAAGACGGCGACCAGTGCGCACGCGAACGACAGCGCCCAGATGCCGGGGTCGTCGACGGAATTGATCGGGAACACGAACTTGTTGAACGCGCGGACGATCGCGTACACGATCGCCATGTGGAGCATGTAGATGCTGAAGCTGGCGGTGCCGAGCAGCGCGAGCGGACGGGTTTCGAGCACGCCGTAGAACGTGTTCCCGCACGCGACGCACAGGAACACGGCGAGGAGCGGCAGCGCGCCCTCGATCGAGTAGCGTTCGGCCGGATACGGGGCGACGGCGAGAATCAGCAACGCGACGGTGGCCGCCGATTTCGTGCCGAGCAGCGAGCGGATCGCGGGATGCCGCGATGCCTCGAACGCCAGCGCGCCGAACGCGAACAGCAGGGCCATCCCGCCGGGCGGTCCGAACAGCGCGGCGCAGAACGTGACGATCGCGAGCGCGAGCAGCTTGCGCCATGCACGCGTCGCAACGAACCACGCGAGAAACGGAATGGCGACGTAGAACCGCCATTCGTACGCGAGCGTCCACCAGACGCCGCTCAGGTAGCCGGTGTGTTCTGCGCCGTTGACAGGGAATGCCCCGAACCAGCCGAGCGAAACGGCTTTGAGCAGGTCGGCCAGCAACCGGATCGGCGCGTCGACGACATTGCGGGGAAACCAGTACAGCGTGCAGGCGACGATGACGAGCGCGTAAAAGAGGTAGAGCGGGGCGACGCGCCGCACGCGCCCGACGAAGAAGCTCCGCACGTCGAGCGTGCCTCTGCATGCGCGCTCCCAGAACAGGAACCCGGTGACCATGAAGAACAGCGCGACGGGAATCGTGCCGAGATTGCGCAGGAAGTCGGAGGGGGCGCCCCAGACGCCGGTCGACAGCAAGCCCTGGTTGCACGCGAAGTGATGGAAGACGACGGAGGTCGCCAGGATGCCGCGGAATCCGTCCAGGTTGGGATGGCGCATCGACAGCGATTTGTCGACGGCCGACCGGTAGAACGGGACGTGCCTCGCGACGAGCCACGCGATGATCGCGACGGCCGCAAGGCAGGCCGGGAAGTAGAGCTTGTCGGGAGTCGGGGAAAACAGGGTATCCAGAGAAGGGGTAATCAGGTCCACTGAAGGGCGTCTCGTGTCTTGGATCGCTTGGATCGGGATTTCAGGCACGGATGGTCCGCGTCGATGCAAGGTCTTCTGCGCGCTTCGTGCGGCGTTCGATCGCCGGTCTTGTACGTTGATGGTATCAAACGGTCACGACGGCGTGCCGCATGGAGATGCAACATGATGTTTCGATGCGGCGGGCGGCGTCTGTACTTCACTGGAACAACAAGGCGCGGGGTGGACGATGGAGACGGTACGCGGGTTGGGCGATGCGCGGCGTGTCGCAACGTATGCCGTCGCGGGGTGGTGTTGCCGTTGACCTTCCTGTTGCTCGACTGCCGGAACGTCCGGCCGAACCGGCTCGAATCGGTCGTGCTGGCACTCGCGTGGATCGCGCCGGCCCAGGCGTTCGTCGCGGTCATCACCGGCACGATGTGGCCGGTTGCGGCCGCGATCCTGGTGGCGGTGCTGGCGATGGTCGTGCGGCGTGCGTCGGATTCGACGCCGTTGCGCGCCTGACGGCACGCATCTGCCCCGGCCCCCCGCCGGTGAATGGCCATTCGGCCGTCTTTTTCATCGCCTCGATTCGGCTTACCGTGCACGACAGCAGTTCGACGCGTCGGGCCAGCGGCGGAACGCGGGACTTTCTGTCGCCCGTTGCCGCCGGCCCGCGCCGACCACCGTCTTCCATCCGGTCACGACGATGATAGCAATGCTTGCAATTCACCGTCACGGCGCTATCATTGATAGCAATCTGGATGGAGGGACCCATGGCAAATCTTCTGGTGCGTAACGTGGATGACAGTATCGTTCAGAGCCTGCGCGAGCAGGCCGCGGCCAACGGCAGGAGCGCCGAGGCCGAACATCGGGCCATTCTGGCCGAGGCGCTCGGCCGGCCGAAGCGACGGACATTCGCGCAAGTGCTGATGAGCATGCCGGACGTCGGCGAAGACGCGGATTTCCAACGTGTTCAGGATTCCGGCGAGGTCAGGCGTGTTTTTGATTGATACGAACGTCATCAGCGAGATCAGGAAGGGCAAGCGAACCAACCGCGGCGTGCGCGCGTTCTTCAGGCAGGCGGAGGCCGACGCGAGCCCGCTTTACCTGTCGGTCGTGACGGTGGGCGAACTGCGGCGGGGCGTCGACCTGATCCGTCATCGCGGCGATCATCCGCAGGCGTCGGCGCTCGAGGCATGGATGGCGACGATCCTGTCCGGCTATGCGTCGAACATCCTGCCGGTCGATCTCGAGACCACCCAGATGTGGGGCCATTTGCGCGTGCCCGATCCGGCGCACGCCCTCGATAAACTGATCGCGGCCACCGCGCTGATCAACGATCTGACGGTCGTCACCCGCAATGTCGACGATTTCGCTCGCACCGGCGTCCAGTTGCTGAACCCGTTCGATTGATCGGGGGCGCCGCATCGCGGCAACCCGCCTCCGCTTCCAGCTTCCCGCCTTCTCCGCCGCGCATAGCCCGTTCCCCCAGGCTTGCGCGGGGCGCCCGCTCAGCGCCCCGATTTCCCGCCAGCTCCCCACCAATCCCCCCTCCGCCTCTCGTCCCAACAGACGATGTGACGCCACCCCCGACCGGCCAGAATCCTTTCACGAACAACGGATTCTGAACCTGGAGGAGGCCGACATGATCGATGTCCGTGCGCTCGGCTACGTCATCGTCGAGGCGACCCGCGTCGATGCGTGGCGCCGCTACGCGCAAGACGTGCTGGGCATGCAGGCGCTCGACGCGCCCGACGGCGCGCTGTACCTGAAGATGGACGAGCGCGATTTCCGCTACGTGATCGTCCCCGGCACGACCGACCGCTATTTCGCGTCGGGCTGGGAACTGCCCGACGGCGCCGCGTTCGACGCCGCGCTCGCGGCATTGCAGCAAGCAGGCGTCGAAGCCGTGCGTGCCACGCGCGACGAAGCCGCACTGCGCCGCGTGCAGGCAATGGCGTGGTGCACCGACCCGTCCGGCAACCGCCACGAGCTGTACTGGGGCGCGCGCTGCGACTTCCGCCGCTTCGTGTCGCCGCTCGGCGTCGCGCGCTTCGTCACCGGCGACATGGGGCTCGGCCACGCGGTGCTGCCCGCGCCGCAGTTCGACGCGACCGACGCATTCGTGCGCGGCGTGCTCGGTTTCGAGCTGTCCGACATCTTCCGTGTGAAGTTCACGCCCGATCCCGCCGAACCCGAGAAGCGCATCCACTTCATGCACTGCCGCAACGCGCGCCATCACAGCCTCGCGCTGTTCGAGATGGCCGTGCCGTCGGGCTGCGTGCACGTGATGGCCGAAGTCGACTCGATGGACGAAGTCGGCCGCGCGCTCGATCGGGTCGCCGCGCACGACGTGAAGATGTCCGCGACGCTCGGCCGGCACTGCAACGACCAGATGATCTCGTTCTACATGAAGACCCCCGGCGGCTTCGATCTCGAATACGGCTTCGGCGGCCTCACGGTCGACTGGTCGAAGCACGCGGTGTTCGAGGCGACCAAGGTGAGCCAGTGGGGCCACGATTTCAGCATCGGATACCGGTAAGCCAGCACGATGACGATGAAACCTCTCGACAAGACGATGTCCGCGCGCGACGTGGTCGCGCAACTCGCCGACGGCATGACGATCGGTATCGGCGGATGGGGGCCGCGGCGCAAGCCGATGGCGCTGGTGCGCGAGATCGCGCGCTCGAACCTGAAGGACCTGACGATCGTCGCATACGGCGGCGCCGACATCGGCCTGCTGTGCGCCGCCGGCAAGGTGCGCAAGGCGGTGTTCGGCTTCGTGTCGCTCGACGTGATCCCGCTCGAGCCGCACTTCCGCCGCGCGCGTGAACAGGGTCGCGTCGACGTGCTCGAACTCGACGAAGGGATGCTTCAGCTCGGCCTGCGCGCGGCCGCCGCGCGGTTGCCGTTCCTGCCGACGCGTGCCGGGCTCGGCACCGCGCTGCTCGATCACGCGTCGCAGTTGCGCACGGTGAAGTCGCCGTACGAAGACGGCGAGACGCTGCTCGCGATGCCGGCGATCGAACTCGACGTCGCGCTGCTGCACGCGAACGCGGCCGACCGGATGGGCAACACGCGCATCGACGGCCCCGATCCGTTCTTCGACGCGTGGATGGCGCGCGCCGCGCAGCGCTGCTACGTGTCGGCGGAGACGGTCGACGCGTCGCTCGCGAGCGACGACCTCGACGCCGCGCGCCGCAACCCGTTCGAGCGCTCGCTCGTCACCGGCGTCGTGCACGCGCCGGGCGGCGCGCATCCGACGTCGTGCGGGCCGGACTACGGCTGGGACCTGCCGCACCTGCGCGCGTACTGCGCGAGCGCGGAAGACGATGCGAAGACGGCGGCGTACCTGCGCGACGTGGTCGGCCAGGACGAACGCCAGTACCTCGAAGGCGTCGGCGGTCTGTCGCACGTGACGACGCTGCCGTTGCCGATTCTGTAAAGGAGCGCCTGTGAGCGAATCTCTCGACCATTCCCTCGCGGAACTGATGATCGTCGCGTCCGCGCGACTCTGGCGCGACGACGGCGAAGTGCTGGCGACCGGCATCGGCACGGGCCCGCGGCTCGCGGCCGGCCTCGCGCGGCTCGCGTACAACAACGGGCTGATGCTGACCGACGGCGAGGCGTATCTCGTCGAGGAGCCGATCCCGCTCGGCCCGCGTCCCGACGGCTATCGCGTGAAGGCGAGCGGCTGGATGACCTACGAACGCGTGTTCGACTGCCTGTGGCACGGCCGCCGCCATGCGCTCGTGATGCCGACGCAGATCGACCGCTTCGGCCAGGCCAACATCTCGTGGCTCGGCGACGACTACGAGCGGCCGAAGACGCAACTGCTCGGCGCACGCGGCTTCCCCGGCAACTCGACGAACCATGCGAATTCGTTTTTCGTCAGCGGTCACGGCAAACGCACGTTCGTCGACGGCGAAGTCGACATGGTGTGTACGGTCGGTTACAACCCGGCCCGCCGGCTGCCCGGCATGAAGACCTTCGTCGACCTGCGCAGCATCGTCACCGACCTGTGCGTGATGGATTTCGGCGGGCCCGACCACGCGATCCGCGTGCGCTCGCTGCATCCCGGCGTGAGCTTCGACGAGGTGCAGGACGCGACCGGCTTCCCGCTGCTCGCGCATCCGGAACTCGGCACGACGGCCGCGCCGGCCGCGGAAGACCTGCGCATCGTGCGTGCGCTCGATCCTCACAACCTGCGCGCGACGATCGTGCGCAACAATCCGGCGCCGCGCCGCGGATGAGGTCCGACATGGAAGCGACCCAGGTGACGTTCGGCGACGGTGTCGTCGGCTACGCAGTCGAGGACGGCATCGCGACGATCACGATGAACCGTCCCGAGTATCACAACGCGCAGAACTCGAAGATGACGTATGCGCTCGACGCGGCATTCCGGCGCGCGGCGCACGACGACGCGGTGAAGGCGATCGTGCTCGCGGGCGCCGGCAAGCATTTCTCGGCGGGTCACGACATCGGCACGCCGGGCCGCGACATCCACGAGTCGTTCGACCGCGCGTCGCTGTGGTACGACCACGCGGACAAGGAAGGCGGCGAATTCCTCTATGCGCGCGAACAGGAGGTGTACCTCGGGATGTGCCGGCGCTGGCGCGACCTGCCGAAGCCGACCATCGCGATGGTGCACGGCGCGTGCATCGCGGGCGGGCTGATGCTCGCGTGGGTGTGCGACCTGATCGTCGCGTCGGAGGATGCGTTCTTCGCGGATCCGGTCGTGCGGATGGGGATTCCCGGCGTCGAGTACTTCGCGCATGCGTACGAGCTGAACCCGCGCATCGCGAAGGAATTCCTGTTCCTCGGCGAGCGGATGCCGGCCGAGCGCGCGTACCAGATGGGGATGGTCAACCGCGTGGTGCCGCGCGAGCGGCTGCGCGACGCGACCTACGCGATCGCCGCGAAGATCGCGACGATGCCGCGCCTCGGCCTCACGCTGACCAAGCAGGCGCTGAACCACGTCGAGGAACTGCAGGGCAAGCGCGCGGCGATGGACGCGGCGTTCGCATGGCATCACTTCGCGCATGCGCACAACGAGCTCGTCAGCGGCGATCGCCTCGGCGGCTACGACGCACGCAAGATGGCCAGTTCGCAGCGCAAGCCGGAGCCGCCGGGCGACGAAGGGCAGGCCGACGCCGCGCCGGCCGCCGTCAACGGAGCCGCCGCATGAGCACGCCGCTTCATGGCCCGCTGCATACGCCGCTGTGCGACCTGCTCGGCTGCCGCTACCCGATCGTGCAGACCGCGATGGGTTGGGTGGCCGACGCACGGCTCGTCGCGGCGACCGCCAACGCGGGCGGCTTCGGCTTCCTGGCCGGCGCGACGCTCGAACCCGAGCAGGTCGAGGCCGAGATCCTGAAGGTGAAGTCGCTGACCGACCAGCCGTTCGGCATCAACTTCCACATGTTCCAGAAGAACGCCGCCCAGGTGGTCGATCTCGCGATCGCGCACCGGCTGCGGGCGGTCAGCTACGGCCGCGGGCCGGACGCGAAGACGATCCGCCGCTTCAAGGACGCCGGCATCGTCTGCATGCCGACCGTCGGCGCGCCGAAGCATGCGGCGAAGGCGGTCGAGCTCGGCGCGGACATCGTGACGGTGCAGGGCGCGGAAGGCGGCGGCCACACGGGCTCGGTGCCGACCACGCTGCTGCTGCCGAAGGTGCTCGACGCGGTGCGGGTACCGGTCGTCGCGGCCGGCGGCTTCTTCGACGGGCGCGGGCTGGCTGCGGCGCTCGCATATGGCGCGGCCGGCATTGCGATGGGCACGCGCTTCCTGATGAGCGCCGAATCGCCGGTGCCGCGCGCGACGCTCGACCGCTACGTCGCGGTCGGCGATCCGGCGCGGATCCGCGTGTCGGACGCGCTCGACGGGCTGCCGCAACGGATGATCGACAACCCGTATCTGCTGAAGCTCGAACGCTTCGGCCCGCTGCGCCGCACGCTGTTCGCGCTGAAGACGGCCGAGGCGTGGCGCCGCCGGAACGGGCTGCGCACGACCGACATGCTGGGCCTCGCGATCAAGGCGCTGCGCTCGCACGACTACACGGCGAGCCAGACGCTGATGGCGGCGAACGCGCCGTTCCTGATCCAGCGCGCGATCGTCGACGGACGTCCCGACGAAGGCGTGCTGCCGAGCGGCCAGGTGGCCGCGATGATCGGCGCGATCGAATCGTGCGACGCGCTGATCGCGCGGATCGTCGCGGAAGCCGGTGAGCGGCTGGACGCGCTGGCCGCGTTGCGCGCAGCGTCGGTGGCACCGGCACAGGCTGCGTGAAAAACATCACAGGGAGGCTTTGGATATGACAACACCCAATCAACCGGGCGGCGCGACGCCGTTCCGGATCGAGCGCGCCGACGGCATCGCCGAACTGGTGATCGCCCATCCGCCCGTGAACGCGCTCGATGCGCAGGGCTGGCATGCGCTCGCGCGTGCGCTCGACGCGCTCGGCGAGGACGACGACGTGCGCGTGATCGTCGTGCGCGGCGAGGGCCGCGGCTTCTGCGCGGGCGTCGATATCAAGGAGCTGGCCGCGCATCCGGGGCGGATCGTGTCGGTCAACGCCGGCAACTACGAGACGTTCCGCGCGGTGCACCGCAACCCGAAACCGGTGATCGCGGCCGTGCACGGTTTCGTGCTCGGCGGCGGCATCGGCATCTGCGGTGCGGCGGACATCGTCGTCGCGGCCGATTGCGCGCGCTTCGGCGTGCCCGAGATCGATCGCGGCGCGATGGGCGGCGGCGCGCATCTGCAGCGGCTGTTCGGCGTGCAGAAGGTGCGCGCGATGTACTTCACCGGCGAGATGATCGACGCGGCCGAAGCGTACCGGCTCGGCGCCGTCGAGCAGGTCGTCACGCGCGACGCGCTGCGCGACGCGGCGCTCGCGATCGCCGGCAAGATCGCGGCGAAGAGCCCGGCGATGGTGCGGCTCGCGAAGGAGGCGCTGAACGGCGTCGAGGACGGCGATCTCGAGGACAAATACCGTTGGGAGCAGGGCTTCACCCTGCAGGCATACATGACGAACGACTCGATGGAAGCGCGCGCCGCGTTCGTCGAGAAGCGCGACGCGCGGTTCGATGCGCAGTTCGATGCGCGGGCCCGGGAGGCACGCGCATGAACCTGACCTATACGCCGCAACAGCAGGCGTTTCGCGCGGAAATCCGCGAATGGCTCGCCGCGCACGTGCCGCGCGAGCGACTGCCGAGCTTCGACACCGAGGAAGGGTTCGCCGCGCACCGCGAATGGGAGCGCACGCTGCACTCGGGCCGCTGGAGCATGGTCACATGGCCGCGCGAACTCGGCGGGCGCGGCTGCGACCTGATCGAGTGGCTGATCTTCGAGGAAGAGTACTGGCGTGCCGACGCACCGATGCGCGTGAACCAGAACGGCATCTTCCTGCTCGGCCCGACGCTGATGGATTTCGGCACCGACGCGCAGAAGGCGCGCTTCCTGCCCGCGATGGCGGCGGGCGAGCACGTGTGGGCGCAGGGCTGGTCGGAGCCGAACGCGGGCTCGGACATGGCCGCGATCCGCACGACGGCGATCCGCATCGGCGACGAATACGTGCTCAACGGCCAGAAGATCTGGTCGACCCGCGCGGTATGGGCCGACTGGCTGTTCGGGCTGTTCCGCAGCGATCCCGAATCGTCGCGTCACCACGGACTCACGTTCCTGATGGTGCCGCTGTCGACGCCGGGCATCACGGTGCGGCCGATCCGCCAGCTGAACGGGCAGACGGGCTTCGCGGAAATCTTCTTCGACGACGTGCGCGTGCCGGTCGCGAACCGCCTCGCGGCCGAAGGCGCGGGGTGGCAGGTCGCGATGGCGACGGCCGGCTTCGAGCGCGGGCTGATGCTGCGTTCGCCCGCGCGGTTCCAGCGCACCGCGCAGGCGCTGCGCGACCTGTATCTCGCGCACCGCGACAGCGCGGACCGCGACCCGACGCTGCGCGAACGGGTGGTGCAGGCCTGGATGGATGCGCAGGCGTACGCGCTGTCGACCTATGCGACCGCGAGCCGGCTGCTGAAAGGCGGCCACATCGGCGCGGAATCGAGCACCAACAAGGTGTTCTGGTCGGAGCTCGACCTGCGGATGCACCAGACCGCGCTCGACATCCTCGGCGCGCACGGCGAGGTCGTCCCGCAGACGGCCGCGCAGCACGCGGCGCTCGGCCACTGGCTCGACGGCTTCCTGTTCGCGCAGGCCGGCCCGATCTACGCGGGCACCAACGAGATCCAGCGCAACATCGTCGCCGAACGGATGCTCGGCATGCCGCGCGCGTGAGCGCGCCGGCGACTCCCTCACTGAACGGACATCGTATGGATTTCGTATTCGATGAAGACCAGGAAGCGCTCGCGGACAGCGTGAAGAGCCTGCTGATGACCGAGATGACCCCGGAGCTGATCCGCGAGCTGTGGGCCACGCCGACCGGCCGCTCCCACGCGCTGTGGTCGCTGTTCGCGTCGCAGGGGCTGACCGCCGTGTCGGTGCCCGAAGCGCACGGCGGCCTCGGCCTGACCGAAGTGGAATGGGCGCTGCTCGCGCAGACCTACGGTTATTTCGGCAGCCCGGAGCCGCTGCTCGACACGGCGCTCGTGTCGGCCGGCGTGCTCGCGCGGCTGCCCGCCGGCGGCTGGCGGGACGCGCTGCTGCGCGACATCGCCGAAGGGCGTGCGCGTGTCGCGCTCGTGCATCCGGTGAACCCGTATGCAGCCGACGTGCACGTCGCGCAAACCCTGTTGTGCGAACACCGCGGCGAGCTGCACCGCGTCGATCCCGCGCGGTGCGCATGGCGCGCGGTCGACAGCGTCGACCCGTCGCGGCGCCTGTTCACGCTCGACTGGGAACCATCGGCCGCCACGTGCATCGCGAGCGCCGATGAAGCCGCGCCGCTGCTGAACCGCGCGCTCGACCACGGCGCGTTCGCGGTCGCCGCGCAGCTGCTCGGTCTCACGCAGCGCGTGCTCGACGTCGCGATCGACTACAGCGCGCAGCGCAAGCAGTTCGGCAAGGCAATCGGTTCGTACCAGGCGCTCAAGCACCTGCTCGCCGACGTCGCGATCCGCTACGAGTTCGCGCGGCCGGTGCTCGCGCGCGCCGCGCAGGCGATCGCCGACGATCATCCGCAGCGCGCGGTGCTCGTGTCGCACGCGAAGCTCGCGGCGACCGCCGCCGCGCAACTGGCCGCACGCCACACGATGCAGGTGCACGGCGCGATCGGCTACACGTGGGAGCTCGACCTGCAGATCTTCATGAAGCGGATCTGGGCGCTCTCAGGCAGCTGGGGCGACAGCGCGTTCCACAAGGCCCGCGTGGCCGACGCGCTGCTCGGCGACGCGTTGCCGATCGGCCCCGCGCAGACCTTCGATTTCGAGGAAACCCACTGATGAAACAAGCCTATATCGTCGACGCGCTGCGCACGCCGACCGGCCGCCGCAAGGGCGGGCTCGCGCACGTGCATGCGGCGGACCTCGGCGGCTTCGTGCTGAAGACGCTCGTCGAGCGCAACGCGATCCCGGCCGACGAATACGACGACGTGGTGTTCGGCTGCGTCGACACGATCGGCCCGCTCGCCGGCAACATCGCACGCACCTGCTGGCTCGCGGCCGGGCTGCCGCTAAAGGTGCCGGGCGTGACCGTCGACCGCCAGTGCGGCTCGTCGCAGCAGGCCGTGCACTTCGCCGCGCAGGCGGTGATGAGCGGCGTGCAGGACGTCGTCGTCGCGGGCGGCGTGCAGACGATGACGCAGATCCCGATCTCGTCCGCGATGACGAGCGCGGCGCCGCTCGGTTTCAACGATCCGTTCTCCGGCAGCACCGGCTGGCGCGCGCGCTTCGGCGATGCGCCGGTGTCGCAGTTCGTCGCCGCGCAGCGGATCGCCGACCACTGGAACCTGTCGCGCGACGCGATGGAGCGCTATGCGCTGGAAAGCCACCGCCGCGCGCTCGCCGCGATCGAGGCCGGCCATTTCAAGCGGGAAATCGTGCCGCTCGAAGGCGTGCTCCACGACGAGACGCCGCGCCCCGACACGTCGCTGGAAAAGATGGCGACGCTCGAACCGCTGACGCCGGGCGGCTCGCTGACGGCCGCCGTCGCGAGTCAGACGTGCGATGCGGCCGCGGCGCTCCTGATCGTGTCGGAGGATGCGCTGAAGCGCTACGGCCTCACGCCGCGCGCGCGGATCCATCACCTGAGCGTGCTCGGCGACGATCCGCTGTGGATGCTCACCGCGCCGATTCCGGCGACCCAGGCCGCGTTGGAGAAGAGCGGGCTCGACTGGTCGCGGATCGACGTCGTCGAGATGAACGAGGCGTTCGCGTCGGTCGCGCAGGCCTGGCTGGTCGACACGCGTTTCCCGCACGAAAAGACCAACCCGAACGGCGGCGGGATCGCGCTCGGCCATCCGCTCGGCGCGACCGGCGCACGGCTGATGACGACGCTGCTGCACGAACTCGAGCGCACCGGCGGCCGCTACGGGCTGCAGACGATGTGCGAAGGCGGCGGTCTCGCGAACGTCACGATCATCGAGCGCCTGTGAGCGCGTCACTTTCACGATCTCACGATCCAGGAGGCACAAGCATGGGAATCTGTCACGGACGCACCGTCATCATCACCGGCGCGGGCGGCGGCCTCGGTCGCGAATACGCGCTCGCGTTCGCGGCCGAAGGCGCGGCGGTCGTCGTCAACGACATCCGGCGCGAGGCCGCGCAGGCCGTGTGCGACGAGATTTCGCGACACGGCGGTCGCGCGCTCGCGAATTCGGATGACATCACGCAGGTCGACACCGCGCAGCGGATCGTCGACGCCGCGCGCGACGCGTTCGGCGACGTCCACGTGCTGGTCAACAACGCGGGCATCTGCCGCGACAAGATGTTCACCAGCATGACCGAAACCGACTGGGACGACGTGATGCGCGTGCATCTGCGCGGCCACTTCTGCCTGTCGAACGTGCTGGCGCGCGTGTGGCGCGACGCCGCGAAGGCCGGCCATCCGGTCGACGCGCGGATCGTCAATACGAGCTCCGGCGCCGGGCTGCAAGGGTCGATCGGCCAGTCGAACTACGGCGTCGCGAAGGCCGGTATCGCGGCGCTCACGCTGATGCAGGCGGTCGAGCTGCAGCGCTACGGCGTGCGCGTGAACGCGCTCGCGCCGGCCGCGCGCACGTCGATGACCGAAGGCGTGTTCGCCGACATGATGAAGAAGCCCGCGGACGGCGGCTTCGACTATTTCGATCCGGCCAACGTCGCGCCGCTCGTCGTGTGGCTCGGCAGCGCGCTGTCGGCCGACGTGACGGGCCAGGTGTTCGAGGTCGCGGGCGGGATGATCGCGGTCGCCGAAGGCTGGCGCACCGGCCCGAGCGTCGATCGCGGCGCGCGCTGGGTGCCGGCCGAGATCGGCGCGGCGGTCGCGCGGCTGCTCGCCGATGCGCGTCCCGCGCAGCGCGTGTACGGGAGCTGAGCGATGGATCTGGCGCTCACCGACGAACAGGCGATGATCCGCGACGCGGCGGCCGACGTGCTCGCCGAACGCAGCGCGTCCGCCGACGTACGCCGCGCGCTCGAGCAGTCGGCCGGCCGCGACGACGCGCTGTGGGCCGCGCTCGCGGGCGAGCTCGGCTGGAACGCGCTCGCATTGCCGGAAGCGGCCGGCGGAATGGGGCTCGGCGCGGTCGAACAGACGCTGCTGATGGAGCAGCTCGGCCGGCGCGTCGCATGCGTGCCGTATTTCTCGACCGCGTGCCTGGCGGCGACCGCGCTGGCCGGCTGCGACACGCCACTGGCAACCGGCTGGCTCGCGAAGATCGCCGAAGGCGCGTGCAGCGCGACGCTGGCATTGCCGTTCGAGTTTCCGGCCGGCATCGGGCAACTGCCGGTCGTCGCGGAAGAAGCGGCGGGCGGCTATGCGCTGTCCGGCACGATCGAACAGGTGATCGATGGCGCGCGCGCCGACTTGCTGCTGATCCCCGCGCGGATCGCGAACGAAGGGCAGGCCATCGGGCTGTTCGCGATCGAGGTCGCCATGGCGTCGGGGCTCAAAGTCACGCCGCTCGACACGCTCGACGCAACACGGCCGATCGCGCGCGTGGTGCTTGACGACACACGCGTGAGCCGCGACACGCTGTTTGCCGGCCGCCACGTGGCACAGGTGCTGGAACGCGCCGGATGGTTCGCGGCGCTCGCGCTGGCCGCCGAGCAGCTTGGCGGCGCCCAGCAATGCCTCGACCTGACGCTCGACTACACCGGCCAGCGCGTGCAGTTCGGCCGTGCGATCGCGTCGTTCCAGGCGGTCAAGCATCGTTGCGCGCAGATGATGGTGCTGATCGAATCCGCGTGCTCGGCCGTGCTCGGCGCGGCGCACGCATGGGACGCGGAAGCCGGCAGCGGCACGCCCGGCGCCGCGCTGCGCGCCGACATCGCGGCCGCGAAGGCCGCCGCGAACGACGCGGCCGCGTTCTGTGCACAGGAAGCGATCCAGCTGCACGGCGGCGTCGGCTTCACGTGGGAATACGACCCGCATCTCTATTTCAAGCGCGCGCAGGCGTCGGGCGCGCAGTTCGGCACGACGCCGCAACTGCTCGAATGGATCGCACGCCATGCGATCGACGGCGGCACGTCGCGGCGCGACGAGTCGCTCGCGTCGTCGCCGGCGTCGGTGGCAATGCGTGCGTCCGCCGCGCGCGCCGGAGTGCTCCAATGAACAGCGAAACGCACGAACAGCAATTGCGGCACGAAGTCGCCGACTGGGTGCAGTCGCACCTGGCCGGCGAGTTCGCATGCTTGAAAAACCGCGGCGGCCCCGGCGACGAGGAGGCGTTTCCCGAACTGCGCAAGGCGTGGGAGCGGGAACTGGCGCAGGGCGGCTGGACCGGCCTCGGCTGGCCGACCGATGCGGGCGGCCGCGGCTTCACGGTGGCCGACCAGGTGATCTTCCACGAGGAATACGCGCGCGCCGGCGGCCCCGGCCGGATGGGCCATATCGGCGAAGGGCTGCTCGGGCCGACGCTCGTCGCGTGCGGCACCGACGACCAGCGCGCACGTTTCCTGCCGGGGATTCTCGCCGGCACGCAGTTCTGGTGCCAGGGCTACTCGGAACCGGGCGCCGGTTCCGATCTCGCGAACGTGCGCACGCGCGCCGAACCGGACGCGGACGGCACGTGGCGCGTGGTCGGCCAGAAGGTGTGGACGTCGCTCGCGCACGATTCCGACTGGATCTTCGTGCTCGCGCGCACCGATCCGGCATCGAAGGGCAACAAGGGGCTGTCGTTCCTGCTGATGCCGCTCGACCAGCCGGGTATCGAGATCCGGCCGATCCGGCAGCTCAACGGCGGCGCCGAATTCAACGAAGTGTTCTTCGACGGCGCGCGTGCGGCAGCACGCGACCTCGTCGGCGCGCCGGGCGACGGCTGGCGCATCGCGATGACGCTGCTCGGTTTCGAGCGGGGGATGTCGACGCTCGGTCAGCAGATGCAGTTCGTCCGCGAGCTCGAATGGGTGATCGACGCCGCGCGCGAATCGGGCGCCGATCGCGACCCGGTGCTGCGTCAGCGGATCGGCCGCGCATGGGCCGGGCTGCGCGTGATGCGCTACAACGCGCTGCGGATGCTGTCGGGCGCGGACGACGCGAACGGCGGCGCCGCCGCACCGCTGCGCCGCGACGCGCTGATCTACAAGTACTACTGGTCGAACTGGCACCGCGACCTCGGCCAGCTCGCGATGGATGCGCTCGGGCCCCGCGCGAACGTGATCGATCCGGCCGACGAAAGGCTCACCCATCTGCAGCGCGTATTCCTGTTCTCCCGTGCGGACACGATCTACGCCGGCACCAACGAAATCCAGCTGAACATCATGGCCGAGCGCGGGCTCGGCATGCCAAGGGAACCGCGAGCATGACCGAACTCCAGATCCAGAAAGCGCCGGCCTACGTGCCGGGTCACCAGCTGCTCGCCGGCAAATCGGTGCTGATCACGGCCGCCGCCGGCGCGGGCATCGGCTTCGCGGCCGCGCGCCGCTGCGCGGAGGAAGGCTGCCGCGCACTGTTCATCTCCGACATCCACGAGAAGCGCCTCGAACAGGCCGTGCAAACGCTGCGCGCCGAAACCGGGCTGCAGCAGATCCACGGCCGCCTGTGCAACGTCGCGGTCGAGGACGACGTGCAGGCCCTCGTCGCGGACGCCGAGGACAAACTCGACGGCGTCGACGTCCTGATCAACAACGCCGGGCTCGGCGGGGCGAAACGCATCGTCGAAATGGACGATGCCGAATGGTCGCGGGTGATCGACATTAGCCTGACCGGGACGTTCCGGATGACGCGCGCGATGCTGCCGCACATGCAGGCCCGCGGCCGCGGCGCGATCGTCAACAACGCATCGGTGCTCGGCTGGCGTGCGCAGGCGGAACAGGCGCACTACGCGGCGGCGAAGGCGGGCGTGATGGCGCTCACGCGCTGCGCGGCGCTCGAGGCGTCGCCGTATGGCGTGCGCATCAACGCGGTCGCGCCGAGCATCGCGATGCACGATTTTCTGAAGAAGTCGGCCCCGGCCGACTTGCTGAATCAACTGGCGTCGCGCGAAGCCTTCGGGCGCGCCGCCGAAGTCTGGGAGGTCGCGAACGTGATGGTGTTCCTTGCAAGCGATTACGCGTCGTACATGACGGGCGAAGTGCTGTCGGTCAGCAGCCAGCACGCATGATGGACACGACCCTCGACTCCGTGCGCGCGACGCCCCGCGTATTCGCGCATCCCGGCGAACTCGCGGCGGCCGTGGGCGACACGCTCGGCGCGAGCGCGTGGCTCGCGATCGACCAGCGCCGCATCGACGGCTTCGCCGATGCGACGGGCGATCACCAGTGGGTGCACGTCGACCCGGTGCGCGCGAAGGACGGCCCGTTCGGCGCGTGCATCGCGCACGGCTACCTGACGCTGTCGCTCGTCAACCATTTCCTGCCGCAGATCGTGCGGATCGACGGCGCGCGGCTCGGCGTCAACTACGGCTGCGACAGGATCCGCTTCCCGGCGCCGGTGAAGGTCGGCGCACGCGTGCGCGGCGTCGGCGAGCTGCTGCGCGTCGAGCCGCTCGACGGCGGCGTGCAGGCGTGGATCCGCGTGACCGTCGAGATCGAAGGCGAAGCCAAGCCCGGTTGTATGGCCGATACGATCAGCCGTTACACCTTCTAGATTCAGAGAGCCAGACACATGGAAGACGCAGTCATCGTTTCCGTCGCACGCACGCCGATCGGCAAGGCGTTTCGCGGCATGTTCAACGACACCGAGGCGCCCGCGCTGGGCGGCCACGTCGTGCGCACCGCGCTCGAACGCGCGGGCGTCGCGCCGGCCGACGTCGACGACGTGCTGATCGGGTGCGCCGCGCAGCAGGGCACGCAGGGTTACAACATCGGCCGCCTGTCGGCCGCGGCGGCCGGTCTGCCGGCGTCGGTACCCGGCATGGCGATCGACCGGATGTGCTCGTCGGGCCTGATGTCGATCGCGAGCGCCGCGCGCAGCATTGGCGCAGGCGACGCACGGATCGTCGTCGCGGGCGGCGTCGAGTCGATCTCGCTCACGCAGAACAAGCACAAGAACGGCTACCGCGCGCGTTCGCAGGCCGTGCTCGACCACCAGCCGGCCGCGTACATGGCGATGATGGAAACCGCCGAGATCGTGTCGCGCCGCTACGGGATCTCGCGCGCGGCGCAGGACGAATTCGCGCTGCAGAGCCACCAGCGCACGGCCGACGCGCAGGCGGCCGGCCGCTTCGACGCGGAAATCGCGCCGCTCGACGTGCGGCGCGCATTGTTCGACAAGGAAGGCAACCCGACCGGCCACGAGGACGTGCGCGCGGCGCGCGACGAAGGCGTGCGGGCCGATACGACGGCCGAACGGCTCGCGGGGCTCAAGCCGTCGTGGAGCGGCGGCAAGGTGGTCGAGCAGGGCGAGTTCGTGACGGCCGGCAACGCGTCGCAGCTGTCGGACGGCGCGGCGGCCGTCGTCGTGATGTCGCGTGCCGAAGCGCTGCGCCGCGGGCTGGCGCCGCTCGGCACGTTCCGCGGCCTCGCGGTGGCCGGCTGCGAGCCGGACGAGATGGGCATCGGCCCGGTGTTCGCGATCCCGAGGCTACTGGAGCGCTTCGGGATGACCGTGCGCGACGTCGGGTTGTGGGAGCTGAACGAGGCGTTCGCGTGCCAGGCGCTGTATTGCCGCGACACGCTGGGTATCCCCGACGAGCGGCTGAACGTCGACGGCGGCGCGATCGCGCTCGGCCATCCGTTCGGGATGTCGGGCACGCGGATGACGATGCACGCGCTGCTCGAAGGCGCGCGCCGTGGCGTGCGGCATGCGGTCGTGACGATGTGCATCGGCGGCGGGATGGGTGCCGCCGCGCTGTTCGAAGTCGGCGCATAGCGGCACGCGGATGGGCCGTGCGTCGAGCACGGCAATCCGTTCAGGACCATGCGAGGCCGCGGCAACGACCGACGGCCCGCGGACTTGCAGGCGACGGTGGTGGGCGCTTCGGTGCGCACCGCCGCCGCACGCAGACACAGGAGACAAGCGATGAAACGAACTTTGCCAGGACTCGCGATGTCGGCGCTCGTGCTCGGCGCCGCGCTGTTCGCGTTTTCGCCGCGCCCGCTGCCGGCGTTCCCGCTCACTGCGATTCATGCGGATCGCCTGCAGATCAACGGGCTCGCCCGCGCCGGCACGCGCATCGTCGCGGTCGGCGAGCGCGGCGTGATCCTGTCGAGCGACGATGCGGGCGGCCATTGGCGGCCGGCATCGGTCACGCCCGACCGCGGCTCGACGCTCACGCAGGTGAACTTCGTCACGCCGACGCTCGGGATCGCGGTCGGCCACGACGGCCGGATCGTGCGCAGCGACGACGCCGGTGGGCACTGGCGCGAGGTCCGCGTGGACTCGACGCATTCCGATCCGCTGCTGTCCGTGTGGGGGAGCGCGAACGGCCCGCTGTTCGTGGCCGGCAGTTTCGGCCAGTTGCTGCGCTCGGACGATGCGGGGCTCACGTGGCAGCCGCTGAAGACGCCGGCGGCCGACCGCCACCTGAACGCGATCGTCGGCGACGGTCACGGTAGCCTGCTGATCGCGGGCGAGAGCGGCACGCTGCTGCGCTCGACCGACAACGGCGCGACCTGGGACAAGCTGCCGTCGCCGTACCAAGGCTCGCTGTTCGGCGCGCTGATGCTCGCAAACGGCGACTGGGTCGCGTACGGGATGCGCGGCAACGTGCTGCGCAGCACCGATCGCGGCGCGACCTGGACGCACGTCGACAGCCATGTGCCGGTGTCGTACTTCGGCGCGACCCAGCTTGCCGACGGCGAACTCGTGCTGGTCGGCCAGGGCGGGGCGATCGTCGCGTCGCGCGACGGTGGCCTGACCTTCGACGTGCGCAAGCTCGGCGGCGTGCAGAGCCTCGCGGCCGTGCTCGACATGGGCCGCGGCGCACTGCTGCTCGGCGGCGAGGCTGGCGTCGCGCCGCTTGCCGCGTCGCCGTCCTGATGCGCGGCGGCGGCGCGTGCCGCCGCGTTCGCCTCGCCGCGCCGACTCCCATCGTCTGCATCGTCCGTCCCGTCCGTTCCGACACGAGAAATCCATGAACGACCTGTCACGTCCCACTGAAGCCGTTCCCGCGTCGCGCCTTGCCGCGTTCGTCGAGCGCTGCGCCGACACGATCATCCGGCGGCGCCGGCTGCTGATGCTGCTGTGCGTCGCGGCGACACTCGCGCTCGGCCTGTCCGCGACGCGCCTGAAGCTCGATCCGGGCTTCAACAAGATGATCCCGATGCAGCATCCGTACATGCAGGTGTTCGAGCGCTACGCGGGCGCGTTCCCCGGCGCGAACACGATCCTGGTCAGCCTGCGCTGGAAGGGCGACGGCGACATTTACAACCAGGCGTTCATGGACGCGCTGCGCCACGCGACCGACGACGTGTTCTTCATCCCCGGCGTGAACCGCTCGCGCGTGTTCTCGCTGTTCACGCCGAACGTCCACTACACCGAGGTGACCGAAGCCGGCTTTCGCGGCGACGTGGTCGTGCCCGGCCAGTTCTCGAGCGCGAACCCGGACGATCTCGCGAAGGTGCGCCGCAACGTCGCGCGCTCCGGGCAGATCGGCCGGCTCGTCGGCAACGACCTGAAGTCGGCGCTGATCCGCGCGGAGCTGCGCGAGACCGATCCGGCCACCGGCAAGCGGCTCGACTACAGCGCGGTCGCGCGTCAGCTCGAGGAGATCCGCGCGCGGTATGCGAAGCAGGGCATCGACGTGAACATCATCGGCTTCGCGAAGCTGGTGGGCGACGTCGAGGCGGGAATCGCCGGCGTGATGGCGTTCTTCGCGCTGGCGTTCCTCGTGACGGCCGCGCTGCTGTTCGCCTATACGCGCTCGCTGAAGACGACCGTGCTCGCGCTGATCGTCGCGCTGCTGCCGGTCGTCTGGCTGCTCGGCGCGCTGCCGGTGCTCGGGCTCGGCATCGACCCGATGTCGATCCTCGTGCCGTTCCTGATCTTCTCGATCGGCGTGTCGCACGCGGTGCAGATGACCAATGCGTGGAAGCAGGCGCTGGTGCGCGGCGCGTCGTCGGCCGAGGCCGCGCGCGACGCGTTCCGCAAGCTGTTCGTGCCGGGCACGGTCGCGCTGCTGACCAACGCGCTCGGCTTCATGGTGATCATGCGGATCAGGATCGACATCGTGCGCGAGCTCGGCATCACCGCGTGCCTCGGCGTGCTGCTGATGATCGTCACCAACAAGGTGTTCCTGCCGATCCTGCTGTCGTACACGCGCCTCGAACGCGGCACGCTGGCCCGTGCGCAGCGCACGGCGGCGGCCGGCGGCAGCCCGCTGTGGTCGCGCTTCGCGCTGTTCGCGCGCCCGGCGCCGGCGCTCGGCGTGTTCGCCGTGGCGCTCGCGCTGCTCGCGTACGGCGCGCTCGAATCGCGCAAGCTGGAGATCGGCGATATCGGCACCGGCGCGCCGGAGCTGCGCGCGAACTCGCGCTACAACGTCGACAACGCGGCGATCACGCACCAGTACAACATCGGCGTCGACGTGCTGTCGGTGATCGTCGAGACGACCGGCTTCGACGACGCGTGCCTGCATTACCCCGTGATGAGCGCGATCGAACGGTTCGAGATGAACATGCGCGGCGTGGCCGGCGTGCAGTCGGTGACGAGCGTCGCGTCGCAGGGGAAGGTGTTCATCGCCGCGTTCAACGAAGGCAACCCGCGCTGGGCCGCGCTGCCGCGCTCCAGCGACGGGCTCACGCAGGGTTCCAACGCGTTCGATCCCGACAACGGGATGAACACGGCGAACTGCAAGGCGATCCAGGTGCTGATCTACACGAAGAACCACGAAGGCACGACCATCGCGCACATCGTCGACGAGATCAAGCGCTACGCGGCCGACAACCCGACGCCGAACGTCGCGTTCCGGCTCGCGGGCGGCAACGTCGGCGTGATGGCCGCGACCAACGAGGCGGTCGGCGACGCGGAGATCGCGATGCTGCTGTCGATCTTCGGCGCGATCGCGCTGCTCTGCGCGGTCACGTTCCGCTCGTGGCGCGCGGTGCTGTGCATCGTCGTGCCGCTCACGCTGGTGTCGATCCTGTGCAACGCGGTGATGGCGCGGCTCGGCATCGGGCTGAAGGTCGCGACGCTGCCGGTGATCACGCTCGGCGTCGGGGTCGGCGTCGACTACGGGATCTACCTGTACGAGCGCCTGCAGCACGACATCCGCCACGGTGCGACGTTGCCCGACGCGTTCGCCGATGCGATGCGTCAGCGCGGCACCGCGGCGCTGTTCACGGCCGTCACGATGTTCATCGGCGTCGGCACGTGGGCGTTCTCCGCGCTGAAGTTCCAGGTCGACATGGGCGTGCTGCTCGCGTTCATGTTCCTCGTGAACCTGTTCGGCGCCGTATTCCTGCTGCCCGCGCTGGCCGCATGGCTCGGCGTCGAGCGCGCCGAGCGCCGCGTGTCGCGCGAGCCGCAGCCGGCGTCGCCGCAGGCCGCGCCGACCGCCGCGCTCAAGCCGACGCGCGCGCTCGAATCCGGCAATCCGGTGCGCTGAGCGACCAACCTCCACCCAACCCCGGTGCGCGGCGGGCCGCCGCGCGTTCCCCACAGAGGAGTCAACCCACATGTCCGCACGCCCCTACAAGATCGAAGCCCAGCCGCTCGCGCAGCGCTATGCGCGCGGCTGGCACTGCCTCGGGCTCGCCCGCGACTACAAGGACGGCAAGCCGCACACGCTGAACATCTTCGGCCGCAAGCTCGCCGCGTTCGCCGACTCGACAGGCAAGATCAACGTCGTCGACGCCTACTGCCCGCACATGGGCGCCGACCTGAGCCTCGGCACGGTCGATGGCGACAACCTCGTCTGCCCGTTCCACGGCTGGGCGTGGAGCGGCGAAGGGCAGTGCGCGTCGATCCCGTACTGCAAGCGGATCCCGCCGAAGGCGCGCATCGGCGCGTGGCCGGTCTGCGAGGAGAACAACCTGCTGTTCGTGTGGAACGACCCGGAAGGCAACGCGCCGCCGCCGGAAGTCGCGATTCCGCGCCTCGACGTGTGCTTTTCCGACGAATGGTCGGACTGGGTCGTCGACAAGATGGTCATCCAGGCCAATTGCCGCGAACTGGTCGACAACATCTCGGATGTTGCGCACTTCGCGACCGTGCACCACGCGCCGATCGACTATTTCGCGAACCTGTTCGAGGATCACAAGGCGACGCAGCTGATGGTCGGGCGCAGCGAGAAGCTTGGCGGCGACAGCCTGACCGCGCTGTCGACGTATTTCGGGCCGGCCGTGCACATCACGCAGATGACGGGGCAGAGCAACGGGCAGCCGATCCATTCGGTGCTGCTGAACTGCCACGTGCCGATCGACATGAACAGCTTCGAGCTGCGCTACGGCGTGATCGTGAAGAAGGTGGCCGGGCTCAGCGACGAGCAGAACATGGAGATCGCGAACGCGTACGTGAAGGAAGCGCAGCGCGCGTTCTACGAGGACGTCGACATCTGGCACAGCAAGACGCGCATCGACAACCCGCTGCTGTGCGAAGGCGACGGGCCGCTGTACCAGATGCGCGACTGGTATTCGCAGTTCTACCTGGACGCGGCCGACGTGCGGCCGTCGAGCGTCGCGCGCAAGGCGTTCGAGATGACGATCCGCGACGGCGGGACGCCGCCGGCGCTGCATCACGTGTTCGAACCGCGGTAACGGCGTCGCGCGGCAAAAAAAGGGGAGGGTCGCGTTACCCCCTCCCGATTGCCGCCGAGGCCCGCCAGGCAAGGCGGACACGCTACCGCGCGCCTGCGTCGCATCGAAAAGGGCTTGACGGATCGGCCAGTACCGCGTAGTGTCCGAGACCGAAGTCTTCAAGAAGTTCGATTGCTCATCATTGGCCGCACAGCACATTGTGCGGCAGTCGTTGGTCTCTCCCTCTTTGATTCTTTCTGTGCCCGTTGTGGGCGCTGTTCTCAATCGTATTAAGGAAGTATTTGTGGATACCGGTACCGTCAAGTGGTTCAACGAAACCAAGGGCTTTGGTTTCATCTCCCCGGACAACGGCGGCGACGATCTGTTCGCCCATTTCTCTGAAATTCGCGGCACGGGCTTCAAGACCCTGGCCGAAGGTCAGAAAGTCAGCTATGAAGTGAAGCGTGGCCCGAAGGGCCTGCAAGCGTCGAACATCACGCCGCAGTAAGCCGTGTCGGCACCGGCCGCCGAATGGCGGCCGCTGCCGGACGGAGCTCGCGCGGATGCCGGCCCAAGCCGGTGTCCTGCGCGTTCCGACGCACACGACCGATGCATCGCGGTAGACACGATGCATCGGTCGTGTGCTTCCCTCATTCATCGCAGGTCTGTACGACATGCGATTCAACGCCCTCGCGAAGCGCTCGCCGCGTCGCCAGCGGCCCATGCTGCAACCCGTAGGCCGTCGCCATGCCGCACGTGGCGCGGTCCCGACTTTGCGCGGTGCTGATCGCACCGCCGCCACTGACCGCCCGACCGCCGCAATGCGCCGGGCTCCGATTGCAAGATGGGCCCGTCGCCCGTCTGAACGAATTGAAACCCGGCATCCTGCCGGCGGCCGTCCCGTTGCGGGCCACGGCGCCGGTGAGCTCGCCGTGGCCGCGGTCATTCACCTTCTCTGGAGGAATTGGTTTGGCAAAAGAAGAACTGTTGGAACTGGACGGAATCGTCGACGAAGTGCTGCCGGACAGCAAATACCGTGTCACGCTGGAAAACGGCGTTGTGGTTGGCGCGTACGCGTCGGGCCGCATGCGCAAGAACCACATCCGCATTCTCGCGGGTGATCGTGTGACGCTGGAACTGTCGATGTACGACCTGACGAAGGGGCGCATCAACTTCCGTCACAAGGACGCGAACTCGACGCGTCCGCCGCGCAGCGGGCAACCGCGTCGCTAAGCAGTAGCGGTCGGGCGCGCAACGCTGCTCCGATCGAAACCCGTCCGGCCATCTCATGCGGCCGGGCACACCGGATGGACGGCGTGATCAGCGCCGTTCGTCGGTCGCCGGCGGCGGTGCAGTGCCGCGGCGGCCAAGGTCCTCTTTTCCGGTCGCGCTGCGTGTGCAACGCTCGAGCGGCCGTGTCCCGCAGGAACTCATCGATGAGCGTCGCGAAATGCGGCGCTCACGGTCGCGCTCGCACGTCGTCGCGGTCCGCGGGCGGCTTTACGCGCAAGCCGGCGCGGTCGTACACTCGTCGGCAGTTCACGGCCCGCGCGCGTGGCTTTCAATCCCTTCAGTCGCATTCAGCGCGCCCAAGACCGTGCAGGCAGGACTATCGTCGCGCGACGCCAGGAGGCGCCATGAATGCAGACGCAGCCCCCGCATCCCCATCGGTTCAGGATCGCATCCGTCACGTGTTCGTGCTGATGCTCGAGAACCGCTCGTTCGATCACCTGTTCGCGCTGTCGGGCATCGCCGATATCGTCGCCGCGTCGCCGGGTAACAGCAATGCATACGGCGGCGCGGTCTATCCGTTCGGCGGCGGCGCGCCCGACCGGATGCCGACCGATCCGTGCCACGAGTTCACCGACGTGCTCGAGCAGCTCTGCGGTGCCGGCGTGCCGTTCGTGAAAGGGCAGCCGTATCCGGCAGTCGACAATTCGGGGTTCGTGTCGAACTACGCGACGTCGCATGCCGAAGGCACGCCACCGCAGCCGGCCGACGTGGGCAAGATCATGCAGGGCGCCGACGTGCGGACGCACGCGCCGGCGCTGTACGCACTCGCGAACGCGTTCGTGCTGTGCGACGCGTGGCATGCGTCGATGCCGGGGCCGACCTGGCCGAACCGTTTCTTCCTGCACGGCGCGTCGTCGGCCGGGCTCGATCATTCGCCGACCCGGGAAGAGATGGGCGGGTGGGACGCGTTCGACGGTTTTCCCTATCCGAACGGTTCGATCTTCGGCGCGCTCGGCGACGACAACTGGCGCATCTATCAGGACCAGACGGGTGATCCGCTTGGCCATGTGCCGCAGGTTGCATCGCTGAAGGGCATCAGCTTCTTCGACGTCGACGATCTCGCGCATTTCGAAGCCGATCTCGCGGCCGGCTACACGGCACGCTACACGTTTATCGAACCCAGCTACGGCGACATCGTGCACGGCACCTACCGGAACGGCAGCTCGCAGCATCCGATGGACGGGCTCGCCGGCGGCGACCAGCTCGCCGCACGCGTGTACAACGCGATCCGCAATTCGCCGGTGTGGAACAGCAGCCTGTTCGTGATCGTCTATGACGAGCACGGCGGCTTCTACGATTCGGTCCGCCCGGGCGCCGCACCGCCGCCAAACGACGGCGCGCCCGCGACGCTGAACGCGAACGGCTTCGGCTTCGACGTGTACGGCGTGCGCGTGCCGGCGATCGTGATTTCGCCGTGGGTCGCGGCCGGACAGGTGGACCACACTCGCTACGATCATGCATCGGTGGTCGCGACGCTCGGGCGCCTGTTCGGCCTGGCGCCGCTGACCGGCCGCGACCGCGTCGCCCACGACCTGCTGGCGCTCGTGACGGCGACGTGCCGCACCGACTGCCCGCAAAGGATCGGTACATCATGAGCACGACCCCGCAACCCGACCCGCGCGATGCGCTGCCCGTGCATGACGGCACGAGCCTGCTCGCGTATCTGCACATCCTGAAGAAAGCGCACGCGGCGCTGGTCGGCCACGCGGATGCGCATCAGCGTTTCAGCAAGATCGTCACGCGTGGACAGGCGCGGCAATATATCGAAGAACTGATGCCGGTGCTGTTGCAGAAGCGCGCCGAGCATCGGGCGCGCAAGCACGGCGGGAAGCATCGCTGAGCGGAGGGCGCTGCCGTGCGGGCGTAGCGGCAAGGTGACGCGTCATGCCGCCGGCCGCACGCTGAGGGCCGACACGGCCGCGCCGGTCAACTGAACCACCGTGCTTGCCACCTTGGCGTCGCCGCGCGAGGTTGCTCGCTCCTGGCGATCGCGCTCCGTTCCGCATGATCGCCGACGCATCGGACGACGCCGCCCGATAGCGTCGGTTACTCAGGTCATGCAAGCTACGCCGATCAAGCCGCCACCGCCCGCGCCCGAACCATCGTCAGCGCCGCATCCTCGATCATGTCCTCCTGGCCGCCGACGAGCCGTTGCCGGCCCAGTTCGACGAGAATGTCGCGCGCCGGAATCCCGTACTTCGCCTCCGCGCGCTTCGCGAACAGCAGGAACGACGAGTAGACGCCCGCGTAGCCGAGCGTCAGCGCATCGCGGTCGAGGCGGATCGGCGCGTCCATGATCGGCACGACGAGATCCTCGGCAACGTCCGAGATCGCAAATACGTCGACGTCGGTCTCGATCCCCATCCGGTCGCACACCGCGACGAACACTTCCATCGGCGTGTTGCCCGCGCCCGCGCCGAGGCCGGCCGCGGCCGCGTCGATCCGGTTCGCGCCGGCGGCGACCGCCGCGACCGAATTCGCGACGCCCATCGCGAGATTGTGGTGGCCGTGGAAGCCGAGTTCCGTCTCCGGCTTCAGCGCGGCGCGCACCTGGCTGATTCGCGCGGTCACGTCGTCGGGAAGCATGTGGCCGGCCGAATCGGTGATGTAGATGCAGTTCGCGCCGTACGACTCCATCAGCTTCGCCTGCACGACGAGCTGCTCGGGCGACGACATGTGCGCCATCATCAGGAAACCTACGGTATCGAGCCCGAGCGTGCGCGCGAGGCCGATATGCTGTTCCGACACGTCGGCTTCGGTGCAGTGCGTCGCGACGCGGATCGTGCCAACGCCGAGCGCGTGCGCCATGCGCAGGTGCTCGACGGTGCCGATGCCGGGCAGCAGCAGCGCCGAGACCTTCGCCTGCTTCAGCTCCGGAATCACGGCGCTCAGGTACGCCTCGTCGGTGTGCGCGGGAAAGCCGTAGTTGACCGATGCGCCGCCGAGCCCGTCGCCGTGCGTGACCTCGATCAGCGGCACGCCGGCCGCGTCGAGCCCGCGCGCGATGTTGCGCATCTGGTCGAGCGTGATCTGGTGACGTTTCGGGTGCATCCCGTCGCGCAACGACATGTCGTGGACGGTGATCTTCTTGCCTGCAAGTGACATCGTGTGACTCCTCGACTCAAGCGGTGGCGGCCGTCGCGGCCAGCATCTGTTCGGCGAAACGCTCGGCCGTGGCGGCCGCGGCGGCGGTCATGATGTCGAGGTTGCCCGCATACTTCGGCAGGTAATCGCCGAGCCCCTCGACTTCCATGAATACCGACACGCGATTGCCGTCGAACACCGGCCCGTTCTTCAGCGTGTAGCCGGGCACGTAGCGCTGCACCTCCTTGACCATCGCATGCACCGACGCCGTGATCGCGTCGACGTCGGGCGGGCCGTCGGTCAGGCAGTGGATCGTGTCGCGCATGATCAGCGGCGGCTCGGCCGGGTTGATCACGATGATGGCCTTGCCCTTGCGCGCACCGCCGACCTGCTCGATCGCGCCGGACGTCGTGCGCGTGAATTCGTCGATGTTCTTGCGCGTGCCGGGGCCGACCGAGCGCGACGACACGGTCGCGACGATCTCGCCGTACGCGACCGGCTGCACGCGCGACACCGCATACACCATCGGGATCGTCGCCTGGCCGCCGCACGTCACCATGTTCACGTTCATCTGCGCGCTGCCGAGGTGCGCGTCGAGATTCACCGGCGGCACGCAGTACGGCCCGATCGCGGCGGGCGTCAGGTCGATCATCTTCACGCCGAGCGCGGTGAGCTTGTCGGAGTTGTCGCGGTGCACGTAGGCCGACGTGGCGTCGAACGCGATGCGGATCTCGTCGTCGGCGACGTGCGGCAGCAGGCCGTCGACGCCGCGGTCGGTGGTCTTCAGCCCGAATTCGCGGGCCCGCGCGAGGCCGTCGGACGCCGGATCGACACCGACCATCCACACGGGTTCGAGCACCGGCGAGCGGCGCAGCTTGACCAGCAGGTCGGTGCCGATGTTGCCCGGCCCGATCAGTGCGCATTTGATTTTCTTCATCAGGAGTCCTCGTTTAGATAAAGCGGACGTCGCAACCGCCGATGCCGGCAATGTGCATCGACAGCGCGTCGCCGGCCGTGACCGGAATCAGTTTCGCGAGCGAGCCGGACAGCACGATCTCGCCGGCGAGCAGCGGCACGTCGTACTCGGCGAGCGTGTTCGCGAGCCATGCGACCGCGTCGGCGGGATGGCCGAGCGCCGCATCGCCGCGGCCTTGCGCGACGGGCTCGCCGTTCTTCTCGATCGTCATCTCGCAGGCGGCGAGATCGAGCGTGCGCGGATCGACGCGCGCGTCGCCGAGCACGTACACGCCGCACGACGCGTTGTCGGCGACGGTGTCCTCGATGCGGATCGCCCAGTCGCGGATGCGCGAATCGACGATCTCGAAGCAGGGGGCGACGGCGGCCGTCGCGGCGATCACGTCGGTGCGGTCGATGCCGGGGCCGCGCAGGTCGCGCGCCAGGATGAACGCGATCTCGCCTTCGGCGCGCGGCGCGATCAGCGATTCGGCGGCGATCGCCTCGCCGGCCGCGTAGTGCATGCCGGACAGCAGGATGCCGAAATCGGGCTGGCGCACGTTCAGCATGTCCTGCACGGCCTGGCTCGTCACGCCGATCTTCTTGCCGACCACCGATTCGCCGCGCTCGACGCGACGTTCGATGAAGCGTTGCTGGATGCGGTAGGCGTCGTCGAGCGACAGGCGGCGCGGGCGGCTCGACAGCGGTGCGACCGGCGCACGTGCGTGCCACGCGGCGTACAACTCGTCACCGAGCGTCGTATGCAGGCGGGAAGACATGAAAGGGCCCTCGAATCTCGAATGGAAAAGGCCGCCGTCGCGGGCGGCGTCGTGCGCCGGAGCGTGGCTCCGGCGCGTGGGTCGCGGGCGTGCCGCGCCAGTTGCTTAGTTACCCGAACTGCGGATCGCGTCCGGCGAGAAATACGCCTCGTTGAACTGCGGGCTGTTGTCGAGCTTCGGCATCGGGCCTTCGTTCGTCAGGCGGTCGGCCATGTACGCGCCGGAGATCAGGTCGTGGTAGAACACCACGCCCGGGTAGAACACCTTCGCGTCATACGCGTACAGCGTCGTCGCGACGTTGGTGCGCCACAGCTGGCCGCGCGCGTCGTAGTTGTCGGCGAGCAGCGTCATCCACGAATCCTCGTCGATGTACAGCACGCGCTTCGCATACTGGTGACGGTAGTTGCTCTTCAGCGTCGCCTGCAGCACCCATACGCGATGCAGCTCGTAGCGGATGTACGACGGATTCTCGTGGCCCTTGGTCAGCAGGTCCGCATACTTGACCGAGCTGTCCATCGCCTTGTAGTTGTCGTACGGCACGTAGATCTCGCGCTTGCCGACGATCTTCCAGTCGTAGCGGTCGCCGGGGCCGTTGTACAGGCGGTCGTCGTCGACGGTGCGGAAGCCGCCGGGGCCCTGCGGCTGGTCGTAGCCGTACTCGGGCGCCTGGCGCACGCGCCGCGTGCCGGGGTTGTACATCCACGTGCGCGACGAGTTGTCCGCGCCGGCCTTGTCCCAGTTCGTGAAGCCGACGATCAGCGAGCCGCGGTCGGACAGCGGCAGCTCCGTCGCGTTGCGGTAGTACGTGCGGTTGTTCAGGTCGCTCTTCACGTCGAACTTGCCGGAATTGCGCGGCGAGTAGATGTCGTAGCGCACCTTGCCCCACGCGAGGTTGCCGTCGGAGTACACGACGGCCTGGTCGTAGGTCGCCTGCTCGGCGCCGATCGCCGACGAGAAGCGCTGGTTCCACAGCAGCTCGGCGGCCGTCTTCGGGATCGGGTAGGGCACGGTCGGCGGCGCGTTCGTGAGGCCGTTCGCGTCCTGCGTCATCGTCGAATCGGGCGCATACGCGCGGATGTCCTTGTAGACGGAATCCGCGTAGCGGAAGTCGCGATGGCTCGGATAGACGTTGATCTTGAAGGTGGCCGGGTAGCGCTTGAACATCGCCTTCTGGCCTTCGGTCAGGTGCTCGGCGTACTGCGCCATGTTTTCCGCGGTGATCGTCGCGACCGGTTTCTCGTTCGCGAACGGATCGGGGTAGCGGCTGCCGCGCTTGTACTGCACGTCGGGCGGCGTGCCGAGCCACTTGCCCGACCACTCGGGCACGCCGCTGTCCTTGCTCGCGGCGCGTACCGCGCCCATCGGCGTCAGCGGGCCGTCGAGCGCCTTCAGGTCGTCCGGCGTGACCTTCGCGAACGACGCCGTCGCGACGAGCGCGCACGCGGCCATCACCGACGCGCGCAGGAGGGGGAGACGAGTTCGTTTCATGACAAATCCTCTTCTTGCTGAGTGACGAGCGGCCGAGCCGCTCAGAAGTGGTAGGTCGCCGTGGCCAGCACGTAGTCGCGATCCGACAGCGGGCGCGTGACCGGGTTGGGCGAACCGAGGAACTTGGCGTAGACGAGCGACAGCTGCAGGTTGCTCAGGCGCGTGAACGTCACGCCTGCCGTCACGCGGTGATCGCCCTGGCCCGTCAGCGAGCCGAGCGCGCCGGCGAGCGGCGACGTGCCGGTCAGGTCGTGCGTGTAGGTCAGCGGCACGTCGAGGTCCCAGCCGTTGAACACGTTCTTGTAGCTGAGCGTCCACGCGATCTCCATCGCGAGCGCGTTGCGCGAGTTCGCCAGCGTCGTCGAGCCGTCGAGCTCGGAGATGCTGCCCGCATGCACGTACGTGAGTTCGCCGATCAGCGACTGCGAGTTCGCGAGGAAGCTCGGCCCGATCGAGTAGATGCCCGACAGGTTGGTCTGCAGCACGTTCGCGCGCGTCGACTGCGGGCCGGTCGGCGTGTTGACGAGCACGGCCGCGCCCTGGCGGTACGACACTTCGCCGGCGACGTTGACCGGGCCGATCTGCGTCGAGAAGCTCGCGCCGGTCAGCTTGATGTTGCTGAAATACTTTTGCTGGTACTGGAGCGTCGGGAAGTAGGTCGTGACGACGCTCGGGTTCATGTCGTTGTAGTGCAGGTGGTACAGGCCGAGCTCGGTGTCGCCCAGCACGCGAAAGCGCGCGCCGATACCCCACTGGTTACGCGCGCTCGGCTTGTCGTCGGGGCCGCGCGGAATGATCATCCCGCCCGGGCCGATGATGTACTGCGCGCCGGGGCCCGTGACGTCGGAGTAGCTCCAGTAGGTGCCGGGCGCGGTCAGCCGGTTCTGCTGGTACGAGAACTGGTAGTAGCCGAGCAGGCTGAAGTTCGGCGTGATCTGCCACTGCGTCGAGATCTGCGGCACTGGCAGCAGGATGTCCTTCACCTCGGCGCCGGCCATGTACGACTTGGTCGCATCGGCTGGCCCCTGTGAGCCGGCGATGTTCGGGAAGAACAGGCTTTCGCCCCACGCGACCACCTGGTCGCCGACCTTCACGTTCAGGCTCGTCGAGCCGAGATGGAACGTGTTGTATGCATACGCGGCGAGCAGCGTCGTGTGACCGCCCGACCAGTAGCGCGCATCGCTCGTGAAGTTGTTGTACTGGCCCGACTGATTCACGGTGCCCGGCGCATCGTTGTAGTTCGGGCGGTGATAGGCCTGGTCGTAGAACGTGTTCGCGCGGACGAACACGCCCCAGTCGTCGTGCTTCAGGTTCACTTCGCCGAGCAGGCTGACCTGGTTCTCGATCAGCTTGTTCTTCGCGAAGTTGCGGTCGCCGTCGTCGCCGTTGATGTTCGCGGGCGTCAGCAGATTGCCGCTCGGCGCACGCGTGCGCATGCCGAGCCCGTAGCTGAGCGTGAACGTGTAGTCCAGCGTCGTGTCGGCGCCAAGCTCGATCGTGCTGCCGGCGTGCGCGTCGGGAACGGCGCACGACAGCAGCGCGACGGCCAGCGTCGACAGCGTGGCGGCGGCCCGCTTGTCGGTACGGCGCGAAATCCGTTGATGCATGGTGTCTCCTCTGGGGTATCGACGACGGTCGACTGTGGTTGTCGTGAGAGGCAGAGTAGGGAGATCGCGGTAGCAGGGAATCGTCGAAATGAACTAGATGACTTCCCTAGGACTGGCAACGATCGCGCGAGGCCACGTGCGCCGCGGGCGTTATCGCGGGTCGGCCCGTGCTGCCGACAGGAACGCGGGCCGTTCGCCGCCGCCGTCGAGCCGCAGGTTCGCGCCCGACGTGTACGACGCGTCGGGCGACGCGAGGAACAGGCACGCCGACGCGACATCGTCGAGCGTCGCGAGCCGTCCGGCCGGTATCGTCGCGCGGATCGCATCGAGCGCGGCGTCGTCGCCGTAGTGGCCTTCGGTCGCCGATTCGGTCTGCACGAGGCTCGGGCTGATCGCGCACACGCGCACGCGCGGCGCCCACTCGACCGCGAGCGACGTGACCGCATTGACGAGGCCCGCCTTCGCGGCGCCGTAAGCGGCCGTGCCGGGCGACGGCCGCGACGCGCTGACGCTCGCGATGAACAGCATCACGCCGCCGTGCGGCTGCGGTTGCATGATCGCGTTGGCGCGCTGCGCGAGCTGCAGCGGCGCGATCAGGTTCAGCCGCACGATCGATTCGGTGAAGCGCGGCGACGCGTCGGCCGCGAGCACGAACGGCGAACCGCCCGCGTTGTTGACGAGGATGTCGAGGCCGCCGGCCGCATCGCGGACCGTCGCGAGCAGCGCGTCGACCTGCTCGATGTCGCGCAGATCGGCCGTGATGAAACCGGCCGTGCGGCCGCCGGCAGAAGGCAGCGTGTCGGGCACGCTGCGCCCGCAGACGAACACGCGCGCACCCGCCGCGAGAAACCGCTCGGCGATGCGCCGCCCGATGCCCTTGGTGCCGCCCGTCACGAGCACCGTCTTGCCGCTGTAGTCGAATCCGTTCATCGTCTGCCTCCGTTTCGGTGGCCCGATGATAGGAACAAGCGCGCGCGGCTTCGTAGTCTGAAAGGATGATGCCGGCCGGCGCCGGCGGCGCAATCATCGTGGCAGGCATCCATCGACCGACGAAGGAGACAACCCGCGATGACGACCCCCATGACGCCGCCGGCCGGCATCTTCACCGACGTTCCGGGCGGCCTGCGCCTGCATCATTTCGAGGCGGGCGAGGGCCGCCCGGTGGTGTTCATCCACGGCAGCGGCCCGGGCGCCAGCGGTTTCAGCAATTTCAAGCACAACTATCCCGCGTTCGCGGCCGCCGGCCATCGCGCGATCGTCGTCGACCTGCCGGGCTACGGGCAGTCGTCGAAGCCGTCGGACGTCGCCTATACGCTCGATTTCTTCGTCGGCGCGCTGCACGCGCAGCTGTCCGCGCTCGGCCTCGGGCCGGCCGTGCTGCTCGGCAACTCGCTCGGCGGCGCGATCGCGCTGAAATACGCGCTCGATTACCCCGACGAAGTCGACGGGCTGATCATGATGGCGCCGGGCGGCGTCGAGGATCGCGACACCTATTTCCGGATGGAAGGCATCCAGCGGATGGTGAAGCTGTTCACCAATCGCCAGATGAATGACGACACCATGCGCGAGCTGCTGACGCTGCTGGTGCACGATCCGGCGATCGTCACCGACGCGCTTGTCGCCGAGCGGATGAAGGTATGCGTCGAGCAGCCGACCGAAGTGCTGTCGACGATGAGCGTGCCGAACCTGACGGGCGCGCTCGGCGACCTGCGCTGCCCGGTGCTCGGCTTCTGGGGCACGGACGATCGCTTCAATCCTGTCGGCGGCGCGCTGACGTTCCTCGAACGCTGCCGCGATGCGCGCTTCGTGCTGCTGAACCGCTGCGGCCACTGGGTCATGGTGGAACACGCGGCCTATTTCAATCGGGAATGCCTCGATTTCCTCGCCGCGCCGGATGCGCGATAACCCACGATGCCAATGACGGCCGGCCTGTTCGAAGTCGGTCCGCTTGATCACCCGGAGACGCAATGAAACTCATCGAAGACCTGTTCGACCTGCGCGGCAAGGTGGCCGCCATCACCGGCGGCGCGCGCGGCATCGGCGCGGAGACGGCCCGCACGCTGGCCGCGGCCGGCGCGAGCGTCGCGATCCTCGACGTGCTGTCGCAACCGGCGGAGGCGCTCGTCGAGGAGATTCGCGCGCAGGGCGGCCAGGCCGCGTTCTGGTCGCTGGACGTGACGCACGAGGCCGACGTGGCGCGCGTGTTCGACGAGATCGTCGCGCGCTTCGGGCGCCTCGACGTACTCGTGAACAACGCGGGCATCGAAGGGCACAACGTGCCGACGCACGAACTCACGCTCGCGCAGTGGCAGCGCGTGCAGGACGTGAACGTCAACGGCGTGTTCCTGTGCACGCGCGCCGCGATTCCACACATCGAAGCGGCCGGCGGCGGCTCGATCGTGAACCTGTCGTCGATGTACGGGATCGTCGGCGGCCCCGACGTGCCCGCGTATCACGCGTCGAAGGCGGCGGTGCGGATGATGGCGAAGGTCGACGCGATGCTGTACGCGACGAAGAACATCCGCGCGAACTCGGTGCATCCCGGCTATATCCGCACGCCGATGCTCGAGGACGCGTTCCGCCAGATGGGCCAGGATCCGGACCGCGCGTTCGAATACATGCAGACGCATGTGCCGATGGCGAAGATCGGCAGTCCGCGCGATATCGCGGCCGGCATCCTGTATCTCGTGTCGCCGGCCGGGCGCTACGTGACGGGGGCGGAGCTGGTGATCGACGGCGGGTACACCGCGCGCTGACGCGTCGCGGCGGTCGAAACGAAACAGGAGACAGGCAGTTGAAAGCGCTCGTGGCAGTGAAGCGCGTGGTCGACGCGAACGTGAAGGTCGGCGTGAAGTCCGACCGCACCGGCGTCGACATCGCGAACGTGAAGATGTCGATGAACCCGTTCGACGAGATTGCAGTGGAAGAGGCCGTGCGGCTGAAGGAGTCCGGCGTGGTGACGGAGGTGGTGGCCGTGTCGGTCGGTGTCGCGCAAGCGCAGGAAACGCTGCGCACGGCGCTCGCGATCGGCGCGGATCGAGCAATCCTGGTCGAGTCGAACGACAGCGTCGAGCCGCTGGCCGTCGCGAAGATCCTGAAGGCGCTGGTCGACAAGGAGCAGCCGCAGCTGGTGATCCTCGGCAAGCAGGCGATCGACGACGATTCGAACCAGACGGGCCAGATGCTGGCCGCGCTGGCGGGTTTGCCGCAGGCGACGTTCGCGTCGAAGGTGACGATCGCCGATGGTCGTGTCACGGTTGCGCGGGAAGTCGACGGCGGCGCGGAAACGCTGTCGCTTCAACTGCCAGCGGTGGTGACGACCGAACTGCGCCTGAACGAGCCGCGCTACGTGACGTTGCCGAACATCATGAAGGCGAAGAAGAAGCCGCTGGAAACCGTCAAGCCCGATGCGCTCGGCGTGGACGTGACGCCACGCCTGAAGGTGCTCAGGGTGAATCAGCCGCCGAAGCGCGCGGCCGGCGTGAAGGTGCCGGACGTGAAGACGCTGGTCGAGAAGCTGAAGACCGAAGCCAAGGTGCTGTGACAGGGAGCGGACGGACATGACGATTCTGGTGATTGCAGAACACGACGCCCCGAAGGAAGCCCCCTTGGGGGGCAACGCGTCGATCAAGGCCGCGACGCTGAACACGGTGGCGGCGGCGGCCGAGGTTGGCAAATTCGTCGGCGGTGACATTCACGTGCTGGTCGCGGGCCACAACGCGGCAGGCGCAGCCGACGCGGCCGCGAAGATCGTGGGTGTTTCGAAGGTGCTGCTGGCCGACGCGCTGTCGCTCGCGGACGGTCTCGCTGAGAACGTCGAAGCGACGGTACTGACCATTGCAGCGAACTACTCGCACATCCTCGCGCCGGCCACGGCGTACGGCAAGAACATCGCGCCGCGCATCGCCGCGAAGCTGGACGTCGCACAAATCTCCGACATCACGGCGGTTGTTTCGGCCGACACGTTCGAGCGCCCGATCTACGCAGGCAACGCGATCGCGACGGTGCAGTCGGGCGATCCGGTCAAGGTCATCACGGTGCGTGCGACGGGTTTCGATCCGGTTGCGGCGGAAGGTGGCAGTGCATCGATCGACAGGATCGAAGCGGCGGCAGACGCAGGCGTATCTCGGCTCATCAGCCGCGAAGTGACGAAGCTGGACCGTCCGGAGCTCACCAGTGCGAACATCATCGTATCGGGCGGCCGCGGTCTGGGTAGCGGCGAGAACTACACGAAGGTGCTGGAGCCGCTAGCGGACAAGCTGAACGCGGCACTGGGCGCATCGCGCGCCGCAGTCGACGCCGGCTACGTGCCGAACGACTATCAGGTCGGCCAGACCGGCAAGATCGTCGCACCGCAGCTGTACATCGCGGTGGGCATCTCGGGTGCGATCCAGCATCTGGCCGGCATGAAGGATTCGAAGGTGATCGTCGCGATCAACAAGGATCCCGAAGCACCGATCTTCAGCGTGGCCGATTACGGCCTCGTCGGCGACCTGTTCACGCTCGTGCCCGAAGCGGCCGCGGTGCTCTGAGCGATGCCGCTGTTCGAATTCAACGGCACGCGCCCGCGCGTCGATCCCTCCGCGTACGTTCATCCGAGCGCGGTCGTGATCGGCGACGTGACGATCGGCGCGGGCTGCTACATCGGCCCGCATGCGAGCCTGCGCGGCGATTTCGGCGCGATCGTCGTCGACGACGGCAGCAACGTGCAGGACGGTTGCGTGCTGCACGTCGGTATCGGCGAGACGTGCCGGCTCGGCATGAACAGCCACATCGGCCACGGCGCGATCGTGCACGGCGCGACGCTGGAACCGGACACGATGATCGGGATGAACGCGGTCGTGATGGACGGCGCGACGATCGGCGCGACGACGATCGTCGCCGCGTGCGCGTTCGTGAAGGCCGGCTACGAGGTGCCGCGCGGTGTGCTGCTCGCGGGCATGCCGGGGCGCGTGGTGCGGCGGCTGAGCGACGCGGAGATCGCGGCGAAGGCGAACGGCACGCGGGTCTATCAGCAGCTCGCGGTGGATTGCCTGAGGACGCTCAGGCAGATCGACGACGCGTAAGCGGCGCGCGTCATCGTTCAGGCGGCGGATGTTTGCCGGCGAGAAAACCGTCGTTCGTCGGCGTGAATACCGCAAACCCGCGGGCGACGAGCGCCGCCCGAAGTTGCGCCGAAAGCACGACGCCATGCATGTCGAGCGCCGCGTATCCGTGATCGTGCGCGTGGCTGCCGTGGTGATCGTCGATCGCGTCGAGTATCCGCTCGCACCAGCTGCCTCGGTCGTCGCCGTGGCGATCGAACTTCGTGACCCGGCCTTCGTCGTCGGACGTGCGCGAGGTGTGCGCCTTGCGCGATTCGCGCCAGATCTGCTCGACGGCCGCATCGTTCATGTCGCTCGTCACGACCCACGCGTGCCGAACGCCGGCGGCGACCGCACGGATCCGTTCCCCGTATTCGGGATCGACGATCAGCGCGATCGTGTGAGGTTCGGACATGGGTTTTCTCGGGGTTTATGCGGATGGCGATTCGCTGTCGCGCATGCCGCTCATGACGTCCGTGCGGGATCGATTGCCTGATGCGGCGTCGTTGTCTTAAGATCGGCGTCAGATCAGCCTACCGCCTCCGGCGCCGAATGAAAACGACTATACCCCTGCGCGTCGCCGTCATCGCTTCGGCCTTCGCCGTCTATCACGTATTCATGCACGTCCAGTGGGTCGTCAGCGGTTGCATCGAATTCCTCCACGGCCGGCATTGCAGCTTCGAGAACAGCGCGAATTTCGAGGCAATGATGGACTTCGACCTGCTGGTGACCTGCGCGTGGGTTGCGGGCGCGGCGATGGCGTGGTTCTCCATCGCACGTGCGCCGAAGAAATCTGGTTAGCCGCCCCGGCATCGCGCCGCCGCCGCTCAGCGCGTACGCGCCGGCGCCGGCCGGTCGTGCAGGAACGCGAGCGACAGCGCCGCGAGACCGCAGCTCGCGATGAGCATCAGCAACGCACCCTTGCCGGCGTGCACCATCACCCAGCCGCCCACCGACGGAAAGCCGAACGTGCCGATGAAATACGACGCGACGAACCACGTGAGCACGCCGTGCTGTTGTGTTGCAGGGCAATCGTTGAGTGCCTGCGCCTGGATGACCGGATACACGAGGCCGTAGCCGGCGCCGAGCAGCACCGCCGCGACCGACTGGAACGACGCGTGCGCGGACGCGCCGAACATCGCGAGCGCGCCGAGCAACATCGTCACGAGCAACCCCTTGGTCGCGATTTCGGGGCGCGCCATTCGCACCCATTTACCGAGCAGCCAGCGCGCGGTCACCACCGTCACCGTGTAAAGGCTGAAGAATGTGCCTGGGCGCGCTTGCGTGCCTTGCATGAACGACATCTGGAACGTCATCAGGCCCGAGAACACGCAGGTGCCGAGCGCGATCATCGCGATCGGCACGGCCGCGCGCGTGCGCGAGATGGCGCCAAGGTTGCGCACCCAGCGGCCGCCGGACGCGGCGGCGGGCGGGCGCGGACACAGGCGGCCGAACGCCTCCAGCATCAGCGACGCGAGCGCGCACAATGCGCCGACAGCGTAAAGCGTGTCGTCGATCGACCAGTGGAGCAGCCGCATCGCATACGCGGCACATGCCGGGGACGCGCCGATCCCCGTCATCTGGAAGGTCGCCGACCGGAAGAACCATACGTTTCGCGCGGCGCCGCTGGTCCGCTCGGCGAGCGACATCGGCGCGGCCAGGTGAAACGCGCCCCAGCCGAAGCCGACCAGGAAGCCGGACAGCAAGTCGGCGAACGGCGCGCGCCCGACGAGTGCGAAGCCGACGATGCCGGCGCCGATGCACAGCGATGACAACGCGGCGATCCGCGCGGCGCCGATCTGCCGCGAGAACCAGCCGACCACCGACAGGCCGGCGAAGGTGCCGACCGTCGCGGCAGCCAGGGCCGCGCCGGTATCGAGATCGCTGCCGCCGATCATGTGAAAACGCATCGACAGCAGGAACGTGGCGCCGTAGCCGCCTGCGGTAAGCAGGGTGCCGACGAGAAAGAGCAATGCACTATGCGCGCGCATGACAGCCAACCGGGGCGACGACGGTCGGGGAGTGGTCGATTGCGAGACAGTATGGACCAGGACCGATGCGGAATGCCCGCATTCGTTGCGATGCAACAGGGTCGTTGGCTTTTGTCCGACATGGCGCGAATGCGATCGATTGCACGTCGTTATTGCACGTGCCATTGCACGCCGCGCGGACGCTGTTTCAGCGACGATCGACGCGCCCCGTGCGTACTTTGCTTTCCCCCGTGGGGTGCACTAGATTCGAAACGTTACGTATCGCCGACCGCGCGAGGTGAAGCCATGACGCCGTGGGAGATTCAGGGAACCGAGCTGATTAACTGCAATTGCTCATACGGTTGCCCCTGCCAGTTCAATTCGCTGCCGACGCATGGCAATTGCGAAGCGATGGGTGCGATTTCGATCGACAGCGGTCACTACGGCGACGTGGTGCTCGATGGCGTGCGGATCGCGGTCGTGTTCCAGTGGCCGGGAGCGATTCACGAAGGCCACGGCCGCTGTCAGCCGATCGTCGACGCGCGCGCGAGCCCCGCGCAATGCGAGGCCGTGCTGAAGATCATGACCGGTCAGGATACCGATCCATTCGCGACGATGTTCTCCGTGTTCGCGTCGACGCTCGAGCAGGCGTTCGATCCGATCTTCGCGAAGATCGAGTTCGACGTCGATGTCGATGCGCGGCGTGGCCGGATCAGCGTCGAGGGCGTGTTCGACATCGTCGGCGAACCGATCCGCAATCCGGTGACGGGCGCCGAACATCGCGCACGGATCGACCTGCCGCACGGCTTCGAATACGAGCTGGCCGAGATCGGTTCGGGTACCGGCCGGTCGCGCGGCAACATCGAGCTGAATCTCGAGGGCAGCTACGCGCAGTTCGCACGGCTGCATCTGAACAATCACGGGCTGATCCGGCATCGCGTCACCGCATGATCCCCGTCGACGATGTTCTCGGGCGCGAGCGCGTCGTCACGCTGCTCGGCTTGACCGCGCTCGTCGGCGCGTGCTGGGCCTACCTGTGGACGGGAGCCGGCACCGGCATGTCGGCGCTGGACATGACGGCGCTCGCACTGTTCCCGCATCGGCTGGCCGACGACATGGGCGCGATGGACCCGTCGCTGGCGACCGTGATCCTGATGTGGTGGGTGATGATGATCGCGATGATGACGCCCGGCGCGGCACCGCTCGTGCTGCTGTACCGGCGCGTGCTGCGGCATCACGATCCGGCGGGCGCCGGATCGGCATTCACATCGACGTTCCTGCTGGCCGGCTATCTGGCATCGTGGTTCGCGTTCTCGGTCGTCGCGGCCGTGCTGCAGATGCTGCTGCAGCCTGCCGGCCTGATCTCCGGGATGATGCTGTGGTCGAAGAGCGCCGGGCTCTCCGCGATCGTCCTCGCGCTGGCCGGCATCTACCAGTTTTCGCCGCTGAAGCAGGCTTGCTTGCGGCAATGCCGGTCGCCGGTCCGGTTCCTCACGACGTACTGGCGGCCGGGAATCACAGGCAGCTTCCTGCTTGGCGTGCGCCACGGTGCGTATTGCGTGGGCTGTTGCTGGCTGCTGATGGCGCTGCTGTTCGTCGGCGGCGTGATGAACGTCGTATGGATCGTCGCGTTGTCGCTGTTCGTGCTGGTCGAAAAGGTGCTGCCCGGTGGTGAGCGCATCGGCCGTGTGCTGGGCGTCGTGCTGATTGCGTGGGCGGTCGCGACGTTACTGGTGTAGCGGGGCGCATTCGTCATTCGCCGCAACCGGGAGAATCCCGATGAAGATTCGATGCATCGCCTTCGCCGTTCTTGGCGCGATGGCCGTCGTGGCCACGCCGGCGCGCGCGGCCGGAAGCATGTCAGGCATGAGCATGGGCGACATGAAGATGGCCGCGCCGGATGCGGCGCTGACCGATGCCGAAGTGAAACGGATCGATGCCGCGCACGGCATGGTGACGCTGAAGCACGGCGCGCTCGAGAACGTCGGGATGGCGCCGATGACGATGGCGTTCAAGGCCGGCGACCCGGCAATGATCGATTCGCTGCACGTGGGCGACAAGGTCAAGGTCCGGATCGAGCGCGTGAACGGCACGCTCACCATCGTGACGCTCGTGAAACGGCCATGACGCACGTCGGGTGCGATCGGCGCCGAGGGCAACTGTGACGGATGGCTCGTCGTCGGCGCCTATACCCACTTTCACACTTCACCCAGGTGTTGGCCACCGGTTCGCTCATGGCCGATTCATCACCGGAATGACCGTCGGGCTCGTGATGTTCGATTCGACGCCATTGCGGGTGTCGTCGCAGTTTCACGCCGATGCTACGTAACGTGCCCCTCGTGTTACGTGAACGTTCGGTGGCGATGCGAGGCGAATCGGAGGGGCGGGTTTCAGCCCGCAAGCCGTACGTCCTGCGTGGGACGGCCTTCAGCAGGGCCCGATGCCCAGCGATCGCGGAATTGCGGCGAGGCCGATCATGGTGGCACGGGAGATGCTTGTCGAACGCATTGATCAGAAAAAACCGACGGGGGCATCCATGTATCGGCATTTCACCAGAACCGGCGTCGCGCTCGCCGCGATCGCCGCGACATGCACGCTGGCCGCGTGCGGCGGCGGCGACATCACCGCACCGACCGTGGCCGCTAATAACATCGGCACGAGTACGAGCGTGACCGGTGGGACTAGCGGGACTAACGGCACTAACGGAACTAGCGGAACTAGCGGAACTAGCGGAACTAGCGGAACTAGCGGAACTAGCGGAACTAGCGGAACTAGCGGAACTAGCGGAACTAGCGGAACCAGCGGAACCAGCGGAACCAGCGGAACCAGCGGAACCAGTGGCACAAGCGGAACCAGCAGCGGCACCAGCGGAACGACGAGCGGCGGTTGGGGCACCAGCGGCGCGCCCGGCACGAACGGCGTTGTCAGCACGGTCGGTCAGGTCGTGATCGACGCCGGCACCACGGTCGGCGACGTGACTCTGCCGGGCGTCGGCAAGAGCCTCACCGCGGGCCCGGGCGCGACGATCACCGGCGTGGGCTCGATCATCCGCGACACGGCGAACGCGGTGAGCGGTGGGATCAGCCAGATCGGCATCACGCCGGACCCGGTCGGCAGGACAGTCACCGGACTCGGCACCGTCGTCAGCTCGACGGGCAATCCCGTCCTGGGCCTGAGCGAGACGGTCAAGGCGCTCGGCGCGGGCCCGCTGTCGCCGCTCGCGCCGATCACGACGCCGGTCGGCGGCCTGCTCGACACGGTTGCCCACGGGCTGCAGTCGGCGGGCGCAACGGTCGGCTCGACCGTGTCGTCGGGTCCGGTTCAGCAGGCGACCCAGACGGCCGGGTCGGCGATCACGCCGCTCGTGACGACGGCCGGCAACCTCACCCAACAGGTCGGCACGGCGACCGGCCTCGGTCAGCCGGTCGCGGGCCTGCTCGGGCAGGTCGGCGGGGCGATCACGTCGGCCGGAACGAAGGTGTCGGCCGCCTCGTCACAGCCGGTCGTCGGCGATGTCGGGCAGCTCGTCCGGGCGGTCGGCAATACGGTGACCAACGCGGGCGGTCTCGTGAATCCGAACGGAGCAAACGGCGTCGCGCCGGTTGCAGGCCTGGTGACGAGTGTGGTCGGCGGGATACCGGCGACCGTGCACAACGGTCCCGGCACCGGTACGAGCGGCGGTGCGGCGTCGGGCGGCACGAGCAATCCGCTCGCGCCGGTCACGTCGCTCGTCGGCGGCTTGCTCGGCGGAGCCGTCGGCAGGTGACGGGGCCGTACTGATCGTCGGCGCACCCAACCGGCGTACTGAGCGCCGTCAACGCCATCGCGGCGCGAACGAATCGTCGGCCCGAACCGCGCGTGCTAATTCGGTCCGTCACCGGAATCGCGGTCGGGCTCGGCGAAGTTCAACTCGACGCCATTGCCTGCCGGGTCGGCGAAAAAGAGCTGGAGCTGGCTCGTGAGCGGCACGTACCTGCGCGAGTATCGAACCTGCGCCTCGGTGAGGCGCCGTTCCATGTCGGCGGCGTTTTCGCATGAAAACGCCATATGGTCGAACGTATTGACGACGTGCGATGGCCGCACCTCGCCAGGCCGCGCTTCCGACAGATGGAGGATTGCCTGTCCCCCTGCATAGAGCCAGTAGCCGGCGCTCTGGAACGCCGGACGATAGCCCGGCTCGAGGCCCACGACATTCACGTAGAAATCGCGCAGCGTATCGAGCGTCGCCCGATCCGCGCGCAGGTTGTAATGATTGAGTCCGATCACTGACATGGCAGGTTGTCCGGTTCGTGCAAGGTGCGCATGGCACAGGATCGCGCGGCGCGGGGCATCGTGTCACCCCCGACTGCCTTTGCTCGCGGCAGCCGGACGCGCGAGCCCGCGCGCCGGCAGCGGCGTCGACATCACGATCGACGTGCGCGTTTCGCCGTACAGGTTGATGCGCTCGATCAGTTGCTCGAGGTGCGCCATGCTGACCGCGACGAACCGCATCACGTAGGAATCCGCGCCCGTCACGTGATGGCACTCGACCACTTCGGGAATCGTCTCCAGCAGCTTCAGGAATTTCGCCTTCGCCGGCTGCGGCACCGTGATGCCGATCAGCGCGCTCACCGGGTAGCCGGCCGCCGCCGGATTGACCCGCGCCGTGTAGCCGTCGATCACGCCGGCCGATTCGAGGCGCTTCACGCGCTCCGTCACCGCCGGCACCGACAGATGAACCTGGCGTGCCAGCTCCGTGTAGCTGATGCGGCCGTTGGCCTGCAGCAGCGCGAGTATCTTCCAGTCGAGTTCGTCCATCGCGGCGGAGTTTTTAAGGTGAAGTAGCCATTTTTCCTTAAAAACCGCCTTCAGCGGCGACCGGACTTTCCCTACGATGCCGGTTAAAGCCACTGGATGTCGCGAGGAGCCGGCCATGTTGTTCATCAAGTCCGTCGTGATGGGATTGTCGATCGCGGTGCCGGTCGGCCCGATCGGCATGCTGTGCATCCAGCGCAGCCTGAGCCGAGGCTTTCACGCGGGGTTCGCCACCGGCATCGGCGCCGCGTGCGCCGATGCGATCTACGGGCTGCTCGGCGCGCTGGGCGTCGCCGGCATCGTCACCGCGTTTCCGATGCTGACCGTCGCGCTGAAAATCGGCGGCGGCGCGTTCCTCGTGTGGCTGGCCTCGACCATCGCGCGGCAGGCGCCGGCCGCATCCGCAGCGCAGCGCGACTTGCCGCGCACGACCGTGCTGCGCGATTTCCTGACGACGTTCGGCCTGACGCTGTCGAATCCGATGACGATCCTGTCGTTCGTCGGGATTTTCGCGGCGCTCGGCCCGCTGACAGGCACGCATGACGACGCGCTGGGGCCGACCGTCGCGCTGATGGTCACCGGCGTGTTCGTCGGTTCCGCGACGTGGTGGCTATGCCTGAGCAGTGCGACCGCCGCGTTGCGCACGAAGATGCCACTGACGTTCATGCACGGGCTGTCGCGCGTGTCGGCCGTCGTGATCGCGGTGTTCGGCGCGATCCAGCTGATTGCGGGCGTACATGGCATCGTGTGGTCCTGACGCGAACCGCGGTGCGATCGAACGCGACGGTATTCGGCACCCGCGAACCTGTCCGCACCGGCGTCCGCGACCGCGCACGCCGATGCGCCGATGCACCGAACGCCACGATCAGAACGTATAGCTGACCTTGCCGAACGCGGTGCGGCCGAGCGTGTTGTAGCCGTACGCGGTGACGTACTGACGGTCGAACAGGTTCGACAGTGACGCGGACACCGTCAGGTGCGCATTGATCTTGTACGACGCGCGCAGGTTCACGGTCAGGTACGACGGCAGATACGTGGCGTTGGCCGGATCGTCGAACGTCGTGCCGCCGTAGTTCAAAGACGCGCCGGTGCTCAGTGCATGCAGGTGCAGTTCGTCCCACGTGTGGTCGATGTTCACGCTGACCGTCTGGCGCGGCCGGCGGTTGAGCCAGCTGTTATTGGTTTCGTCCTGCGGATTGAGAATCCCCACCGCGATGCTCACCGGCGTCGTGCGGCCGATCGTGCCCTTGTAAGACAGGTCGATGCCGCGGATATGCGCACGGCCGATGTTCATCGGCGAGAACGTCGCCGGGTTGTACGCGATCAGGTTGTTGACGCGCGTGTCGTAGATCGCGGCGCTGAACGTGCCGTACGCGGTGTTCGCGTCGAGCGCGGCTTCGACCGAATCGCTGCGCTCCGGATTCAGGTTCGGATTGCCGTAACCGGGGTAGTACAGGTCGTTGAACGACGGCAGGCGGAATGCATTGCCGTACGACACGCGCGCCGTATAGACCGGCGTGATGGCCCACGACAACGCGGCGTTGCCGGTGTTCACGGCTTTCCCCGCGATGATCTCGTGACGGCCCGCGACGAACATCGTCACGCTGCCGAGCGTCGCCGACTGATGCAGCGAGAACGCGGAATCGTTGCGCGTGGGCACGCCGTCCGGCACGTCGACCGGCAGGAACGCCTGCTCGCGCGTGAAGTCGTACGCGACCTTCGTCTCGCCCGACAGCGGCAGGTCGAACAGGTGGAAGCCGTGCGCCTGATGGGTCAGCGACGTCGACGAACTGATGCGCTGCGAGTCGATCCGGTCGGTCCGGATGGCCGGGTCGCTCGCATACAGGAACTGACGGTCGTTCGCATAACCGAACGACTGGTCGAACTGCGTGTCGGGCGTGATGTCGAGATGGAACGCGATGCCGGTCGTCAGCTGATGATCGAGCTCGCGGTTCGCAAAGCCCGCGTTGTCATAGGACAGGTCGGAGCGGTGATACAGCGCGAACGTCGAGATCGACCAGTTATCGCGCGCGTAGCCGAGGCGCGCATCGAGATCCTGCGCGTGATACGGATTGCGGCCGTCCTCGTGGTACGGCAACACGGGCCGCGTCGCGTCGATGCCGGCGGTATTGTACGAGTGCAGGCCGAGCGAGTAGGTGAGCCCGCCGAGCGCGGCCAGCGGCCCGGTCGACGGCACGGTGCCCGACGTGCGCAGCTGCGTGTCGAAGGTCTTATTCGAGCCGCCGCCGAACGACACGGTCGTCCGGTTGGGCTGGCCGGCGGCGCGGCGCGTGAACAGCTGCACGACGCCGCCCATCGCGTTCGCGCCGAACGATGCGGCGGCCGGCCCCGAAATCACTTCGACGCGCTCGAACGCTTCGGTCGGCAGGTCGGCCCACGGCGCGATGCCGGTGGTCGGCGAGCCGATCCGGATCCCGTCGATGAACACCGCGACCTGGCTGGCCGACGAGCCGCGGATGCTGACCGACGCGGACGAGCCGGGGCCGCCGGTCTGCGAGACGGTCACGCCCGGCAGCATCGCGAGCGCCTGCGTGATGCTCGGCTCGCTCGGCGACAGCCGGTCGAGATCGGCGCGCGTGAGCACCTGCGTCGTCGCATAGCGCTGGTCGAACGATTCGGGCAGGTGCCGCGTGTCGGTCACGGCGATGGTCGGCAGTTCGGTGCCGTCCGCGGGCTGGCGCGGCTGCATGAGCGCCGTGTCGCCGGCAGCGTGGGCGATCGGGGAGAGCAGCGCAGTGGCGGCGGACGTGGCGAGAAGGTGGCGGAGGTTCATGAGGCGGCGAGCGTGAGCGTGTTGCGGGTACGGCGTGCGCGCGCAAAGACGCCGCGCATGACGGCGGCGCAGCGGCGCGACGCTTCCGGCGTGGAAGCGGATGCGGAAAGGTTGGACATCTGAAGGGTCCTGAGGTCGGGCCGTCCATGCAACGGGGCGACCGCCAAAGGCGGTGCTGGCGCATCGGGACACCCCGCCCGGTGCGGCTGCTTGGACCTCGGGTCGATGGCAGGTCTCCTGGCTCGCGGGTCGTCATTCGCGCCGGCCTTCCCGGTTTCCCAGTGGCGTGTGGTGGCGCGGATTCGCCGCTTACAGTTGCGGGGGCAGCCGCAGATTCGAGGCGTTGCCTCTCCTGCGTTCCCTTTTGATCCCGTTCCCGGGAACCATCAGCGCGCAAGCGTAATGGCGAGCGCTCCGGCGCGTCAATCGCCGGCGGCCGAGGGGATGCGAAAAAACGTCAGTGTTCGCCGAATGCTTTCGAAGTCCTTTCTTTTTGGCGCAATCGAACCGCATTCACGTCTGATGAAACGAAACGTCGGCGGCGCTGCAATCGCGCCGGAACCGGCTCGGCGCGATGCCAGTCCATCGCACGAACGCCCGCCGGAACGCTTCCTCGCCGCTGAACCCGAGATGCGCGGCGATCCGCGCGACTGGCCAGTCGGACTCGCGCAGGCAGCGCCGCGCGACGTCGGCGAGACACTGCTCGCGCAACGCGTGGTAGCTGCTGCCCTCAGTAGCCAGCCGCCGCCGCAACGTCGCTTCGCTCACGCCGAGCCACGTCGCCAGCGCCGTAAGTGGTGGCAACGCCTGTTCGTGCGCGAGCGCCGCGTCGAGAAAGCCGCGCACCTGCTGCGCCCATGACACGACGGCCGGCGCCGCATCGATCAGACCAAACGGAAAATCCACGAGAAACGCGGCGAGTTCGCCCGGCTGCCGGATCACGCGGGCGTCGAGCCGCGCGGCGTCGAACGCGAAGCCGTAGGTTTTACGGCCAACGTCGACCGGCGCGTTGAACAGCCCGAGCAGCGGCATCGCATCGTCGCGGCGCGGATGGCCGAGCCACACTTCGTCCGGCCGCAGCGGCTGCCCGATCAGCCAGCCGAACAGCTGCAGATAGCAGAACAGCCCGGTCAGGTCGACGAGACACGCGGCCGAGCTGCGCGTGCGACGCAGCGAATCCATCCGGAACGTCGCGCGTGAGTCGCGCACCGTAAGGGACAGCGCGCCGGCACGCGGCGTCAGCATCTCGCAGAATTCGGCTGCGCAGCGGATCGCGTCGGCGAGCGTCGCGCAACTGAGCAGGCAGCGGCACATCAGGTCGACTTCCTGCTTGCGCATCGGCGGATGGCCGTCGCCGCGCGCGACCTGCGCCTCGAGCCGCTCGATCGCGTCGCGGTACAGCGCGACGAAGCCGCCGGGCGTCGTCGTCAGCGCGGCCGCGGCAGGCGTGGGCCGTCGCGCCGGCGCTGCACCGCTGCGCGTCAGTTCGTCGAGCAGGCGGGCGCCGAGGCCCGGCAGCACGCGGCTGCGTGCCGGCAATGCGCGCTGTTTCATGTGTCTCCCGATCTGAGCGTTGCGACAGGGGCCGGTGAGCGGGCCGGTAGGGGTTCGCCGCGCGTCGCCACGCAAGAATGCTATCCACGCCGGCCGCTTCCGGCCTCGCCGGAACGGCGTAGGCGGCCGTTGTCGCATTCCACCACGAACCACCCGAGACGACCCGCGCATGATCCAGATCGTAGACGAAATCACCCTCGCGCCCGAGCGCATTCCCGACGTGCTGGCGCTAGTGCGCGACCGCTATTTGCCGGGCCACGCGGCGCGCGGACTGACGGCCGCCGGCCGCTGGGTGTCGCCGCCCGTCGCGGTGCCGGGGCAGCCGAGCACGCTGTGGCTGACGTGGCAAGTCGCCGATGCGCCGTCGTACTACCGGATGCGCGCGCTGACCGATGGCGATGTGGTCGCGTTCTGGATGGCCGTCGACGCGCTGTGCGACGCGCGCCGCCGCCATGTGATGACGGATGCCGATGCGCCGCTGCCCGTGCTGACGGAGGTCGACCATGCGGCATGACACGGCCCAGGTATGGATTGCGGCGACCGGCGATGCCGGCGCGATCGAACGTGCATTGCGCGACGCCGCGCATGCGCTGCCCGGCGCGACCCGCGTGGCGCTCGCACGCAATCTCGACGGCTGCTGGGGGGCGGGCGACTACACGCTCGACGTGCTGCGCGACGAACGGGCGACCGATCGAGCGATGGATTTGACCGCGCTGGCTCGCGTGCCGGGCGTGGTGCGGATCGACGGCGCCGCGTGCCGCGCGATCGGCGGCGGCCTGCGCGAGCCGGCGCTGCGTGATGGCGTATGGCGCACGCTGATGCTGCGGGTGCGGCCGCAGGCCGACGACGCGCGAGTGCGCGAGCTCGAGCGCGAGCTGCTGCGCATGCCCGCGTTCATGCCCGGCATTCGCAACTGGCGGCTGAGCCGGATCGTGACGCCGGGCGCGTGGACCCACGTCTGGCAACAGGAATTCGCGCAGGTCGGCGACCTGCTCGGCGAATACCTGCTGCATCCATATCACTGGGGCTGGGTCGACCGCCGGTTCGACGCGGAAAGCCCCGACTGGACGGTCGATGCGATCTCGCACGCGTTCTGTCCGCTCGCGTCGAGCCTGCTGGCCGACACGGCGGCGTGACGCGCGGCGCGCACGCGACCCACCGCAATGCAAACGACAACACGGGAGACACCCCCATGCGAGCCTTGCTGATCGACCGCGTCGGCCATTCCGACGCGCTGCGACTGGCCGACGTTCCCGCACCGAAGCCGGGCCCCGGCGACGTGCTGATCCGCGTTGCATACGCGGGCGTCAATCCCGCCGACTGGAAATGCCGCGAAGGCTATCTCGGCGCGTTCATGCAGATGACGTTTCCGTTCGTGATCGGTTTCGACGCGGCCGGTGTAGTCGAGTCGGTCGGCGACGGCGTCGAGGGTTTCGCGCCGGGGATGCGCGTGTTCGCGCAGACCGACGTCGGCGCGGGGCGCTGGGGCGCGTATGCGGAATACGTCGCCGTGCGTCACGATTCGGTCGTCCACCTGCCCGATGCGGTCGACTTCGCGGCGGCAGCCGCCACGCCGACACCCGCGCTGGCCGCATGGGCTGGCCTGTTCGACGACGGCGGATTGCGTGCAGGGCAGAGCGTGCTCGTGCACGGCGGCGCGGGCGCGGTCGGCACGTTCGCGATCCAGCTGGCCGCCCAGGCGGGCGCACGGGTCGCCGCGACGTGCTCGGCGCGCAATCGCGCGAGCGTCGAATCGCTCGGTGCGGCTGTGAGCATCGACTATCGCGCGCAGGACATCGCGGCGGCCGTGCGGGCGTGGGCACCTGGCGGCGTCGATCTCGTGCTCGACGCGGTCGGCGGCGACACGCTGCCCGATGCGCTCGACCTGCTGGCGCCGGGCGGCACGCTCGTGAACATCATGACGCTCGCGGCCGGTGATGCCGAGCGGCTTGCCGTGACGGCGGCCGAAGCCGCGCGGCGCGGTCTGCGCACCGCGATGACATACAGCCGGATGCCGAGCGGCGCCACGCTCGCGTCGATCGCCGAACGGCTCGGCCGGCGCGCATTGCGCGTGCCGCGCTCCGACAGTTTCCCGCTGGAACAGGCAGCACGCGCGCTCGACCTCGTTCAAACGGGCGACGCGAAAACCAAGTTCGTGCTGCATGTTGCGGATATCGCGGGCTGAACGGCACGCACCCACCATTCCATCGGAGACATCATGACCGACACCCGAACCGCGACGCTCGCGGGCAAATGCGCGCTCGTGACCGGCGCGAGCCGCGGCATCGGCCGCGCGATCGCGCAGCGCCTCGCGTCCGAAGGCGCGACCGTCGTCGTGACGGCGCGCAGCCTCGCGCAATCGGCGACGACCGCCGGCACGCTCGCCGAAACGGTCGCGCTGATCGAACAGGCGGGCGGCCGCGCGATCGCACTCGCGGCCGACCTGTCGAACCCGACCGAGCGCGATGCGCTCGTCGGGCGCGCGGCACAGGCGGCCGGCGGCCTCGACATCCTCGTGAACAACGCGGGTGTGGCCGACTACGCGTGCGTCGACGCGATGCCGATGGCGATGTTCGACACGACGATCGAACACTATCTGCGCATCCCGTTCGCCCTGAGCCAGGCCGCGATCCCGCTGATGCGTGCGCGCGGCGCCGGCTGGATCGTGAACGTCGGCTCAGTGACCGCGCTCGCGCCGCTGCGGCCGTTCGACGATTTCTCGCGCGCGGGCGGCGCGACCGTCTATGCGGCGGCCAAGGCCGCGCTGTCGCGCTTCACGCAGGGGCTCGCGGCCGAACTCGAAGCCGACGGCATCGCGGTGAACCTGGTCGCGCCGAGCACCGCGATCCGTACGCCGGGCGCGGCACGTTACATCCCGGAAGGCTATCCGACCGAGGACGTCGCCTATCTCGCGGAAACCGCGCTCGCGCTGTGCAGTCTGCCGGCGCGCGAGCGCACGGGCCTCGTCACGCACAGCCTGCATTTCCCGCTGTCGCAGGGGCTCGCGGTGCGCTCGCTCGACGGTCGCACGCCGTTGCCGCCGCCCGTGATTCCCGCGTATGCGCATCCCTGCATCGACCCGACCGGACGCTGACATGACACATTCGATTCGCTTCGACGGCGGCACCGCCGTGATCACCGGCGCGGCCAGCGGCATCGGCAGCGGCCTCGCGCGCCACGCGGCCGCGCTCGGCATGCGCGTGGTGCTGGCCGACCTCGACCCGGCGAAGCTCGACGCATTCGCCGCCACGCTCGACACGGACGTGCTGTGCGTGCCGACCGACGTGAGCCGGCCGGAAGCCGTCGACGCGCTGGCCGATGCTGCATGGCAGCGCTTCGGCGGTGTCGACCTGCTGTTCAACAACGCGGGCGTGATGGCGACGGGCTTCAGCTGGGAAATCACGCCGGAACGGTTCGAGCGCAGTTTCGCGATCAACGTGCACGGCGTGATGAACGGGATCCGCAGCTTCGTGCCGCGCATGCTCGAACGCAACGTGCCGGCGCGCGTCGTCAACACCGCGTCGGTCGGCGGGTTCCTGCCGAGCCCGTTGATGTCGCCTTACTCGGCGACGAAATTCGCGGTGATCGCGCTGACCGAATCGCTGTACGGCGAGCTGAAGATGCTCGGCGCGCCGGTCGGCGTGTCGCTGCTCGCGCCTGGCCCGGTGCAGTCGGGCATCTTCAACGACCCGTTCGGCGCCGCGCACGACCGGCCCGAAGTGCAGGGCTTCGTCGATACGATGCGCGCGATGCTGAACGCGCACGGACTCACGCCCGACGCGTTCGCCGCGCGGGTGTTCGATGGCATTCGAGAAGGGCGTTACTGGCTGATTCCGCAACCGGAGACGATCGACGGCGCGCTGCAGCGGCGCACCGCGGACATCCTCGCCGCACGCGATCCGTCGCTGCCGTCGTTGTGATGTCGTTGTGGTGTCGTGACAGGGGCCGGCCGTCCGACGCGGCCGGCTCACGTTTACATATGCGAGCCCGAGCGCGTGCGGCCGCTGGGATCGCCGCCGCGATCGGGCGGCGTATTGTTCTGATCGATCTTCGCGAGCACGAAGCCGGCGGGCGGCAGCGCGGCGGGCGAACGGTGGGTGGCCTGCGCGACGGGGCCTTGCGGCGACGCGGCGGGAAGGCTGGATGACGTAACGCCCGGTTGAGCGAACGCCGAAAGGGATGCTGCCGCGAGGGCGGCGGCGACGATCGCGTGCATGTTCATGGCGACTCCTTCTTCACGACTGACTGCGGGATACCTGATCAGTCTAGGGCGCGAAACTTAACGCGCCGTGAAGGAGCGGCGGCACGCGGATGACAGGATGTTCATCCAGGTCATCCGCGCGCCACGACGGTCATGCGGAGGCGGACACCAGCGCGCAGAAGTTCTCGAGATCGACGTTGCCGCCGCTGATCACGATGCCGACGCGCTTGCCCTTCAGTTCGTCCTTCATCCGGCGCGCGGCCGCGAACGACAGGCAGCCGGTCGGCTCGACGACAATCTTCATACGGGTTGCGAAGAAGCGCATGCAGTCGACCAGCTCCGCGTCGGTCGCGGTCAGGATGTCGTCGACGTCGCGCCGCAGGATCGGAAACGTCAGGTTGCCGAGGTGCTGCGTCTGCGCGCCGTCGGCGATCGTGCGCGGCGTGTCGATATGGACGATCGAGCCGGACCGGAACGACTGCTGACCGTCGTTGCCGGCTTCCGGCTCGACGCCGTACAGCTTCGCGTGCGGCGACAGCGCGCGCGTCGCGAGCGCCGTGCCCGACAGCAGGCCGCCGCCGCCGAGCGGCGTGAACACCGCGTCGAGCGGCCCGACCTCGTCGAACAGTTCCTTGGCCGCCGTGCCCTGGCCCGCGATCACGTCCGCATGGTCGTACGGCGGGACCAGCGTGAGCCCGTGTTTGTCCGCAAGCTCGCGGCCGATCTGCTCGCGGTCCTCGGTATAGCGGTCGTAGGTCACGACGTTGCCGCCGTAGCCGCGCGTCGCGGCCATCTTCGCGGCCGGCGCGTCCTGCGGCATCACGATCGTCGCCGGAATGCCGAGGATGCGCGCCGACAGCGCGATCGCCTGCGCATGGTTGCCGGACGAGAACGCGACGACGCCGTTGCGGCGCTGCGTGGCGTCGAAGCGCGACAGCGCGTTGAACGCACCGCGGAACTTGAATGCGCCCATGCGCTGCAGGTTCTCGCACTTGAAGAACACCTGCGCGCCGAGCGCTTCGTCGATCGTGCGCGACGTCATCACGGGCGTGCGGTGCGCGTGGCCTTCGAGCCGTGCCGCGGCGGCCGCGACGTCGTCGTAGGTGGGGAGGGTCGGAGTGTTCATGAGTCGCTCGTCGGAAGATCGGTCAATTGGTCAGCAGAGCGCGCGCCGGACGCGCCTGCGCATCACGCATCATTTCGCATCGTTGTAGACGGTGGCGCGCGACACGCCGAGGTGCTGCGACACGATTTCCATCGCGCGGCGCACCTCGAGGAAGCCGTCCGCCTTCAGCGTCTGCATCAGCTCGCGGCGCTGGTCGGTCTTCAGCTCGCGCGGCGTGGTCGCCAGGCGCGTCGCGAACGCATCGATGCGCTGCCGGATCGCGTCCGCGCCGGCCGGGTCGAGCGTGTCGGCGACGGGTTCGCCTTCGGTGCTGCAGAACTGGTTCAGCATGCCCTGGAAGCCGCGGAACAGCGTAACGTCCGCGTTCAGGCACAGCGCGGCCACGTAGCGGCCGCTTGAATCCTTGATGCCGATCGACGTGCTTTTCGCTGTGCGGCCGTCGGCGAAGCGGTTCGCGTAGTTCGCAAGCACCTGCGGGTAGTCGTCGTCCTCGATGCGGGCGAGCCCGAGCTCGGTCGCCGGATCGCCGACCGCGCGGCCCGACAGGTTGTTGTGGATCGCGAGGATCGCGTGTTCCGGCGTGCGCAGGTCGTGCACGACGACCTCGGTGAACGGCGCGAACATCGCGCCGAGCCCTTCGGCGATACGCAGCACCTGCTCGATCAGCGATGCCTGCTCCAGTTGCGGTCGGGGGCGGGGCGTGGTCATGCGTTGGCCTGCAGCGCGGGCGCGTTGGCGGCTTCCGGCCGCGTGATGTCGGCGAGCAGCGGGCGGGCGATCCGCACGTAGTCGGACGCGTCGAGCACGACCGAGCGGTCGAGGCGGCCCGCGTTGAACGCGATTTCGTCGTTGAGTTCGATCAGCGCCGGGTCGACGACGAGCGTCACGTTCGCGTCGAACACGAACGGCGGCACGGCGCCCATCACGCAGCGCGTGACCGTGGCCGCGAGTTCGGGCGGCGCGAGCGTCGCCTTGCGGCGGCCGAGCGCATCGGCGACCTTGCGGAAATCGATCTTCAGGTGACCGGGGAACACCGCGAGGGCGGTGGCGTCGCCGCCGTCCTTGAATGTGCAGAGCATCGCCTTCGCGCCCTGTTCGGGACGCGTGCCGCGAATCGCGGCGATCACGTCGGATTTGCCTTCGGCCGGGTGATCCAGCACGCGGAACCGCGCGCCGGAGGTCGTCAGCAGCTCGCACAGCGCGTCGAAAACGGGGTAGTCGCTCATGTCGTTCCGGGCAGGAGGGGCGCGTTCGGCGCCGTCGATGAATTGTCCAAGTATAGACGTTTTGTCATGCGCGTGGCAAAAGCCCGGAGCATGGATCGCCATATCGGTCATCGCACCAACTGCCGAAAGATCGTTTCATATCGCGGAAAGCCCGTCGAATTTCCGGCGCGTGGCCGTCCCGCCGCTTGAAAACTTGTTTTGCATCGCAAAAACGCGCGCTTATCTCATTGAATAACAAGCGAAATTTATATCTTATGTCTTATATAAGACTTCGTTGAATGCGAACCGGTCGGCGTTACTATTAAGTCCATGCAGTTCGCTTCGTCACACGGAGCGGGCACGCTGAACCCTTTACTCAAATGCGCTTCGTTCCCAGGAGATAGACATGTCCCAATATCAAGACGACATCAAGGCAGTGGCTGGTTTGAAGGAGAAGCAAGGCAGCGCGTGGAATGCCATCAATCCGGAATCCGCTGCCCGCATGCGTGCCCAGAACAAGTTCAAGACGGGCCTGGACATCGCCCGCTACACCGCGAAGATCATGCGCGCCGACATGGCCGCGTACGATGCGGACCCGACCCAGTACACGCAGTCGCTGGGTTGCTGGCACGGCTTCATCGGCCAGCAGAAGATGATCTCCATCAAGAAGCACTTCAACAGCACCGAACGCCGTTACCTGTACCTGTCGGGCTGGATGGTCGCCGCGCTGCGTTCGGAGTTCGGCCCGCTGCCGGACCAGTCGATGCACGAAAAGACCTCGGTCAGCGCGCTGATCCGCGAGCTGTACACGTTCCTGCGCCAGGCCGACGCCCGTGAGCTGGGCGGCCTGTTCCGCGAGCTGGATGCGGCCAAGGATGCGGCTGCCAAGGCCGCGATCCAGGAAAAGATCGACAACCACGTGACGCACGTCGTGCCGATCATCGCCGACATCGACGCGGGTTTCGGCAATGCCGAAGCAACGTACCTGCTGGCCAAGCAGTTCATCGAAGCGGGCGCGTGCTGCATCCAGATCGAGAACCAGGTGTCCGACGAAAAGCAGTGCGGCCACCAGGACGGCAAGGTCACGGTGCCGCACGAGGACTTCCTCGCGAAGATCCGCGCGATCCGCTACGCGTTCCTGGAACTGGGCGTGGACGACGGCATCATCGTCGCCCGTACCGACTCGCTCGGCGCCGGCCTGACCAAGCAGATCGCCGTGACCAACACGCCGGGCGACCTGGGCGACCAGTACAACGCGTTCCTCGACTGCGAAGAGCTGTCGGCCGACCAGCTCGGCAACGGTGACGTCGTGATCAAGCGCGACGGCAAGCTGCTGCGTCCGAAGCGCCTGCCGAGCAACCTGTTCCAGTTCCGCTCGGGCACGGGCGAAGCGCGTTGCGTGCTGGATTGCATCACGTCGCTGCAGAACGGCGCCGACCTGCTGTGGATCGAAACCGAAAAGCCGCACATCGCGCAGATCGGCGGCATGGTCAGCGAAATCCGCAAGGTGATCCCGAATGCGAAGCTGGTGTACAACAACAGCCCGTCGTTCAACTGGACGCTGAACTTCCGTCAGCAGGTGTATGACGCGATGAAGGCAGCGGGCAAGGACGTGTCGGCATACGACCGCGCGCAGCTGATGAGCGTCGAGTACGACCAGACCGAACTGGCCGCGCTCGCCGACGAGAAGATCCGCACGTTCCAGGCCGATGCGTCGCGTGAAGCAGGCATCTTCCACCACCTGATCACGCTGCCGACGTACCACACGGCTGCGCTGTCGACCGACAACCTCGCGAAGGAATACTTCGGCGACCAGGGCATGCTCGGTTACGTGGCCGGCGTGCAGCGCAAGGAAATCCGCCAGGGCATCGCGTGCGTCAAGCACCAGAACATGTCCGGCTCGGATATCGGCGACGACCACAAGGAATACTTCAGCGGCGAAGCAGCGCTGAAGGCAGCGGGCAAGGACAACACGATGAACCAGTTCTCGTAATCGTCATACCCGCGGCACGACGCCAACCCGTTTAGCGCGGGTTGGCGTTTTTTTTATCCGCGCACCGCCTTCACGACGTACTGGCTCGTCGGCACCACGTCGATCTTGTCGAAATCGATGAAGCGTCCGCAGCTGTCCATCATCTGGGCGACGTTGCGCTGGAACTTCTCCTCGTCGCCGACCGCATCGAAGAACGCATACGGATCGGTCATCGCCGCGGCCGGGAAGCATTCCTCGACGATCGCGTCGTAGCCGGGCGCCGCATGCGTGAGCGCGCGCACGACCACGTTCTGCACGTACAGGAAGTTGTCCTGCGTATCGATCGCGACGCGCGTGTGATGGCCGTGCCACACGTCGAGCCACGCTTCGTGCGTGAGGCGCGGCGGCCGCTTCAGGAACGCGAGCTGCGAGAAGCCGCTCGTGCGCTCGCCGGGCCGCGCCGGAAAGCGCGTGTTCGGAATCGGTTGCGACTCGGTGACGAGATACGCGGCCATGTGCGGGACGACCGTGCGCACCGCGTCATCGAACGGCTGGCGGAACATCGGGTTCGCGCTGTCGACCCATACCGCGACGATCCCGTCGATGCCCGGATGCGTGTTGGTCTGCTTCAGGCCGGCGGCCGGCGCGACATCGGCGTCGGCGACGTTCACCTGCACGCCGTGCGCGCCGAGCGACAGCAGCTTGTCGGCGAGCTGCGCGCGCACGCTGCGGCTCCATGGCTCGGGCGCGGCCTGCGCATCGCGCCACAACACGTAAATGACTTTCTCCATTGCTTCGGCTCCAGGGGGGAATGACGGGATCGGCGGCGCTGCCGCCGCGTTTCAGGACGCGCTGACGGCCGCATCGGCCGCATCGTGTGCGTCCGGCGCAAAGCGGTTCGCGGTCAGCGTGAACGACGGCGGAATCGGCGACGTGACGGTTTCGAACAGCCGCTCGTGGCGCGTCGCGTGGATGCGCCACACGCCGTCGCGCTTCACGTACTGGTCGTCGTAGAACGCGGTGCCGTGCAGCAGGTAGTCGTCCTCGAGATTGATCGCGTGATCCTCGAGAAACCACACGCCGCACGCGTGATCGGGCGACACCAGCGTGAGCTCGGGGTGATGGCCGTGATGCATCGTCAGGAAGGTCGGCTTGCCGATCAGCTCGCGCAGGCTCGACACGAACGCGTCGCGGCCGTCGTACGCATAGCGGCCACCGTACAGCCGCGCTTCGCAATCCTCGGTCAGGCATTGCGCGAGCAGTGACCAGTCGTGCGTGTCGACCGCGCGGAAATACCGGTACTTCAGCTGGCGGATCTGCTCGTATTCGTAGAGCGTGCGGGTCGTCTCGTCCATCGCCGTATCTCGTGGTGGTGTCGTCCGATGGTAGGAACGAAGCCGCCTGCGTCACATCGTCTGTTCGGACGAACGCCGCACCGGCCGCGTTCGCCGCCGCCGATACGGACTGCCGGTTTCATCCAAACAGGTGATGGCCGGCATCTCGTGCGCCTGTAACGTGGCGTCGACGCGGCTTCGATCCGCGCACACGAGACCAAGGAGACGGCATGACCCCGATCGAACGAATGGAAGTGCGCGTGCGCAGGCTCGAGGACGCCGACGCGATCCGCCGCCTGAAGGCGCGCTACTTCACGTGCTGCGATCGCAAGGATCCCGAAGGGATGCGCGACTGCTTCGCGCCCGGCACAGTGCAAATCGACTATGGCCGGATCGGCACGTTCGACCATCGCGACGCGCTCGTCGACGTGTTCGAACGGCTCGGCTGCCATCCGCACATCGTCGAGATGCACCACGGCGTGAATCCCGACATCACCGTGCTCGACGACACGCACGCGCGCGGCACGTGGGGCCTGCATTACCAGATGCTCGACACCCACGCGCACACGCTCACGCAGCTCGGCGCGACCTACGACGACGAATACCGGAAGATCGACGGCGAATGGAAGATCGCGGCCACGCGCTGCGTCGTCACGTCGACGCTGTCCGCCCGCTATGACGGCGATGCGCCGGGCGTGCTGTTCGCCGGCGCGCAACCGCCTGCCGCGTGACGCGCGACGCCGCATATCGCCCACGCCGGTTGAGAACATTCCTCAGGAGACATCGAACATGACACAGAACCACGAGGCGCCGGTCGCCGTCGTGACGGGCGCGTCGCGCGGCGCGGGCAAGGGCATCGCACGCGCACTCGGCGCGGCCGGCATGACCGTCTACGTGACGGGCCGCTCGCAGAACGAAGGCGATGCGCCGCTGCCCGGCACGATCCACGAGACCGCGCGCGAGATCGACGCGCTCGGCGGCCGCGGGATCGCGGTTGCGTGCGACCACGCGGACGACGCCCAGGTGAAGGCGCTGTTCGAGCGCGTCGAACGCGAAAGCGGGCGGCTCGACATCCTCGTCAACAACGCGACCTATCTGCACGATCAACTGATCCTGCCGGGCCCGTTCTGGGAGAAGTCGCTCGACCTCGTGAACATCCTCGACGTGGGGCTGCGCTCCGCGTACGTCGCGAGCTGGCATGCCGCGCCGTTGATGGCGAAGCGGCGCAGCGGGTTGATCGCGTTCACGTCGTCGTTCGGCGCGAGCTGCTACATGCACGGCGCCGCGTACGGCGCGCAGAAATCCGGCGTCGACAAGTTCGCGAAGGACATGGCCGTCGACCTGAAGCCGTTCGACGTCGCGGCCGTGTCGATCTGGATGGGGCCGCTGCGCACCGAGCGCACCACACGCGTATGGGAAGAACATCCGAACCTGTACAAGGAATTTTCGCTTGTCGCCGAAAGCCCGGAATTCACCGGCCGCGTGATTCACGCGATCCACGCCGATCCGCAGCGCATGGCGTTGTCCGGGCAGGTGCTGGTCGGCGCGGAAGCCGCGTTGCAGTACGGTATCGCGGATCTCGACGGCAAGCAGCCGCCGTCGTATCGCGCGTTACTCGGCGGCCCCGTGCAGGCTCACCCCGCGATCGTCGCTTAAGGAGCACGCATGGGCATCCTCGAAGGCAAGGTCGCGCTCGTGACGGGCGCGGGGCAGGGCGTCGGGCAAGGCGTGGCGCACGCGCTCGCGGCCGAAGGCGCGCAGGTGGCCGTGGTCGGCCGCACGCGCGACAAGCTGGTCGCGACCTGCGACGCCATTCGCGCACGCGGCGGTGTCGCTGAGCCGTTCGTGTGCGACGTGATGGACGCCGCGCAGATCGCGCGGTGCGTCGATGCGGTCGTCGAGCGGTTTCGTGGCGTGCAGATCCTGATCAACAACGCGCAGGTCGTGCCGCTCGGCCGCCTGCTCGACGTGACCGACGCGGATTTCCTCGCGGGCCTCGAGTCGGGGCCGATCGCGACGCTGCGGATGATGCGCGCATGCCATCCGCATCTGAAGGGTGACGGCGTGATCGTCAATTTCGCGTCGTCGGCCGCGGTGCGCTGGGACACGTCGGGTTACGGCGCCTACGCGGCGACCAAGGAAGCGATTCGCGCGCTTACGCGTGCGGCGGCATGCGAATGGGGTGCCGACGGCATCCGCGTGAACGCGGTCGCGCCGCATGCGTTGTCGCCGGGGCTGAAGGGCTGGGTCGACGCGAATCCGGAAGAGGCCGCCGCGTTCTTCCGCACGATCCCGCTGGGACGCGTCGGCGACTGCGAGCAGGACATCGGGCGCGCGATCGTGTTTCTCGCGAGCCGCGATGCCGCGTACCTGACGGGCGCGACGCTGCCGCTCGACGGCGGGCAGGCGTACTGGGGCTGACGGCGGGCGTGGGGGCCTCGCGTCGCTGCAGGGCCAATCATGGGCCGGCATGCAGGTGCGCGGGTGCGCGTCGCGGCCAGCAAACCGGACAAATCGGAATTCATCGAAGAGAGAACGACATGGGTCGACTGGAAGGGAAGGTAGCGATCGTCACGGGCGGTGCGCGCGGGATGGGCGCGGCGACATGCAGGCTGTTCGTCGAAGAGGGCGCGCGCGTCGTGATCGGCGACGTGCTGGACGCGGAAGGCGAGGCGCTCGCGCGCGAACTCGGCGACGCCGCGCGCTTCATGCGGCTCGACGTGGCCGACGAAGCGAACTGGGCGCGCATCGCCGACGCGACCGTCGAGCAGTTCGGCCGCATCGACGTGCTCGTCAACAACGCGGCGGTGCTGATGTTCGGCGCGATCACCGAGTTGTCGAAACGCGATTTCGAGCGTGCGGTGTCGATCAATCTGGTCGGCACGTTCGTCGGGATTCGTACGATCGCGCCGCGCATGATCGCGCAGCAGCGCGGCTCGATCGTCAACATTTCGTCGGTGGACGGCATGCGCGGCGTGAACGCGCTGGCCGCTTACGTGTCGAGCAAATGGGGCGTGCGCGGGCTGACGAAGGTCGCGGCGCTGGAACTCGGCCACCAGGGCGTGCGCGTGAATTCGATCCATCCGGGCGGCGTGAACACGGCGATGTCGAACCCGACCGGCGCACCGCTCGACGAGGTCAACAAGCACTACACGCACGTGCCGCTGCAACGCGTCGGCTTGCCTGACGAAATCGCGCGTGCGACGCTGTTCCTCGCGAGCGACGAAGCGTCGTACTGCAACGGCGCCGAGCTGGCCGTCGACGGCGGGATGGCGGCAGGCGCGTATTACCCCGGATTGCCGGGCGCGCCGCTTTGAGCGGTGGCGCACACAACGCATTCTCGATGGATGTTTGTGTGCGCAACCTAATTCAGGGTTTGCCTGAGTAGCGAAAACGCCAATTCGGCCTCCGCCTGTTCGGGGGCACCGCATGCGAACGCGTCGCGCCGATTTTTTCGCCTTCGCGAAACCCTTGCCGGACGGACGTTTCCAGCCGTTTCGTCCCCAAAGCGCATGGGCCGGCCCAATAAAAGGGACCGGCCGGCAAGCCGCATGCCGGCGTGTCGTCACAATTGTTTCTTGTTGCAACGCAACGCCCGCCCAATAACGGCGATGGTATGCTGGCCGGCATGGAGTTGTACGGCAGGTTGCTTGCATGGCGAAACTCGCGTTCGCACGCTCATACGAGACATCACATTCTCTCGCCCGCATCGCGGCATCGACACGCGCTCCGCTCGCGCGTCCCGCCTTGCGCGTCGCATCCACCTGCGCTCCGATCGCATTCCCCCATCTGGCGGGCTCGCCCCGCATCCCCGATCCCCTTCCAATAGTCTGGAGACATTTCCATGTCGCATAACACCTTGGCCGAAGCGACGCACAGCCCGCTGATCGCTCCCCCGGCCTTCGTCAAGCATCGCAAACTGATCGAATGGGTGTCGCGCATCGCGGCGCTCACGGAGCCCGACCGCGTCGTGTGGTGCGACGGCTCGCAGGAAGAGAACGACGCGCTGTGCCAGGCGATGGTCGACCAGGGCACGCTCACGCGCCTGAACCCGGCGAAGCGCCCGAACTCGTATCTCGCGCAATCCGATCCATCCGACGTCGCGCGCGTCGAGGATCGCACGTTCATCTGCACGCCATCGCCCGACGACGTCGGCCCGACCAACAACTGGATCGCGCCGGAAGAAATGCGCGAGACGCTGAACGGTCTGTTCCGCGGCTCGATGCGCGGCCGCACGCTGTACGTCGTGCCGTTCTCGATGGGCCCGCTCGGCTCGCCGATCGCGCATATCGGCGTCGAGCTGTCCGACAGCCCGTACGTGGTCGTGAACATGCGGATCATGACGCGCATGGGCCGCGAGGTCTATGACGTGCTCGGCGAGGACGGCGATTTCGTGCCGTGCGTGCACAGCGTCGGCCATCCGCTGGACGCGGGTCAGAAGGACGTGCCGTGGCCGTGCAACCCGGTCAAGTACATCGTGCATTTCCCCGAGACGCGCGAGATCTGGAGCTTCGGTTCCGGCTACGGCGGCAACGCCTTGCTCGGCAAGAAATGCTTCGCGCTGCGCATCGCGTCGACGATGGGCCGCGACCAGGGCTGGCTCGCCGAACACATGCTGATCCTCGGCGTGACGTCGCCGGCCGGCAAGAAGTATCACGTCGCGGCGGCGTTCCCGTCCGCGTGCGGCAAGACCAACTTCGCGATGCTGATTCCGCCGCAGGGCTTCGACGGCTGGAAGGTCACGACGATCGGCGACGACATCGCGTGGCTGAAGCCGGGCCGCGACGGCCGCCTGTACGCGATCAACCCGGAAGCCGGCTTCTTTGGCGTCGCGCCGGGCACCGGCGTGAAGACCAATCCGAACGCGATCTCGACGCTGAAGGAAAACGTGATCTTCACGAACGTCGCGCTGACGGAAGACGGAGACGTGTGGTGGGAAGGCCTGACCGACACGCCGCCCGCGAAGCTGACCGACTGGCAAGGCAACCCGTGGACGCCGGAAATCGGCAAGGAAACGGGCCGCAAGGCCGCGCATCCGAACTCGCGCTTCACGGCGCCGGCATCGCAATGCCCGTCGATCGACGCGGACTGGGAGAATCCGGCCGGCGTGCCAATCGACGCGTTCATCTTCGGCGGCCGTCGCTCGACCACCGTGCCGCTCGTGACCGAAGCGCGCGATTGGGTCGAAGGCGTGTACATGGCCGCGACGATGGGCTCGGAGACGACCGCGGCCGCAGTCGGCGAGCAAGGCATCGTGCGCCGCGACCCGTTCGCGATGCTGCCGTTCTGCGGTTACAACGTGAGCGATTATTTCGCGCACTGGCTGAAGATCGGCAAGCAGCTCGAAGGCACGGGCGCGAAGCTGCCGAAGATCTACTGCGTGAACTGGTTCCGCAAGGACGCGAACGGCAAGTTCGTGTGGCCGGGCTTCGGCGAGAACATGCGCGTGCTGAAGTGGATGCTCGATCGCCTCGAAGGCAACGGCGGTGGCGGCGAACATGCGTTCGGCGTGTCGCCGGCCTATGACGACCTGCACTGGGACGGGCTCGACTTCACGCGTGAGCAGTTCGAGGCGGTGACGTCGATGCACGCCGACGAATGGCGCGAGGAGCTGAAGCTGCATGCGGCGCTGTTCGACACGCTGAAGCTGCGCCTGCCGACCGAGCTGACCGACACGATGAAGAAGATCGAACAGCGTATCGGCGGCTGACGAGCCGCATCGACAACGACGTAGCGGCATTGACGTCCCGCCGCCGGCATCCGTCGCCGGCGGCGGGACGTTGTCGTTTGCGCCGCGTTTTCAGCTTGGCGTGTACGTTAAACGTGCGCTTACGCGCCGCACTGCGCGACCACTTCGTCGACCGCGCGCTGCACGTCGCCGCGCCGGTAGCGCAGCAGCGCGATATCGGCCGGATCGGGCTCATACGATACGACGTTGCCGCGGCCCGTATAGATCGCGATGTCCGGCAACAGCGGATGCTCCTGGTCGAGCGACGGTACCGTCTGCGGATTGCCGGCCGCGCGGAAGAAGGCCGCGAAGTAGTCGGCGAAGCTCAGGTTCTCGTCGCCGACGAGATACGCCTTGCCGGATTCACCGCGCTGCAGCGCGCCCCAGATCGCTTCCGACAGCGATTGCGTCGAGATGAAGTTGCTGCCGCCGGCCGGACCGTACACGGGCAGCCCGGCGAGCTTGCCCTGCGCATAGCCCGTGTACGCGGCGAACATCTCGTTGCGCAGCCCCGGCACCGACCCGACGACGAACGGCGCATTGACGCTGCACACCGCGAACGACGGCGACGCGAGCGCGCGCACGCGTTCGTCGGCGAGATGGCGCGAGCGTACGTACGGCACGGTGTCGACGAGCGCCGGCGCGACCTGCGGATAGAAGCTGCCGACCAGCACCGCGCGCTTCACGCCCGCGTCGCGCGCGAGCGCGAAGAAGCGCGGCACCGCGTCGACGTTCGCGCGTTCCCAGTGCGCCGCTTCGTCGGTGCCGGGCGGCAGGTGGCGAATGTCGTTGCCGGCCGCGAACACGATCGCGTCGAACGGCGCGAGATCGTCGCGCGTGAAGTTGCCGGCAACGTAGTCGCGCAGCAGCACGTCGAACTGCGCGAGCGCGGTGCCGTGCGCCGGCGGCTTGCGCGCGGCGAGTGTCACGTCGTTGCCTTGTGCGCGCAGATGCAGCGCGGTGTGGCCGCCGATGAGGCCGGTACCGCCGATGATCAGGACTTTCATGATGTCTCCCGCAGCGGCACGGATGCGCCGCTTGAATTGAACCGATGATTGAACGGATGACGCCGCGCGCGGCGGCGGCCTGCTCAGAAATTGAAGCCGTTGCCGGTGACGACCGGCATGTTGGTCCAGAAGCCGTTCGGGTCGCGATACCAGCCGGCCGCCGCGAGTGCGCCGCCGTCCACGTGCAGCGTCGTGCCGGTGACCCACGCGGCGAGCGGGCTCGCGAGGAACAGCGCGGCGCCCGCGATGTCGCCGGCGGCACCGAATCGTCCGAGCGGAATCCAGCGCGGGATATGGCTGTGGTGCTCGGCCGCCACCATCGCGCTGACGGGCACCTGCGGCGTCTCGGTGGTTTCCGGCGCGATCTGGTTCACGCGGATGCCGGCCGGCCCGAGTTCGAGCGCGAGGCTTTTCGTGAAGCCGGTCAGCGCGGCCTTGAACGATGCATAGACGGTGCAGTTCGGAATCGCGCGAAAACCCTCGATCGACGACACGCCGACGATGCTGCTGCCCGCGCCGCGCTTGCGCAGCAACGGCAGCATCGCGCGCGTGACGATGAACACCTGACGCAGGTTCACGTCGAACAGCCGCGCGATGTCGTCGTCGCCGTAATCGTCGAACGGTTTCGCGATCCCCAGGAAATCGCCGACGTTGTTGACGAGCACGTCGAGGCCGCCGAAGCGCGCGTCGATCGTCCTCGCAAACGTGTCGACCTCGTCGCGGCGCGTGACGTCCACGGTGCCGACCAGCGCGTCGACGCCCGCGGCTTCGAGCGCCTGGCGCACGTCCTGCGCGCGTGCGGAATCGCGCTCGGCCACCGCGACGCGCGCGCCTGCCGCGCCGAACGCCTCCGCGCACGCGCGGCCGATGCCTGCACCGCCGCCGGTGACCAGCACCGTCTTGCCGTTGAATGAAATCATCGGAACACTCCTTGGAAAGGGAAAGCCGCGAGCCGCGTCACAGCGACGAAACGAGTTGGGCGTTGTCGATCCGCAATTCCGCGCCGTTCACGAAGCGCGATTCGTCGGACGCAAGGAACAGCACGAGATTGGCGACGTCCTGCGGATCGCACATGCGCGCCATCGGATCGTTGCCGATCCCGAGTTCGGCCGGATCGAGGCCGGGCATCAGCGCCTGCGTCATCGGCGTCCAGATGCCGTCCGGATGGATCGAGTTGCAGCGGATCCGGTAGCCGCTGCGCTTGCAGTGCACGGCGACGCTGCGCGCGAGCGCCGTGACCGCGCCTTTCGAGCCGGTGTACGCGCACATCATCGGAAGGCCGCCGAGCGCGGCGACCGACGACATCATCACGATCGAGCCCGGCGTGTCGTTGTGCTTCATCGCGCCGATCGCGTACTTGCAGCCGAGAAAATAGCCGTCCGCATTGACGCGCAGCACGCGTTGCCAGGTGTCGAGGCTCGTGTCCTCGATCGAGCCGACCGGGCAGATCGCCGCATTGTTGACCAGCACGTCGAGGCGGCCGAAGCGCTCGAGCGTCGACGCGATCGCGTGCCGCCAGCCGTCCTCGTCGGCGATGTCCTGATGCACGAACAGCGCCGCGTCGCCGATCTCACGCGCGAGCGCGCGGCCCGCGTCCTCGTCGATATCGGTCAGCACGACACGCGCGCCCTCGGCGGCCAGCAGCAACGCATCCGCGCGGCCGACGCCGCTCGCCGCGCCGGTGATCAGCGCGACCTTGTTTGCGACTCGATTCATGATCGGTGGTTTTCCGTTGGGATTGAAAGAAGGCGGCTGCTCATGCGACGCCCGGCGCACGGCCGGCCTTGACCGCGTCGAGCGCGGCCGCGCCATAGATTTGCGCGATCGTGTCGTCGACGCGCGGGTTGGTGCGCAGTTCGTGGCCGCCGTCGACCGCGAAGCTCTGGCCGGTGACCCAGCCCGACTCGGGGCCGGCGAGATAGCGCACCGCATGCGCGATCGCTTCCGGTTCGCCAAGCGTGCCGAGCGGAATCTGTTCGAGAAAGCGGTCGACCAGCGCGCGGTTGTCGAACATCGGCGCGGTGGCTTCCGAGCGCGTGAGGCCTGGCCGCACCGCGTTCACGCGGATCTTCGCGCCGGCCAGTTCCTCGGCCGCGCCGCGCACCAGCGCCTCGAGCGCGGCCTTGGCCGTGCAGTACGCGCTCAGCCAGCGGAAGTTGATTTGCGCGGCCGTTGACGAGATGCAGACGATCGCGCCGCCGCCGCTGTCGGCGAGCCGCGGCGCGGCGTGACGGATCGCGGTGAACGCGCTGTGCAGGTTCAGGTCGATTTCCGCGCGGAAGCTGGCGGCGTCATGCATCAGCAGCGGCCGGAACCCGGCGCCGCCGACGGTCGGCACGACGATGTCGAGACGGCCATCGAGCGCCCACGCGGTGTCCAGCGCGGCCTGCAGGTCGCCGTCGTCGCACGCGTCGCCGGCATGGATCGCGACGCGGCTGCCGGGCACCGCATCGGTCAGGCGCCGCTGCGCGCGTTCGAGCGCGTCGCGGCGGCGCCCCATCAGCACGACGGCCGCGCCATCGGCGGCGAGTGCCTGCGCGCAGGCCGCGCCGATGCCGCCGGCGCCGCCGGTGACGAGCGCGGTGCGGCCGGCGAGGGGAAGGGACGTGCGCATCGTTCAGCCCTCCAGCGGCAGGTCTTGCGACCAGTCGACGTGCAGCGTGCGCGCGGCGAAGCGCCACGTGCCGCCGTCGAACACGCAGCGGTCGCGATAGCGCAGCCCCCAGTCGAGCTTGCGCGTCACGCCGTCGCGCACGTACACGTGGCATGCGACGCCGTAGGTCTCGACGTCGGCCTCGCCGCCGTCGAGCGTGACGAGCTGGTTGTGCACGTGATGCTGGGTGGTCTCGTAGCGTTCGATCACGCGCATGCCGGCGACGATCGCATCGCGGTCGTCGAAGCGGAAACCGGGGCCGTCGAGCTGCGCGTCGGCGGTGAAGAGGGTGGCGAGGTGCGGCCAGTCGCGCCGGTCGACGGCTTGCGCGTAACGGCAGGCAAGCTCGTACAGCGCGTGGCGGGGATTCGAATCGGTCATGCGTACTCCCGTGAGTGAACGGAAAGACCCGGCCGCGCCGCAAGCACGGACGCGGCGGCATTGCGACGTCGACGCGCAGGTTCGCATCGGACCGATCGATTCTCATCGTCCATACGGAGCAGGGTAAGGATCGGGGAAAACACCGGGATCGCCGGCGACGCATCGTCCGATGCTGCGATGCATCGGCGCGTGCGCGGCATTCGTCTGACGATGAACCGACCCGTCACGACGGGGTTTCCGGGGCTGTCCCGCCGACGCGGCCACGCGGCGATGTTGCAATGCGGCACGCCGCGCGACACCGGCTTCGCGTTTGCCCCTAGTCGAAATGGACGATGGCCGCCGGCCCGGCGCTGGCTACCGTGCAGTCATCTGGTGCGGTTGCCTGTTTGCCTGAGGCCAGCGCGCCGGACACGAACCGCGACAGCGGTCAACCGGAGGGGACGACGATCATGAGACTGACGACTCGCAAGCTGTGCGTACTGGCGATGGGCACGTTCGCGGCCATGGCGATGGCGCGATACGGAGCCGAACAGGTGCCGTCGCCGCCGTATGCGGCCGGCATCCTGCAATGCCGCTCGGTCGACCAGAACGGCCTGCCGATCGGTTGCGTGCCGATCGATCCTTCGCACTTCGGTTTCGCCGCGTTGCGCGGCATGTAACGCCGGCGCGGCCGCGCGCCGCGCCAATCGATCCATTGCCCATGTCATCCGAATACTCCCTGACCCGCCCCCTGAACGTTCGCGACGTGCCTCGCTGGGACGCGGAACACGACGTCGTGATCGTCGGCTTCGGCGCGGCCGGCGCGTGCGCGGCGATCGAAGCCGCGAGCGCCGGCGCCGACACGCTGATCGTCGAGCGCGCGTCGAGCTACGGCGGCACGAGCGCGCTGTCCGGCGGCGAGATCTACCTCGGCGGAGGCGGCGGCACCCCCGCCCAGCGGCAGGCCGGCTTCAGCGACGACACCGAGGACCTGTACCGCTACCTGATGCTCGCGGGCGGCCGCGACGCGGACGAAGCGAAGGTGCGCCTCTATGCGAACGAGAGCCTCGCGCATCACGACTGGCTCGTCGCGCAGGGCCTCACGTACAAGAACACGTTCATCGCCGAGCGGATCGTCGAACCGGAAACCGACGACTGCCTGATCTGGTCGGGCAGCGAGGAGGCCTGGCCGTTCAGCGAGGCCGCGACGCCGTGCCCGCGCGGCCACACGCCGCAATGGCCGGGCTGGGGCGGCGGACAGATGCTGATGCGCGTGCTGGCCGGGCGCGTGCAGGCGCTCGGCGTATCGACGCGCTACGACACGCGCGCGCTCGCCTTGATCGTCGACGATGCAGGCGCCGTGCGCGGCGTCGTGCTGCGCGCATACGGCGAGACGGCATGCGTGCGGGCGCGCCGTGCGGTGATCCTGTGTGCCGGCGGCTTCGCGATGAACCGCGACATGGTGCGCAAGCATGCGCCGCAGTTCCTGCGCTCGGACGAACCGATCGGCAGCCCCGGCGACGACGGCTCGGGCATCCGGCTCGGCCAGAGCGCGGGCGGCACCGCGATCCACATGGACCAGGGCTTCGTCAGCCTGCCGTTCTACGCGCCCGAATCGCTGATCTACGGGATCTTCGTCAACGCGCACGGCCAGCGCTTCATCAACGAGGACGGCTATCACGGCCGCACCGGCCATCACGCGTTCCACCAGGCCGACGACCGGATCTACCTGCTGGTCGACCAGGCGAGCTACCAGGCGCCGCCCGAGATCGCGCGGATCGGCATCGCGGCGGCCGGCGAGACATGGGACGAAGTCGAGCGCGACCTGCGGATGCCGGCCGGCACGCTGACGGCAACGCTCGACGTCTACAACCGCCACGCGGCCGAAGGCGTCGATCCGCTGTTCCACAAGGCGAAGAAGTGGCTGAGGCCGTTGATCGAGCCGCCGTTCGTCGCGCTCGATTGCCGGATCGACTACGCGTTCTATCCGCATTTCACGCTGGGCGGGCTCGATACGCTGCCGACCGGGCAGGTGCTGGACGCGGCGCGCGCACCCGTGGCGGGCCTCTATGCGGCCGGGCGCACGACCTGCGGGCTGCCGCGCTGGGGTGCCGGGTACAGCTCGGGACTGTCGTTGGCGGACGCGACCTTCTTCGGCCGGCAGGCCGGCCGTCACGCCGCGCATTCGGCGAGCGAGGCATTGCGCAGCGCCGCCTAACATGGCGAGGAAAACGACGACGCCCCGGGCAACCGTGTTGCACCGGGGCGTCGTCGTATCAGGGACGTGAGTGAATCGTCAGCCGAGATCGAGCGCGTTCGTCAGGTCGCCCGGCGGCGTGGCGCCGCGCGACGCGAACGCCTTGTCGCGCGCGGCGACGCCGTCGAGCGGCGCGAGCCCGTGCACGCGGCTGATGAAGCGCAGGATCGAGTTCGTGTCGTACATCGTGTGATCGACGTAGCTCTTCTTCGCGAACGGCGAGATCACGAGCGCCGGAATCCGCGAGCCGGGGCCCCAGCGATCGCCGACCGGCGGCGCGACGTGATCCCACCAGCCGCCGTTCTCGTCGTGCGTCATCACGATCACGGTGTTCGCCCATTGCGGGCCGCGCCGGATGTGCTCGATCACGTTCGCGATGTGGCGATCGCCCGATTCGACGTCCGCATAGCCCGCGTGCATGTTCAGGTTGCCCTGCGGCTTGTAGAACGTGACGGCCGGCAGGCGGCCCGCGTCGATGTCGGCGATGAAGCGGTTGGTCGACGGCTCGTCGCCGACGCCCGCGTCGCGCAGGTGCTTGCGGCGCGCGTCGGTGCCCGGCGCGTAGTTCGCGAAGTAGTTGAACGGCTGGTGGTGGTACTGGAAATCGGGAACCATGCCCGTGTCGCGGTGCTCGAGCGCGTACTGCCACGCGCCGCTGTACCACGCCCAGTCGACGTTCTTTTCCGACAGGCGATCGCCGATCGTCGGATGGCCTTGCGGCGGGATCACGCGATGGTCAGCCGGATCCGCATACGCGGCGTTGCCCGGATCGGCCGGCGGCACGTAGCTCGGCTGATACGGCGGCGCCATCGTGTTGACGCCGTAGCCGTCGGGCGTCAGCGGGCCGTCGACCGCGAACTTCGGCGGGCCGTCGAGCGCGGACGCCGGCGAATCGGCGGCGAGCGTCAGCCGCGTGCCGGTTGGATCCTCGCCGTCGACCTTCGACAGCAGCTTGGCCGCGTGCGGATGCTTGTGCGCGTCCGGATAGATCGGCGGCTGCGCGGAAATCAGGAACATGTGATTCAGCCACGAGCCGCCGAAGGCCGCCATGAAGAAGTTGTCGCACAGCGTGTATTGCCGCGCGAGGTTCCACAGCCGCAGCGTGTCGGCGGAATTGCGGTAGTGGCCCATCACGAGGCCGCCCGAATCGGCCCACGCGGCGAACTGGTCGTTGCGGCCCGCGGCGATCTGCATCTGGTTCTGGTAGAAGCGGTGCCACAAGTCGCGCGTGATCACGCCATTCGGCAGCGGCTTGCCTTGCGCATCGGCGATCCGGAACGGCGCGTTCGGCAGCTTGTCGATGTCGCGCTCGGCGATCGCGTAGCGCTTGCCGTCCACTTCCTGCGCCCGCGGCACGAGCCCGCCCCAGATCTTCGGCAGCACCGGCAGCGGCGTCTTGCCGTCACGATCGAGCTGCCGCGCGTCCTCGGGCCGCACCTCGCTCAGCGGATGGCGCACGCCGGGGAAGTCGCCGTACAGGTTCGAGAAGCTGCGGTTCTCCGCATAGATCACGACGATGTGGCGCACCTGCCGGCGCAGCGCGTCGTCGATCCGCAGGTCGGCGGCGGAGCGCGGCGCGCTGCCCGGCGTCGTCTCGCAGCCGCCGAGCGCGACGCCCGCGCCGAGCGCGGCGAGGCCGCCGAGCATGCGGCGGCGGTCCGGGTCAACGGGAAGGTCGTCGGGGCGATCGGGGGTGTCGTTCACGTCGTGTGCTCCTCGATGGGTGGTTATCGTTCGATGCGCGGCCGCGTCGCACAGGCTGGCCGCGACGCGGGACGGGACGCAACAGCCGGCGTCGCGCCCGGCGGCGTGATGCGCGGGGCGAGCCCAACTGTCACACAAATGTCACGAACGCGACTATAACGCGGCGGACGGCGTCGATGAAAGGCGTTTGTCGGACGATGCGAGACGCCTGCGCGCGAACTAGACTGAAATCACGGACGGCGCGTTGCGGCGCGATGTCCGTGCGAGCGCTGCCACGCGGCGCGTTCGCGGTGTCTTTCATGCGACGAAACGAGGCGACGATGGCGCGGATGCGGTCCGTGAGCGCGTGGCTGCCGATACCGCGCGCCGGCGGGGCGCGCGGGTACGCGTAAGCGCGCGCCGCACGGCGCGACCGGCCGGCCCGATGCCATGGACAAGAAATTCGACTATGCAGGATTACTGATCGCGGCGGGCTTCTTCGTGCTGTTCGCCGCGCAGTTGCTGATGCTGCGCCCGGAGGCGACGATGATCGCGTACAGCGATTTCCATCGGCTCGTCGCCGCGCGGCTCGTCGACGATCTCGAGATCGGTGCGACGTCGATCGTGGGCACGCTGAAGATGCCGCAGGCCGGCGCGATGCTGCCGGCATCCGAAGTCGCGGCCGTGAAGACGGGCGGCACGCCGCCGCGCTTCGCCACCAACCGCGTGACCGACCCGCAGCTGATCGACGCGCTGAGCGCGGCCGGCATCCGCTTTCACGGCGCGTCCGACACCGGCTGGATCACGTCGCTCGCGTCGTGGCTGGTGCCGCTCGTCGCGTTCGTGTTCATCTGGAACCTGATGTTGCGCAAGCGCGGCGGGCTGCAGGACTTCACCGGGATGGGCAAGAGCCGCGCACGCGTGTACGTGCAGCAGGAAACCGGCATCACGTTCGACGACATCGCGGGCATCGACGAAGCGAAGGCCGAGTTGCAGCAGCTCGTCGCGTTCCTGCGCAACCCCGACCGCTACCAGCGGCTCGGCGGCAAGATCCCGAAGGGCGTGCTCGTCGTCGGCGCGCCCGGCACCGGCAAGACGCTGCTCGCGCGCGCGGTGGCCGGCGAGGCGGCCGTGCCGTTCTTCTCGATCAGCGGCTCGGCGTTCGTCGAGATGTTCGTCGGCGTGGGCGCCGCGCGCGTGCGTGACCTGTTCGAGCAGGCGCAGCAGAAGGCGCCGTGCATCGTGTTCGTCGACGAGCTCGATGCGCTCGGCAAGGTGCGCGGCGTCGGCCCGATGTCGGGCAACGACGAGCGCGAGCAGACGCTCAATCAGTTGCTCGTCGAAATGGACGGCTTCCAGGCCGGCTCGGGCGTGATCATCATGGCCGCGACCAACCGGCCGGAGATTCTCGATCCGGCGCTGCTGCGCCCGGGCCGCTTCGACCGTCACATCGCGATCGACCGGCCCGACGTGAACGGGCGTCGCCAGATCCTCGGCGTGCACGTGAAGCGCGTGAAGCTCGCGGCCGAAGTCGACCTCGGCGAACTTGCATCGCGCACGCCGGGTTTCGTCGGTGCCGATCTCGCGAACGTCGTCAACGAGGCCGCGCTGCATGCGGCCGACCTCGGCAAGCCGGCGATCGGGATGGACGACTTCGACGAAGCGATCGATCGCGCGATGACGGGCCTCGAGCGCAAGAGCCGCGTGATGAACGCGCAGGAAAAGCTGACGATCGCGTATCACGAGGCCGGCCATGCGCTCGTCGCGGAAAGCCGCGCGTATTGCGACCCGGTGAAGAAGGTGTCGATCATTCCGCGCGGCGTGGCCGCGCTCGGCTACACGCAGCAGGTGCCGACCGAGGATCGCTACGTTCTGCGGCGCAGCGAGCTGCTCGATCGCATCGATGCGCTGCTCGGCGGCCGCGTCGCGGAAGAACTCGTGTTCGGCGACGTGTCGACGGGCGCGCAGAACGATCTCGAACGCGCGACCGCGATGGCGCGCCACATGGTCATGCAGTACGGGATGAGCGAGAAGATCGGGCTGGTGAGTTTCGACGACGGCGAAACGCGCAGTGGCATACCGGGCGCATGGCATGCGAGCGACGGCCGCTGCAGCGAGCACACCGCGCGGGTGATCGACGACGAGGTGCATACGCTGCTGACCGATGCGCATGCGCGCGTCGCGGCGACGCTCGGCGAACGTCGCGAGGCGCTCGAGCGGATCGCGCAACGGCTGCTCGCGTGCGAGGTGCTGGAACGCGATGCGTTGCAGGCGCTGATCGACGGACGCGAGGTGCCTGCGTCCGAACCTTCCATGACCGATCGCGGGCCGTGCACGGGCGTGAATGCGCCGGAACAGGCGTCGGCGACCGAGCACGATTTCGTCGCATGCGGGCCGCCGCGCGAACTCGAGCGTTGAAGCATGGATCGCTCCCGCAGTTGGCGGGCGGGCGAACGCATTGCAATTTCGGTGGCGGTGCAGAAGGTGAGCGCTGCGGCGCTCGACCGCGACACGATCGATGTGTAAGCGTGTGTCAGGACTCCGTCGCGGCGGCGACTTCCGCGGCTTCGGTGAGCGCGTCGAGAAAGCGCGTGCGCCACCAGTGCACGTCGGTCTTGCGCACGATCGCCATCAGCGCGTCGTGACGCTGGCGGCGTTCCTCGATCGGCATCGTGAGCGCGCGCTGGATCGCCTGCGCGGTGCCCTGCGTGTCGTACGGATTCACGAGCAGCGCGGGCTTCAGCTGCTCGGCCGCGCCCGCGAAACGCGACAGCACCAGCACGCCCGGGTCGGCCTCGTCCTGGGCGGCGAGAAACTCTTTCGCGACCAGGTTCATGCCGTCGCGCAGCGGCGTGACGAGTGCGACGCGGCTCGCGCGATAAAGGCCCGGCAGGCGCTTGCGCGCGACCGTGCGGTGGATGTAGCGCATCGGCATCCATTCGAGTTCGCCGTAGTCGCCGTTGATCGCACCGCACAGGCTGTCCATCTCGCGCCGCAGGTCGTCGTACGCGCCAAGATCCTCGCGGCTCGGCGCGGCGATCTGGATCAGCGTCGCGCGATCGCGGTTCTCCGGATACTGTTCGAGCAGCTGACGGAACGCATGCACGCGTTGCGGCAGCCCCTTCGTGTAGTCGAGCCGGTCGACGCCGACGAGCAGTTGGCGACGCGAATACTCGTCGCGCATCCGCTCGAACATGTCGATGCCGTCGCGATTCTCTGCGAGCGCCGCGAATTCGTCGACGTTGATGCCGATCGGGAACGCCCCGGCCGACAGCGTGCGACCGAACGCGTGCAGGCGGCCGTCCGGCAGCCGTGCGGCACCGGCTTCCGCCTCGACGTAGTGCTCGAAGTGCAGCAGGTCCGATTCGGTCTGGAAACCGACGAGGTCGTACGCGAACAGCGAGCGCATCAGCCACTCGTGCTCCGGAATCGCGGCCATGATCGGCGGCGGCGGCATCGGAATGTGCAGGAAGAAGCCGATCGGATTCCTGCAGCCCATCGCGCGCAGCTCGGCGGCGAGCGGAATCAGCTGGTAGTCGTGGACCCAGATGGTGTCGTCGGGACGCAGCAGCGTGCTCAGCTTGCGCGCGAACAGCTGGTTCACCCGCCGGTAGCCGTCCGCGAAGCGCCGGTCGAACTGCGCGAGATCGAGCCGGTAGTGGAACACCGGCCACAGCACGTTGTTCGAGTAGCCGAGATAGTACGCGTCGTAATCCTGTGGATCGAGATCGATCGTCGCGAGCTGGATGCCGCCGACGTTCTGGATCTGCACGTCGTCGCCCTGGGCGGTACGTTCGTCTTCACCGCGCAGCCTGCCGCTCCATCCGAACCAGACGCCGCCGGATTCCTGCAGGCTGTCTTTCACGGCCACGGCCAGCCCGCCGGCCGCGGCTTTACGGGGATCTGCGATGCGATTGGATACGACGACGAGTCGGCTCACCAGCTCTCCTGCGAATAGTTTGGGAAGGTTCGTGCGGCCAGGGCGTGAGGCGGACGCCGCCATCGACGCGAAGCGCGATGGGGCCGCGGTACGAACGGACGGGAATCAGGGGCACGCGATTCGCTGTCCGAACGTGGAGTGCTTTTTTAGGATACTCGTCATTCGGCTGATTTAAAAGTGCATGACCGAGATCAAGGGGGCCGCGCATCCGGCGCGATGCGCGTCGTTGCGTGCATTCGGAGGGCGGGACCGGAAATTGCGCAGCGCGGCGGAGGCCGTGTGCGCAACGGGAGGCGGAGGGCCGAGACGGGAAGCGCAGATGCGGGGAATCGAGGGTGTTCGGTCACGCACGCGGTGTCGATCGGAGTGCTCGGATCGTCCGTGGCGCGCGTTGTCGAAGCGAGCGCGAGGACGCGTGCCGCGGACCCGTGAAACGCATCGCGTATCACGTTACGTGCGCGTAACCCCCGCCGCACACAGCGCGCGATGCGGAACCGAACCGGTGAAGCGCGCCGCGGGACGCGTCGCGTATCACGTTTGCATGCGTAACGACTGGCGCACACAGCGCGCGATGCGCAACTGACCCCGTGGATCGCGTGGCCGCGCATCGTATCCTGCATGCGCCTGACGCGTGATCGCGTCAGGCGGTAGCCGCCTGCCACTGCGACGCGCCGCCGCCCGCATGCGTGCGCGCATACGCCGACGTCGCAACTTCGCCGGCCGGCATGCGGAACGCGGACACCGTCTGCGACAGCTCGCGGCCCTGCGTCTCGAGCGATTTCGATGCGGCCGCAGCCTGTTCGACGAGCGCCGCGTTCTGCTGCGTCGTCGCGTCCATCTGCGTGATCGTCAGGTTCACCTGATCGATGCCGCGACTTTGTTCGGCCGATGCCGCCGCGATTTCACCCATGATGTCGGTGACGCGCGCGACGGCCTGCGTCACGTCCGACATCGTCTTGCCGGCTTCGCCCGCGAGCGCGGAACCGTCCTGGATCGTCTGCACCGATGCGCCGATCAGTTCCTTGATTTCCTTCGCGGCGGTCGACGAACGTTGCGCGAGACTGCGCACCTCGCTCGCGACGACCGCGAAGCCGCGTCCCTGTTCGCCCGCGCGCGCGGCTTCGACGGCCGCGTTCAGCGCAAGGATGTTGGTCTGGAATGCGATGCCTTCGATGATCCCGGTGATGTCCGCGATCTTCGACGAGCTGTTGCCGATTTCCGTCATCGTGTCGACCACGCGGCCGACCACCGAGCTGCCGCGCAGCGCGACGTCCGATGCATTCGCGGCGAGCGTGCTCGCCTGCTGCGCATTCTCCGCGTTCAGGCGCACCGTCGACGTGAACTCTTCCATCGTCGCGGCGGTCTCCTGCAGCGAGGCGGCCTGTTCCTCGGTACGCTGGCTCAGGTCGAGGTTGCCCGATGCGATTTCGCCCACCGCGTGCGCGATGCTGTTCGACGAATCGCGCACGCGGCCGACGATGTCGATCAGACGCGTATTCATCGTATGCAGCGCTTCGAGCAGGTCGCGCGTCTCGTCGTTGCCGCTCACGCTGATGCGGCTGCCGAGATCGCCGTTGGCCACCGTGCGCGCGACGTCCACCGCCGCGACGATCGGCACCGTGATCTTGCGCGTCAGCCAAAGGCCGCCGCCCACCGCGATCGCGACCGCGATCAGGCTGATGGCCAGCAGCAGGTTGCGCCCGGTCGTGTAGCGATCCGCGAATGCCTGGGCGATCGCGATTTCGCGCTCGTGCGTATAGCTTGCGTACGCATCGGTTGCGCGAACCAGTTGCGCGAGCAACGGACGGCAGCGATTGTCGATATCGGCGGTCGCCTCTTCCTTCTTGCCGGCCTGCGCGAGCCCGACGATATTCAGCGCGACGGGCCCGTAGCTCGCTTCGATGCGCGCGATCTCGGCGACCAGTTCGCGCGCGCGATCGGTCGTGTCGGTCGCGTTCGCCATCAAGCCCTTCAGTTTCGCGAGATCGTCCTGCACGTCCTTGTGCGCCTGTTGCACTTCGGCGAGTTCCTGCTGAATGTCGGACGGCGTGGTCACGAGCACCAGGTTGCGCGCGGCGATCGCGCGCCGGTCGACCGCCGTCCGGATTTGCGCGGTGAGGTTCGCGCGCGCGTTGATGCCGTTCATGTACCGGGAGAACTCGTCGTTCGTGTCGGACAGCGCTTTCAGCGCCATGCCGGACACGATCACGACGACCGCGGCGAGCAATCCGAAGCCGCCAAGTAGTTTTGCCTTGATGGTTATTCTGGCGATTTTCACGATGTGCCTCTGTGCGAGTGGGTGACGAAGGGAATTTATTGTTCGACCGAAAATAGGCTCGTGCCGTCATTAACGGGTATTTCGGATATTTCTTTACCCTTCGAAAACCCTGATTGCGATTCTTTTTTCGCTGGAAACCCTGACGGGCTGGTGTTTTTGATCTGGAGCAAAAAGAGCGAATTCCCGGTGATTCTCGCGTTCATATACAGCATCTGATGCCGGTCATTCAGGGAAGTTAATAAATTAGGGGGCGACTGAGAAAATCGTCTCGTTAATTGTATTTTTGATTTACGGGTGAATTGCGCATTTACTTTTGGACGTCCGGTCACGCGATTCGGCCCCGTAAAACGGGCGCATGGATTGTCGCCCGGTCGAACGGCCCGCGGCCGGTGCCGCGGGCCGTCCGACGATCAGAACGTCGTACGCAGGCCCGCCATCACGCTGCGGCCGCCCTGTGGTGCGAAGCCGCGCACGACCGAGGTCGCGTAGCGGATCTCCTGGTTCGTCAGGTTGTCGCCGCGCAGGTACGCGAGCCAGTGCATCGCAGCGACACGGAACTTGTACGTGAGCATCACGCCGAGCGACGTGTAGCCGTCCGTCGGGAAGTCGTTGTCGGGCACGCGGTGCTGCGACCACGCATGCGTGACCTGCGCGCGTGCGCCGAACGGGCCGTAACCGTAGTCGGCCGCGAGCGTCGCGCGCAATGGCGCGATGCGCGGCAGCGGCTGGCCGGTGTCGACGTTGCGCGCATGCGTGTAGTCGGCGGTCAGTTCCAGGTCGACCGTATGGCCGCGCCGCGAGAACGCACGCCACTTGCCGTCGAGTTCGACGCCGTAGAACTCGGCGCGCACGCCGCGATAGATCGCTTCGTTGAGCGAGCCATCGGCGCCGGGTGTGACCGGTTCGCCGTCGTCGTCCACGACGCGGCCCGTGTTGTACTCGGTCAGGTAGTTCGAGAAGCGGTTGTAGAACACCCCGACGCTGCCGCGGTTCGGGCCGCTCGCATAGCGCAGCGACAGGTCGGTCGACACGGCCTTTTCCTTCGACGCGTTCGGGTTGCCGATCAGGAACTGGCCGGTCGCGTCGTGCGGGCCGTTCGAGTACAACTCGTAGAAGGTCGGCGCGCGTTCCGTGTAGGCGACGTTCGCCGCGACCGACCACACCGGCGTCAGCGAGAAGAGGGCGCCGGCCGATACGCTGCCGGCATTGAAGTCGCGCGGCTGCGCGCCCGCGAATTTCTCGACGCCGGCCGGATCGGGATCGACCTTCACGTGCTCGAAGCGCCCGCCGAGGCTCAGCTTCAGCGCCGGGTCGACCTGCCATTCCTCGAGGCCGAACAGCGCGACGCTGTTCGTGCGCGTGGACGGCACCAGCATTTCGTCGCCGAGCGCCGAGAACGTGTTCCGGCCGAACTGCACGCCGATCGCGCCTTCGAACGGGCCGATCCTGCGATGCCGCGCCTCGATGCGCGCTTCGTAGCCGCGGTTGCGGAAGGTGGTCGCCGTCTCGCCGTTGTCGACTTCCTTGTGGCGATAGTCGGTGTACGCGAAGTCGAACTTCAGCTTCGTGAACGGGCCGCTCAGGTTGCGCACCTCGGACGCGAGCGCGAGCCGTTCCTGGCGCATCCGCAGGCGCACGTCGTCCTCGGCGACGGAGCCGTAGTTCGATTCGTAGCCGCTGTACGACAGGCCCGCGAAACCGTCGGCCCACGTGTACGACGCGCCGGCGGCGCCGCCGTGCACGCGGCCGTCGCTGTTCGGTACGCTGCCGTACGGCTGCGGCGTGTCGGGGCCGTCGATCGCGCGTTGCGCGCTGCTGCGCGCATAGCCGGGAATCCGCAGCTTGCTGGCCTCGCGGTCGAATGCGTCCACATGGAACGCGAAGCGGCCGTTGCCGCCTTCGACCTGCGCGGCGCCCGCGCGCACCGAGTTCGCGCCGCCGTAGCGCGCATCCAGCGCGCCTGTCACGCCTTCGATCGCCTCGCGCGGAATCCGGTTGTCGATCGTATTGACGACGCCGCCGACCGCGTTGCCGCCGTACAGCAGCGCGGCCGGTCCACGCACGATCTCGACGCGCTCGATCGACAGCGGGTCCTCCGGCACCGCGTGGTCGTATGACAGCGACGATGCGTCGTAGGCGGCCACGCCGTTCTGCAGCAGCCGGATCCGGTCGCCGTCCATCCCGCGGATGATCGGACGGCCGACCATCGGCCCGTAGGTGGTGGTCGACACGCCGGGCAGGCCGTTGAGCGTCTCGCCGAGCGAATCGGCCTGGCGGCGCGTCAGCGCGTCGCCGGACAGTTGCGCGGTCGGCGCGATCAACTGGGTGTCGCCCAGCGGGTTCGCGGTCACGAAGATCGGCGCGAGCGACGTGGCCTGCGTCGGCGTCGACGAGGCGGGCGTATCGGCGGCCTGGGCTTGTGCGACGGCGGCAAGCAGCATCAGCGAAACGGGCGAGAGCGGGCGAAGCGGTAGACGAGGGAGGTCGCGCATGGTCGGTGAATCGGTTGGGATTGGTTGGTTTGGTCGGTCGGAAAGCGAGCCATGCGGGTCACGACTAGATACGATATATTGTTGCGTCAGCGGCGCGTAGTGGCCCCGCTATGACCCGGCCGGACATGACTCGGCGTCACTCGGCCACCCGGATGGAACGGGTCCAAGTGTTTCAGGTGGACGAGATTGCGAAATGATATGTTATATCATTTCGAATTCCAAGCGAAACGACGGTATGCCGAAGGGTTTCCGACCAACGGCCGAAATGGCTGCCTAGGAAGAAGGGGCGTCGAACCGGCACGGGACCGGCCGTCCGCGCCGCATGTCCCGCGCGAATGCGCCACTATCGCGCGCGTTTCCCGCCCCGTTGATGCGTATCAAGGCGCTCCGGTTTCGAGTCCGGATACTGGCCGGATCATCGACCACACAGGAGCGACACGTGACACAAACAATGAAAGCGGCCGTGGTACACGCGTTCGGCGAACCGTTGCGCATCGAGGAAGTGCCGGTCCCGACGCCGGGCGCGGGCCAGATCCTCGTCAACATCAAGGCATCGGGCGTCTGCCATACCGACCTGCATGCCGCCGACGGCGACTGGCCCGTGAAGCCGACGCTGCCGTTCATTCCCGGACACGAAGGCGTGGGCGTCGTCGCGGCGGTCGGGGCGGGCGTCACGCACGTGCGCGAGGGCGACCGCGTCGGCGTGCCCTGGCTCTACACGGCATGCGGTCACTGCGAGTACTGCCACACCGGCTGGGAAACCCTTTGCCACGGGCAGCAGAACACCGGCTATTCGGTCAACGGCAGCTATGCCGAATACGTGCTGGCCGATCCCGACTACGTCGGCCATCTGCCGGCGCAGGTTGCGTTCGACGAGATCGCGCCGATCCTGTGCGCGGGCGTGACGGTCTACAAGGGCATCCGCGTCACCGACACGCGTCCGGGCCAGTGGCTCGCGATTTCGGGCATTGGCGGGCTCGGCCACGTAGCCGTGCAATACGCGCGCGCGATGGGCCTGCACGTCGCGGCGATCGACGTGTCACCGGCGAAGCTCGAACTCGCGCGCCAGCTTGGCGCAGCGCTCACGATCGATGCGTCGGCCGACGATCCGGCGAAGGTCATCCAGAAGGAGATCGGCGGTGCGCACGGCGTGCTGGTCACGGCCGTGTCGCGCAGCGCGTTCGCGCAGGCGCTCGGGATGGTGCGGCGCGGCGGCACGGTGGCACTCAACGGCTTGCCGCCCGGCGATTTCCCGTTGCCGATCTTCTCGACCGTGCTGAATGGCATCACGGTGCGCGGCTCGATCGTCGGCACACGGCGCGACCTGCAGGAATCGCTCGATTTCGCGGCGGATGGCCTGGTGCACGCGCATATCCATCGCGACCGGCTCGGCAACATCAACGACATATTCGCGCGGCTGCGCGAAGGCAAGATCGACGGTCGCGTCGTGCTGACCGACATGCATTGACGCGCACTCGGGCACGCTGCCGCGACGCGGGACGTCGCGGCAGCGCTGCGCTCACGCGCGCATCACGGCGCGAAGAACACGTCGGTGCGGTTCGTCAGGTTGCCCGTGGTCTGGACGAACAGCGGATGGAACGACGACGACGGCAGCACGTCGAGCCCCTGGTAATCGCCGATGAAGAAGCCCTCCGCGTTCGGCGCGAGCCTCATGTCGAACGGGCCGCCGACGCGCCGCTCGTCGGCGAACGTGGTGCCGCCGTCATGCGAGATCTTGCGCCAGAACCCGGTCGGCAGCGTGGTCGTGTTGCCGGCCTGCAGATCGCGGAAGTCGTAGTAGGTCACCATGACGGCGCCCGCATTGTCGACGCGCACCGACGGATTGAACGCGGGGCGCCCGGTCCGCGTGTTCAACTGCATCGGCGCACTCCAGCTCGCGCCACCGTCCTTCGACGTCGACACCGCGATCTCGTCGTACTTGCCGCCGTTGAAGCGGCTGTCCTGCCAGACGACGTAGAGTTGCCCCGATGCAGGATCGATCGCGGGCTCCGGAATGATGTCGCCGGTGCGCACCGGTTCGCCGGTGTTCGGATCGGTCACGCCGACCGTCTGCAGTCCGGCGATCACCTGCGGTTTCGTCCAGGTCGCGCCGTCGTCGGTCGACTTGATGAACGCGACCTTGCCGGCGGCCTTGCTGAACGGCGGCTGGATCAGGTCGAAGAAGTTGTAGAGCGTGCCCGTTCTCGGATCGATGACGATCTGGTTGCCGATCGTCTGCTGACGCGACGGCACGTGGACGATGACCTTCGCTTTGCTCCACGTCTTGCCGCCGTCGACCGTCTTCGAGAACAGTGTCGGCCCGCGGTATGCCGCGGTGTGCAGATTCGCGTACGGGTTGCCGTTCGGCAGCTCGAGGCGGTCCCACACGGCATAGGCGGTGCCGGCCTTCACCGGATTCGCCGTCACCGATTCCTTATCGTTGAAGAACTGCGTCGTCGGCTCGTCGTTCGCGATCAGCACGGCCGGGCTGCTCCATGTCTGTCCGCCGTCGGTCGACACCGAAGCCCCGACCGCATTGCCGTTGTTCGACTGGTTGAACGAGATCGATACGGAGTACGCGGTGCCGTCCGGGCCGAACGACACCCAGGGATCGGACGCGCGCTCGTACTTGAGCCCACCTGGCGCGCATGCGCTGAACGGCTGCGGCGTGCGCGCCCAGGTCGCGCCGCCGTCGAACGTGTAGCCTGCGACGAGCCCGTGGGCGCCGCCGTTCGACCAGCGGTCCTGCTGCCACACGGCGATCATGTTGGTCGGGTTCGCGGGATTGACCGAAAGCCACGGTTCGACCTCGGCGTTCACGTAGTTCGTGCCGGGGCCGCCGATGGTGCAGGCGGCGAATGGACTCGGGCCGGACACGACCACGGGTTCGGCGTGCGCCGCCGCGGCGGCGGCCATCGCCATCACGGCGGACAGGCGGGTGACAAGCGAGTGGGACACGATCGTGCGTCGCATGGACTGCTCCTCGTTGACATGCGGCGGCGATGGCCGGGCACGGCACGGCGACGCAACGCGCATCGGTGCGTGGCCAAAGGGTGCCGTGCAACGCGTCGGGTCGGGTCGTTCAGGAAGCCGTTTCGGTCATCGCAATCCGCGTGTGCTGGATGCCGCCAGCACGTCGGTTAAGACTCCTCTTCGTTTTCATTACTTGTCGGGCAGAGCCTGCAATGCGGACCCGACGGGAAGGCCAGTCGGTGCATACGGCGAATGCAGCGAAGTGGATTGCAATGTAGGCGATCCCCATGCGGCGCGGGAGGCAATTTTTTGTAACAGAGCGTAGCCGGAAAGCGTTGCCGAAGCGGCACGTTGCGGCAACGCAAAATTTGCCGCCGAGCAGGCGCGGAAAACGAATCGAAAATGCGAATCGCAATCGCTTTCGATCGCGACGTTCGAGCCGCGTCGTATCGATGCGGTGCTGCGTGTCGCGACTATCGTGACTGACGTGACGCGTGGTCCGTGCCGTCAGCGCTCCGCCGGAAAACGGTCCTGCAATGCGTGCAGCCAGCGCGCGACGACGTCGAGTTCCGCGTCGGAAAATCCGTCGCACAGCTTGCCGTTCAGCTCGCGCAGCAACACGCGCGCACGCTTGAGCGCCGCGTGACCTTCGTCGGTCAGGAACAGGCGCGTGGCGCGCCCGTCGTCCGAATCGGCGTGACGCGCGAGCAGGCCGGCCTTCGCCATCCGGTCGGCGAGCCCCGTCATCGCAGACGGCGCCAGTTGCAGCGCCGCGCCGACTTCACCGATCAGCGCACCGTCCTGCTTCGCGAGGCAGAACAGCACGCCGGCCTGCGCGGCGCTGGCGCGCGCATCGGTCTCGGCCTGGCGGTCGACCCAGCGCTGCACGCGCCGCTGGCCGATGTTCAACAGGAAAAACAGTCGTCGGTCTTCGCTCAAGCTCGGTTCCCGGCAGCAATGGAAAGGGACGGGCGGCCCGCCTCGCGCGGCGCGTCGAGCGCCTGCGCGAGCCAGTCGGCGACCGCGGGCCACAGCACGGCGCCGGGCCGGCTGCGGAAGAAGCCCATGTGCCCGACCGGCCCGCTGCCTGCAGCGTGCGGATCGATCTGGCGGCGTTCGACGGCCGCGCGGGTCAGGTAGCTTACCAGCAGGTCGATCGCGGGCGGGTTCGCCCACGGATCGTCGTCGAAGCCGAGCGCGAGAATCGGCAACTGCTGCTTCGAGAAGCGCTCGGCCGCACCGAGCGTCGGATCGTCGAAGAAGTAGCGCGGCAACGTGGTCCAGCGGCTCCATTCGCGGAACACGCCGGCGGGGAGGTCCTCGCCGAGCCCGAGCCGCTTGCCGGGCACGTAGCCGAGCAGCGCGGACGCGAGCGGGCCCAGCACGCGCAGGATCAGCCGCACCTTCAATCGCTCCGCCGCGCGGGAAATCAGCCGCGTGCTGCCCGCGTGGGCGGCGACGAGCACGGCCGCGCGCAGGTGCGCGGTGCCGGCCGACAACCCGATCGCATGCCCGCCGACGCTATGCCCGACCGCCAGCAGCGGCAGCCCGTCGTACGCGTCGCGCGCCCACGCGATCGCGGCGCCGACGTCGAGCTCGACCCAGTCGCGCATGCGGGCCTGCAGCGCGCTCAGCCGCGCGGGCCGCGACGCGCCGATGCCGCGATAGTTGTAGGTCAGCGCCGCAAAGCCGCGCTCGGTCAGGAAGCGCGCGAAGCCCGCATACAGCCGCTCCGGCACGGCGGTTGCCGGATGGATCAACACCAGCGCGCGCGGCGGCGCGTCCGGCGACCACAGCGTGCCGCGCAGCGGGTAGCCGTCGGCGGCGGAAAACTCGATGGGTTCTGACGTCATGGCCGTCCTCGTGTCGGGCAGTTATTTCGTATGCGAAATATAGTGCGAGAATTATTTCGCGCGCGAAATATCTATCGAGGAATCATTCGAGCGACTTCCCGGCGAGCTGAATGCGGGACGAGTCGACACGGAACCTATTTTCGGCAAGATAACCCGTCGGTACGGGCCGGTAATGCCATTCGATGCCGGAACGGACAGGCCACACGTTCCATAAACTATTTGCATCTTTGCAAAGCAGAATATTGCGTTTGTCTCATGAAGCGCATCGACGTATCTTCACCGGTTCCATCCTGTCCGCCGGCCGTCGGGCCATGCGGGCCAAAGGGCGCCGCCGTCGCGCGGCTGCCCGCCAACCTCCGGGGAGATCACGTTGTTGAGCCGAATCGTTACTGCGCTGCTGCTCGCGCTCGCCGCGCAGCCGGGCGTCGCGAAAGACACCGTCACGCTGCGCGTCGGTGAACAGAACTACTTCAACATTCAGGCGTCGATGGAGGCGTCCGGCGTGTTGAAGGACCTGCCTTACACGATCGAGTGGAAGCACTTCCAGGCGGCCGCGCCCGTCGCCGAGAGCCTGAACGGCAACGCGATCGATATCGGTTTCCTCGGCGATTCCGCGCTGCTCACGCTGGCTGCGCGCGGCGCGCCGGTGAAGGTCGTCGCGGTGTCGCGGCAGAGCCTCGACGGCGTCGCGATCCTCGTGCCGAAGCACTCGCCGGTGCGCACCGTTGCCGACCTGCAGGGCAAGACCATCGCGGTCTGGCGCGGCGCGTGGAGCCAGCAGCTCGTGCTGCGCGCGCTCGAACACGCGGGCCTGCGCGCGGATTCCGTCAAGTACGCGTACCTGATGCCGATCGATGCGACCAACGCGCTCGCGAACGGCTCGGTCGACGCCGTGTCGTTGTGGGAGCCGTTCGTCAGCACGCTCGCGCTGCGGCAGGGCGCACGGCCCGTGACGACCGCGCAGGGGCTGATGCCCGCACTCAGCTTCGTCGCGGCGAACGAGCAGGCCGCAACCGGCAAGCGGGCGGAGATCACCGATTTCCTGAAGCGCGTGGTCACGGCACGCCAGTGGGTCGACAGTCATCCGCGCGAGTACGCGGACCTGTGGGCAAAGCGCGCGAAGCTCGAGCCGGACGTCGCGTACCGCTGGCTCGACAACGCGCACCAGCGGGTGGGCCCCGTCGACGACACGGCCGCGAAGGATGCGCAGAACACCGCCGATTTCCTGCACAAGGCCGGCGTGATTCCGGCCGCGTACGACACGGCGAAGCTGCTCGACCGCTCGTATGCGGGCGCGTTCGCGGCGCCCGCGCAAAAGACGGCCGCCGCGCAGTGACGGTGCCGCCGAGCCCGCCCATTCCGATTCCCCACCAGAAGGACAGCCCGACATGCCTGTCGACATCATCGGCATGATCACCGCGACGCCCGGCGCGGAGGTCGACGTACCGGGCGGCGCCGCCGTCCAGCCCGACTATGTGCGGCGCTTCGCGCAGGCGCACGAAGCCGCCGGCTTCGACCAGATCCTGGTCGGCCATTTCAGCAACGCGGCGGACGGCTTCATCGTCGCGTCGTTCGCGGCCGCCGCGACCGAACGGATCCGCATCCTGCTCGCGCACCGGCCGGGTGTGATCGTGCCGTCGGCCGCCGCCCGGCAGATCGCGACGCTCGATGTATTCAGCGGCGGCCGGCTCGCGCTGAACGTCGTGTCGGGCGGCGACGATGCCGACCTGCAGCGCGACGGCGATTTCGTGCCGCACGACGCGCGCTACCGCCGCACCGGCGAATATCTCGACGTGCTGAAACGCATCTGGCTCGCCGACGCGCCGGTCGATCACGATGGCGCGTTCTACCGGCTGCGCGGGGCGTCGCCTCTCGTGAAAAGCGCGCAGCGGCCGCACGTGCCGATCTATTTCGGCGGCTCGTCGCCGGCCGCGCTGGCGGTGGCGGGGCAGCACGCGGACGTCTACATGACCTGGGGCGAGCCGCTCGCCGCGGTGCGCGAGCAGATCGCGCGCGTGCGGGCCGCCGCGGCGCCGTTCGGACGCGCGCCGCGCATCAGCGTGTCGTTCCGGCCGATCGTCGCGGACACCGAAGCCGCCGCGTGGGAGAAGGCCGAGGCGATCCGCGCGCGCGTGCGCGCGGCGCGAGTCGCGCACGGCCAGCCGATCGACGGCCACGCGCCGCAGAATGCCGGTTCGCAGCGGCTGATGGCCGCGGCCGCGCAGGGCGACGTGCTCGACGAGCGGTTGTGGATGGGTGTCGCGAACCTGACCGGTGCACGCTGGAATTCGACTGCGCTCGTCGGCACGCCCGAACAGGTCGCGCGTGCGCTCGGTGCGTATTACCGGCTCGGCGTGTCGACGTTCCTGATACGCGGGTTCGATCCGCTCGACGATGCGCTGGCCTATGGGCGCGATCTGATTCCGGCGATTCATGCGCATATCGCGGAACTCGACCGGGAGGATGCGGCGGTGACGGCCTAGGCGACGACGGCCGATTCTTCGTTTCGCCCCGGCATGTCGATCGCGGACCGCCGGGGCGATTTCATCAGAATTTGCTCCGAGAAACCCCGCCATTTCCCGCAAGGGGACTTCCTTCGGGCGGATGGCGGGAAGGAAAGGAGTGCGGTTGACAGGCAGCTTCTTCCACGGGTTAGGATCACCGGCATGATCCTTGTCTACCGCTACCGCGTGAAGTCGCTCAACGGACTGCTCAACAAGCAGAGCCGTGCGGTGAACTACGTCTGGAACTTCTGCAATGACACGCAGAAGCACGCGCTCAAGTGGAGCAAGAAGTGGCCGACGGGTTTCGACTTGAACGTGTTGACGACCGGTAGCAGCAAGGAACTGGGCATCCACTCCGGAACAGTCAATGCAACGTGCGAGCAATACGCGAAGTCGCGCAGTCAGCGCCGTCGGCCCTACCTGCGCTATCGCGGCAGGAAATCGCTTGGCTGGGTGCCGCTGAAGGGGCGTGACCTGAAGCGCGAGGGTGACGCATTCCGTTTCGCCGGCAACACGTTTCGGGTATTCCACAGCCGGGCGCTTCCCGAAGGCAAGATCAAGGATGGGACCACCTTTGCGCAGGATGCACGTGGCAACTGGTTTCTGAACATCGTGATCGAGATGCCCGATGTTCAGGCCCGCCCGGTCCGTTCCGGTGTTGGCATCGATCTCGGCCTGAAAGACTTCGCCACACTTTCGACGGGCGAGAAGCTGCCCAATGACCGATTCGGCCGACGCGCGGCGGAGAAACTGGCGAAAGCGCAACGGGCGCGCAAGCACAAGCGGCATATCGCGAAGTTGCACGCCAAGGTCGCGAATGCCCGTGCCGATTTCCAGCATAAGCTCGCGCTCGATCTGGTGCGGCGCTTCGATTACCTCGCGGTCGGCAACGTGTCGGCCGCGAAGCTCGCCAGAACCAGGATGGCGAAAAGCGTCTACGACGCATCCTGGTCGTCCTTCCGAAACAAGCTCCGCTACAAAGCGATCGCGCACGGAGCCACGTTCGAGGAAGTCGACGAAAGCGGTTCTACCCAGTCCTGTTCGGCGTGCGGGTCGAGAGACAGCACGACGCGGCCGAAAGGTATCGCGGGACTGCGAATAAGAGAGTGGGCCTGTAGTGACTGTGGTGTCGAGCATGATCGAGATACCAACGCTGCGCTGAACATTCTCCGATGCGGACGTGCATCGCCAGGTGTGGGAATCACCTGCCTTTAGGCGGGTGAGGACGTCAATTCATGTGCCGGTGCATCGGTGTGTCGATGCATAGGCCCGTCGAATCAGAACGACGGCAACCCCGGCGGATTCGTCTGCGCCCGTGCGAGCGCCTCGCTCTGCAACCCCCAGCGCGCGAGCGCCTGCCCGTAGCGGCCGTTGTCGATCAGTGTGTTCGTCGCGAGCGTCAGGGCCGGCGCGAGCCCGCTGCCGCGACGCGTCGCGATCGCGACATCGGCATTCGCCGGCCAGCCCGCGTTGACGACGCCGACCCGGCGGATCTTGCCGTCGCGCGCAGCCTCGTACGCGAGCGACGCGTTCGGGTTCAGCTCGGCATCCGCGCGGCCCGACAGCAGCGCGACGCGTGCCGCCGCGTCGTCGTCGAAATAGAGCAGTTCGGTCGCCTTCGACCCTTGCGCGACATTGCGCCGGCTCCATTCGAGCAGGATGCGCTCCTGGCTCGTCCCGGCGCCCGTGATGATGCGCAAACCCGCGATGTCCTTCGGTTCGGCGATCCGCGCGATCGGGCTCGCGTTGCGCACGTAGAAGCCATGCAGCCCGAGCCGGTAGGTCGTGAAGTCGTACTTCTCCTTGCGTTGCTCGGTCACGCCGACGTTCGAGATCACCGCATCGTACTTGCCGGACGTGAGCCCGAGCGGCCAGTCGGCCCACGCGATCGGCACCAGCCGCAGCGTTCGGCCCAGCGCGTCCGCGACGAGCTGCGCATAGTCGGGATCGGCGCCCACCACGGTGCGCGCGTCGGTCGCGTAGGTCGACACGGGCGGCGCATGTGGCGAGATCGCCACCGTGAAGGCCCCGTCGCGCACCCACCGGTAGTGGCTGGCCGCGCGAATCGCCGCGTCGTCGCGCGACGCACGGATCCGGCCGCTCTGGCGCGGATCGAGGTCTGCCGTCGCAGTGGCTGCATCGGCCGCATGCCAGCGCAGACCGGATGCGGCCGCAAGCGCGGCTGTCATGAACTGGCGTCGGTCGATCATCGTCGGTCGCCTCGCAGGTGGGGCGCGGCGTGCATCACAGCACCCGCGACAGGAATGCGCGCGTGCGCGGATGGGCCGGCGCGTCGAGCACGATGGCGGGCGGCCCCGACTCGACGACGCGGCCGCGCTCCATGAACAGCACGTTGTCCGCGACTTCGCGCGCGAAGCCGATCTCGTGCGTGACGATCACGAGCGTGGTGCCTGAGCGCGCAAGTTCCTTGATCACGTCGAGCACTTCGTTGACCAGTTCGGGATCGAGCGCCGACGTCGGCTCGTCGAACAGCAGCACCTTCGGACGCAATGCGAGCGCCCGCGCGATCGCGACGCGCTGCTGCTGGCCGCCGGACAATTGGCGCGGGTAGGCATCGGCTTTATCCGCGAGGCCAACGCGCGCGAGCAGCGTGCGCGCGGTGCGCTCGGCGGCCTCGCGCGTGACGCCCGCGACGGCGACGGGCGCCTCGACGAGGTTCTCGAGCACGGTCAAGTGCGGAAACAGGTTGAAGTTCTGGAACACCATGCCGACCGCCGTGCGCCGCTTCAGCACGTCGCGCTCCTTCAGCTCGTGCAGCACGTCGCCGTCGCGCCGATAGCCGATCAGCTCGCCGTCGATGTCGATGAAGCCGTCGTCGACGCGTTCGAGATGGTTGATCGTGCGCAGCAGCGTCGACTTGCCCGAACCGGACGGCCCGATGATCGCCGTCACGCTGCCGCGCGGCGCGACGAACGACACGTTGTCGAGCACGCGCTGCATGCCGAACTGCTTCGATACGTTGTGCACGGCGACTTCGCCGCCGGCGCGCGGCAGCGGAGCGGCCGTGTCGTCGCCGCGTGCCGTTGCGGTGGCTGTCGCGTTACGTGCCGCGACACGCCGCCACAGCGCACCGACGCGCGCCAGCACGAACGTGAGTGCCGACGGCGGCGGGTTGCGCAGCGCGCCGCGCGCGTAGTGGCGCTCGACCTGAACCTGGATTGCCGACAGCACGGTCAGGATGATCAGGTACCAGACGGTCGCGACCATCAGCAGTGGAATCACTTCGAGATTGCGGCGGTAGATCACCTGCACCGTATAGAACAGCTCGGGCATCGCGAGCACGTACACCATCGAGGTGCCTTTCGCGAGCGAGATGAGATCGTTGAACGCGGTCGGCAGGATCGCGCGCATCGCCTGCGGCAGCACGATCCGCGTGGTCTGACGGCCGCGCGGCAGGCCGAGCGCCGCGGCTGCTTCGAGCTGCCCCTGGTCGACCGCGAGAATGCCGCCGCGGATCACCTCGGCGGAAAACGCTGCGTGGTTCAGCGTGAGGCCGAGCACGGCCGCGAGGAACGGGCTGATCAGGTCGGTGGTCGGCGTGTCGAACCACACGATGTCGGTGAACGGCACGCCGAGCCGCACGTGTTCGTACAGGTAACCGAGGTTGTTGAGGATCAGCAGCAGCACGATCAGCGGAATCGACCGGAACAGCCACACGAAGGTCCACGCGCTCGCGGCGAGCACGCGCGAACGCGACAGCCGCGCCAGCGCGACGAACGCGCCGAGCGCGAAGCCGAATACCGCGCCGAGCAGCGTCAGCACCAGCGTGCGCGCGAGCCCGGACAGCACCGGCGGCGACAGAAACCATTCGGCGAATACCGGCCAGCCCCATTGCGGGTTGCCGAGGATCGAATGCAGCGCGAGCGCGATCAGCACGAGCGCGAGCACGGTGCCGGCCGTGCGCGAGCGGTGGCGGGCCGGCACGATGCGCAGGCGCGTGCCGGCGTCGCGGACGCGGGACGAAGGAAGCGGCGGCAGTGCGCCGCCGAGATGGGTCGTGTCGCTCATGTCGGTGAAGGTCCTCGATCGGGTCGGTCTGACGCGCCGCGCGTGGCGGCGCGTCGGCGTCACGCGTGCGCTTCGGCCGCGTCGTCCTGTTTCTGCGCCGCGCCGGGCGCCGCGTGGCGGCTCGCCTTGCGCGGCAGGCCGAGGTGGTCGCGCAGCGTGCTGCCCGGCAGGTCGCGGCTGTAGCGGCCGCGTGCCTCGAGTACCGGAATCACGAGGTCGACGAAGTCGTCGACGCCCTGCGCCTGCACCGCGAAGCCGAGGATGAAGCCGTCGCCGGCGCCGGCGTCGTGCCAGCGGATCAGCTCGTCGGCGACATGCTCGGCCGTGCCGATGAAGTTCGGGCGCGGCGTCGCGACGGCGAGCGCCGTCTCGCGCAGCGTGAGGTGCTTGCGCTTCGCGTCGGCCTTGATCCGGTCGGTGGTCGAGCGGAAGCTGTTGCGACCGATGTCGCCGAGTTCGGGAAACGGCGCGTCGAGTGCGTACTGCGTGAAATCGTGGTGATCGAAATAGCGGCCGAGATAGGCGAGCGCCTCGTCGATCGTCAGCAGGTCGCGGATCGCCTGGTATTTGTCTTCCGCTTCGGCGGCCGTGCGGCCGACGATCGGGCCGACGCCGGGGAAGATCTTCACGTCGCCGGGCTGCCGCCCGTGCTCGACCGCGCTCTGCTTCACGCGCCGCGTGAACGCGGCCGTTTCGTCGAGCGACGGCGAATGCGTGAACACGGCATCCGCATACTTGCCCGCGAGCCCGATCCCCGTGTCGGACGAGCCGGCCTGGAAGATTACCGGCTGCCCTTGCGGCGAGCGCTGGATGTTCAGCGGGCCCGCGACCTGGAAGAATCGGCCGTGATGGTCGAGCGTGTGGAGCTTGTCACGATCGAAGAAGCGCCCGGTCGCACGATCGCGCACGAACGCGTCGTCGTCCCAGCTGTCCCACAGCCCTTGCACGACCTCGAGGTATTCGTCGGCGATCTCGTAGCGCAATGCGTGCTCGGGATGCGCCTTGCCGAAATTCTTCGCGGTGCCTTCGAGCGGTGTCGTCACGACGTTCCAGCCCGCGCGCCCGCCGCTGATCGCGTCGAGCGACGCGAGCTGGCGCGCGACCGTGAACGGCTCGCTGTACGACGTCGAGATCGTGCCCGCCAGCCCGATCTTGCTCGTCGCGACCGCGAGCGCCGACAGCACGGTCAGCGGCTCGAAGCGGTTCAGGAAGTGCGGGATCGACTTCTCATTGATGTAGAGGCCGTCCGCGACGAACGCGAACGCGATGCCGGCGGCTTCCGCCTTGCGCGCGATGCCGATCGCGAAGTCGAGGTTGATGCTCGCGTCCGGCGGGTTGCTCGGGTGTCGCCACGCGTTCATGTGGCTGCCTGCGCCTTGCAGCATCAGGCCGAAGGGAATCGATCGTCGGGTCGTCATGGGGGCGTCACGCGTTCTGGTCGGGGTAAAGGGAACGTTCGGCCGAAAGGGCCGCCCGCACGGGCGTGATCGACTGCGCGCCGCCGAGCCATTCGGCCGACGCGAGCCGCGCCGCGTAATCGGTCACCGGCGAGTCGATCACGAATGCGTCAACGTCGAGCCGCCGGCTCAGCGCGTCGAGCGCGCGATGCACGCGCTCGGGCGTATCGGCCAGCACGGTCGGGCGCAGCTCGTCGATCCGGTAGTCGGACGCGCCGCTTTGCCGCGCGAATTCCGCCGCAGCCTGCGCGCTCGCCAGGTTGAAGCTCTGGCCGCCGGCGAACTGCAGCCGGAAGATCTTCATCGGCCCGATCAGCTGCTCGGCCGCGTCGCGGGTCGGCGCGGCGACCGCGTACAGCGCGACGAGCGCGCGCGTGCCGCCCGCGTCGCGATACGCGGTGAGCGAGCGCTCGAGGTTCGCGTCGTCGCCGTTGAAGTGCCCCGCGTAGCAGAAGCGCCAGCCGTGGCGCGCGGCGAGCGCGCCGCTGTCGGGCGAGCCACCGAGCAGGATGCGTTCGGGCGCGTGCGGTGGCACCGGCATCGCGAGCGCGCCGGCGAGCGGATGATCTTCGGCGACGCCCCAGCCGAGGAACGCGTCGAGCGCCGCGAGCTGGCCCGCGAAGTCGGGCTTGTTCGCCTTGTCGTGATACCACTGCAGCGCGCGCGTGGTGAGCGGCAGCCCGCCGGGCGCCTTGCCGATGCCGAGATCGACGCGGCCCGGCCCGAGCGCGGCGAGCAGCCTGAACGACTCGGCGACCTTGAACGGGCTGTAGTGCTGCAGCATCACGCCGCCCGAGCCGACGCGAATGCGCGACGTGTGCGCGAGCAGGTGCGCGACCACGATCTCGGGCGCGGAACTCGCGAAGCCCGGCGCGCCGTGATGCTCGGCCACCCAGAAGCGCTCGTAGCCGAGCTGTTCCGCGCGCTGCGCGAGGGTCGTCGTGAAGCGCAGCGCGTCGGCGGCGGTCGTGCCGTCGGCGATCGGGCTCTTGTCCAGCAATGAAAGCGAATAAGACATGGTGTTCGGCGTTCCTGCGCAACGCGTGGAAGGGGGCGCTCAGATCTTCGGCAGGCCCGGCGGATTGGTGCGCGACTGGTCGATCGCTTCCGATGCGAGGTTCCAGCGGTCCAGGATCTGCTGGTAGCGGCCGTTCTTGATCAGCCCGTTCAGCGCGACCGTCAGCGGATCGGCGAGCCCGCTGCCGCGGCGCGTCGCGATCGCGATGTCGGCCGTGCGCGGCCAGCCGCCGCTGATCGCGCCGACGAGCCGCGTCTTGCCTTGCTGCGCGCTCTGGTACGCGAGCACCGAGTTCACGCTGAACATGGCATCCGCGCGGCCCGACTGCACGGCGACGATCCGCATCGCCTGGTCGTCGTAGTACTGGACCTGCACGGGCTTCAGGCCGTGCGCGACGTTCTCTCGGTCCCACGCGAGCAGGATCTTTTCCTGGTTGGTGCCGGCGTCGGTCACGATGCGCAGCCCGGCGACGTCCTTCGGCTCGCGGATCGACTGGATCCTGCTGTCGTTGCGCACGTAGAAGCCGACCTGGTCCTTGCGGTAGGTCGAGAAATCGAACTTCTGCTTGCGCTCCTCGGTGACGGTGACGTTCGAGATCACCGCGTCGACCTTCCCCGATTCGAGCGCGAGCGGCCAGTCGGCCCACGCGAGCGGGACGATCTTCAGCTTGCGGCCGAGGCTGTCGGACACGAGCTGGCCGACGTCCGCGTCGAAGCCGATCACCGTGCGCGCGTCGGTCGCATACGAGCTGATCGGCGGCAGGCTCGGCGCGACGCCGATCGTCAGCGTGCCGGCTTCGGCGAACTTGAACGACGCGGGCACCGCGCGTTCGACGGCCGCATCGACGGTGCCGCGCGGGCGGCCGCGCTGCTCGGGGCTCAGATCGAAGGTCGCGGCGGCCGCGGCGATCGCGGTCACGCCGATCAGCGCGGCGGCTAGTGCGGCGGCCAGCGTGCGCAGCACGCGCGGCGTGAAGGGTACGGCTCGTGGCATGGATGCGTCCTGTCGTTGTCGTGTCGTTGTGTGTCGTGGGAAACGGAGTCGGATGAAGCGAACGGTTCAGCGCGGCAGCACCGGTTCGGGGAGCGGCGCCCACAGATCGGCGAGCGTCGACGTGCGCGACGGATCGGCGAGATCCTTGCCGAAGCGCAGGTGGAAATACGTTTCGGGGTCGATCGACGAATCGAACAGACGCGTATAGCCGGTGCGGTCGTACAGCGCCCACGCTTCGGGCTGGCGAAAGCCGGTGGTGAGGTACACGCGTCGATAGCCCTGCTGCGCGGCGCGCTGCTCGAGGGCGTCGACGATCACGCGTGCGAGCCCCTGACGGCGCAGGTCCGCGCGAGTCCAGATGCGCTTGAGTTCGGCCGTCTGCGCGTCGTAGCGCTTGAACGCGCCGCCGCCGATCGTTTCGCCGTCGCGCAGCAGCAGCACGAACGCGCCTTCGGGCGGCGCGAACTGCTCGGCCGGGTAGCGCGCGAGTTCGTCGCGGGCGGATGCGCGGCTGTCGGGGCGGTACGCGTCGTAGCGCGTCGCGTATTCGTCGATCAGCGCGTCGATCAGCGGCTGGGCGCGGACATCGAGCGGCGTCGTGTCGATGATGCGGTCGTTCGTGGCCATGGGCATCGCGAAGGGCGCGCGATGCGGACCTTCCTGGCGGGGGCGGGGCACACGGCCCGTCCGGTCGGTTCCGTTATCGCGACGCGGTTGTCGTGATGACGGCGGCCGCTCGGTATCCTGCGAGACATCCGGCGTGCCGCCGCCGTTTGGAACACGTTAGCGGCGCGGCTGGCAAAGGCGAACGAAGCAATTGCGATAAGGATTTCGCGGGTGGTGTAAGAAGGCTTGCAGGCGGAGTGGGGTGGGGAACGGGCGTGGTGCGGAGCCGCGCCCGTTCGATGGGTGTATGACGTGGATGACCGTTGTGGATCGGCGAGGTGTCGTTGTTTCGATGGCCTACCGGTCGTGCCGATTCGGGGTTGTTTCTGCAGGGGCACGAGCCTCCGGCCGCGACTCGCCGCCATGGTGGCTACGGTCCTCCTCGAATTGTCGCGTCAGTGCGACGCCCCGCCGTCGCGGGGCGATGGTCCTCGACGACGACGGAGTCAGGCTGCCGCCTGATGAATCGAGTCGTGCTGATCGCCACCCAGGATATCGACAAGATTGGTCAGCATCCGCCCCAATTCCCCCGTCATCAGCGTGACATCCGAATCGAAGCGTTCATCGTCATTTTGCGCAGTGGGATCCGCCGCCTCCTTGATCACGTCGAGCGGCGTGACACGCTTGATCGTCAGCGACGGTGTCAGCACGAATGAGACGCGGTCATCCCAGGTCATCGCGAGGCGCGTGCATTGTTTGCCGGCTTCGATGTGCCGGCGCATGTCGTTCGCTTCCAGCGCGTGGCCGACGTATCGCACCGTGGCGCCACCTTGGTCGCTCGAGCGCAACTCGGCGTCCTGGTCCACGGTGAAGCCGCCCGGCGCGTCGCCGGACAGCAGCCAGTCCGTCATCGCTGCCACCGGCGAACGGGCCACATGAACACCGGTGAGCGGCAGCGGGTCGATCGATTTGACGAGCAGGCTGCGAACGTCGTCGGCAAGTGCCTGTGCAGCCGCATCGATGACGAGCCAGCCGTTCGCCGTATCGATCCACACGCGGGTATCGCGACGAATGCTGAACGCGCGCGGCATCAGTTCGTCGGTAACCTGCTCCTTGAGTTCGCGCAGTTGTTTCCGGCCGACCTTGAAACCCTGCTGCTCCTCGACTTCAAGCGCACGCGCTTTGGTTACTTGATTGACGACCGATGCCGGGAGCAGCTTCTTTTCGGCACGAAACAGCAGCAGCATCTGCCGGTTGATCGAATACACAAGCGCGCCGTCGTCACGCGGCGAAGCCCATCCGACGCTCTGCATTTCGACGCTGCTGCCCGGCTGAAACGCGTAAGGCGCCAGCCATTTTTCCATCTGGTCGGGGGTCACGGCCCAAGGTGCCGGAAGACGGTGAAGCTGAAGGTTCTTGAACCACATAGGGGGGACGGGCAAAGCGCGTCATTCTATATGACGCCGACGGTTCCCGGCCAATTTCAATCGTTCGACAACATCGCGAAGATCGCCGGCAATCTCGCGGATGTGCGCGACTTGCTTTGGCCTACCTCAAGAAAGCCGTGAAGTAAGTTTCTCTTTCCGAGAAGGAATCCAGACGTGATAAAGGCCATTTTTTTATTACCATGGGCCAGTGGTTTTTGAACATGCTTTACGATGTGTCGAAATAAGACTTGAAGAGAGCATCTTCATCGACAACCCTGTAGAAAATCTGATTTCACCAAGCGCGCTTGGCATGAGTGTGGTTTTCCACGACGATGAAAAAAACGATGGTGGGAAACGGATCGCAACCCTCAGGGACGAGTTCCACATCCAGAAACCGGGGCGTTTTTGCATTAATCGGGCGTACCTCGGCTGCCTGCGATTCAGTGCGTCGTGCCCACAGGCAGTTACGATGGTGCGCCGAATAAGTCAATCGGCGCACCATCGAAGCATGGGTCAGGTCACTTCTTGATGAAAGAATCCTGGGGGATCGGAACCGGGCTCCAGATCTCCGCATCCGATGCGTTTGCCGAGTATGTCCAGATGGGCGTGCCCTTCGCGACCGATCTCCATTGGAGGTCGAAGACAAGTTGCGAATTGGTCACGTTTTCGATGTAGCCCGATTGCGGGTCGTCCGATTGCGGGTCGAATTGCCATTGCTGAGAGGCCGACGCGTGGTTTTTCACGTAGGTGTTCAGGACAAGGTATTGCTCGTCGGATACCGTTCCGCAGTCGATGGCGAGCGTGGGGTCGCTGTGCAGCGTGATTCCGCCATCCGCTTGGAAGTCCCACTCGGTATACAGGTGGTCCGTACTGGCAGGAACGAGCACCACCTTGTTGCCTTTGACGCGATCGGTGACGCCGATGACCCAGCTGGTATCGGCCGTGTAAGAAATTTTTGCCATTTTTTCCTCTGAGAGGTAATTGGATGAGTCGATAAACGAATGCTTCCTTCCCGACAGCAGCCTCACACGGAAATCATCCTTGCCACAAGACCCTTGATGTATCTGCATATAATCGACAAAAAATCGTCGGCGCTTTATTGGCAAGGTTTGAGGATGGGCTTCTGCCTGGGATAAACATTAGGTCCGTCACATCGCTGAATCAATTACATGCGATTACACGAAAGGATGGCGTTGTCGCATAAATCGGACGAGCAAGCGGCCGGCTGACGTTTACGCAAAATAGCCGGTCCAGCACCCTTTTTAACAATCCGGGTTTGCCATCCGCGTGGGCGTGCCGAACCGCATGGCGGACCTCGCACGCCCGCAATCCGTTCGCATTGCCTGAAATCAATGACCATCGGCCTTACCTCGTCACTACGCCCGATTAATGCAACAACGCCGAAACCGGAGTGACACGCAGAGCCGTTGCGCGAATGGCCGCCGTTGGGCGAACGGGCGGGCCGTTCAAGGTCGACATGCAGCATCGGAGCGGCGCCGGGCTGAAATCGACGAGAAAGAGACAATTGATGGTTGTATCGAGATTGGCGACAATGAATGCCATTCCAACCGAGGGCAAAAAAATAATGATGAATTCCGGCGACGGCCTGACCAGTCCAGCGCGGCTCCTGCGACTCGCGTCATGGGTAATTGCGATCATCTTCGCGGTCTTTCTGAACATGCTCGGCAGTCTTGTGATCCGCGACATGGCGTTCGCGCCGAGCGGCGGTCCGCCCGTCATCGAGCAATTCGCTGACACTCAGGCAAAGGCGCGGCTGGACGCGGCGCGGCGCCGTCTGCAGGCGCAGCACGACGCGCTTGTCGAGAAGGCCGACACAATGGAAGTGGCGCGCGGCCGCGCCGCGAAGGAGTACGCGGCCGAGAAGGAAAGTTTCCGCAACTGGCTGGCAACCCGCTCGGTGACAGGAGACAGCGCGAGGAACCCGGACATTCTGGCCAGAACGCACAAGCTTGATACGCTCCAGGCCGTGGTGGTCAACTGGCAGCATCAGATCGATGCGATCGGCGACCAGCAACGGGCACTGAGCTCGCAGCAGACTCAAGTGAACACGCAAATCGCCGAAGCGGACGCAGCGGCCGAACGGCGCTTCGACGAGGCAACGCGGCACTACGAGATGCAAGTGTTCGGGCTTCGCCTGGCGCTGACGTTACCGATACTGCTGGTTGCGATCTGGCTGTTCATCCGCTACCGCAAGGTGCGCTACTGGCCTTTCGTGTATGGTTTTGGCCTGTTTGCACTGAGCGCGTTTTTCATTGAACTGGTTCCGTACCTGCCGAATTTCGGCGGCTATGTCCGGGTTCTGGTCGGCATTGCACTCACGGTATTCGCCGGCCTTTACATGATGAAGGCATTTCAGCGCTATGCCGAACGCAAACGGCTCGAATTGCAGCAGGATCAGGGCGCACGCGCGCGCACGATCGGATACGAAAAAGCCGTTCGGTCACTCGAAAAAAAGCGCTGCCCGTCATGCGACAAACAATGGAATCTCGGCGGCGACGATTCCACGTTCTGCGTACATTGCGGATTGCGGCTTTTCAATGTATGCGAATGCGGTGGCCGGAATTTCTTCTTCTTCCCGCATTGCCATCAATGCGGTGCTGCGCAGGGAAACGAGTCACCCGGCTGACGGTCCGCATATGCACTGGCGCCGGCGTACGACGGTTGTGACGCGTGGTCGATATCCTTCGCGGGGGCGGGTTGCGCCAGTCGCGATCACGCGATGACACGCGGCGGCGTCGACGCCTCCGCCAGCTGAAACAGGCAATCGCCACGCTGCACCTGCGCCGGCACGCGCTTGCACACCACTTCGCCGTCGCCCTTGAAGCGATGCAGCACCGGCTCGCGCAGCGGCGTGTCGGGGAAGTGCACCCACGCGGCCGGCTGTCCGGCCTTCACCTGGTCGCCGAGTTCGACGAGCGGTTCATACAGCCCGCGCTCGTATGCATAGACGAAGTGGCGATCGCCGTCGACGCGCAGGAAGCGCGTGACGGTCGGCGGCGCGTCGGGCACGAGCGCGCCGCGCAGCAGCCCGATATGGCCGAGGTAGTGCAGCAGCCCGTGGCGGCCGAGCCGGATCAGCGACGGATCGGCCATCCCCGCACCGCCGAGTTCGGTGACGATCGAGATCGCGCCCTGCCGGCGCGCGGCCGATGCGGAATGCACCGGGTTCGGCGCGTGCAGCAGCGCGTTCGGCAACCCGAACGCGACGAGCAGCCCGTTGAGCTTCTTAGCCTCGTCGTCGTCGAGCGGGTCGATCGCGAGCATGTTGCCGCCCTGGTACAGCAACGAGCTGCCGCCCGAATGCAGGTCGACCAGATACTGCGCGCGCGACAGCAGCGCATGCTCGATGTAGTGGGCGATCATCTGCGTCGGCGTGCCGGTGGGGTCGCCGGGAAAGCTGCGGTTCAGGTTGCCCTCGTCGAGCGGCGACACGCGCAGGCCCGCGTCGGCCGCGGGGAAATTCGCCATCGGCAGCAGGATCAGCTGTCCGCTGACCATCTCCGGGTCGATCTCGCGCATCAGCTGCGACACGATGATCTGGCCTTCGTATTCGTCGCCGTGATTGCCGGCCATCACGAGCGCGACCGGGCCGTCGCCGTTGCGGATCGACGCGATCGGGATCGGCAGCCAGCCGTACGCGGAGCGATGCACGGAATGCGGCAGGCGCAGGTAGCCCGCATGCTTGCCTTGCGCATCGAGATCGATTTCGCAGTGGATGGGATTTCGGTGTGAGGAAGAGGAGGCGGTCATGGCGACATCGTTCGAAGAACGGGAGTCTGCCATCTTATCGGGAAACGACCGTCGCGCGGCGCGCGCGGTGCAGGCGATGCCGGACACCGTCAATCGGCCCGCGCGCGAAGGCGCGACATGCGCAACCGGAGCGGCCGCGCGCGATGTTGCAGCGCTGAAACGCATGCCGGCGTGCGAGCGGGTGGCCTGCGCACGCCGGGTTGCGCGTCAGCCCCTTGTCGCGACAGGGCCGGCGCGCATGATCGCGTCAGCGACCCGACGTTTCAGCTTCGATACGACCTTCTTCCCACAGCGCCCAGAAACGGCTGCCGGCGCGATACGGATTCGCGCGCCGCGCCGCGTGATCGGTGATGCCCTGGCGAAATGCGCCATACAGCGTCAGCGGCGGGCTGTCGACGCACGCGGCTTCACGGGCGGCCGGCGGGCGGTGCTCGGAGACGAGCCGCCGGATCAGCGCGGCGCCGTCGATCACGTCCAGTTGATCGATCGTTTCCGTGCGGCTGATGACTTCGACGGTATTCATGTTGGGCTCCCCGACGTCGTGTTTCACAGTCAAGGAGCAATAAGAGTGCCAGCGATGAATTGCCGCGCGCCGCAGCGATCGTGCAGGCTTCTGCGGCGAACGTGGCGCGCGGCGCGGGCCGATGTTACGGAACACGTCACGTGACACGGCCGCGCGTGGCGAAACACATGCGCACGTGCGCCGGCCGATGAAACGCGTTTCGGAAATGAATCGCGGGGGAACGAATGCAGATGCGGGGCGCGCCGCGCGCTCGCTCAGTTCGCGGTCGCGGGCGCCATGCGACGGCTTCCCGCCGAATAGAAACGGTAGATCCCCTTGCCGCCCGACTTTGCGTCGTACAGCGCGCTGTCGGCCTGCCGGATCAGTTCGTCGGGCGAGCCGTGTCCGTCGTCGAGCGCGATGCCGATGCTGATCCCGAGGCTGACGGTCGCGCCGATCGACAGCGTGTACGGCGCGGAAATCTGCCGGATGATGCGCGCGGCGAGGATCGAGCACGCCTGCATCGTCGTGTCGTCAATCGCGACGACGAACTCGTCGCCGCCGATGCGAGCCGCCAGCTCGCCGGGCGGCAGCGTCTTGCCGAGCCGCTCGGCGACCTGCGTGAGCACTTCGTCGCCGGCCTGGTGGCCGAACCGGTCGTTGATCGCCTTGAAGCCGTCGAGATCGAGATACATGACGGCAAGCGCAGGGCTCGGCTGGCGCGGCCGATGCGCGAGCCTGCGCCTGAGTTCCGCATGCAGTTCGTGGCGATTCGGCAAGCCGGTCAGCGCGTCGTGCCGCGCGAGGTGCCGGATGTGCTGCTCGGCGCGGCGGCGCGTGGTGACGTCCTCGACGATGACCACCGCATTGCCGTCCGGTACGCGATGGCGCGTCAGTTCGAGCTGGCGCCCGTCGGCGAGCGCGATGTCGAGCGGCACGGGTTCGTCGCGGCTCAGCCAGACCGCGCACTGCGCGGCGAGGCCCGCATGGCCGGGCTCGGTCACCGCGTTCGCGCCGAGCGCCGCGATGACGTCGGGCAGCGGGGTGTCCAGCATGATTTCGCGCGGCGAGCCGAACAGCTGCGCGGTGCGCCGGTTCGCGACGATCACGCGGCTTTCGCCGTCGATCATGCACAGGCCGTGCGGCATGTAGGTGAGTGCGGCATCGAAGCGCGCGACGAGCTCGGCGTTGCGCTGGCGCGCGGCGATCAGCGCGACCAGCACGCGGTAATGGCGCTCGACGACCGTGCGCATCGCCGCGAGATAGATCACGAGCGGCGGCAGCAGCAGCCATGCGCCGGGCCGGTGGGCCAGCAGGGCGCCGACGCCGATCGGCAGCACGCCGAGCGTGACCTGGGTCATCGCGAGCCGCGGCAGCGCCGAATTGCGCGACGCGATCCCGCCGAACACGCCGCCCGCGACCATCACCGACAGCGTGCCGAGCTCGACGTCGGACGCGTCCACGCAGCCCATCACGCCGAGACCAAGCAAGAAACACGCGGCGAGCGACACGGGGGCATAGTGCCGCGCCCAGTATTCGGCGCGATCGTCGCCGGCGGCACGGCGTACCGCGTACGCGCGTGCGATCGCGAGTCGGGCGGCGAGCAGGCCGACGTCGGCGACGAGCCACACGAAACACCAGAGTTGCTGCAGACGGATCAGCGCGATCGCCGCGACGAACGCGCTGGCGACGCCGGACAGCGCCATCGGGCGCAGGTCCTCGAACAGCGTGACGAGCATCGACGGACGCAGTGCGTCCGTCACGCGGTGATTACCGCAGGGGGGAGTGGCGAGAACGGCGTTCAGGAGGCGCGCCTTGACTGCCATGGCTCTTTTGACCTCGACACGGTGCGATTCATCGCCGGCAGCCCCGCGCGGCAGGTGGCGGGATGACCGGCGAGCCGGATGCGCACGACATTACCATGAAATATCGGCCGCGCGTGCCTGCGGGGGGCGTCGGCGGGTAGTCGTAAACCACGCTTGCGAGCGCCTTGCGGATTCGCCGGTGCGGGGGCAGGATCGTTGCCAACGGGACGATGTCGGGCGGCCGCCGCGACCGGGCGCCGCAGCCCGTCCGAATCCCGTTATAAGAAATTCAATAAGTATTTCATGCGAGAAATACTATAGGCGATATATCCAAAACAATGCCAGAATGCGCGCCGCTCCGAACGCCGCGACACCCGATCGCCGTACGAGCCGCATCAGGAGGTTCCCCCACATGCAAAACCACGGCCTGTCACGGCGGGGTTTTCTGAAAGCCAGCGTGCTGGCGGGCGTCGCGGTCTACGTCGCGCCCATCGGCAGCCGCGCGTTCGCGGCGCTCTTCGAAGAAAAACTCCTCACCCCGGTCAAATGGGATAGCGTCACCGGCATCCCCCAATTCCGCATCGACGGCATCGCGAAGGTCACGGGCTCGAAAGTGTTCGCCCGCGACGTGCGCGCGGCCGACATGCCGCACTGGCCGCAGCAGCAGTCGCACGCGCTGATCCTGCGCGTCACGCAGGCTGATCGCCTCTACGAAGGCTTCGACCTGTCGCTGCTCGGCGACGAACTGAAGCCGGACCGCGTCGTCACGGCCGACGATCTCGCGCGCGACGGCGTCGCGTTCCCGACGTTCTACGGCGACGACATGCTGTTGCCCGCCGGCAAGACGCCCGCGTATCTCGGCCATGCGGTCGCGATCCTCATCTACCACGACTTCGCGCGCTTTCGCTTCGCGAAGAACGCGCTCAAGTTCCGCGACGACGTGATCCGCTACGGTGCGGTCACGGGCCCGCTCGAGCGCGATCCGTGGGGCACGTTCCGCTACGTGCGGGTGGGCGGCAAGACGGCCTACGACGACGATGTCTACTCGAGCCTGAAGGACGCGCCGATCTTCCCGAGCATGATGCGCAAGCACCTGCCGGTCTGGCCGGACGGCAAGGAACACGGCAAGCTCGACGAGCAGGGGATGTTCCTGGCCGGCCAGATCGCCGCCGAACTCGATCGTCCGTCCGCCGACTGGCTCGTGTTCGACCGCGAGTACAACACGCAGTCGGTCGATACCGCCGCGCTCGAACCCGACAACGCGAACTGCTGGTACGACGCCGCGACGCAGTCGATGCACCTCGTCGTGCCGACCCAGTCGCCGCTCGAAGTGGCGGAGAACGCGGCCGCGATGGTCGCGAAATGCCGCTTCCCGGTGAAGAAGCTGTTCGTGCATCCGTGCTACACGGTCGGCTACGGCTCGAAGGATCACTGCAACGTGCCGTTCTACGGCCTCGTCTGCGCGCTGTACGCGGACGGCCGCCCGGTGCGGTTCGCGAACGACCGCTACGAGCAGTTCCAGACGTCGCTGAAGCGTCACGCGTTCAAGATGCATTACCGGATCGCGGTCGATCGCAACACGGGCCTCCTGCAGTCGTTCAAGGGCGACTTCGAGGCGAACGGCGGCGGGCGCTCGAACTTCTCGCCGTCGGTCGCGATGGTCGGTGCGACGGCCGCGCAATCGATCTACTACTTCCCGAAGAGCGACCTCGCGGCGGTCGCGATCGCGTCGCGCGCGATCGACGCCGGCTCGGCCCGCGGCTACGGCACGCTGCAGAGCATGGCCGCGACCGAGATGGCCGTCGACGAAATCGCCGCGCAACTGAACCTCGACCCGATCGATTTCCGCCTGCGCAACGCATTGCGCTCGGGGATGAAGAACACGCAGGGCGCGATTCCCGCCGGCGCGCTGCGCGTCGAGGAAGTGCTGGAGCGCGCGAAGCAGCATCCGCTGTGGACGCGTCGCGCGACGCGCAAGGCCGAATTCGAGGCCGCGAACCCCGGCAAGCGCTACGGCGTCGGCTTCGCGTGCGTGCAGAAGGATTTCGGCACGGGCGCCGAGGCATCGTTCGCGAAGGTCGAATTCGACGAGAACGGCAAGGTGTCGCTGCATCACACGGCCGCGGAGATCGGCACCGGGATGTCGACGTCGCAGGCCGTCGCGGTCGCGAAGTGGCTCGGCCGCCCGGCGACCGACGTGCGCGTCGCGCTGACCGAATGGCCTGACCTGCCGGTCGAGACGAGCGGCGATCCGTACCTGATGTCGCAGGCCGACCAGGATCGCCTGAGCGCGAATCCGCGCTGGTCGCCGAGCTACGCGTCGCCGTCGAGCGCGACGAACTCCGCGTACTACTTCACGCACAGCACGCGCGAAGCCGCGCGCGCGGTGTTCCGCTACGGGCTGTGGCCGGCCGCGATGTCGATCTGGACGCGCGGCCTCGGCGGCGGCCAGGCCGCGCCGTACGCGATCCGTATCGAGGACGCGCGCTGGGTCGACGGCAAGCTGACCGCCGACGGCCTCGAGCCGCTGACGTTCGAGCAGCTCGCGAAGCAGGCGCATGCGCTCGGCTTGCCGACCGGCGCCGTCGTGCATGTGTTCAACCGCTGGCAGTGGACCGACGCCGAGTTCGAGGTGGGCGGCATGGTCGATCGTCTGCCGGTCGATGGACTGTCGTTGCGCGTCGGCGCGCCGAAAACGGGCGACGACGGCCCGCTGCCGGGCACCGCCGCGCCGGCGGGCGCGACCGCGATGCGCGGCACGCTGGCGCCGACCGCGAACGGCTACCGTGTGCTGGACCGCAAGCGCGTGTTCATTCCGCCGACGAGCCGCAACAACGCGGCCGTCACGTACTACACGGCGGTCGGCACGCTGGTCGAGCTGGCCGTGCACGAAGCGACCGGCAAGGTCGAGCTGCTCACGCATCACTCGATCATGGAGTGCGGTAACCAGATCTCGCCGCAGCTCGTGTCGGGCCAGTTGCAGGGCGGCCTAGCGATGGGCATCGGCCATGCGCTGCACGAGTCGCTGCCGCTTTACGAAGACGGCCCCGGCAACGGCACGTGGAACTTCAACCGTTATCCGCTGCCGCGCGCGACCGACGTCGCCGTGTGGTCGCAGACGGACGACATCCTGCCGCCGCTGTCCGAGACCGATCCGCCGAAGGGCGTCGCCGAAGTGGTGATGATCCCCGTCGTCGGCGCGATCGTGAACGGCATCGCGCACGCGATCGGCCATCGTTTCACCGATTTGCCGGTGACCCCGCAAAAGATTCAGGAGGTGCTCGCATGACGACCGCCCAAACCGCGGCTTCGGCCGCGAGCGCCAGCGCGGCTGCGACCGCTGCGTCCGCGCCGAACGCGGCTTCGGCCGCCCCGGCATCCGCATCGGCCGCGCCCGCTGCCGCGCCGGCCGCCGTCGAGCGTCCGCTCGTCCGGTTCCAGCAGAAACCGCTGTCGGTGAACATCAACGGCAAGTCCGTCGGACCGATGCAGGTGCCGGAAGGGCTGATGATGATCGAGTTCCTGCACGAGTACGCAGGCCTCACCGGTTCGCGGCTCGGCTGCGGGCAGGGCGTCTGTCACGCGTGCGTCGTGATCGTCGACAAGCCGGACGGCACGAGCGAGGAGATGCGCACCTGCATCACCGGCGCGCACTTCTTCCACGGCCGTTCGATCCGCACGATCGAGGGCCACGCGAAGCGCAACGACGCGGGCGAGGTAGTCGAGCTGTCGCCGATCCAGCAGAAGTTCCTCGAGCACTTCAGCTTCCAGTGCGGCTACTGCACGCCGGGCTTCGTCAATGCGGCGACGGTGCTGATCGAGCGCCTGAAGCGCGAGCCGATTGCGAAGGCCGACGTCGAGCGCACGATCACCGACGCGTTGAACGCGCATCTCTGCCGCTGCACGGGTTACGTGCGCTACTACGCAGCCGTGAAGGACGTGATTTTGACGACGCCGGGACTCGTGAAGGACGCCGCATGAAACGCACATTCGCCCATCGTGCCGTGCGGGCCGCACGCTTGCCCGCACTCGCGGCCGTCTGCGCGCTGCTGCTCGCCGCCTGCGGCGGCCATGACGCGCCGGTCTCGAGCGCGGCATCCGGCGCGCCCGGCGCCGACCTGGTCGCGCGCGGCCGCTATCTCGTCAAGGCCGCGGACTGCGCGGCGTGCCACACCGCGAAGGACGGCGCGCTGTTCGCCGGCGGTGCGCCGCTCGAATCGCCGTTCGGCACGTTCTACGGCTCGAACATCACGCCCGACAAGGATCACGGGATCGGCAGCTGGAGCGCGGACGACTTCTACGCCGCGCTGCACGACGGCAAGGCGCCGGGCAAGCGGCTGTATCCGTCGATGCCGTACACGTCGTACCGGCAGCTCACGCGCGCCGATAGCGACGCGATGTACGCATACCTGAAGACGGTCAGGCCGGTCGCGCAGGAAAACCGCGCGCACGCACTCAAGTTCCCGTACAACCTGCGCTTCGGCATGGTGTTCTGGGACATGGTGTTCCTGAAGGACAGCCTGCCCGACGCGTCGAGCGGCCGATCCGCCGACTGGCAGCGTGGCCGCTACCTGGCGGGTGCGCTCGGCCATTGCGCGGAATGCCACACGCCGCGCGCGTTCACCGGTCAGCTCGACGACGCGAAGCCGTTCGCGGGCGCCGCGCTCGGTCGTGTGGCCGCGCCGGACATCACGCCGGCCGGCCTCGCCGCGCGCGGCTGGACGGGCGCCGACCTGCAGACGTTCTTCGGCGTCGGCATCGCGCCGCAAGGCTCGGCATTCGGGGAAATGTATCCGGTCGTGCACCTGAGCACGCAAACCATGACCAAGGACGACCTGCGCGCGCTGTCCGTGTACCTGCTCGGTGATACGCCGCCGGCACCGCAGCCGGTGAAGCCGGTGTCGGCCGACGCCGCGCAGCTCGCGGCCGGCCGCTCGGTGTATCTCGCGGTGTGCGCGGGTTGTCACGGCCTGAACGGCGAAGGCAAGCCGCACGTGGCGGTGCCGATGAACGGCAATTCGACGCTGCGTCAGGGCGACTCGCGCAACCTGCTGGTCGCGATGCTCGACGGCATCGACGAGCAGAAGTTCGCCGGCTTCGAAAACCTGCAGCCGATGCCGGGTTTCGCGCATACGCTGAGCGACGACGAACTCGCGCAGCTCGCGAACTACCTGCGTGCGACGTGGGGCGGCCAGCCCGCGAACGTCACGCCGGCCGACGTGAAGGCCATGCGTCAGTAAGTCGTGCGGCGCAGCGGGGCGCCGCGCGCGAGGCGGCCGGTTTCCGGCTGCGCTCGCGCACGGCGCTCCGCCCGTACCTGTCCGGCGGCGCTTCAGTAGCCGCCGCCCCCTCCGCCGCCACCACCCCCTCCGCCGCCTCCGCTGCCGCCCGCGCCGCCATACCGGCTCATGCCGGCTCCTTGCGATACGCCGCCGCCTGACGACGTACATCCCGCCGACAGCACCAGCATCAGCGCCGCGAGCAGTGCCGCGGCCAGTCTTGCCGATTTCATTTCACGCTCCTTGCGCAGGCCGCGCGGCCGCGTGGTTCGCATGAACCGGCGCCGCGCGAAGACGAAACGTTTCCGTCGCGCGGTTTATTCCATGCTTTTTGCGTATCGGCACGGCTCAGTGTGCGTCGCCTGCCGGTGCCGGATCGGCTGCCCGGCACGGCCGCTTGGTACACTCCGGCTCGCCGCCATTCCGATTCCCACGACAAAAACCATGAGCGCCACTCGCGAGCATCCGCCGCGCAAATCATCGAGCCCGTCCAATCCGGTCGTGTTTGGCTGTCTGTCATTTACCTTCGGCGCGCCGCTGGTCGCGGCGCTCGTGTGGCCAAGCGTGATGCTGGTTGCGTGGTCCGTGATCAACGGCCCGCATTGGGACACGCTGAAACTCTGCGCGGGCATGGTGCTGATGATCCTTGGCGCGTCGTTCTTCCTGGGCTATTTCCTGCCGGCGACGCTCGCGGGAGGCATCATGGGCGCGATCGGCACGCGCATCCGGCGGCGCTGGTTCGTGCTGCTGGGCACGATCGTCGGCACCGGTCTGATGGTCGGTTACGTGCTGCTGCAGTCCTATCTGCTGAACGACGGCGAAATCGGCGGGATCAACGTGATCGCGATACTCGATTCGATCGTGACGTCGGCCGTGATGTCGCGCTGGCTGCATCGACGGCTCGAACGCGCGCGTCCGAGTTGAATCGGTGCGTCAGCGGGCGCTGTGCGATCGACGTGTGACGGCCGGGACGATGGCGCGCATGAACCGGACGAACCGAGGTCGTACGGCAACGCGCAGCCGGGGCGGGCGGTGCGCCCCGGCGACTCGCTGCATGACAGGCAACGGGTGATGCGTGGCCGGGAGGCCGCCGTCGCGGCGGCATCCGATCAACGATAGACGAGATCGGCGCGGCGATTCTGCGCCCACGAATCTTCGTCGTGGCCGGGCGCGACCGGCTTTTCCTTGCCGAGGCTGACCGCTTCGAGTTGCGTCGCCTGAACGCCCAGCGTTTCGAGCGCGCTCATTACGGCTTGCGATCGGCGCTGGCCGAGCGCGAGGTTGTATTCGGACGTGCCGCGTTCGTCGGTGTTGCCCTGGATCAGCACGCGGCGCGACGGGTGGCTGCGCAGGTAGTCGGCGTGCGACTGCAGCAGCGACTGGAATTCCTGCTTCACCGAGTACTGGTCGAAATCGAAGTAGACGCTGCGCTTGGCAAGCGGGCTGTTCGGATTGTTCAAATCGTCGGTCGTCACCGTGGCGACCGCTTCGCTCGACGGCGCCGGCGCCATGCCGGCATTCTCGGGCGTTTTCGTCGCGTGGTGACAACCCGCCAGCAGGGCGAAAGCTGCCAGGACCGCAAACCGGTTCGTTTTGCTCATTGTGCGTCTCCTGCGGTTGACTGCGAGGAAAGCGTCGTGCCTGCAAACCGGCACGTCACGAATCCGGCCGAGACGCCACGAAAGTGCCGGCTTCCGTGCGCAGTGCGATGCGCTTTCGTAAGCCGGCGATGTGTCAAATGAAAGATTGTCTCGGCCAGAACGCCGAATTCACGGCGCCGCTGCAACTAGATTAGGAAAAATGTCACAGCGTGACCAGTTTCTCCGTCTATTTCACGCAACAACGACGCGGGACGCATTCTTGCTTGCGCGGGCGCAACAGGATCCGCTAGCGCGATGCGCGATTTCGGTGCGCGCGCACCGAGCTTGGCCCGATCGTCAGAACTTGTGCCGCAACCCGAGCGCGACCACCAGCTGGTTGCTGCTGGCGGACGGTGTCATCGTCCAGACGGTCGCGTTGAACGCGGGATTGCCGTTGCCGCCGCTCACGCTTTGATAGACGGCTTCGAGATACGCGTCCGTGCGGGGCGAGAGCGCATAGCCTGCCTGCGTGACCACGTGGTTCCATTTCGGGCGCGTCTGGCCGGTGCGCGTGTCGAATCGGCCCATCGTGTACGTGTACGCGGCGGACAGGCTGAACGCCGGCGAGACGAAGAAGCGGCCGTCGACCGTGAAATTGTCGAAGACCAGCGATTCACCCTTCAGCGGCGTGATGCCGCCGCCCTGGAGCACGCCGCTCACGCCGTCGGTGGCCGAGTGCGACCACGCGGCGCCGACCGAATGCTGGCCGAACGCATAGCGGCCGGCCATGGCCCAGATCTGCTGGTTGCCGCCCGTGATCGTCGCCGAGCCGTCGACCGTGCTCAGTGCGCCGTCCGGGTTTGGCGCGTTGCGGTCGCGGCTGATCTTCAGGTAACCGGCGCCGAGCTTCAGCGGTCCGTTCGCATAGCCGAGCCCCGCGCTCCACACGGCGTTGTTCGAGAACGCGCCGGCCGTGTTCGAGAACCCGTACAGCGCGCCGAACGTGAGCCCGCGATACGTCGCGCTCGTGTACTTCACCGCGTGATTGATGCGCAGGTTGCGGTTCGAGTCGTCGTTGTCGTACGGATGCACCGCGAGGTTGCCGCCCCAGCCGGGGCCCGACGCGCCGAGCGGCGTCACGAAATCGAGGATCGGGTCGTACTGGCGGCCGAACGTCAGCGTGCCGGCCGTGCGCGAACTCACGCCGACCCATGCCTGACGGCCGAACATGTCGACGCCTTTCTGCGACAGCTTGCCGGTCGTGCCCGAGAAGCCGTTTTCGAGCGCGAAGACCGCCGCCGTCCCGCCACCGAGATCCTCGCGGCCGCGCAGCCCCCAGCGCGATGCGTTCAACGCGCCGCTCGTCAGCGCGACGCTGCCGCTGCCCGGCGAACCGGTGCCTTGCGTACGCTGGTGGGTGGCATAGGTGATCGACGTGTCGATCAGGCCGTACAGCGTCACGCTGCTCTGCGCGTGCGCGACGCACGGAATCAAGCCGGCCACGCAGGCGGCAATCGCGGTCGCGGGGAGTGCGCTAGTGCGGTGGCCGCGACGGACGGCATGCGTCGCGGCGGCGCGCGCGCGGGCACGCTGGCCGATTTTGTAGGAATGCATAGGATTTTTATCGTTGGTCTCCGGCCCGATCGCCGGTGGGTCGCGTCGGCGCGTGGGCCGACGGATCGAGCGGCCATTATTGGAGATCGTGCGACCGTCGATTAAGGCGCTGCACAGGAAAGGTCCTCTGCGAAATCGCATGGAATCGCGACGTCGCGGCGCAGCCGGGGTGCGGCCAGCGCGCGGGGCACATGCACGGATGTATGTGCGAGTTAGCGGCGGGCAAGCGGTAGTGCGGCGTCGGCGCCGCCGCGCCAATACGCGGCACGAACCGCGATCGCCCGCGCTTCGAGCGCGTCCGCGGAGAGCGCCGGCCGCAACCGGACGGCCACGCGCGGCAGCGACGCAAGCTGGTTGCGCAGGCAAACGATCGCGTCGCGGCATCGCGCGGATCGTGGGTTGCCGGAGGAACGCAGTATGTATTTATGACGCACACCGGCACAACCGGCAAATTTTTCCGCTGACTAGCAATCGTCGGCCAAGCGCCGGCGCGTTCGTAGCAAGAGTCTCCCGGCGCCGCCGCAACCCGGCCGGCGACTACGTAATGCGCGACTTTTTCACCCGCGAGCGTTCGGCACAATGGACCATTGCGCGTGGCTTGCCTGCCGCTGTGCCGGCCCGTCACGCATGCCGCGGGAGAACGGACATGGTGTTGATGGCAGTGGGCGGGGGCGGGCCGGTCAGCGTGCCGCAGCCGCAGAATGACGACGATCCGGCGCCGAAGAACGGCACCGGCGGCACCCCGCCGGCCCAGACGCCGGAACAGCAGGCCCTCGCGGCCGCGCAGGCCGAGACGCAGCGCCTGCTCCAGCTCGCCCAGGCCGAGATGGCGACGCTCAAGCGCCTGCACGACCAGGGCGCGTCGCAGGCCGATCTCGACAACCAGGTGAAGAAGGCCGAAACCGCATGGGGCGCGGTGCAGGCGGCCGTCGAGAACCAGATGCGCGTCGCGGCCGACGGCGGCGGCGACAAGGACAAGGCGATCGCCGGCGTGGCCTCGGATCTGCGCAATGCGTCGCCGAAGGATCCGGTGCTCGGCTCGGTGCTCGACGACGCGCAGAAGGCGGTATCGGCCGAATCGGCGCCAGAGCGGGCGACCAACGTGAAGGCGTTCCAGTTCGCGATGGCGTGGCAGAAGGACCAGGATGCGAACGCCGACGTGCAGCGGTACGACGCGTTGCCGGGCGGCGTCCGGCGCGCGGATCCCGACATAGGCGCGCAACTGCGCGAGGCCGCCAGCACCGCCGACACGAATGCGAACAACGCGTACACCGCACTCACCACCTCGTTGCGCCACGAATACAGCACGTCGGCCGCGACACTGCGACTGAACAACGCGAAGGCCGATTACGCGGCGTGGCAGAAGGAGCCGGGCGGCCTGCGGCGCGCCGACGAGGCCGACATCACGCAGGAGCTGTCGCAGGCGCAGAGCCAGTACGACAAGGTCGTGACGGGCGGTGACGATACCGCGCTGACCTACGTGACGGCCGACGAGCAGAAGCAAGTCGTCGCGTCGGTGAAGCAGAATCACGACGGCATGTGGTACACCGGCCTCGTCGACGCGCTGGGCGAGCAGAGCCAGCTCAAGCGCACGATCGCGACGATCAATCCCGACGATCCGTCGCTGTCGCCGCAGATGAAGCAGCTCGCGCAATCCGATCCGGTTACGTTCGCGCTGCTGCAGGACACCGGGGTGAGCGTCGATCCGAACGACCCGAAGCTGTCGACGCAGGAGAAGGCGCTCGCGCAGCAGAATCCGCTCGCGGAAGCGTTCGTCAAGATGACGGGTATCAAGGTCAACACGGACGGGCTGAGCGATGCGGACGCGAAGGCGCTGAACGCGAAGATCGACCAGGCGGGCGGCGTGTTCGCGTATGCGATGGCGCAGGCTCAGGCGCAGAAGAACAATCCCGGTTATCAGCAGGTCCAGACGTTGCTCGCGGCGGCGCCCGAGGTGCGGCTTCAGTACACGAAACAGCAGGTCTCGCAACTGATGCAGGGCCCGGACAGCAATCCCGGCGCGGCGCTTCAGGTGCTGAAGACCAACATGAACGCGTCGTTCTCGCTGGACGAGCGCCAGGCGCTGTGGACGCAGGCCGGCCAGCCGCATTTCAACGCGAGCTTCATCCATTCGCAGATCGATCCGCTGATGCAGAAGCCCGATTCGCAGGCGACGGATCAGGCGAGCATGCAAGCGCGTGCCGACGGCAGGATGAATGCCGACAAGGCCGGCAAGTGGATGCAGGACATCCTCGCCAATGCCCCGCCCGAATTCGCGGGCGTCGTGCTCGACACCGTCAAGAAGGATTTCGGCAACAAGTGGACGCAGTCGAACACGGGCACGCCGCAGCCCTACGGCGACGGCATCGAGTTCTACAAGGGGCTCAGCACGGCAGTCGGGCTCGCCGACCAGCAGCCGACCGCGAGCGGCGTGCCTGTGCAGCGCGAGGACGACGTCGCAAGCTGGCTGCTCGACGACAAGGGCAACGCGAAGACGCTGATCTACACGCTGCGCGGCAGCGACACCGGCTACGGGTTCGATGGCGTGCGTCAGGCGCTGTCGTCGGGTGTCGATCCGGCGTTGTCGAAGTCGCTGCTGTCGAAGATGCAGAACGACGACCGGTTCCGCTCGGGTTTCGCGAACGACTTCCAGCTGCGTTACGACCAGGGCACCAAGAATGCCCAGAACAAGCAGCAGAAGGAATCCGCCAACGCCAGCTACACGCTGTTCCAGGCCGATCCGGACAAGCAGCTGAAGGCGTATTTCGACGACTTCCAGAAGAATCTCGGCGACAAGTCGTATACGTTCACGACCGGCTCCGACCAGATGACGAACTTCGTCGGCGCGGGGCTCGGGCTTCAGCCGGACGACCCCGGCGCCGTGCCGACTGACCGGAACGACGTGCCGTCGATGGCGCAGCTCGAGCAGCTGATCGTGAGCAACGGCCAGCTTCCGGACGGTACGGCCGTCAACAGCCGCTCGCTGTACGCGCAGAACTCGGCCGCGACGCAGATGATCCAGGCCGTCGTCGACCAGATCCGCAAGGTCGGCGGCGACCACGCGGTCGTGTCGCTGGTGCCGATCTACTACGTGTCGAAGGGAACGGGTACCGCGCCGAGCGCATTGTTCAAGGTGCAGGTCGAGGGCCATCCGGACCAGTACAAGCTGATCGACGATCGCGGCTGGAAATACGACACCGTCGACGATTACCAGCACAACAACGCGCTGTCCGACGACGGCAAGCTGTACGTGCCGAAGAGCCTGACGACCGATTCGGCGACCGGCGATTTCTCGCAATACGAGCCGATCGACGCGCACAAGACGGAGTGGTATCAGCACGCCGAACACTACCTCGAGATGGGCACCGGCATTCTCGCGGCGGCCGGCGGCGCCGTGCTGGTCGCGAGCGGCATCGGCGCGCCGGTCGGCGGCCTGCTGCTCGGCGCCGCGTGGACGGCGGTCGGTGCGGGCATGGCGGTCGGCGTGCCGGCCGCGATCGGCGACCTGAAGAACCTGAGCGATCACGGACAGTCGACCGGCTTCGGCAACGCCCAGGCGCGCGGCGACTGGATCAGCCTGATCGGCAGCGGCGCGGGCATCGCGGGCGGCGGGCTCGGCGTGGCGGCGAAGTCGCTCGCGGAGGCCTCGTCGCTGCTGCGTACCACGGGGCAGGTCTCCGACCTGCTCACGGTGGCATCGCGCGGCGACGGCGTCGCCGCCGACATGGCCGGTCTCGGCCGTTTCACGCAGGAAGCTGACGCGTTCCAGTCGCTCGCGCAGACGACGGGCCGCGCGTCCGGCGTGCTCAATGTGTCTGGCGGCGTGGTCGGCGGCTACCAGATGCTCGACCAGGGTGCATCGCTGGTGAAAAACTGGGACGCATTGTCCGAATCCGACCGCGCGCAGCAGTTGCTGAACCTCGGCATTGGCGTCGCGCAGATGGGGCTCGGCTCGCACACGCTGATGGAGCGGCCGATCCGCGCGATCACGAAGACGCCCGCGCCGCCGACGATCCAGCGGCCGGTCGCGTTCGACGTCGCGAACGCGATGTTCGCCAACGGGCTGGCGAACCAGCGTCTCGCGGTCGGCGAGATCGGCAACCCGTGGCAGCACGCGGAGGACCAGGCGCACAGTTTCGGCGAACCGGCCGACGACGGCGGCACGGTCGCGCCGGCCGACAAGGGGCTGCGGGCGCGCTTCTCCGATTGGCTGCGCGCGCGCCGCACGCAGGGCACGCCGGACGACGGCGCGATCGCGTTGCGGCTCGCGCCCGACGGTGAACCGATCGACGGCGCGGCGACGCCCGCCGTCGCCGACGCACTGGCGGGCGAGGGTGCGTCGCCGACGGCCAAGGCCGGCGTGCCGGCCAACGGCGCACGCCCCGCGTCGTGGGAGATTCCCGCGCGTATCGCGGCCGATCGCGCGATGCTGAGCGAAGTGGTCGGGCGGATCCTCCAGAGCGGCAATCGGCTCGAGGACGTCGAGTACTACGTGTATGCGCTGGAGGATGCCGAAGGCAACGTGCGCAACCCCGAGGAGGACGGGCTGCCCGCGACCGAAAAGGGCAACCTGCTCGACGACATGAACGCGGCGAAGGCGGACGAGCAGCGCGCGAAGACGGCCGACGATGCGGCGGCGCGCGCGGCCGCTGCGCCGGATGAGGACGGCACGATCGGCGTGACGCGCTACACGACGTACCACGACGCGCTGATGGTCGGCGCCGACGGCGTCGCGGGCGGCCGCTACCGGATCGCGCTGGTCGATCAGCGAGCGCTCGCCGCGGACGGCACGGTGCCGCCCGAAGCGGTCGTCGGCCATGTCGGGCTGACCGACGCCGGCGATGCATTCATGCTGTCGATGAACGATGCGTACGACCGCACGCTGCGCGTGGTGTACCCGCGCGGCTTCGATCCGCAGAAGCCGCTGATCCGCAGCGAGGACGGCCGGCGCGTCGACGTGATCAACGCGCCGTTCGGCATGAGCGAAACGCAGTGGGCCGCCTATCCGCGTCGCGAGGCCGACCTCGCGATCTATTCGAACAACGCGGGCCAGCCGGAGAACCGGCTGCCGCCGGGCGAGCGGCCGTTGATGCCGGTGCCGCCCGGTTACTTCGCCGTGTACGCGCACGCGTGGGCCGATGCATTCGCGAGCGCGACCGGCAAGGCGATGAGCGCGGAAGACATGGCCGAGATGGTGCGCCAGAGCGGCTGGGACGGCAAATCGCCGGTGATCCTCTATGCGTGCGGCGCCGGCTCGCGCGTGAGTCCGCTCGCGCAATTGCTCGCGAACGTGCTGGGCGTCGACGTGTACGGCGCAAGCGGCTTCGTCGCATGGCGTTCGCCGCGCTATCGCGCCGACGGCAGTCCCGATTCCGGTTATACGAGCGGCATCCTGATCGAGCCCGGTGCGCCCGATCGGGACGGCGTGCCGGACCATTCGGTCAGCAGCGGACCGCGTACCTACCGGTTCTCGCCGGCGCTGGCGGTCATCGACCAGGGCGCGCATCCGGTCAACTGGAGCGGCGTCGCGCCGCGCCCGGTGTCGAATCAGTGGGGTGGCAGCGCGACGGCGGGCGACGTGCGGGTGCCGCTCGGCGTGTACGTGTGGCGCATGTTGACGAAACGCGGGTCGATCATCAATCCGCGCAGCGGCCGTTCCGCCAGCGCGCTCGAGATGACGCACGCGCTGGAGGATCTGGCGTGGAAGGGCTATACGCCAGGCACGCCGGTCGCGCTGGATGGGCCGCGCAGCGGCGCCAATCCCGAGTTGCTGCAGGAATTCGCGGACCTGATCCAGGCGCCGGTATTCGGCCGGCTGGGCGACGACGATACGGCCGGATGGTGGCGCGCGCTGCCCAATCCGAACCGCCGGCTCGCGCGCTTCCAGATCGAACCCGACGTGAACGGCAAGTTCTCGCCGGGCCGCGCGCAGCCGGTTCGCGTCAATCCGCTGGAACTGCGGCCCGTGCCGGGTTCGAGTGTCGTGAACCTGCTCGGCCACGCGACCGCGCGGCAGTTCCTGAAGGTGTCGGGTTTCGATATCGTCGAATCGCACGGCACGAAGCCGAGCGACGTCAGCTGGGACAGCTCGATCGCCATCATGAATGGCAAGACGATCGCGCCGAAGGAGTTCGCGCGCAGGATGCTGGAGGATCCGGCCTATACGGAAGGCAACGGCGTGCTGCTGACCGGCTGCTATCTCGCTTCCGGCGGTTATTCGTTTGCGCAGGAGCTCGCGTATGAGCTGCAGGTGCCGGTGATCGCGTCGATCTCGTCCAACTCGGTGCGCGGCACCGGTGCGATGGAAATCTATCCGCTCGACGACGATATCGGCGTGCCGGCGCACGATCCCGACGTCGCGACGCGGCTCTATCTGCATGTGCCCGAGGCGCCCGATGCCAGCGACCCGCCGACGGTGTTCGCGCAGCGCGGCGGACCGCCGTTGCGCACGCTCGCGCATGACGATGCGCCGGTCGAGCCGGTACATCCGATCGAAGCGCAGATCGATCCGGATGCGGACAGCGGGCGGCGCAGCGCCGGTGCTGCGCCGGGCGATGCCGGCCGGCAACGCGTGACGCCCGGCGAGCCCGCGCATCCGCGGCTCGCGCCCGAGCCGGACGCGGGCGAACCGCCCGTCTACGAGCCGACCCCGCTCGTGGAGGTCGAGCCGGGGCAGATCTTCACGGCGGACGAATGGGCCGCGCGCACCGAGCAGCTCGCCGAAGCCGAGGCCGACGATGGCCTGTCGGGGAAAACGCAGAAAATCTATCCGCCGACCAGCCGCGTCTATACGGACCGCAAGATCGCCAACGGTGGCGTGGTCACGACGACGGTCCACGGCAAGTCGGTGCTGCAGCCCGGGTTCGACGACGTGACCGGCGTCGACGCGACGCAGCATCCCGAATTCCTGCGTCCGGCCGACACGCTGCTGATGCCGCCCGACGATCCGCTGCATCCGATCGGCGCGCGCGGGCTGATGTCGCCGCCCGGTCATCACGTGGTGTTCGGACACGGGATGTCGGCCGACGCGATGCTGGGCCCGGACGGCCGGCCGCTCACGCCGGACGAGGTGGCCGAGCGCGTCGCGCCGCATCTCGAGCCAGGGCAGGACGTCACGCTGTATTCGTGCTTCGGCGGATCGAACAAGCACGATCCGCTGCGCGTGGCGCCGGGCCAGGTGCGGGCCGCGAGCACGACGTTCGCGGCGGCGCTTGCCCAGCGTCTGTCCGAACTCACCGGACGCCCGACATCGGTCTGGGCGCCGCCGGACATCCTGCTCGTGGAACCCGACGGTTCGGCCACCGTGCGCGGAACGCGACTGACAGGTCAGGTCGACAGGGATCGTCTGCCGATGCAAAGCTTCCGCGGCGACCCGGCGCGCGCGGGCCGCCCGGCGCTCCCCGCAGGGCCGCACGCGGAACCGGCGCCGACGACCACCCGCACCGCGTCGCGCCCGATCGCCGACCCGCCGCCGCGTCCCACGGTGCCGCGCGTGGCCGATCCGACGTTTGCCGATCCCGACTACGACTTCACCGCGATTCCGGACGACACGTTCGAATCGGTCACGCTCGACCATCCGTTCCGCACCGCGCTGGCCGACCGGCCGGGCGTGATCGGCGACGCGGCGCGCGTCACGCAACCCGGCGGCACAGTGAGCCAGCACTGGCCGAGCTATTTCCTCGACGGCGCCGAACCGACCCGCGTGATCGACGACGTGATGCAGGCGTTCGATGCGGCCGGGCTGACCAACCTGCGCGTCGAATTCGTGACGCGCGACGGCAGCATCGAACTCGGCAGCGGCACCGATTTCGGCGCGCTCGATCCCGAGGCGGGCTGGTTCCGGTTCAGCGGGAAGGTGCCCGACGCACCGGCGGCGGCCGCCACGCACGCGCCGGGCCGCGCGGGTGCCGATGCCCCGCTCGCGTTGCCGGAAGGCGCGCGGACGGTCGCGCACGACGATCTCGGGCAGGCACTCGACGCCGCGCAAACCGGGCCGCGCAATCACGCATACGTGCCGACCGAAGCGTTGCCGGATGGCACCACGTTCGCACAGGGCGACCTGACGCCTCAGGAGCGCGTCGCGGCGAGCGCCACCGCGAACCTCGCCGCGGTCGAGGGCGCCGCACCGACCGACGTCGTGCTGCTGTCGGCGCTCGGCCACGATCCGGCGAGCGCGCTGCGCATCACCACGCCCGACGGCGGCGAGCTGTACAAGCCGGCCGGCGTCGACATGTATGTCGTGCGAACCCGCGATCCGGCGACCGGCGACGTGTCGTATCGGCTCGCCGGCGTCGATCGTTCGGGTTTGCCGGAAGGCTATACGGCCGTGCATGCCGGCGGAACGCGCGCGGTGGGCGCGGTCGACGGCAGCCCGACCTGGCCGATGATCGGGCCGGCAGGGCCGGCCAGCCATCTCGCGAGCGCCGCGGGCGATCCGTCCGGCTCGACGACGCCTGCCGCCGTGCCGAGTCATTCGGCCGTGCCCGCCACACCGGAAAGTACCGCCGTGGCCGAGGCGGAGCAGGCGCGCGCCGCGTCATGGCTCGACACGCTCGGCCGCCGCACGCTCACGCGGGTCGACGGCCGGCATGCGCCGACGCTGGACGGGCTCGCTCGCCAGCTCGGCCCCAACGCGCATGTGCTGATCACGTCGCATGCCACGCCGCCCATCGGGGCCGGCGAACACCCGGCACCGGCATTCGTCGCGGTGCTCGAGACCGACGCGAACGGTGCGCTCGGCCCGGTGCGGATGCTGAACGGCAAGCGCGTACCGCACGCGCTGAACAAGGCGCTGGAGCACGCCGGCAGCGGCGGTCGACGTGCACGCGGCAAGTACGATTTCTACGTATCGCCGGTCGCGCACGACGAACTCGTGCGGTTCGGCGGCCCGTCGAAGATCGAGACGCCGGACGGCAAGACGTCGTGGCAGGTGTCGACGGCGGGCCACACGATCGAGCAGACGCTCGCCGCCGACGTGTCGAAGCTGCAGGACGCGCCGGTCTTCAAGCGGCCGCGCCAGGCCGTGCGTGCGGTGTCCGGCGAGCAACGCTGGATTCACGTGGTCGACGACGAGACGGGCAAGGTGCTCGGCCATGCGGAACTCAACACGAACCACGAGTGGAAGTACTTCGAGAAGGCGTCGGTCGGCGATACCGAGATTCCCCAGCAGGATCTGCGCACGGTGTTCCGGCGTCGCCGCCGGGGCGGTATTCCGGTCGGCCGGTCGCCGCGCCGCGGCATCCGCTTCGTCGTCAGCGACGTGACGCCCACGACCGTCGAGCGCATCGGCGGATTCCGGCCGGCGAAGGAGGCACCCGCCGTCGAGAAGAAGCCGTTCCGCTCGGCCGGCGACCTGTTCCAGTCGATCGTGCCGGTGCGCCGGCCGCTCTCGCGCGCGGAAGAGGGTGACGACGCGAACGCCACAAACGCCGCGCCGCCGCCACCGGTCGATCCGCATCTGTTGCCGTCGGACAAGTCCGCGCTCAACGCGGTCGACTTCAGCGGCAACAGCGTGTCGCACCTGCTGAGCGCGATCCGGAACGGCGCGCTCGACGGCGGCCGCCACGTGATCTACGTGTTCAGGACCGACGGCGCGGTGGCCGAGGCGCTCGGCGACCCGCTCGGGCTGATCGCCGAGCGCAACGGCGAGATGCGCTGGTTCGACAAGATCCCGCAGGCCAACAACCCGCACCATCCGGGCGTGCCGCTCGACGAAATGCCGATCGGCAACGATCGCTTCGGGACGGACGTGCATTTCCTGCTCACGCAACTGTCGCCGCGCGATTTCCTGAACAGCGCGCGGCCGACCCGCGTCGCCGCGCTCGAAGCGCGCGCGAAGGCGCTGCACGATCAATGGAAGGATGCGGAAGCGCGCAGCCTGAACTCGGCGCCGTTCCGCGCGCTCGCGGCCCGCACGCGGCATGGCTACAACGAGGTGCTCGGCGACCTGCGGCGCTTGCGACGCAACGGCGCCGCGCCCGCGCCGCTGTCGATCGAACCGTATCAGCCGGGCCTGTCGGCTGCCACCGTCGTCCAGTTCGGCCTGCGCAACGGCGCAGCGAAGCCCGAGCAGTATTTCGCGACGCACGAGCAGATCGAGGCGTACAACAAGCAGGCGCAGCGGCCGGGCAACGTGAACCTCGTGCTGAAGGGCGAGCCGCAGGCCGTGATGGTCGACGTGGGCATGTGGCGCACGCTGCTCAACAAGCTGTTTGTCGCGCGCGACGTGTCGACGTCGGCGTCGCGCTTCCTGCCGGTGCCGGGCAAGCTGCGCGCGCACACGCGCAACCTGGGCGCGGCGACCGTCGCCGACAAGCGGATCCAGCAGATCTTCACGCGCTCGGACAAGGCGTTGCAGGACCGCATGGTGCCGATGGCGCGTTCGTTCTCGCTGAGCGACGATCCGGCGCTGATGGGGGCGCTCGTCGAGCGGTACGGCGGCGTGATGCCGGTCGTCACGCTCGTGATCGATCCGCATTCGCTCGCCGCGGTGCTCGGCAAGGCGCACGATCCCGACTTCCTGCGCGCGGTGCGTGGGCTCGGCGACCAGAAGAACGCGGTGTTCGACGGCGAGAACGGGATGATCCATCCCGCGCCCGACTCCGACGGCGCCGCGCTCGCGCTCGACGATCTCGCGCATCTGCATCGCTGGCTCGACGAGGCTGCGCGGACCGGCTTCGCGATCCGGATCGAGACCGCGCCGTCGCGCGCGCTCGTGTCCGGCGCCGACTACCGGTTCCAGTCGGGCACCAATGACACGTATCACGACTACGTGCGGGTCATGAGCGCGCTCGAGAGCTGGTCGAACGCGCATCCCGATACGGCGGCGCCGAACGTGATGCTCACGTTCCACGGCTGGGACGCGGTGCCGGAATCGGTGCCGGGCGGCGGCCACGAGAAACTGCTGCGCGCGGTGCTCGAGCGCAAGGGCCTCGAATGGGTGCACATGGGGCTGTCGTACGGCACGCACGGCGCGGACTTCGTCGGCAACCAGGATCTCACCGGCGCGCTCGCGAAGCTGATCGTCGAAAACCGCAACCGGCCCGAGATCATCAATCGCCTGCATGGCGCCGACGCGCTGACGCGCGTGTTCGAGCGCGTCGACCGGCAGACGCTCGCGAACCAGCATCAGCTGCTGTTCGCGGAGGTCGAGCGGCTCGGTGTCGCGGACGGGATGACGCCCGCCGAAGTGGCCGCGCTGCGCCAGAAGATCTATGAAGGCAACACGACCGTGTGGCTGAACCAGGCGCGCAAGGCGACGATCGAGCATGCGACGACGCTGTGGGAGGCCGACGGCAACGCGCCGCGCACCAAGACGGACAAGGGCGCCCGCAAGTTCGGCGGGCGCTGGCTGGACGCGTACGGCGGCAATGTGCCCGACCGCGTGACGACCGGCAAGCGGCCGTCCGCCGTCGACCCGCGCGAACACTGGAACGCGGTCGTGCACGATCCGGTGCTGATCAACGACGGCACCAAGCCGATCGGTGCGAGCCGCCGTGAAGCGGCCCAGCTCGGGAAGATCGACATTCCCGACGAGAAACGCGCGCAGGCCGAACTGCATGCGCTGCGGGTGCACGACGAACCGATCGGCGAGAACACGCCGCCGCCTTCGAAGCGGCGGATCGCCGGCGACATCGCCGCGGCCACGTTGACCGGCGGCGCCGGCGCGGGCGTGCTCGTCTGGGCCGGGCGAGAGTCGGTGCGCACCGCGACGAATTCGCTGTATGCGGGGCTGCGGGTCGGCCGGGTGTTCCAGGCGCTGCATCATGGCGCGGTGGCCAGCCTGAAGAATGGCGATCCGCGCGTGTTCGACCGCGTCGTCGACCGGCTGGTGCGCGGGCTGCAGGCGCAACTGAAGGCGAACGGCTTCGACGTGACCGCGCGCGGCACGCAGCTGGAGCAGATCGCGCACGAAGGCAAGGCGATGGCCGCGCAGCTTCGCGCGCTGAACAACGACGGAATGCTGTCGTTCGACGACACCGTCGCGCATACGAAGGCGATCGCTGCCGACATGCTCGCGCAGATGCAGGGCGTGGTGGGCGGGACGTCGCTGAAGCTGCTGCACCACGGCAGCCCGCGGCATTCGATTGGGCGGATCGGCCGCGTGCTGGCGCTCGGCGGCTACGGTGGCTCGATCATGATGAATGCGAGCCGGGCGATCTGGCACGGCGACTTGCTCGCTGGCGGACAGGCGATCGGCGGCGCGTTCAGTGCCGTCTACACCGGCATCGTCTACAAGGGCAGCGTGCGCGGCGTGAACGCCGAGAACCGCAGTCAACTCGCGCGGATCGCGAGCGCGACCGGCGACTACCTGACGTCGGCGGTCGGCATCGCAACCGGCGTCCATACCGCACTGACGGGGGATCCGGTGACCGGCTCGCTGATCGCGACGTCCGGCGGGCTGCTCGGCGCCGGGCGGCTGCATTCGCATTTCCCGAATGCGACGCCGTGGATGGAGCGCCTGCCGACCGGCATCGCGCTGGCGCCGGTGGCGATCTTCGGGATCATGCAGGGGATCAGCCTGTACACGGCGGCGACCAAGCCGGACGACCAGCACAAGCCGCCGGGTTCGGCGCCGAACCCGGCGGGTTCGAATGCCGGGACACCGGCGCCAGGCGCATCGTTCGCGCCGTCGCCCGGCGCGACGACCGCGCCTGCGCAGCCGAATGCGTCCGCGACGCCGTCGGCCTCGGCCTCGTCATCGGCAAGCGCGCAGCCGTCGAGTGCGCCATCGCAACCGGCGCAGTCCCCGACGAGTTCGCCGAGCCCGACGCCAACCCCGCTGACGGTGAACGTGGTGGCCGGCGATTCATTGTGGACGATCGCCGAACGTCACGAAGGATCGCTGCTTGCCGCGGCCCACGTGCCGGCCGACGAGCAGCAGCGGATGTCCGACGGTCAGCGGATCAACGTCGCGCTCAACGAGATCCTGCAGCTCAACCGGAACCTGGCGGGCAATCCGGGCGAGATCGCGCCGGGGCAGCAGGTCATTGTCGGGTGAGCACAGGGCGGCGAAGGCCGACCCGCGGCATCGGCGGGTCAGCCTTCGCGCTTGCGTTGCGGGAGCACCCAGAGCATGCGTCCAACGGCCTCGGCCTGGTTGCGCGAATGGGTCTTCTCATAGATCGCGCGCAACTGGGTGCGAATGGTCGTGAGCGCGACGCCGGTATTCGCCGCGCATTCCTCCGGCGTCTTGCCGCAGAGCAGCGCTTCCGCAACGGCCGCTTCGGCGCTCGACAAGCCGAACGCCTGTCGCAACTGTTGCGCGACGACGAGTGGCGCTGCGCTGCGTTGCCTGACCGTGATCAGCATCGTCGCGTCGCCGAAGGTCGCCTGTAGCGCCTGCCCCGACAATGGCGCGATGCCGAGAAAGATTTCATGCGCATCGCTCAGGGTGCTGGACAGTGCAAGGCTCTCGCTCTTGCGCGTCTTTGCGACGCGGGCCAGCGCTGCCTTCAGCGCATCGTTCTGCGGCGCCCCCGCGGCGCTGAGGCACCCGTGCTCGAGCTTGAGGCAGGTGGTCGCGCGCAGCATCGCTTCGGCCGCACGGTTGACGAATACCACGTGCGAATGCCGGTCCAGCGCGAAGACGGACAAGCCCAGTTCCTCCATCAGTTCGGCACCGAGCATCGCGTCGCGATGCAGTATGCGCGCGTCCTGCCACAGATTGATCGAGCGTTGCAGATGTCCAGCCATGCTCGAGAGCGTCGCGCGTTCCTCAGACGAATAGGGCGGTCGGCCGTGGGCTCGCAGCAAGCCGAGCAGAATGTCGTCGCCGCCCGGACGCGCAAGGCGCACGCCCATCAGATAGCGAATGCCCGACGGAATCTGATAGTCCTGAAAGAACTCGCTGCGTTCGACGTCGCGCTCGCTCAGATGATCCTGGCAACACACGAATTCGCCGAGCGGCGCATTTTCGACAAAACTGCGGCGCGGGTCGAGCGCGCCATAGTACTGGTCGTAGAGGGCGACGATGCCGTCCAGCTCGGCGCGCGGCGAATAGATCGAGAACTTCGGCGCGTTGCGTGCGGTATCCCAGCTGAACATGTGAAAAACGTTTGCGCCGAGTGATTCGGATACCTGATGGAATATCTCGAGAAAACCGTCTGGATGCAGCGCGGCCTCGTAGAGGTCCCCGATAAGTTGGTCCCGTTGCATGCGTGCCCCCCGGCGAATCGCGATCTTGGTCTTCGTATATGGCGTTTTCGTATGACGATATCTCTTCGAATACCGAATTTTTTTCAGGCTAACACAGCTGAATTGCATTCAGGGTCGCCTTGTTTCGCGATTTTCATTCACTTGAATGATGAACACAAAAAACGCCTTTGCGAGAATCCCCGTCGACCAGCGTGCATGCGCGGTGCGTATCGCACCTGACAACCAGAAGACTCTCGGGGAAAAGCAATGAAACTCAAACCTGTCGTGTCCGGTATTGCAGCGCTCGTGCTGTCAGCTTGTGGAGGCGGAGGCAGTTCGTCCTCGTCGCCTCCCGAACCTGCCGCGCAGACGGTCAGCGGTGTCGCGGCGGCCGGCGCGGCGATGCAGGGCGCGACCGTGAAACTGATCGACGCGACCGGCAAATCGGTGGACTGTCCGGCCGATGCCGCGACCGGTGCGTTTCACTGCACCGTGACCGGCTTGACCGCGCCCTTTGCGTTGTCCGCCTATGGCAACGTCGCCGATTCGCAAGCGACCCTGATCGCGCTCAGTGCGACCGGCGGCACGCAGACGATCAACATCACGCCGATCACGAACGCGATCGCCGCGACGATCGTCGGCGACAACCCGACGAAGTTGCTGGGCGACACCGGGCTGCTGCAAAGCAAGGTCACCGCTCAGGCCGTTGCCGGCACGGTGCAGGCCTATTCCGCGGTGCTGGCCGACCTGCTGGCCGCGACCGGCAACACGGGCGTCGACCTGATTTCCGGGCCGTTGACCGCTGGGGCACCGGGACTCGACCGGCTGCTCGACCAGGTGAAGATCAACGTATTGCCGAACGGCGGCGTGCAGATCAGTTCGGTCGCGGGTGCGTCCAGCGATACGCCCGTGCAGCTCGAGCTCGCTCCCGGCGTCGCGCCGCAGGCCAGCGACAAGGCGAGCCTGCCGGCCGCCGCGACGATCGGTGGCGTGACGGTGTCGAATCTGCCGAGTGCCAGCGATCTGACTGGATTGCGGAGCGCCCTCAACCAGTGCTTCGCCGGCTCGACCGGCGCTGCGCGCGCGGACGGCAAGGTGCCGGCGTGCGGGCAGATCTTCGTCGATGACGTCGCGTCGGGCGCGTTGAACACCGGCGTGCCCGCGGCCTATCTCAACAACGGAATGTCGGTCGACCAGGAGTTCGGCGCACCGGCCGGCGGCGGCGCGCCGGGCATCGTCGCCGACGATGCGATGAACAACGCAAGCTTCAGCCTGCCGGAAGTGATCCGCGTCGTCGCCGGCGATACGATGTGGGTGAAGTTCGCGTGGACGCGCACCGACGGTATTCGCGACGGCATGCAACAGCATGTGCAGCTCGCCGTCCGGGCGGGCAGTCTCGCGAGCGGCGATACGGGCTGGCGCGTCGTCGGCAATCAGCGCGCGGTACTGAGCAAGGTGAACGCGAACGCGCAGAAGTGGGACTGGTTGAATGCGGCGATTCCGATGACGGGCACCAACGCGTTCATCGATTCTATGAACTTGCAGGTCGGAACCGTCGATGCGGCGGGCGCCCCGGTGGACTTCGCGATCGTCAACGGCCCCGGGTTGCGCAATGGCGTGTTCCTGCAGCCGTCGAGCGGCACCTGCGATACGCTGAACATCCGCGCACAGATTGCGAGCGGGCAGACACCGGCTCAGCTTGCCGCGCTGTCCAAGACGCCCCAGTGCCGCAATAATTACCGCCTGGCAGGCGTCGCACAGGATCCGGCCAACCAGGGCCTGTTTTCGTGGCCGGGCGATGCGCCGCGCAACAATACCGCATGGGCGAAGCCGCAATTGAGCGCCGCCGAGCTCGCCGACATCAAGCCGTTCAGCGCGTACACGATCGACGTTTATCAGAACGGCAACACTGCGACGCCGGCCAGGCACTATACGCTCCGGTTGCGCACGCCGTCGCCGTTGCCCGATGCGTTGCGCCAGTACGCATGGCACGACGTGGCGCAGTCGACCCGCGACCGGCTGACTCCGGGCACCGCCAGCACGTTTGCGGGCGGCGCGACGTTCCCGTTGAGCTGGACGTCGAAAGCGGGGCTGCCATTCGTCAAGCGTGGCAACGTGCAGATTCGCGCAACCGCGGCAGGGCAGCCGTCGCCGATGTTCGTGAACGGCTCCGCGCGCGCATTGCCGGCGCAACCGGGCGCCACGGTGACGCTCGACGTGCCGGGTGATCAGGGCGTGGCGTTTCCGTCGGTGGCCGGCTGGACAGGGAGCACCGACTTCTCGTTCGTGAACCTGAGCTGGTCGGATACGGTCGACATGCTCTTCTCCGAAGCGCTCGAATACGACCGGTGACGGGCATCTCGCCGGGTACGGCCGGTGAGTAATCGTCCGGCGGAACGGTTCGCCGTTCCGCCGGGTCGTTGTTGTTACGGTGTGGGCGGGGGCGGGGCGCGCGAATCACGATTTCCTCCGCGCCGATATCGTCGGAAAGCGACGGCAGGGGCAGGACGTCGCGCACCGCATGCGCGATCACTTCGGTCCTGCTCTTGGGACTGCGTCAGGCACTGGAAGATCGCGCTGTGGAAGAGATCCACACGAGCTCGCGCGGCTTGCGATACGACCCGCACCGCGTGCCATCCGCGCCAGCCTAGCGGCGCGCCGTCAGCGCTCCGCTCGGATAGCGCGCTTGCCGCGCGGGGCGTTCTGCCTCGTCGAGCAATTGGCGCTGCCGATACCTTCGTTCCCCTGGTTCTTCGTCCATCTCTCCCGACCGTAGCTGCGCGGATTCTGCCGCCTCCGTCGCGGCGCTCCATACACCGCGCTGCCTTGTTGACGCGTCGCCAGTTCTCGCCCGTTTCGTCGCAGGACGACGAATTCAAGGGAAGGGCGACAACTGCGAAGCGCAGCCCGACGACTCAGCAGATCCCGAATTGTTGAGCGGGTCGCCCGATCGGCGGTTGCGCGCACACGTCACCGCGTCCCACCAAATTTATCCAACAACGCCATTCACGCGCGCGGCGCGCTCACGTCCAACTCAGGGCAGGCTCAATTCATCCAGGAGAAATCGATGACGACAATTTCCACCTCGGGCGGCGAATTCGAGTTCGCCGTGTATGCCCCTTACAACTCGAGCCCGGACGAACCCGTGGGCGGGCGCGTCAACGTGGGCGTCGATACGGCACTCTGGTTCCGCGCTGACCGGGACAGCGACAACGTGCGGCTGGTCCAGCTGATCCGGCCGCAGGGACAGTGGATCAACGATCGCGAACGGGAGCGCGCGGCGAACGGCTGGTCGCTCGATTCCAACAGTGTGTCGCCCTGGTACGGCACCAATGATCTCGGCGTGCCCCGGCCAATCCGCGATGTGACGCCGAACATCACACCGCAGTTGCGTGACTGGATCAAGCAGAGCGGCGTCCAGACCTTGTCAGGCGCGGGCTCGCGACGCGGCAAGGGCTACCAGCGCGCGTGGATCGTCGATACGCCCCGGCACATGGCGGCGCGGGTTGGCGAACTGGTGCAGGTCCGGCTCGTGACGATCGCGGTGGATGTGCAGCACAGCGCTTATCTGGGCGGCGTGGAGTGGGGCTTCAATCTGTCGGAGGCTGGCGTGGTGACGGTGGCGTCCGCGAAGCTCGCGTTCAAGGTGAATCCGGCGGGCGATTATCTGCAGGCGCTCGACAACTGGAACCAGCAGGCTGGCAACACGTTGCTCGTGCTGCCGGCCTGAGCGGGACGCCTCGATTCGAGTGCAAAAGAATCGGGCGCTCGTCGAGCGTTATCGCGGCAAGCGCAACGTGCTGGTCGCGCATTCGCTTGGCACAGGCAGCACGCTGGTCGTGCTCGAATGGCTAGCCTCGCGCGGCTGGCTGCGCGAGATGGATGCGGCACTGATGCCCGGCACGCAGCTGGCGTTGCCGGGCCGGCGCTTGCATGTACTTGAGGGACCGTGTTGCATCGCTTCGTTATCCTGACAAGGGCGAAGAGATTGGTCAATGTCAGCGGTATTCGCCCTGACCGGCCTCGGGATCAGACTAGTGAAATTCCGCCGTCAACTCGCAGGTTGACGCCGGTAATGAAGCTGCCTTGGTCTCCTGCGAGGAACAGCGCGGCATTGGCAATTTCTTCGGTGCGCCCAAGCCGGCCAAACGGAATAGCGCCCGCCATGACGGCTTCAAAAGCAGGGCGATCCTTTGCCGTAATGCCAAGCTTCCCGAGGATCGGGGTGTCTGTCGGACCTGGACTGATGACATTCACGCGGATGCGGCGTTCCTTGAACTCCAGAGCCCAGTTGCGGGCGAAAGCTTCGAGCGCCGCCTTGCTTCCGGCATAGACGGTATGCCCGTCCAGCACCTTGCTGCTTGCGATAGAGCTGATCAGCATGATTGAACCGTTGTTGCTCAGTAGTGGTGCAATCTTCTGCACGCCAAAAAAGGCTGCCCTGGTATTGGTTGCGAACTGGCTGTCATATTCTTCAACCGAGACTTGATCAGATGGCGTGATCACGTTCATACCGGCATTCGCTACGTAGATATCGGCCTTGCCGAAGCGCTCGGCAACGACTGACGCAACACGTTCGTGTGTCGTGAGGTCGGAGAGGTCACCGGTAACACCAGTGGCATTCTCACCGAGTCGTGCAACCGCTTCGTCCACGGCGCTAGCTCGGCGTCCGACGATAACGACACTCGCCCTCTCTTCGGCAAAACGTGAGGCTATGGCAAATCCGATACCGCTATTTGCGCCGGTGACGACTGCAACCTTTCCTGCAAGCGTGTTCATGATGTCGTTGGTCAGAGTGGGTGGCATGCAATACCTTCGTTCTGGCAATGGGCGCGCCATCACGAAGGTGTTTGGAGGGGGGGCAAACAGCAGCGTTGTTCACGTGACGTTTTCGAGCGGTTCCGCTGAAAATTGCGCATCGAACGGCGGGTAATCGACATAGCCCTTCAGGCCGCCACCGTAATACGTTGCTCGATCGGCGGTAGCGAGCGGCAATCCGGTTTTGAGTCGGTGCACGAGATCCGGATTTGCGATGAATGGCTGTCCAAATGCAGCGAGATCGATCAGACCATCATCAAGAAGTGCCTTCGCACGGTTGATCGTCATCCCTCCTGCGAGGATGACCGGCGTCTTGTCTGCCTCGCGCTTGATGCGGGACAGCAGTTCGATCGTGCGATCGTCCGAGGCGGTGTCGTCTTTGGGCGCCACCGAGACGTTCGACTGATCCATGACGTGGATGTACGCTATGCGCCGCAGGCCGAGCTCGAACGCAAGCGCGCCATAGGTATCGAGAATGCCCGGGTAGTGCGGCATATCGAATAGCTGCCCATACGGTGAAATCCGGATGCCTATCTTGCCGGCGCCGATACGTTCGGCAATGCCGTCAACGACTTCCAGCGCGAAGCGCAACTGATTTTCGCGCGTCGTCGCTGAATAGCGGTCATTGCGATCGTTGACCAGCGGATTCAGAAACTGCTCGAACAGATATCCGTTTGCCGCGTGGATTTCCACGCCGTCGAATCCGGCCTCGATGGCGTTGGCCGCAGCGGAAACGAAGTCCTCGACCACGCGTTCGACCTCCATTGTCGACAATGCGGACGGCGTTGACGTCGGGACGAACCCCGGCTTCCCATTGCCGTCGTAAGCAAACACGATCGAGTCTTTAGCAAGCCGTGCCGTGGCGCTGCGTGGCGCACCACCATCAGGCTGGAGGCTCGTGTGCGATACACGACCCACGTGCCACAGTTGAGCGAAAATCTTGCCGCCGACGGCATGAACCGAGTCCGTGGTTAACTTCCACCCGGCTACCTGTTCGTCTGAATAGATGCTCGGATTGAAAAGATAGCCCTGGCCCTCGCGGGAGATAGGGCTTCCTTCGGTCACGATGAGGCCGGCGGTCGCGCGTTGCGCGTAATAGAGGGCGGTGCGTTCATCGGCAATATTGTTTGCAGCGCGGGATCGAGTCATCGGCGCCATGACGATGCGATTCGCCAGCGGAATCTCGTTGAGATCGAACGGCTTGAAAAGTTGAGTCATGTTTGTTTCCTTGTGTGGCAACTTGGCCCTGCAGGTATGGTTCGAGTGCTTCAGCTCTGCCGATGTACCGGCCGTTGATGAACACTTGCGGTGCGGTCATGCTGCCCGATACGGCGCCCGGTACCGGTTGATCGTTGCTGGTGAACATTATCGAGTGCGACTGTTTCATGGTCGATGGAGTCACGGGGCAATACAGTCGTGCGCGAAATGCACCAACGGCCGATTTAACGATGTCAGGTGCTCGTGGCATCGTCTTGTCATCGAAGTATCACGCCATCCCGGAGCTCGAATGCGTCGCGGTGTTTTCTACCTGTCCTGTTCCATCAGGCGGAGTTGCGGTGCGACTTAGAGCGACGCTATCGGGATGAATCTGGTTGTCGTTGTATTCGTCTCGACGCGCACGGTGTGGTGTTTTTAGAGCAGCTCCACATTTCCGTACATTGCGGATTGTTGTCGCCCAAGCAATATGGTGAGAGCGTCCGTGGTGCTACTGATGTTTGAAGCTCGAGCCTAGAATCCGCCTCGACGATCGTTACATACATCTTGAGTGTGTCAATCCGGTCTCACGAAAAATCACACTGAACCTTTCTTAGGAGTGCGCCATGAGATTGGGTATCTTTCTGCGATCGAGTATCTGCTCCACGATACTTTTCACGGTCGTGCCTGCAGTTGCCTTTGCTGATCCGCTTACCGTCAAGGTTGACGGTCTCGACCACGATGGTCGGTTTGCGAATGCGCAGGTATACAACGGCTTTGGGTGTCGTGGCGATAACGTCTCGCCTCAAGTCTCGTGGGCGCACGTTCCGCCTGGAACAAGAAGCATCGTCGTCACCATGTACGATCCTGATGCCCCGACTGGAGGGCTCGGATGGACGCATTGGGAAGTCGTCAATATTCCGCCTTCGGAAACGTCGATTCAGAAGGGGGCATCAGGAGATGTGGGACGAATGCCGGCGGGCGCGCTCGAGACGCTGACGGATTTTGGCGAATCCAAGTACGGCGGGCCATGCCCGCCGCAAGGTGAGTCGCATCGATATGTCGTGACGGTATCTGCGCTGTCTATCCCGAGTGTCGACGTGAAATCGACATCGAGTGCGGCCGTCGTTGCTTATCAGATGCATGGAAACATCCTTGGGCAGGCACGATATGTCGCGACCTACTACCGATCGCCGAATTGACTGTGAGGCGCCGGTTGAGAGCGTATCTGATCAACATTTCGAGTGCTAGTTCGCGACAGCTAGCTTTACGGGGCGATAGCCGGGATCTTGCCGTCGCCCGAGAATGATCGTGGATTTATCTGCGCGTACGCACGGTCGAATCAGTAGCAAGACTGAACTTTATAAGGCGGACGCCAGTGCAGTCGTGCCGACAAGGCGGCGATTGAGCGGACCCAATGATTCAACGTCGGCGCCTGAACGGGCAGGGCGCTCACGTTTGCTTCCCCAGTCTTTGCAGACCGCCGGCCCGGTTTGTTTACCGGCTTTGCGGTTTGCCGGCTTTGCGCCAGATCTACGATCACATGCTCAACGTCGGCCTGCGTGATCTCGCGTTGCTTCTTCTTTCCCGCTTGGGGTTCGTTTCGGTCGGTCAGGGTTGGGTCCCCGCGATGTGTGCGTGACCGAGCTTTACCGATTCGACCATTATCGCGTTGCGCCTGAAGGGCTTGCGCGACCTGCAGCACATGACTCAAGCGCTTGTGCTCGACGACTGCGCCTTGATCGATTTCGGCCAGGCGTTCGTGCTGCCTGTAGGGCAACACACGGCCGTCAGTCCTGATCTCGATTCGCCCATCCGGGTACTCCCACAGATTCGCAGGCCAGTGTCGGTCCGAAATCGGCGTAGCGATCGCGGATGATCGACAGCGCCCGATTGGCGGCTCCCGGATCCAGGCGACGGTTGCCGGGCTTCGCTCGGTGTCCCGACACCAAACCCGCCGGGCCACGCTCATGCAGCCGGGCGACCAGCCGGCGAATCCGTCGAGTCGTCAATTCGAGTCGTTGCGCCGCACGCCATGGCTTGAGCTTGCCGTCCGCCACGTCCTGAATGACCTTGAACCTGTCTAGCTCGCGCATCGTCATCGTCATCCGCTCCGTTGCAGCCATCGCAGCCTCCGGCGCCGGGCACTCGGCGGCCGGTCAGCTTACGCGGCACGAAAGCGGACATCTCTAATCAGACCAGGTCGCTGACTAATAAATAAAGAATTCCCCCGCGGCAAACAAATTTACCGATTTGGCAAACATGCGGGCGAAAGGCGCTTCCCATAATTCCGCAGACCTTACACGGGATTTCCACCCATTACACGGGGTGCCGGTAAGGCAGGGGCTTTGATCGTAGCGATAAAAAATGCGGCGGACGCTGCATATCCGAGGGGCGTTGCGCGAGCTTGTCTCAGGCGCGGCTACGAAGAGAGCAAAAGGAAACTCCCTTTTGTCCACTAGGGAAGTCAGAACGGAAAGCGCAATGAACAAGAGTCAATACAGGGTGGCCTCGAATCGAGGATTAGGTGTGCTAGCAAAGGCAGCCGAGACGCGCGGCGTACACGGCGAGTCGGGGAAAGCGAACATGACGGCGGCTGGTATCCCGCTCAGATTGCGTGTTTCGCTGGCGGCGGTAACGGCGCTGATGCTGCTGCCAGTGGGGCGGGCATACGCAGATAACCTGGCGGTCGGCGGCCAGAACGGTGGTATCAACGAGACGATCGGCGGTGCTGCGGCGGCGCCGCCAGCAACCACGGGGGGAACGTTTCCCGCAGTCGCCGGTGCCGATGGTTCGAGCCAGAACACCGCAGTCGGCGTCTTTGTGTCAGCGCAGGGCGGGGCGGCAACGGCATTGGGCGATACGGTTTCGGCAAATGGCCGGAATGCGACGGCGGTCGGCTCTAATTCGGTCGCAAACGGCGCCAGAGCAGTAGCGTACGGTGGCGGGTCGAGCGCCGCGAATAGCGACTCGACCGCGATTGGTGCGCTGGCACATACCACCGCTACCTTTTCAACGGCGGTCGGCACCAATAGTTCAGCTGCTGGCGGCACAGCCGTGGGTTTTCAGGCGAACGCGAACGCGGCTGACGCGACGGCAATCGGTGTGGATTCTGTCGCAAGCGGGATCGGTAGCGTTTCAATTGCCCGCGCACAGGCAACTGCCCAGAACGCGATTGCGATTGGCGAAAATGCTTCGGCAGCCGATGCAAATTCCGTGGCGTTGGGCTCCGGCGCAGTAACGCGCGCGTTTACCACGGTCAGCAGCGCGACGCTGAATGGCGTCAACTACAGCGGCTTCGCGGGCACACCCGTCGGCGTGGTGAGCGTGGGCAGCGCAGGCGCCGAGCGCCAGATCGTGAACGTCGCCGCCGGTGAAATCAGCGCAACGAGTACGGACGCGGTCAACGGCTCACAGCTTTTCGCTGTGGCAAGTCAAGTTTCCGTTCTCTCGAATAACCTTACGTCTCTCACAGCGAAGGTCGACACAATTTCCACTTCCGGTTCGAATGGCACGGTTGCAGACCAAACCGGCACCGCGGTAGGGAACAATTCGGTCGTGTCGGTCCCCAACGGGACCGCTGTGGGCAACGGCGCAAACGTTTCGGGTCAAGATGGTACGGCAATCGGAACCAACTCGACTGTTACGGCTCCGCGCGCAACTGCCATTGGCTCGGGTTCCAAGGTGACAGGCACGAACGGAACCGCAATCGGTGACGGTTCGAACGTCACGGGCACGAACGGGACTGCAATTGGCGCGAACTCCCGAGTGACCGCGAACAATTCGGTTGCCCTGGGTGCGAATTCAATTGCAGACAGGGACAACACGGTTTCGGTCGGCGCGCCGGGAGCTGAGCGTCAGATTACCAACGTTGCAGACGGTACGGCGCCGACTGATGCCGTGAACGTACGCCAGTTCAACAGCGCAGTTAACAGCGTTCGGGACGACATCCAAAAGTATCGCAGGGATGCGAACGCCGGTTCGGCTTCGGCCGTCGCGCTGTCGATGCTCCCGCAAGCACCCGCGCCCGGTAAGTCGGTCGTCGGCGTGGCGGTCGGCAATTACGCTGGTCAGACGGGTTTCGCTGTCGGCGTGTCGACCTATCTGCCTGGCGGTAGCTGGATTTTCAAAGGCGGTGGCTCGACAAACACGCGCGGTACGGTGGCCGTTGGCGGTAGCGCCGGGTATGTCTGGTAAGGTTCGGCCTACTGACAACTGCTTAGGTTAGGTAGTTAGTCTAGGTCGTCAGTCGCACAGCCCGCTGTGGTGTACTTGCCGCAGCGGGCATCGACGAATGGAGGTGGGCAATTCCGACCGTGATACAGCGAGGCTGGTCTTCGGCAGACGTTGCCGGCGCGGAATCCAGAGCCCAGCGTCCGTCATCAGCTTCCTGATCGTTTCCTTGGCCAGCCGAATGCCGTGACATTCCCAGAGCTTCTCGCAGGCCAACGTCGGCCCGAAATCGGCGTAGCGGTCACGGATGATCGACAGCGCCCGGTCCACAATTACCGCGTCCAGCCGGTTGTTGCTGGGCTTCGCATACCGTCCCGACACGAGGCCTTGAGGCCCGTGTTCCCGTAATCTGGCGACCAGCCGGCGAACTTGCCGCGTCGTCAATTCCAGCCGTTCTGCCGCACGCCATGGCTTGAGCTTGCCATCAGCTACGTCCTGAATGACCTTGAATCGGTCCAACTCGCGCATGCTCATGGTGATCAGTCCAGGTTGGCCCACGATGCGCTCCGGCAGTTCGACCCGCCGCCAGCATGCGCCGAAACCCTCGGACTACGACATTTCAACTTTGCCCAGATGCGACATAATGAAATGGCCAGCCCGATCCCCGCGACCGTTCTACGATAGGCAATTCGGTCCGAAGTAGAGGAGAGCGCCATGAACGAGATCACGCTGATCGGCATCGATCTGGGCAAGCATGTCTTCCATCTGCACGCACAAGATGCCAAGGGACACGAGGTGTTTCGCAAGAGGCTCTCGCGCGTACAGTTGCTCCCGTTCTTCAGCAATCTCAAGGCGGTTACCGTCGTCATGGAGGCTTGTGCGGGTTCGCACTGGCTCGCACGCAAGCTCAATGCGATGGGGCACGAAGCGAAGCTGATTTCAGCTCAATACGTGCGGCCTTTCGTGAAGAGCAACAAGAACGACTACATCGATGCCGAAGCGATCTGCGAAGCAGCGTGCCGACCCTCGATGCGCTTCGTCGAGCCTCGAACGGAGGCGCAACAACTTCTAGCCGCCATGCATCGTGCGCGTGAAGGACTGGTAGCAGAGCGCACGGCCACCATCAACCGGATTCACGGAATCCTGCTCGAGTTCGGCATCGTCGTTCCTCTGTCGAAGGCCACACTACGCCGGCTGCCCGATGTGCTTGCAGTACACGATCTGCCACCGCGGCTGATCCAGCTTGTCCACCGACTCCATGCTCACTATCGTTACCTGGATCAGCAGGTTGATGATCTCGAGCGGGATCTGACGGTACAGCTTCGCGAAGACGAGAACGCGGCCCGGTTACTGTCCATCCCCGGCATCGGCACCATCACGGCAAGCCTTCTCGCGTCGGAAGTCGGCAACGTCGCCCAGTTCGAGGGCAGCCGGAACTTCGCGGCTTCGATCGGGTTGGTGCCACGTCAGCACAGCACCGGCGGACGAAGTGTCCTGTGCGGCATCAGCAAACGAGGCGACAAGCATCTGCGACACTTGCTTGTGCAAGGCGCCCGAGCGGTTATCCAGCGCGTGGAAAAACGTACGGACAGGCTCGGGGAATGGATTCGCTCGATGCTGACTCGCCGGCACTCAAACGTGGTCGCGTGTGCCGTCGCGAACAAGCTCGCGCGCATCGCCTGGGCGGTACTGATCAGACACACCACATACGATCCCGCGCGCTTGAAGCTCGCGGACTGATTCGCCGTTTCACCCAACAAGGTTTTGCGACTGCTGGCAATTTGATGATCCAACGGCACAGCGACCGGACGAAGAACCTGACAAGTTGTACAGCTCACAGCAGCTGCCGACATTATGAGGATCGACCGGTGCGATTTTCATCGCGGAACAACGATTCCGGATAGATTTGCGCAAGCCATGAGGACGTCAGAACCAGGGGTTGCAAAATTCGGGCTGGCCATAGATTACAACTTTGCTCTTACAGATTTGTCATACCCGGATTCAGATGTCCACCTTCCAGCTATTTAAAAATGTCCGGTTTTAAGGTTGGTTTTGCTACTTCTGTTTCCTCGTTTTGACCGTTACGCAGTGTCGAAGGTCGGTGCTTGAACGGGCAGGGCGCTCACGTTTGTTTCTCCAGCTTTTGCAGACCGGCGGCCAGGTTTGTCTGAGGGCTTTGCGGTCTGCCTACGTTGCGCCAGATCCACGATCACATGCTCGACGTCGGTCTGCGTGATCTCGCGTTGCTTCTTCTTGCCCGTTTGAGGTTCGTTTCGGTCGGTCCGGGTTGAGTCGCCTCGATGCGTTCGAGACGGAGCTTTACCGATTCGACTGTTATCGCGTTGCGCCTGAAGGGCTTGCGCGACCTGCAACACGTGACTCAAGCGCTTGTGCTCGACGACGGCACCTTGATCGATTTCGGCCAGGCGGTCGTACTGCCTGCAGGGCAACACACGTCCGTCAGCCCGGATTTCGATCCGCCCATCCGGGTACTCCCAGACCTCGATCTGACGGTCGATCAACTTCCGGTTGGCCGGCGTGTCGTCCAACAAGTACATCACCCGGTCGTACTGCACCGTGAGCGACTTCGTCACTTTGCGCGGCTCGCGCCACGTCAGCACCAAGTCGAGACTCTCGTCCGCCCGTAGCGGCCGATGCGCATTGAAGTCGCTCTTTGGCGGCTTCGCGAAGCGCGCGTTATAGGCGGCCATGAAGGCGGGCGCATAAGCATTGGCGTCGGCCACCGTGTTGATCCCGCGCAATCGCATCTCCTTGACCAATCGGTCCTGCAACGTCAGATGGGCTCGCTCGACTCGTCCCTTGGCTGAACTGCTGTTCGCGCAGAACGTATCGATGTTCAGCTCGTACATCGCCCGGCCAAACGGCGTCACACGATTGCCCGTCTTGCCCGGCTTCACGTTGCGAAACACGCTGGCCTTGTCACTGTAGAACGCCCCAGGTTTGCCGTGCCGCTCGATGTACGCTCGCGTCGCTTCGAAGTAGCTGAAGGTCGATTCGGTCTGCGTGAAGTGCAGCATCATCAACCGGCTCGTCGCGTCGTCCACATACACCAGCAGCGTACACGCCGGCGCACGCTCCTCGAACCATCGATGGTCGCTGCCGTCGATCTGGATCAGTTCGCCCAGGCATGCCCGGC